>NZ_CALNWX010000009.1:0-157500 GCF_940807095.1 Chryseobacterium sp. Marseille-Q3244 | reverse complement strand
CAGTTGTACCGCCAGGTGCACTGCTGAGTAGCTACGTTTGGAAGAGATAAGCACTGAAAGCATATAAGTGCGAAACTCGCCTCAAGATGAGACATCTTTTAAGGGTCGTGGGAGATGACCACGTTGATAGGCTATAGGTGTAAAGACAGTAATGTCATAGCCGAGTAGTACTAATTACCCGTAGATTTATAGCCTGATATGGCGCACGAAAGTGCAGCAAGGTTAGCTCTTTGTGAAAGTTTTTATCGCTTAAAACAGATATCAGAGATTAGATCTCAGATATCAGACAAATTCGTCTGACATCTGATGTCTTGCATCTGACATCTTATATACAACCTTTAGGGTGGTTTTAGCGGTGGGGCTCACCTGTTCCCATTCCGAACACAGAAGTTAAGCCCACCAGCGCCGATGGTACTGCTAACGCGGGAGAGTAGGCCGCCGCCAGTTTTTATTTTATTTTTAAAGTCTCATACATAATTGTATGAGACTTTTTTTTGCTCTATACTCCACAGCAAAACAAGAATCGATAAGTAATGGGTAATAAGCAATGAGTAATATCCCCACTTCTATTGAATATTGTCTGTATACAATACAAATAGTACTTAGGTTTTACTCAATATATTGGTCATTATAGATTACCCTATTATTCATACCTCTTTCCTAGCCCTGATAGGAACGGTTACCCCACAGCATGGGTTGGCCCTTGGGTTAGGCTCAGGGTAAGGTAAAGGCAGCGGCGCGAGGAGTATGAGTGGATAGCAGGATTAAGCTCCTGAAAATTATTTTTGTAGATATTAAATCGAGATTATTTCTATTCATAAAAATTATAATAGACTAAATCTCTTAAACACTTCCTATTTATGTTGTAACTTTATTTTATGAAAGAGCATATTGTGAGAGGGTTCAGATTTGAAACTTACAAAGCACCGGAACTCTCCGTATTCGATCGTTTACTGGAAATTTTTACAGATTTATTAACCCATACCTCGGGAGATTTTGATGAAGCTATTGACTGGCTTCGAATGCTGGATGAAGAGTATCAGCTTACTACTCCGGAATACACGATTGATGACTTTATTGAAGATCTTAAAAAGAAAGGATATATCCGTGAAGAAGTTAATCCTAATGGAGGAAAAGGAATTCGGCTGAGTGCAAAAATGGAACAAAATATCCGTAAACAAGCGCTTAACCAAATATTCGGAAACCTTGGGAAAAGTGGTAACGGTAATCATAAAACCAATAAGAGCGGAACGGGAGAAGATACAACAGGAGAATTCCGTAATTATAACTTTGGAGATCCGATAGAGAAAATTTCTATTACAGAAAGCCTTAAAAATGCTCAAATCAACAATGGAATTGGAGATTTTCATCTTACTGAAGATGATTTAATCGTAGAAGATAGTATTCATCAATCACAGATGAGTACCGTTTTGATGATTGACATCAGCCACAGTATGATATTGTACGGTGAAGACCGAATCACTCCTGCCAAAAAAGTGGCGATGGCTCTTGCCGAACTGATTACAACGCGTTATCCAAAGGATACTTTGGATATCATTGTTTTTGGGGATGATGCGTGGCCTGTTAAGATTCAGGAGTTGCCTTATCTGCAGGTGGGTCCTTATCATACCAATACAGTTGCGGGGCTTCAATTGGCATTGGATATTTTACGAAGAAAGAGGAATACCAATAAACAGATTTTCATGATAACCGACGGAAAGCCAAGTTGTGTTCGTCAGGCTGATGGTACTTATTATATGAATTCTTATGGCTTGGATGAATATGTTGTTCAGAAATGTTATAATATGGCATCCCAAGCTAGAAGGCTGCATATTCCGATTACTACTTTTATGATTGCTCAGGATCCTTATCTACAACGTTTTGTAAGTGAATTTACAGAAGCTAATCAAGGAAAGGCTTTTTATACGGGACTCAATGGATTAGGACACATGATTTTTGAGGATTATGAGACCAATCGTAAGAAAAGAATACGTTAAAAAAATATATTTCAAATTTTATAAAATCAGATATTAAATAAAATGACTGAAAAGCCAAACATAAAGACACTGGGTTCATTAAGAGCATCAGGATATATATCAAAAAATATAAAAGACGAATTAAGAGATAATTTAAAAACTAAAATTCGTAATAAAGAATCTGTATTTGAAGGGATTTTCGGATATGAAAATACGGTTATTCCTCAATTGGAACACGCTATTCTAAGCCGACATAATATTAATTTATTAGGATTGAGAGGTCAGGCGAAAACCAAACTGGCAAGAATGATGACCTCTTTACTGGATGAATGGATTCCTTTTATTGGAGGAAGTGAAATTAATGACGATCCATTTAATCCGATTTCCCGTTATGCTAAAGAGTTAGTGGAAAAGGAAGGTGATAATGCTCCAATAGAATGGCTTCACCGCGATGAAAGGTTTTTTGAAAAACTGGCTACTCCGGATGTGACTGTTGCCGATCTCATTGGTGATGTGGATCCTATTAAAGCTGCCAATCTTAAACTTTCTTATGCAGATGATCGTGTGATTCATTTTGGGATGATCCCGCGAGCAAACCGTTGTATTTTTGTAATTAATGAATTACCGGATCTTCAGGCGAGAATTCAAGTTTCTTTGTTTAATATTTTGCAGGAAGGTGATGTACAGATTCGCGGATTTAAGGTGAGAATGCCTTTGGATATACAATTTGTTTTTACCGCGAATCCTGAAGATTATACCAACAGGGGAAGTATTGTAACGCCACTGAAAGACCGTATAGGATCGCAGATTTTGACACATTATCCTGAAAACATCAATATTGCAAGAGAAATTACGAATTATGAATCCAGTTTAGACAGCCGTCAGAAAAATGGTGTATATGTTCCTTCTTTAGCGAAGGATCTTTTGGAACAGATTGGTTTTGAGTCTCGTGAAAGCGAATATGTAGATTCAAAAAGTGGAGTGAGTGCACGTATGAGCATTACTGCTTTCGAAAACTTATTGAGTACAGCGGAGCGTAGATCTTTACTAACTGGTGAAGAAGCAACTTCTGTAAGATTAAGCGATTTTGTGGGGGTAATTCCTGCAATCACGGGAAAAGTGGAATTGGTTTATGAAGGCGAACAGGAAGGGGCGGAAGCGGTTGCCCAGTTATTGATTGATAATGCGATCAGAACTTTATTTACATCTTATTTCCCGAAAGTAGAAAAACTGGAGAAAAAGAATATTGATGGGCCGTTTAACCAAATTACGGATTGGTTTTTGGAAGACGATGGATTTTTGGAAATTACGGATGAATCTTCGGATGAATCCTATGCAAAATCTCTTAACAGGATTGATCCTCTTGATCAGATCATTGAAAAATATCAACCAGATACTCAGCCGGAGGATATTTTATTCTTAAAAGAGTTTATTCTTTGGGGATTGGCAGTTAACAAAAAACTGAATAAAGAAAGATTCAGAACAGGAGTTTTCTTTTCTTAAATTTTCAAAATTTTAAAAGGCATAAAACAAAAAGATGTGGAAATTAATTTCCACATCTTTTTATATTTTTAATCAAATACTTATCAAACCTGGATAACCCCCAGATTAAACTTTTCTGTAATAGGAGCATGATTGGCTGCTTCTATTCCCATAGAAATCCATTTTCTGGTGTCAGTTGGGTTAATGATAGCATCAGTCCATAATCTAGCTGCTGCGTAGGTAGATTCTGTTTGTTTTTGATATTTTTTTGAAATGGTATCTAATATCTCGTTGTGTTCTTCTTCAGAAATTTCTTTACCTTGTTTTTTCAGGGTAGACTCCTGAATCTGTGCCAGTACTTTAGCAGCTTGGGTACCTCCCATTACGGCAAGATCTGCCCAAGGCCATGCTACAATCAATCTTGGATCATAAGCTTTTCCACACATCGCATAATTTCCTGCGCCATAAGAATTTCCCGTAATGATTGTAAATTTAGGGACTACTGAGTTAGAAACAGCATTTACCATTTTTGCTCCATCTTTGATGATCCCTCCATGCTCTGATTTTGAACCTACCATGAAGCCGGTAACATCCTGTAAGAAGATTAAAGGGATTTTTCTTTGATTACAGTTGGCAATGAATCGAGTCGCTTTATCAGCAGAATCGGAATAGATCACTCCTCCAAATTGCATTTCTCCTTTACCGCTCTTTACTAATTTTCTTTGATTGGCTACAATTCCCACAGACCAACCATCTACTCTTGCCGTAGCACAAATAATACTTTTACCATAGTCTGGTTTATATTCTTCATATTCGGAGTTATCCACAATACACTTTATAATTTCGTAAGTATCATATTGTTCAGCTCTGGAAACCGGCATAATTCCGAAGATATTATCAGGACTTTCTTTTGGTGGAAAGCTTTCTATTCTGTCAAAGCCTGCTTTTTCAGTACTTCCGATAGATTTCATAATATTTTTTATTCTGTCTAAAGCATCTTTATCATCTTTCGCCTTATAATCGGTAACACCAGAAATAGAACAGTGAGTAGTAGCCCCTCCTAATGTTTCATTATCAATGCTTTCTCCAATAGCAGCTTTTACAAGATAGCTTCCTGCCAGGAAAATAGAACCTGTTTTATCCACAATCATAGCTTCATCGCTCATAATAGGTAAATAAGCACCTCCAGCTACACAACTTCCCATAACCGCTGAAATCTGGATGATTCCTGAAGCACTCATTTTAGCATTATTTCTGAATATTCTACCAAACATTTCCTTATCCGGGAAAATTTCGTCCTGCATAGGTAAGTACACTCCTGCAGAATCAACAAGGTAAATGATTGGAAGTCTGTTTTCCATTGCTATTTCCTGTGCTCTCAGATTTTTCTTTCCAGTGATAGGGAACCAAGCTCCTGCTTTTACCGATGCATCATTGGCTACAACAAGACATTGTCTTCCGGAAACATATCCCATTACTACTACAACTCCTCCGCTAGGGCATCCACCATGTTCTTCATACATTTCATAGCCGGCAAAAGCTCCTATTTCTATGGAATCAGAATCTTTATCAAGAAGATAGTCTATTCTTTCTCTTGCAGTCATTTTTCCTTCTTCACGAAGCTTCTGAAGCCTCTTTTCACCGCCTCCTTTTTTGATCTCGGCAAGCAAGCGATTTTGAAAATGATTATTATATGCCTTTTCAAAATTATTACAATACTCTTGTTAATATTTATATTAATATTGCTTATTCAAAAGAGGAATATTTATTTGGCGTAACCTCTGATCCATCAGGGTGGTCAGTGGAATTTACGAAAGCACAGAGTAACTTACGTTTAGAAATGCTGGTAAGTATAATTCCTGATGGTGCTGTAAATTTTCTAACTTTAGATGCAAAAATTAAAATTTTAAGAAAATTTGCTGAGAATAGTATATATGAATCAAGAGAAGATTCTGTAGTAAAAATTGTAAAATCAATACAAGTTAATGATGCACTTGCATTTTTAAATAGGCTAGAAACCGAAAAAATATTAATTAACGGTAATCAAAAGACACTTTTCGAGTGTTTATATCAGAGAATTAATGATAGAATAGTTTTCTTTGGGAAGAATAATAGAAGAGAATACATGAACCGTCTCTATTCTCTATGGTATGTTTCGATGTTAAATCCTTATCAATCTTTAGCTATTGGACTGGGAGGAATTGATTACAATACCAGCCAATATTATTTTGAGCAATTTTACAAAAATAAACCAATCATTTTAAATTATAATTCAAAAAAGAATTTTTTAGGTTTTTTTGTCGATAACATGGATTTTGAGTTTAATGGAGAGCTTATTACCGTAAAAGAGGAGAAAGTAACAGGTTATACTATTTCCGGTGGAGAACCCACTCCTGATATAAGTAAAGTAAAAGTTGGTGATTATGGTTTTTACACTGCTATTTCTTTAATGCATTATGACGAAAAAGATGTAGCGGTAAAATTACCTTCTATAGCCTTGCAACCTAGTGGTAGTGATTTAAGTTACGTGATTCCGTTATTTTATTTAAAGTATTTAGATGATTTTGGAGATAGCGAGGATGTTTGGACAGCAGTAGATTTGACAGCAGACGTAGCACTTAGTTTTACCGGTATTGGTAATATATCAAAGCTTAGACATTTTAGACATCTATCAAAATTAGGAAGAATTGCTTTGGGAGCTTCAATTACTACTGGTGAACGAATTTTAGCTTTAGAAGCATTGTCAGGAGCAGGAGCGTTGATCGAGCTTACTTCAGATGTAGCAAAATCTATTTTGAATTATTATTCTAATGGGTGTGAAGTATATATAGATAAAGTTAAGGCAAATATTAATGACTCTACTCCAGATGGAAATATTCCCGAAAACCCAGGAGGTAATACTATCCCTAATTATGATTGGTGTAAGAACTTAGATAATTTTTTATTCTGGACCCAAATGGTTTCAAGCGGAGGCGGTTTTGCAGCTGAATATATGATGAGGGATGCTGCTGTAAAACTGATGGCTGTAAATAATAGTAATTTTCCTGCTGGATTTCCGCAAGCTGCTGCAGATTTTATTAGAGATATTGCAGATTTGGATGCCGCATTGAATAGTTTTTATGCTAAAATACAGCCTACTTGCCCAACAGTTGTAAATAAAGTAAAAAGCTTTATTCACAAAGAAGATAGATATGCGTTTATGCTTGAGTTTAGAGATCATGGGATTCCATATATTCAACAATTACAAAATGAACCAGATTTGATAGATGTTTGGATAAAAATTACGACAAGTGTGAAAAAGCATAGATATAGTATCAATTTATTAAAAGCGAGGAAGTTTTTAAATACCCCTTTAAATACTCCCCGTATGGATCATGTTTTTCATGGTGAGGTTGATACTAGTTTTACGCCTCCTAAAGCAAGTGGTTTTCATCATATCTATGGAATGGGAGTGAACGTGAATGCTTATGGGAAGATTGTGAGGACATTATCTAAGAATCAAGGATATGCATTAACTAATGTTGAAGTATTTCACAGTGGAACATTTTATCCTAAACAAGCTTGGAATAATGCTGCAGGCACCCACCTTCCTATTCTAAACGATATGTTTAGGCAAGATTGGGATAGAGAGGAAATAATAGATAATATTGCTCTTGCTTATACTACCTTAACTTATTCATCCGGAAATAAATTTGTAGGAGCTATGAGTGATAATAAACATATTATAATTTGCATCCGAGGAGGAAATGACGGACTTGTTGGATTTTTAAATAAAGGTGTGATCACTAGTTGGCCATCTAGATAAATAGAAAAGATATGAGCATTTTAAAAGATTATAAAGTAAACTTTCTTGTAAAAAGAATTAAGAACTCAGATTATAAACTAATGAAATCAATAAGCCCATCATTAGATGAATTATTTTTCGAATTTAGGTATGTAGAAGAGTGTAATATGTTATTAGGGATTATAGATCAACAGCTTAGTAATCCACAATCAGGAGAGTATTTTTTTCCCACCCAAGGATTACAGCTTATAAAGGTCACTCATTCCATGACCAGTATTTATAATGATGTATATGAATATAAAGCAAATCCTAATATGACACCAAATTATAAGCTACCAACAGCAGATTTAAAGGAAATTACAATATCTTGGAAAAAATTTGTAAATGGAAATAATTTGCTATTATAGATCTTGGTTCAATAATAACTTTTATATTTCCGTAACAGATTTAAAAACAAATCTATTGATATGCAAGATTAAATATTGGTAGTATATAAGAATATCTTAATATTTAAAAACATTGCGTCACCAAGGGAAATTAAGTAAATCCTACTTAATAAGGCTTTTGTTTGCCTAAACGAAAGCCTTCCACTCACCCAAACACAAAATTATTTTTATGTCAAATCAAACACCGGTAACACACAGGTATTACCCGAGGTTATCCTCTGTGGTTACAAAAGACGACATCCCGGACATTCTGGGATTCTTAAAACCGGGGATTACTAACCTCCTCGATAAAATCTATTATAAAGATTTACAGTATAGTAAAGGGCCGAAAGGAGATTCAGCGTTTTACAGTTTATCTGTCGTTTCCAAGAGAATCGATATTGAAATTCCGGGAACAGGGATTTCATTAGTCCTGAACGGAACAGATGACACCGCGATCTCCGCATTTCCCATTACCGTTGAATACCAATGGAAGATCCTGGCGTATTTACGCTACTTCAGCTTAGGAAACTTTTCCTTTGAACCTCAGCAGATCTTCGAGGTAGCCCTTAGGGTGCTCAACGTAACGGAAGAGCAAGCCATCGCGCACTTTGTGAACACATTTGTCTCACCAGCGAATCAGAATATCACGCCTCTGATGCAGTTTGTGAAGGATATTAATGACTCACATAGTTTGGGACTTACATTGCCATCCGATGCTACGACAGTTACAGACGTGGTCCAGGATATTTTTAATAAAACGGCAGGAAAGTATGCTTCATTAGTTGCTTTTGCAACCTACTTGCTTTCCAGCGACATGCAGGAGACAGCAGAAAAGGTAAAAACCTTTTTTAAAGCTTTAATGCCACAGGATATTGATGAGTTCATCAAAGAGGTAGCCATTCCGAAATTTAAGGCAACCTTAATGCTGTCGGCAGCTATTGAATTTCCCAGAAGTATTTTAAAACCGGTAAATCCATTAAAACACCCGACAGCTCCTTTAGAAGTCATTGAGGATGAAACTAAAAAAGTAACCCTTAGTTTTGGAGAAGCTTTATTCTATGCGGATACTGAAAAAGGTTTCGGATACAATATGGATCTGGTTCTGAATATGAGTAATCCTGCTCAGATTGGAAACACAGGCTTTGTGATTGATATTCACAACCTGAAAATTGACCTCAGCAAAACGGAAAATATCGCCGAAGCTGATGCAGACGGAAGACCTAAGGAATTTATGGGGGTCTATATGGAATACACCGAGATTTTCCTTCCGAAAAAATGGTTTAAAAAGAAAAATCCTGAAGGGAATAGTCAACAGACCATCGGTATTTCAGCCAATCATATGCTGATCGGAACCGGAGGGCTTTCAGGAAATATTGCCATTAGACCTACCTACGCCGTTAAAACAGTAGGAACCGAGACAAAAGTTGTTGATTATTACAGTAAGTTTTTTAAGCTTGATTATGATAATCTAAAAGTGAAATCCATGAGTAGCTCTAATGAAACAACTATTCATAACATGGATGAACTGATGACTTTTATGGATGGTTTGGCATCGCCTTCTGAACTTAAGTTTGTTTACCCAATGGGACTAAGAACCGTTGCCGGAGATTACAGGGAATTCCAGAAAGAAGAAGACTATTATAAATTCCTGGCAAGTCTTTCTACAGACAGTCTTGATAATGATAACCGTACCTTATGGTTTAACCTTGGAAAAGATACCGAAAAATCATGGGAATTAGGATTCAGTAAATTTGATATTGATTTCCACCAGGGACAGGTAGTACACTCCTCATTACATGCTGGGCTGAAAATCAAAAAATTCAAAGATTATCAGGGTGCGGACATGGTCATTGATGTTGTTGGAGAATGGGAAAGCAAAGAAAATTTCAAGCTTTCTGCAGCCATTCTGCCTTTTGGTCTGAAAATGAACCTTTTTAACATCCTTAACTTTTATTTGCAAAGAATAGAAGTCGGAAAGAAAAATGATAACTTCTATGTGGAAGCAGATACTAAGATTACCTTCCCTGAGGGTTCATTCGGAGAAAGATTGTTAGGAAAAGAAGGAATTGATCTTCCGGCTATCCGTTATTATGCTAACGGTAAATTTGAAATCGCAGGCGGGAGCTCTATTATTCCAACCAACCTTCACCTGAACTTAGGTCCGGTACGTATGGCAGTTACAGCCATCCATATGGGAACCATCCAGAGAATGTTCAATGGTAATATGCGTACCTATAATTATATCGGATTTGATGGTGGTATTAATATCAATCCACTAGGTCTTGATGTAAGAGGTAATGGGGTAAAATACTATTATACTGCTGATAACGATGAATTCGATGGAACTAAAGATGATTATTTCCATATTTCAACCTTAGAAGTTGATTTAGTAATTCCGGGAACAGCCAGTGCAAGTGCTGCAGTAGCTATTATCAAAGGGGCTCTTACCATTCCTGAACCAGGAAAATCTACAGAATATAGAGGTAAAGTTTCTCTTCAGCTGCCGAAAATGAATATTTCCGGTTCTGCAGAAATGGCTTTTGATCCTAAATATCCGGGATTCCTGGTAGATGCAAGCGTCGAATTGCCATTCGTGATCCCATTAGGTTCATTTGGTATCTTCGGATTCAGGGGGCTTATCGGATACCGATATGTTGCTCATAAGAAAGCTATTGGAATGACAGAAAATGATACCTGGTATGATTATTATGTACATCCGCAGCGAGGAATCAATACCGATAAATTTATCGGACCTCAGTATACTCAGGAGTATAGCGCACCATTCTCCTTTGGAGCAGGGGCATCTCTGGCAACCTTAGACGGACGTCTTGCTTCATTGCGTGCCATGGTATTGCTTTCAGTACCAAGTATGTTTGCGATTGACGCCGGATTAACGATTATCAGTGAGCGTCTCGGATTGACGGAGGATGACCCTAAAGTTCCGCCATTCTATGCATTCGTTATCGTCGGTGACAATTCACTGGAAATTGGAGCAGGAGGTAACTTCCAGCTTAATAAAAATAACGGGTCATTTATTGATATTAAGGCCGAAGTTCAGATGGGATTCTTCTTTAAAAATCAAAGGCCATGGTATGTCAATTTCGGAACAAGGGACAAACCGATCAGGGCTAGTCTATTTAAAGATTCGGTGAATATTAAGGCAGAATCTTATCTGATGATTGCTGCCAAAGGAATTGAAGCGGGAGCAAGGGTAGATTTCAACCTGAATCTGATTATTGTAAAAGTGTATGCCGCTATTGAAGTGGGAGCTCACATCAGTTTTGAAAGACCACAGGTAGGAGGATATATTTATGTGGAAGGAGGAGCAGAGATCAATCTTTTCATTGTAAGTGTTGCCTTATTTATCTCGATCTATTTCAGAGTAGAACTTATATTCCCGTTCCTGATCCTGGCAGAATTCAAATTCGAACTCAAGATTAAGCTGGTGATCTTTAAAATTAAGCTTAAAGTTCATTTAAGTATCAAATGGGAGAAAGGAGAAAATAAGGTAGATACGAGTG
This sequence comes from Chryseobacterium sp. Marseille-Q3244, assembly GCF_940807095.1. Classification (NCBI taxonomy): domain Bacteria; kingdom Pseudomonadati; phylum Bacteroidota; class Flavobacteriia; order Flavobacteriales; family Weeksellaceae; genus Chryseobacterium; species Chryseobacterium sp. Marseille-Q3244. Next base: position 146,309 of record NZ_CALNWX010000009.1, on the reverse strand, counting down.
CTGTACCGCCTCTTACTTATGTATCTGATCCACCACATGTTGATTATCCGAAAGAAGAGCGATTGAAAAATGCGGTCAAAGGAGTTCACATGCTTACCAATGAAACCTTTGATCTTCCAGTAGTACTGGTTAATGAGGTTCCGACATCAGCAGTTAAAGATCATGAAAAACTGCCTACCATTCCATTAGATACCTATATTGATATTAAAATTGAAAAAGGGCTTATTCCAACTACAGCTGCAGGAGAGAAAATTGGAGGACATACCAGCGGAGCGACTGAATTTACAGATCTTATCCCGCCTCAGAAAACGCAGCCGGGAGGCCACGTACTTCGCCAGGTGAAGCACCAGTATTCTATTGAAGATGTAGAAATTAAAATCCTTAATAAACAAGGGAAATGGAATAAATACAATCCTTACAAGGCTGTATTAACCAAAGATGAAGCAGATCAAATCACTAATCTTGATAAATTTAAATTAGGATTCTGGCAGAAAACAAATGATAAGTATGATACCATCAGAATTTTGGCATCTACACCATTCTCATTCTTAGATGCTGCACAACCGGGATGGTTTATTCCTGAACAATACGGAATTACGGCTTCGTCACTATTTTGTACAAAAACAGAAAAAGTATGGCATGAGTCTAATGTAAAAGATAAGGCTGTTGGAACGGTATATTATCCACCGGCAGGAGCACCATATAACTTCATTAACGGAGCCTATTACAACCTTTTAGGAACAGTATCGGATGCTGCGGATTATATGACGGTTTCCAATGCATCCAACCCGCATAATTTTTCTAAATCATTGAAGATTACCAATGGAAATACAATGGTTCTCTTACTTCCTGAAGCATCGGCAAGTATAGAATTATTACTTTCAACAATGGCTAGCTCGGTGACGGTCAGATACTATAAAGATGTATTTTCTACTACAATTTATCAGAATTATGCTCTGATTGAGGAAGTAACCAAAACTAAAGCAGAACTGGCATCAGAACTGATTTATGAAGCAGCTAATCATGGAGGTCAATATGTAAGTAAGATTGAAATTATTCCATACAATGCCAACCAGCAGGAAATTGATGATATCAATGCACAAATTGACCAGATCTGGGCGAATGCAACAGCCAATACAACGGGTGAGGTCAGTAGCGTAGTTCTTTCTCCAGATGAACAAGCTAACTACGACAAACTTGTTGAGCAGATGAAGAAATTGAAAGCCGGAGGATGTACTGCCTCTCAATGCAATGAGCTTGACTTTGATGTAATGCATGTTGAAAATGGATATAATGGATTTTGGGGCAATGGGAACATAAACTTTGATATGTCTAATGTAGCCACTAAATGGACAGATTACGAAACTCAATATATGATGATAACCTCAGGGAATACTCCACCATATGTTGACTTCAATACACATTCTGTGATCTTCCTGTTTTTACCTAGCGGTCCTCTTAGCCGATTCATTAAGCATAATAGTGTGATCTCAAAGATAACAGATCAATCTAATGGTATTGATATCTGTTACTCAAGTGATTATCCGAAAGAAAATATCAATAAAGCGGTGATCATTAAGGTAAGTAAAACTACACAAAAACCTCTTAACCTGAAGTTTACTCCTGATTGTGGATGTAATTCTTCAGCAGAACCTTGTACAAAGGATACGAGACTTTGTGATTTCCTTACCGGACTTATGTATAATCTTAATAAATGTATTGTTTATCAGGGAGTAGATGAAGTAACTCAATTAAGATATAGTTCAAAGTGTTTCTTCATGTTCATCGATGCCATCTACCAGTTTGATAAAGAGTTTCCACAATATAATCTCATCCAGGGAGCAGGATATGTAAGAGACCTTGTAGAGAAGTTGAGAAGCTACCTGAATACTGAAGGTGCTAAAATGTCTGTAGCGGTACAATTAACAAAAGACATTTATGATATCATTTTTAAACTAGGAAACTGTGGATGTGGTGATGATGATGGTAATACAGTTAACCTTTGTCATACTTTATTTCATCAGGTGAGATGGATGACCGCTGAAGATTATGAATATCAACAGACCATCCCGTCACAAGATGCTGTAACAGAAGATATGCAGCTGATGCAGGAAGCCATGAGTAAAGTGGTACAACCGGTTTGGAGACCAAATAGTGTATACTATATCAATCTTAAACTGAAAGATAATGTAAATGGAGATACACCTCACATCATTGATTATTATTTCGCCTTTAAAACAGCAGGACCTATCGGACACTTTGAGAAGAAAAATGAAGACTACATTGAAGATCTTAAAGATAAAGATGGAAATAAGATCCCTAATAAGAAGAAGAATATAGATGAATATCCAATTACTTCTCTGAAATCATATATCGATATGAAAAAATCATATCCTAACGTAGACGGAGACCTTTTGATGGCAAAACCATTATTCTATGGTAATGAACAGAGTAAAATTGTCCTATCATTTACTAAGCCTTATATCTATAATATGCTGAAAACATGGGCTGCTCATCATGATACTGAAATAGATGTTGAGGAGATCATCGGAAGTGTTAATATCGCGATTAAAGATCCTATAACAGGTATCAGTATTCCATATCCATTACCTTCGACCTGGAAAAAGCATGAAACAATACCGGTAACTAAAGAAAGCTGGGCAGAAGACGATCCAAATTTACCATTGGGAGTTCAGCAGATGCTTAATTATGTGAATCACGTTAATCAGGGGAATACAGGCATGGCTTGTAGCATTGACCTTGGGAAACCGGTTACACCAAAAGCATATAAATACTCCGTTAAACTGGAGGATCTGAGTCCGGAAAAACTATATACAGCTATTATCTACAATGCCTTTGATGATGACGGAGATGGAAAATATGAGCCACAGCCTACACCAACATTGGAAGATCCTTATAAAGTATATGAGGAGAACCAGAAGATTCATGAGTTTGTATTCAGAACTTCAAGATACAAGGACTTTAAAGAGCAGGTAGAAAGTTATAAGCTAAAAGAATATAATGATAAAAATGAAGTTATTGGACAGAAGGATGCGATCTATGAAGTGAAAGCAGATCTTAAGCCACAACAGCTTAATGACCTTTATATCTTAGCTTCAGAAGGTATTGAGAATCCAAACTTAAAAGGGCTTGCAAATACCTATTCAGAAGTATTTGACAGGGCTTTTGAAGGAGTAATGGGACTAAAACCATTAAATCCTCCTACCAATACGGAATTTGTCAAAATAGTTAATACCAATAATGATGTGGTGGCATTACTCATCAGGAATCCGGAACCGTTTAATGATCCGAAAATTCCATTGAAGAAAGTGAAAGAATGCCTTCAGGTTCTTAATGCAGTAAACGAACATATTGAAGATTTCCAACTTATCTATGCTAAAGACTATTCTCAGATTTTAGTCGTGCATAAGAGTAATAAGATCAAAGATCAGAAATTAAAACTGCAGTTTATGTATAAATACTGGAATGGATCAGTATACACTGAATTTCCGGGAAGCAGAGTGGTAATTAACGAATTAAAACTAAACAATTAATTAAATCTAAAATGAGTTTTTTAAAAAATCATAATTATATAAGTTCCAAAGGATCAGTTAACTCTTCTACGAGGAACCAAGGGAGGGTAATGCAGGTAGGAAGCATAGATCTATCCGGACTGATTACAGTCCTTGATGAAAGTGGTAAGATGAAATGGAACAGAGGCTTTAAACCCTCCCAAGGAGGATACACTACCTTTGTGAAGGTAATGCCATTCAAAAACGGTGATTTTGCCATTGTGGGAATCGATTCCTCAACAACCCCTCTTGTAATGAGAATTAATGTGAGCGGAGAAGTACTATGGTGTAAAAAATTTCCTTCGATTGTAACCGATGAAAGACGTATTTATGCTGAAATACTTGCTGATTCTTTAGTTTATATTACTTTTTATAGTGTAAGCACAAAAACCAGTGGAACTCTTGTGTTGGGCTCAGACGGAAGTGTAGAATCAAGAACAAATCTTATTAATAAAGGTAATCCAGGGGCAACCCTGGAAGTTACCGGAATCTCTACCTTTAATGAAGTTGTTCATATCTGTGGTAATGAAACCTATAATGGTGTAAAACGCGGTGTTTCCTTCTACGGACAGGTAAATGAACCGGTACTTTCTGCTCAATATCCATCTGTAAATGATACTCCTGTTGTATTAAACGGAGTTTACTGCCACCCGATCCCACAAGGGAATTACGAATTGCATTGGGGAGGTAAAATTAATAATACTCCTGTACTCTTAGCAGATGTAGCTGGAGCAAGAGCATTTTTATTTAAAGAATGGGAATATCAATCAGTACAATTCATTCATGGCAAAGATTTTTTCTACGCAACTACAGGTGCAGGTTCTAGTTTCTGTTATTCCACTTATAATTATAAACCTGTATGGACACAGCAATCATTAATCAAAGGATTTTATATTGATCAGATTGTAGGAAATGAGGTGACCGTAAAAGGAATACATACTTCAGAGTTTACAGGGCTTGTATCCAGTGGGATTAATACTTGTGTTACCTCACATGTTAATAATGTTGATGTATCGGAAACGTATTTTAAGCTCCACGATGCACCCTATGGCTATCTCAAATTAGATGTAAAGGAAGAGGACATTAAGTTTGATATTATTACTAAGCCTTACGCTAGTGACAATACATGTGGTACGAATGGCGGTGATGGAACAGAGATTACCTTTAATGAGTTTTCAGGACTGCAGACCCCTAATTTCTACCTTCAGGCTGCAGGATCCAAAGGAGATGACAGTACCAAGGGAATTCACCTGAGATGGGGATTCGGAGGTGAATTGGGAGAAAATCACCTACCTAAAGGAAAACTTACCGACAACAAAAATAACTTCAATAAACCTGAAGATTTCGTTAAAGTATATAGAGCCCCTTATGAAAAAAATATTTTCAACTTTGATTTTAAACAAGCTCCTCAGCTTATTGATGAAAGTAAGAAGATGTGGGTATATAAGTTTAATGGTGACAAGAGAATTTTGTATGTCTATTTCAAAAATAAAACAAAATACACACAGGTAAGACAGTCTGTTGACCCGATGTCGGATCCTCTTAAATTCATGCAGCAATATGGTAATGAAATTGTAGAGATTCTTTGTAAAACAGATATTTTCTTTGCTGCAGAGTTAGAAGTGGAAAATCAACAGTCAAATTCAGTAGTTGAGCTGGAAGCGCTTTCTGTAGCAGACCCGAATAATATATCCCAACAGCAGCTTTCTTATAGAGCTCACCCTTATAGTTTTAATGAGCTTTCTAACACCTATTTTAATGCTGAAAATGGAAAGACATTGCGTTTCAGACCTACCAATTGTCTTGTTACCGGGATTAAATTTGAGTTCTATTCAGATTTTATCATCAGCAGAAATCAGGCAAATGCATGGGAGTTAATGGGTGAATTCTCTCTTACTGACGAGCGCGATAAGGCTTTTGAGAGACTAGATCCTCTGCCTAAAGAGAATCCTGTTCATGGAGCATGGTTAAGATATAATGATGGTGCGTATGTAAATACAGATAATTATCGTACGAAGTGGGAACATGCCTCTACCGGTGCTTTAGACAGAGATATTCAAACGGTAGTCAAAAGATATGTAGAGCTGAGTAATGATCAGCCGAATCCAAAAGCCAATGAAACCATTTCAATCAATCTTTCTCCTACTGGTTCACAACAGGTAGTTGATATTAGCACGAATCTTCCTCAGGATGGAGATATGCAGGTGTCCAATCTCGATATTTTAAATATTGCTGCTTTGGATTATCACGTAGCACGAATGCTGGGATTAGGATATCTGGATATCAATGATGAAGTTTTTGGAAACGAATATATTTATATCACAGAATATTATACCAATAAAAATCTGGATATCAATTCGGATGATAAGACCTATCAGCTGCTCTCCATGTCTCTTCCTGTTTCTACAGAAATTGAAAGGCTTTCATTGCCTGTGAAACTGATGAAACTGAATAAAGGAATGGATTCTAATAATCCGCAATCTGCCGGATTGTATGATAGCGAAGGATATTCTCATAATGGGAAATACCGTTATATCAGTATTTATAATCTACAGGTACCAGAACTTGAAGTAAACCCTACATTCTTTGGATCATCTGATAAACTGGATGCCTCTTCATTTACATTCCCGGTATATGCAGGTCTTGAATACCGTGTTGTAGAACCAGGCAAAACAGATGATTATATGTGGATTAAGCCGGAACTGTGCCATGATACCAAATATGCAAATATTGATAATGCAGCAGACTCTTTTGAAACGTTACCGCTTCAGATTCCGGATACCTATGCTCCATTGTATATGCATAAGCAGGATAAAAGTGGAACTTATTTTTACAAAGGATATGGAATCAACTGGTTCTCCAGAGCGCAGATTGGAGGAGAGGAACTGTCAATTGACACCAAGATTAAACCTAACAACAGGTTATTACCTCCAACGGCAACAACAGCCTTCCTTATCCAGAAAGAATATCCTGTAACCCTTACTTCTCAGGGAGAACAGGATCGTAGAAATGCAATCGCGGATTCGGATAAAACATTGGTAAGACTTGGTTTTGATCATCATATTTATCAGGATGAAATTGTATATTCTATTCCATTTGATTCTACGCTTCAGGATGGTTACTATCTGAATCCGGATGCAATATTCCCGGATGATAAAGAAGTTATGGCTGATGAAGTGGAAATCTTCTACAGAAATTATACAATGAAAGAGATTTCTGCGAAGGTAGCCAGTATCAATCATCATCCGAATAATCAGCTTTTGGCAGAGATCAAAACGGTAGATTATACCCTTCCAAGTTCAGGGGGAGGAACTCCGTCTGCCCAGCCTTCAATTCCATTAAATATCTTAAGATCGGAAATTCCGGCAGGAACAACTATTAATGATTTTATCGGAGGAATTTTCTTATTAGATGGTGAAAGTTATATCATTAACGGAATTGAAGTACAACCTTCAGGATTGAAATTTACAGTGTTCAAAAAAGCACCAAGTGCGGCTATTATTTCAGGGACTTCACCGGTAATCGATCAGAGCAGCCTCGTACTTCCTACATTCAGTCCTGGCACTGAAGGATTGTTCAATGCCACTGAAAATATGCAGAATACGCCAACCTGGGGACCAAAAAATCCGAACTCATTGAAAGTAAAAATCGGAACCAATGATTGGGGAATTCATAGAGAAATTATTCATACCCAACAATCGGACGGATCTGTTCAGAGATTCCTTGAAAAAAGTAGAGGATTCTGGAAAAATACTGAAATAGAGATGCATTATGAGACAATTGATAAGTATCAAAACAGTGAGGGAGTAGTGATAGATAAACCTGTTAAAGAATATAGGGTTCATAGAGGGGTTTATAAAGTGACATTCCCAGGATTCAAGCTGGCACAACATTCTCAGTTTTCACCTAATTCAGATTCTGTAGAATGGCTGAATGGTATTGTAAGGTTATTTACATTAGAAGATTATAATAATGGAGTTCCCAAAGAATCCAGATCGGTTTTCAAAGTGGTAAAAACAGAAAATATAGGAACAAATAAGGATCTTGTAGTATATATTTATGATGAAAATTTCAGAATTAAAGAAGATACAGCTCACTTACCTATATTTAATTATCATCCTGATGATCTGGCAACAATGATATCTAAGCCATTAACCCCACCAGTATATCTTACTGATCCTGTTATGGGCAAAAATATGCTTGTGAATTATTACCCTTCCTATAGAGTATACCTATATAAGAATGCTGCTAATAATTTAATTGAGGACGTTGTTTTACCACCTGAAAATGAAGATGTAAGATACTCTATCTTTGGATTTAAGAGTGTGGATCATGACAATGTAGATATGCAGGGAGCTCAATATAAGTCTAAATTCAGTGTTCCTGCTGTAATGTTTGCTAACAGAATTGTAGAACCTAAACCGCCGAGGAAGCCAAAGGGTTCTCAATATGCAACCAGACCGGATAAATTCGGAAAGTCAACCTATAGCTTTATCACAGAATATGAGCATAAGCCATATTCAGTACAGTTCTTCAGAGCGAATAATGCTGTATTGTTAGCTTCTTTATATGAACCAACAAAGATTGAGGAAATTAAAAACAACCTTAATGCTCTTGGAGGCAATGATGAAGAGTTTTTTACTGACAGATGGATGAATTTTGTAGACTTTGAAATGCTTCTTAATACAACTAAAACAGAATTTGAAGCGTTTCCACCGGATGGTCCTGTGAAATTTACTATGCCACTTCCGAACAGTAAAATATTATTTGAAGCAATTAATTATTTCATTATGAATCATAACGAACATTTTGGGCTACAAGTAGGACAAAGTGGATATGCTAACTTATTGGATGAAATAAAGTGGAAAAATGGAAAGTATCCGATTAATTATCCTGTTATTGAGGCAGTACCGGGTGAGGCAGGTCAGCTGCGTTTAGGTCATTTTATTAAAGAAGCAATGATTAATTGTTTCCTACCACTTACGGAAGTACCTATTATTTATCAGCAGATTCATAATTTTGATTTCAATGATCTGGCAGGGCACAGACCTAAAAATAAAAAACAGAATATCAGGGATGCTTCAGGGTATTTACTACCTACTACACATGATGATTTTGATATGGCTCCAATGGCGGCCGTATACAGCCAAGGTCAGGGAGGTACTGCTCATTCAACATTGTTTACTGACTTTACGCTTGATGGGGCTTCGGATAACTTCTACTTCTATGGAGTAAGAGAATTGGGGAATCAATTGCAAATGGGAGAGTTCAGTAAATTCCAAGGACCTATTAAACTGGTTAATACCAATCCGGCTGAACCACCAAAGATCTTAAGCTTACTACCGATAGTAGATAATGCTACATTAGGAATTTCTGCCAAAGTAAGAATTGAAGTCAATTCTTATACCGATGTTCACAAGATCAATGAAATCTCTATTTACAGAGCAACCAACAAACTGGATGCAGATTCCATATTAAGTATGAAACATATTAAAACCGTGAAGATTGCTGATGTAGAAGTAAACCCTGAAAATGGATCATGGACAGTGTATGATGAATTTGAAGATCTGGATGAAAAACCTTATGGTGATCCACTTTTCTATCGTGTGGTAGCTTCCAGAAAAGTGGAGTATACCACAATAGATTATGCTGTTTCACCTCCTGCAGCTAAAACGGTACAGGAACAGGCTCCCTCATTACCTTCAAAGACTACGGTAACCATGTTGGTAGAAAATTATAATCCACCAGCACCTGTCTTAAGATATCATTCGGAGCCAGTAGATTCTGATGTGATCAATTGGGTAATCTTATCCTGGGATCAGGTTTGCTATAAAGGGAAATATCACCTTTATAAAATGAGTCCTCTGGGGAACTGGAAAGAAATTGCCAGAATAGATACAGATGAAAAAGATACTTCAAAAGCAAAACTGTATCTGTATGGTAATAATCCGGCAAACAATACAGAAGAATGGTTCTTTGCAGAAGCATTTGATATGACCGGAAATGAGTTTTTCCTTCCTGTTGAAAAGTTAGGACTGGATCCTATGAAGATTAAAGATGAAGAAGGAAGAGTACTTTATCATCATTTCAAAATGATATCTCAGAATACATCTAATATGTTCAGTACTGAAGAAAAGATTCTTACGATATACAAAAAAGAAACCTGGACTGATATCGGTGGAATTTCTCACGACGGAACAGACGGTATGATCTTACAGGGAACTTTCATTGTAAGACCTTAATTACCCCTTCATAAATTAATAAATATAAAATAGTTCCTCCTTACCAGTAGGAATAGGAGGAACTATTCACCAAAAAACAAAAATTATGGCAAAAAAAACAATTGCAGCTTTAAAAGAATATTTTAAGGTTGGAAAGAGACCAACAGAAAGTCAGTTTGGTGATCTTATCGATAGCTTCGCCAATTTAGACGATAAAACTATTTTCCCTGATAACCATAAATATAAGGATTTATATGTTGAATTTCCTAATTATCAAGCAGATATGGCGGTGGATGTTCTCTTGGGAAATAATTATCTGAACGGAAGTTTGGAAATTGAAATTACAGGTACGTTTGCTCATCAGACAAGTGTTGGGATTATAAAAAAACAATTTGAGATTGGCCTTAATCCTGATGGGGGCGTTTGGTATCCCACTACAGCGAGAATTGTAGAAGCAGCAGGAACAATTTTAGATAATATTTACATTGGAGACATTGTATGGGATTCTGTAATAAATGAATATAAACTGACCATTTATCATACAAGTATCAAACAGAACCCATATGCTATAAGAATCAAGCAGTTTTCTTATGAGAAATCATATGTAGATCAGGCTAGACTTTCGGATATATATGTTAAACCATTGGCTGAGCAAAAAAAACATTCGGTATACTATAATGGAAATCTTGGATTAGGAACAGATAATCCAAAGTCTAAACTGGATGTTTGGGGGAATGTTCTTGCCGGCAGAAGTGATGCTACGGAAGGAATTAATGCATTTGCCATCCGTTATGAAAATGGATCTGTAAATAACTGGGGTTCATTAAGAAGTGGTGCTGAAACTTATATGAGTTACGGAGTTAAAGCTGATAATAAAACAGCGTATGGCTGGTTATCAGGTAATGGATCTTACGCAGGCTATAAAACGGCGGTAACTGTTGGTGGAGAAGGAATTAAGTTTTTATCTTCTAGTTATCAGCAGGCAGCACAGGATTCACCGGTTGCTCTTTCTGAACTTATGAGAATAACACCCAATGGAAGTGTAGGTATTGGTACAGAAAATCCACAGCAAAAACTGGATGTAAGAGGATCAATTGTATCGCAGGTAGGGAGTAATGAAGGTGGATCTATCTTTTTCCAGAATCCCAATAAAACAGCGCCTGGAACCGCTCACCAATGGGCTATCTATAATATGACCGGAGGATATGGCAACGGATTGCAGTTCTGGAGCTATGCCGCAGATGGTAATAATTATGGTTCCAGAATGACTATTGCTGATAATGGGAATGTGGGGATTGGAAACGCAAGCCCTCAGGCTAAATTGGATGTTGAAGGAGGAATTAATATTGCTGCAGGATCTCCTATTCAATTAGGTGGAAATACTTCATCTCATGGCTTAAAATATAAAAGACAAAACAGTGATAATTCTTTGCTGGATGGCCCTTTTCTTTATGGTTGGACAGGAGGTGCCTTAGGAATTAAGAAAGGTGATATTGAATTCAATGTTTTAAACTGGAAAGAAAGCGGGAATGTTGCTATCCAGGGTAAGTTAGAAGCAAAAGATGTAGTCATCACCCAAACTCCTACAGCGGATTATGTTTTTGCATCAGATTATAATTTAAGAGGAATCAAGGATCTTGGAAGATTTATTAATGAAAACAAACACCTCCCGGAAATTCCTTCCGCAATAGAGATGATGGATACAGGGCTTTCCGTGGCAGATTTTCAGATAAAACTCCTACAGAAAATTGAAGAAATGTCACTGTATATCATTTCTTTAGACAAAGAGATTGATGTTTTAAAATCAAAATAATCATGGCAAAGAAAAATAAACAAGAATTAAAAACATATTTCAAAGCAGGAAAGAGACCTACTGAAAGCCAGTTTGGAGACTTAATAGACAGTTATGCTCATCTAGATGAGTTTTCAGAGTATTCCACTTTTGTAGAATTTCCTGCAAATTATCAGATAGGAGATTATATAGAGTTTTTAGATTTTGCACCTTCCAGTGCAAGTGCAGGAGGCTTCTATGAAATATCTTTGGCCTACACAAGAGGAAATATTGCTTGTGGAGCCACTCATATTGCAGCAGTTTCACATTCAAATCCGGATATCTGGAGAGAATGTGGAACAGTTAATAAGAATAATTATATCGATAGTGAACCCAATTATAATTTTACCGTTGATGTAAATGGGAGAAAATGTAGGCTTCGAATCAGAGCGATTCATACCTATGGAGTAGCAGACCAGATGCTAAAAGTTTTTATTAAAATAAGATCAATTAATAAAAACGATGGCTGGGGAGCAATAGATAATAGAGGAAATAGTCTTTCTTCTGTTCCTTTGCAGCCAATGACCAATGAGTGGAACCTGTTTGTGGGAAACCTAATGTCTAATGAAAGCGCTAAAGTAGGGCTGAAAGTGAATGCCAAAGGAAATGTTGGAATAGGAACCACTGCTCCTGAAGCAAAGCTAGATATAATGCATGAAAACTCTAATAATCAGAACGCAACGGTTGCAAAATTTACCACCATCGGAGCTACAGGTGGAAGTAATATATTGAGCCTCTCTTACCATAATAAAGCCAATTTGGAATTAAATTCCGGGTTTTCAGGCTTAGGAAGAAGGTATGGAGATTACTTTGACTTCAATATAGAAAATGATAATTCTTATGACCCTAACTTTGGATCTATCAATTTCGTAACCAGTCAAAATATTAAAATGACTGTAAAACCCAATGGAAATGTAGGAATAGGAACCGTTAATCCATTATCTAAGTTGGATGTTAGGGGAACTATTTATGCAGGGAACGGAGATGGTACACAAGGGAATAATGCAATGGCGATCCGTTATGAAGATGGCTCGGTAAATAACTGGGGATCATTAAGAAGCAGTGCAGAAACTTATATGAGTTTTGGAGTTAAAGCTGATCCTAATGCTGGATTAAAATGGCTATCGACAACTAGTTCCTTTCCTCGCTTTAATACAGCGGTAGTTACAGGAAGTGAAGGAATTAAATTTTTAAGTTCAGGTTTTCAGCAGACCGGTTTAGATCTTCCAGTCAGCATGAATGAACTGATGAGAATTAGTCCAAATGGAAATGTAGGAATTGGCACAGAAACTCCACAGCAGAAACTTGATGTACAAGGAGCAATTATGTCCCAGATCAGTAGCAATGAAGGGGGAGCTATCTATTTAGATAATAAGACTAAAACAGCACCGGGTACAGCAAACAGATGGGCCATTTATAATATGACAGGGCAATATTCCAATAGTTTACAATTCTGGAATTACTTTTCAGATGGTGGAGGTGGTGCCAGACTCGTATTATCTGATGCCGGAAATATGGCATTACATGGTAAACTCGAAGCAAAAGATGTAGTGATTACAGCTACTCCTACAGCAGATCATGTTTTTGCAGCTGATTATAAATTGCGAGAGATAGCTGAACTTGAAAAATTTATTTCTGAAAAAAGCCATCTTCCGGAAATTCCTTCTGCAAAAGAAATGACGGATAGTGGATTATCCGTAGGCGATTTTCAGATCAAACTCCTTCAAAAAATTGAAGAATTAACATTATACATGATCTCCATGAAAAAAGAGATTGATGCAAAACCTAATTAATCATGGCGAAAAAAGAAATTACAGTATTAAAGGAATACTTTAAGGCTGGAAAGAGACCTACAGAAAGCCAATTTGGGGATTTTATTGACAGTTTTGCTCATCTGGATGATGCTAATATATTTTCACCCAACTATAAAGAGAAAAGTAACTTTAAATTTGTCTTTCCCGAACAAAAAGCAGATCAGGCAATTGATGTATTGCTTGGAAATGTAATAATTCATGGGTGCTTTGAAATTGAAGTTGCTGGGTTTTATAATTTTCAAAACAGTGTAGGGACAATTAAAAAACAAATTGTTATTGGAGCTTTTAATGATAATAATATTTGGAGACCTCCAGTATCAAGAATTATAGAAGCTTCGGGAGAAATTGTTGATAATATTTATATCAGTGATATTGTTTGGGATAATACCATTAAACAATATAAAATAACTATTTACCACACCAATTCAAGAGGGAATGAGTATGTAGTAAGGTTGGTACACCACTCAACAACAAATGCGGTTGTTGACAAAGCAGTTCTTTCAGATATTTATACCAATTCTCTTTCAGGACAGAAGAAACATTATGTACACTATAATGAAAATGTAGGGATAAAAACAAAAAAGCCTATCGCTCCGCTGGATGTTCAGGGAAAGATACTATTTGATACTGAATCTCCTGTTATAGGAGGTGTTGCGATCAAAGGCTATGAGACAATGTGGGCTAGAGGGTATCATTTTCTTTCATCCGATGCAACCCAAAATGCAGGAGGCTTTGCAGCTGTGGGTGTAAAGGATAAGGTTAATCTCTATTATATCGGAAAGTATGAAAGCAAAGTTGCCTCATTTAATCCGGAAAATAATCACAGTGCTTTCAGTGGAAATATGGAAGTAGCTGGAGAAGTAAAGTCTCAAAGCCAAAGAGTTTTCGACTATTCACCAACTATTTATTTAGATAGAAGTGTTGATTATGGAGGATATACCCAAGGAATCCAGACAAGATTATCTAATGGTGCCAACAATTGGTTCTTTGGAAATGCCCATGAAGATACATTTGTAGTATCTACCGGATCATATGATGGAGGAAGGCAGCTTGTAGTGAACAGAAATGGTAATGCAGCTTTTAAGGGAAAAGTAGAAGCTAAAGACTTTGTAGTGTCTACGACGCCCACAGCAGATCATGTTTTTGCAGCTGATTATAAATTGCGAGAGATAGCTGAACTTGAAAAATTTATTTCTGAAAAAAGCCATCTTCCGGAAATTCCTTCTGCAAAAGAAATGACTGATAGTGGATTATCCGTAGGCGATTTTCAGATCAAACTCCTTCAAAAAATTGAAGAATTAACACTCTACATGATCTCCATGAAAAAAGAGATCGATGTTTTAAAACCGAACTAATCATGGCAAAAAAAAAAATTACAGAATTAAAAAACTACTTTAAAGCAGGAAAAAGACCTACAGAAAATCAGTTTGGAGATCTTTTGGATAGTTATTTACATCTGGATGATCCTACATCATTTCCCAGTAATTTTAAATATAAAGATCTATCAGTTAGATTTCCAAATCTGGAAAGCAATTTAGCGGTAGATATTTTGTTGGGAAATGCAATACAAGGAAATATAGAAGTACAAGTTGTAGGAGCATGGAATAACGAAAATACGGTAGGGGTTATCAAAAAACAAATTATCGTCGGAGCTAATCCTAATGGTGGTATCTGGTATCAGCCCTTATCAAGAATTATAGAAGCATCAGGACCAATTACGGATCATATTTATTTAGGCGATATCATATGGGATAGCAGTATAGGTCAATATAAATTAACACTTTATCATACACGTCAATCCGGGAATACTTATGCTATCAGACTCATACAGCATAGCAATTCCACTGTTGTAGTTGATAAAGCAGTATTATCTGACATTTATACCAATGTGCTTACCGGGCAGAACAAACACTATGTCAACTACAATGGTAATGTGGGAATTGGAACCACTTTACCGGAAACAAGTTTTCATGTAATGGCACCCAAAAATCGGGGACACTCTAATGTAGTGGGAGGGTTATTCGACAGAAGTGAAGCCGCCGGAGGAAGTAATATTGTGCAATTGAAGTATCATTCTACAGCAGATCTTGAATTAAACTCTTTTTATAGTGGTACTAATTTCAGATATGGTTCTTATGGTGACTTTAACATTGTTAATAATATTGATGATGGTACTTATGGCGCTATTAATATGGTTACCAAAAAACAAACAAGGTTAAGTATAATGCCAAATGGAAATATTGGTGTAGGAACCACCTTACCAACAGGAAAGTTGCATATCTCCCAGAGCCCAAGTTCAGATCCTATTGATGCTATGACTATTGATGTGGGATCCTTTGGAAACCCTCAGAATGCCAATAAAAGTCATTATTTTAGAGTAAGAGATGTTGGCGGAAGCAATAATATACCTTTTATTATTAAAGGATCCGGAAATGTAGGAATAGGCACTGAAACACCGGCAGCAAAAATGCATCTTGTTTCAGGCTATGTTTTTCCTGACAGCGAAGGAGCTTTAATAGTAGGCGATACCTCACAGGTCAATTTAAGATTGGGTTGTTCTGATCGATACAGTTGGATGCAAGGTCATGGAACGTCCCCATTGCATATTAATCCGCTCGGAAATAATGTGATTTTAAACAAAGACGGAGGAAATGTAGGAATAGGAACTCAAAATCCGGATCAGAAGCTTACGGTAAAAGGAAAAATTCATGCTGAAGATGTTGTTGTGGACATGAATGTTCCTGCAGATTATGTTTTTCAAAAATATTTTGACGGGCAATCTCCTATCAGACCGGATTATCAAATGCCAACACTTCAGGAATTGGAATCTTTTGTCAGAGAAAATAAACATCTGCCGGAGATCCCTTCCGGAGAAGCTATTGTAAAAGATGGCGTGAATCTGGGAGATTTTCAAATGAAATTACTTCAGAAGATTGAAGAGTTAACACTCTATGTCATTTCTCAGAATAAAGAAATAGAAAACCTGAAAGCTATTATTAAAAAATAATACGATTCAATATAACTTTTCAACATAAGGACTCCCTCAAATTTAATTTGAGGGAGTTTATTGTTGATCAAAAATATTAATTATATAAAAACAAAAAAACCTCTGACTGATCAGAGGCTTTAAAGTGGTTTCTCCAGGAATCGAACCAGGGACACATGGATTTTCAATCCATTGCTCTACCAACTGAGCTAAGAAACCATATATTTAGTATTGACTTACTTCGTTGTTTTAAAGTGTTGCAAAAGTATAACATTTTGTAATACCGCGCAAGTTTTTCTTGGTGTTTTTTCTGAGAAAATATTGTATTTATCTGTTTTTAATTCCAAGAGCTTGCTCATCAGTGACTTGTTAATTATACTTTAATTGTGAAAATAGTACCTTACTTATTATATGATCGCTTTTAATGAATATCCTTTCTGTAAAAAGTAATGTTGTAAGATGTTTCAGAAGCTCCGGGAAATTTTACTTCACAAAGTTTAGCAAAATATTCTTTTGATTGGTAAGAAGAGCAGACATCTTTGTCGCTGGAGGTAGAACCTTCCAGATTAAACCCTGTTGTATGGATTTCGTTCTGTATATTTTCAAAATTATTTTTGTCTTCAGGAACATAGGAGATCACAACACTTTGACTATCTAATATCCGCATTACAACCATGGTGCGGCTCAGTTTTCCTTTTTCATAGTAAACTTGTTTTGTGCCATCGCTTGTTGCTCTTTCCTGTCTGAAAGTATAGCCTTTATTTTTTATGTATTCGATATTTTTATCAATTTTGTTACTGGCCAAAAAAGAAAGGTCTTTATAATTCAATTGTGCCATACACAGTAATGGCGATAATAAAAGAAGAAGGATTAAATTTTTCATAAACTATTTTGGATTAAAAGGGGGAGAGCAATAAATGTTTTATATTTAATTTTAAAATAATAGTTCATTAATTGATTGTGCTTTTCAAATGTAGAAAGTTTTTGAGTAAAAAGCTAACAAAAAACTCAGAATCATTCAGATGCATACTCCGTTTTCATTGTTGTTTTGTTGTATGACTTTTTTAATGAATAATGGTTGAGAATAGATCATGTTGATGAGAAAGAATATTTTTTCCATTCTTTTATTTTTTAATTAACTTGCAAAGATAAAAATTAGAAATGCGCCTTTTAACATTAGAAGACATCAGAGATATTTATATTAAATTTCACCAAAGAGGATTACCTTTTCTATTCTCTAAATTAAAAATTGATTCTTATCAAAGAACTAAAAGTGCCTTTAATGTAAAAGAAATTGAATCAGCTAATTTTTGGAGTATTCCCGAAGTGAGATCAAGATGGAATAAACTGGTTACGGGAGATATCAATAAAACGTATGAAGAATATCTCAGCGAAAATTATTTTCAGGATTCAGCAGAGATAAAAGTGCTGGCTTTAGGTTCAGGAGGTTGTAGCCACGAACTTCGCTTAGCAGAACTTAATCCTCATTGGAAAATAGATTGCTTTGATTTTTCAGATAAACTTTTGTCTATCGCCAGCGGGATTGCAAAAGATAAAGGTCTGCGTAATATTTCTTTTCATGCAGAAAATGTTTTGACGTATGATTTTGAGCCGGGAAAATATGATATTGTTTTTTTTCATGCCTCTCTCCATCATTTTGAAAATATTTTTCAATTCTTAAAAGATGTGGTCATTAAAAGTTTAAAACCTACAGGCTGCTTAATTATTAATGAATTTGTTGGAAAAAATAGACTTCAGTATTCCAAACAGCAAATTCAATATATCAATAAGGCTTTGCAACTTATCCCTCAGCAATATAAAAGGATATATAAAACAAATCTTTTTAAAAATAATTACTATGGAAGTGGGGTTGTAAGAATGATTATTGCAGATCCTTCAGAATGTGTAGATTCTGAAAGTATAATGCCTGCTATTCATGAATATTTTGAAGTTGTTGACGAAAAAGCAATGGGGAACAATCTCCTTCAAAGTGTATTTAAAGACATTGCACATCATTTTGTAGGAAATGAGATGCCAGATTCTGAAAAACAAAGATTATTACAGGATATTTTCCAATTAGAAGATGATTTCCTGAAATCAAATCCAAGCGATTTTGTATTTGGAATATATCAGGTAAAAGGAAGCCATGCTGTTTAGAATAAACGTATTCTTTTTTTAATAACTTTTAGGACATTTAATCCTATGATTCTATATAAAATAAAAAGCCTCTGAATATTCAGAGGCTTTTCAAGTGGTTTCTCCAGGAATCGAACCAGGGACACATGGATTTTCAATCCATTGCTCTACCAACTGAGCTAAGAAACCATTATATTGTTGATTTACTTTGTCGTTTTTAAAGTGGTGCAAAATTATACTATTTTGTAATACTATGCAAGTTTTTATGTGTTTTTCTCTGTTATTATTCGATATTAAAATCCTTTGGATTTCTTTTTTGAATCTTTTTAGCAAGAATCTTATTGTGTCTGAATTGATTATCGAAATACAACACTTTTTTATATTATATTCGAATCGTCGGGAGATAGGATGAACATCTTTATTTAATATATATCAATCCAAAAAAAAGCTAATGAATGAAAAAAGTAAAATTCTTTTTATTCATTGGCCCGATGAAGGATATTTATTCCTGCAAAAAGAACCTAAAAATAATAAAGTCATCTATCCAGGTGCCAATACTGTTATAGTCGATAGAAATGCTGTTAAAAGATTAACAGAAGAAAAAAATTCTACAATATAAATTAGTAACCTTAAGCAGATATATAATTTGTAGACAAATAAGAAAACAAAAAAACCTCTGACTAATCAGAGGTTTTCAAGTGGTTTCTCCAGGAATCGAACCAGGGACACATGGATTTTCAATCCATTGCTCTACCAACTGAGCTAAGAAACCATTATATTTTTGTTTGACTTACTTCGTTGTTTTAAAGTAATGCAAAAGTAGTAAGTTTTAGTATACAAAGCAAGTATTCATCGTGCTTTTTTTAATTAAAACTAAAAACTTATTGATTATCAGCTGGATTATTTTCCTGCTCCTTTCTGATTTGTTCACTCATTTCCTCCAGTACAGGTTTTATCGTACTTTCAGGAAGATCACTGATTCTAATATACATCAATCCGTCAATAGCATCATTAAAGTTCGGGTCAACATTAAATGCAATTACTTTGGCATTCTGTTTAATGTATTTTTTGATCAGAACAGGTAATCTTAATTCAGGTTCCAGGTCGTCAATAATCTTATCCAATTTGTTAAGATCTGATTCCATTTCGTCAAAGAAAAGACTTTTGTCTCTGTCTCGAAGCTTTACCTTATACTCATTTCTCGGAGTGATATACTGAGCTACTGCGGAATCAAAATAATTAGAACGCATAAACTCAATCATCAGAGATTTGGAGAACTCAGAGAACTTATTCGAGATACTTACTCCTCCCATCAGGAATTTATGGTCAGGGTTTCTAAGGCATACATGTACAATTCCTCTCCATAAAAGGAAAAGGGGAAGTGGCTTCTGCTGATATTCCTGACAGATGTATGCACGGCCCATTTCAATTACCTTTTTAAAGAAAGGGTGAATATCTTGCTCAAATTCAAATAAGGAGCTTGTATAAAAGCCTTTGATACCATATTTCTTCATTACCTCTCTACCCAAAGCCATTCTATAAGCTCCAGCCAGCTTTTTCTCACCATTATCCCAAAGGAAAAGGTGATGGTAATGCTTATCATATTCATCAAGGTCAAACGGAAGATTACTTCCTTCTCCTACCGCACGGAAAGTTAATTCTCTCTGACGTCCGATCTCCCTCATAATTGAAGGAATTTCTTCATAGGTGGTAAAGTAAATCTCGTAGTTTCCGTTGCTGAACAGCATTTTTTCTGTTCCTCTTAGCTTATCAACATCTTTGACGATATCTTCTATAGGAGTTTCATCAATGATGTTCTGAACAATATTTTCTTCTTTTAACAAAGGAAATTTAACAGAGAGATTCTGAAGGTTAATGCTTTGAGCCAGAGATTTTCTTTTTTCGTAGTAAGATTTCATCATATAAACCTTACGTTTTAGAAATTCTCCCAGTTCCTCAATGGTTTCCATCTCATCCATCGCTTTTACAGAGATTGGTTTTCCAATCCTGATTCTGATAGGTTTCTCTCTATCATTCATCATTTCTGCAGGAAGCATAAGCGTTTGCAAACTTGGATGAAGTTTAGCTACCTGATAAAAAAGGCGGCTGTTCTTTGCATGGAAATACATAGGAACAACGGGCACTTTAGCCATTCTGATAAGCTTAAGTGCCGTTTTTTCCCATTCTTTATCTAAAATTTCTCCATAAGGATTGTTTTTGTTAGAAACTTCTCCAGCAGGAAAAATACCTACGCAGCCTCCTTCCTGTAAATGCTTGAGTGTTTCACGCATTCCAGAAGAACTGCTGTAAGCTTCTTTTCTGTTTTCAAAAGGATTTACAGCGATTACGTACGGTTCCATAGGTTTGATCTTTTCCAAAAGGAAATTTCCCATTACCTTAAAATCCGGACGAACCTCCGATAAGATCTTGCACATCAGAATTCCGTCAATAGCACCCAGTGGATGATTGGAAACCAGAACAAAAGGCCCGGTTTTCGGAATTTTTGCCAGATCCTCTTCAAAAGCTACATAGCTTAGGTTTCTTTCTCTTACAAATGAGTCGAAAAAGTCTTTGCCTTCCTTATCTTTTAGTTTATCGTATAGTCTATTTACTTCATTTATTTTAGCAATGCTCATCACAGCAGATGCTACTGGATTCTTTAGGAACCCAATTTTACTTAAGCCGGAAGCTTTGATCAGATCGTTTTTCGAAATTAAACTCATGTGTGTTTAGTCGCAATTAATATTATTGTGTTACCATTTGAAGTGTATTCTTGGAAATTTGTTCCAATAATACATTTTTTTCATGGTAAAATTTATCAATGTGATCCATCTTCGCATTTCTTACTGTGAATAAAGATACATTTTTAATTGCTTCGGTTTTAAAAATTTTTTGAAGCTCTTCGTTAAGCTCTTCAAGATGATTAAATTTATCCTCCAGACATAATGCCAGTGAAATGGCAGAATTCTGCATCAGGGAAACTTTGATCTTATATTTAGACAAGTGTCCGAATATCAGGCTCATATGATCTTCTGCGATGAAAGAGAAGTCTCTTGTCGAGATTTTTAAAAGATCCTGATTTTCTTTTAGGATATAAGATTCCTCCTGCTGGTTTTTGTCTGAAGCTCCTATTTTAGTGCCTTCTTTAGTAGGGTCTACAAAAGATTTGACATAAAAAGGAATGTTTTTTTGTTGTAAAGGTTGCAGTGTCTTCGGGTGAATTACGCTTGCTCCATAATAAGCCATTTCAATAGCCTCTTCATAAGAGATATTAGAAAGCAGAGATACATCACTAAACTTTCTAGGATCTCCGGTCATTACTCCCGGTACATCCTTCCAGATCGTCATGGCATCAGCATTTAAACAGTAAGCAAAAATAGCTCCTGAATAGTCAGAACCTTCTCTCCCTAGCGTTACTGTAAAATTATTTTCGTCTGAACCAATGAAACCTTGCGTTACATAGCAAAGTTCAGGATTTAAATTGGAAATAAACTCTTCAGTTTTTGTCCAGTCTACAACTCCCTCTCTGTAAGAGTTATCTGTTTTTACATAATCTCTTGCATCCAGCCATTGATTGGTAAATTGGATCTCATTCAGATACTCACTTACGATTTTGGTAGAAATCATTTCTCCGCAGCTTACCACCTGGTCATATACAAAGTTGTAATTGGGAGACTTATTTCTTCTTAAGAAAGAATCAATATCGTCAAAAAAGAGATTGATTTCAGCAAAAACCGCATGATTTTCAGGAAAAAGACCCTCCGCAATCTCAATGTGTTTTCGTTTTATCTTTTCAATCTCAGTTTGATAGTTATCCTTCTTGAAATAAAGTTCTACAACTTTTTCCAACTCATTGGTCGTTTTGCCCATTGCTGAAATTACCAGCAAACATTTGGCAAATCCCTGGCTTTCTAGAACCATGGACACATTTTTCACACTGTCGGCGTCTTTCACAGACGCGCCACCAAACTTGAAAATTTTCATTAAATTGTTAAAAATAAAATTGTTAGATAAAAATTACATGAGTTTTTTACGGACGACAAAATTATAAATTTACAGCGAGATATGAAATAGGCTGATGATACCGTTGAATTAAGATTTCCTTAAAATACCCTTGAATAAAATAGTTGGTAATGGTTGAATGCAGGAATAGAGGGAATTAAGATATCATTAAGACTCTTATTTGTTCCATACATTATTTAATATTTATTTATTGAACTTCAAAAAGTGAGAGAACATCTATAATGTTTGAACTTCAATAGAAATGTACTTCAGC
The DNA here is from genome assembly GCF_940807095.1 of Chryseobacterium sp. Marseille-Q3244. Lineage (NCBI taxonomy): Bacteria > Pseudomonadati > Bacteroidota > Flavobacteriia > Flavobacteriales > Weeksellaceae > Chryseobacterium > Chryseobacterium sp. Marseille-Q3244. The sequence goes on along the minus strand of NZ_CALNWX010000009.1, from coordinate 123,473 downwards.
CTATTTAATAAAAAATAAAAATTCAGCTGGCTTTTGCAAAAACCCAAAATTGGGTTGAAAAAATTGGCAATATAAGTAGGCCTGTTTTTCCATTCTATATTTATGCTTTACATTAAAATAAATTATCTGAATTTTTCATTGGTTTGGGATAACGAAATGGGAGAGAAATGATTAGCTGATATTTATTATTATGTTTTGTTGAGTTTATATTGTATTGATACACAGTGTTTAATCTCTTTTGTAATTAAATTTTCTTAATGCAATAAATTTTCCGAAATTTGGGGGAAAAGTAAAAAGAAAAAATATGTCAAATCAACCATTACAGACTTTAGGAGAATTTCTTATCGATAAGCAGGACGATTTTCAATATTCAACAGGTGAATTTTCTCGTCTTCTGAGTGCTATAAGATTGGCTTCAAAAGTGGTTAATAGAGAAGTAAATAAAGCCGGAATTGTAGATATTACAGGAGCTGCAGGAAACCAGAATATTCAAGGGGAAGAACAGCAGAAACTGGATGTCATTGCAAATGAAATTTTTATTACAGCTTTGTCTCAAAGAGAGGTTGTTTGTGGTATTGCTTCTGAGGAAAATGATGATTTTATTGATATTAAATGTGGAGAAAACGGTCATTTAAGTAAATATGTGGTGTTGATTGATCCTTTGGATGGGTCTTCAAACATCGATGTGAATGTTTCCGTAGGAACCATTTTCTCAATTTACAGAAGAGTTACCGAACCGGGAACGCCTGTACAGCTTGAAGATTTCTTACAAAAAGGAGTGAATCAGATTGCAGCAGGATATGTAATATACGGATCTTCTACCATGATTGTTTATACAACAGGAAACGGAGTGAACGGATTTACATTAGACCCTTCTTTGGGAACTTATTATCTTTCTCATCCAAACATGACTTTCCCTAAAACAGGAAAGATCTATTCTATCAACGAAGGAAACTATATCAAATTCCCTCAGGGAGTAAAAAATTATCTTAAATATTGCCAGATGGAAGAAGGCGACCGCCCGTATACTTCCAGGTATATCGGTTCTTTGGTGGCAGATTTCCATAGAAATATGCTGAAAGGTGGAATTTATATTTACCCATCTTATTCTCAGGCACCTAATGGTAAGTTAAGGTTATTATACGAATGTAATCCAATGGCTTTCCTTGCAGAACAGGCTGGGGGAAAAGCTACAGATGGTTTCAGAAGAATTCTGGAAGTAGAACCTACAGAACTTCACCAGAGAATTCCGTTTTTCTGCGGAAGCATCGACATGGTGGAGAAAGCAGAAGAGTTTATGCGTATTGACAGCGTAAAATAATGAAAGCATCCTATTTTAAATATGTATTAGAATTCAAACGCCCGAGTGGAACATCTCGTGGCGTTTTGCTTGATAAGGAGACCTTTATCCTTGAAATTTCAGAAGATGGAAAGAAAGGAATAGGAGAGTGTGCAGTCTTCAGAGGGCTGAGCTTTGATGATAAGTCGGACTATGAAGAAAAGTTAATATGGCTTTGTGAAAATATTGACCTAAATCCGGATTTCTTAAAAGAAGAATTAAAAGACTTTCCATCTATTTGGTTCGGATATGAACAGGCTGTTCAGAATCTAAAGTTGGGTGAAAATCTTTATTTTCCAAGTGAGTTTACAGAAGGAAAATCTGCTATTACCATCAATGGGTTGATCTGGATGGGTGATGTTGGATATATGGAAGAACAGATCCAGGATAAACTCGAAAAAGGATTTCACTGCATTAAATTAAAAATTGGTGTCGATTGGAAATCTGAACATATTATTCTTCAGGAATTAAGAAGGAAATTTTCAAAAGAGCAGCTGGAGCTCCGGGTAGATGCTAATGGTGGCTTCAGTATAGATGAAGCTGGAATAGTTCTGCAACAATTGGCAGATTTACATATTCATTCTATTGAACAGCCTATTAAAGCCGGAAATTGGAAGGGTATGGCAGAATTGTGTGCTCAGACGCCTACTCCTATTGCTCTGGATGAGGAATTGATTGGAATTACAGACTTGGAAGAGAAGAAAAAGCTTTTAGAAACCATAAAGCCGCAGTATATTATTTTGAAACCTGCGCTAGTAGGAGGTTTTGCTGGTTCCGATGAATGGATTTCCCTGGCAGAGGAGCAGAATATTGGGTGGTGGATTACTTCAGCATTAGAAAGTAATATCGGCTTAAATGCCATTGCACAATATACCTTCACAAAAAAAAGCCCAATGCCACAAGGTTTAGGCACCGGAGCTTTATTTACAAATAATTTCGAATCCAATCTGGAGCTTAGAAATGAGCTGTTGTGGTTCAAAAAATAATTAGCAAGTTGGGTTACCTGAATGTTCCCAATCCCATTCTTTGCAACATCTGGCTCTGGAGTCCCATATATTGCAACCTATGGGTACAACCGGAATATTTCCTCCGTTAATGATTTTCAATTCTCTTTTTTCTAATTTTTTTAGATTTTTCATAATTAATTTTTTTATGATGAGGTAATTGGATCTTGACTTAATAAAAAACTCCAATGTTATAAAGTTTTAAGCATTGGAGTTTTATGAATCAATAATTCTGATTCAGCTTAGATCTCAGAAATGAGTCATAATAGTTCAATATATAAAATGGAATTAGCAAGTTGGCCTGCCTTGATTCTCCCAATCCCATTCTTTGCAACATCTTGCTCTAAAATCCCATCTGTCACAGCCTATAGGGATTTCCGGGGTATTTCCTCCATTAATTTTTTTTAATTCTCTTTTTTCTAGTTTTCTTAGATTTTTCATAATAAATATTTTAAATAGTTTGTTGGTTTAGCTCTTAATACAAGAATGCCGTTAAATTAAAAAGGACTGTCCGGGCAAACAGGTTTGTCCGATGATTCAGGAAGCCATTGTCTGCAGCATCTCAATCTTGTATCCCAACTCATACAGTCACGAGGGATAACTCCTCCTTTGATCATTTTCAATTCTCTTTTGCTTAGTTTTTTTGAGTTGTTCTGTAGATTTTTCATGATTGTTATTTAATAGTTTTTATTGAGTGATGAGTAAGATTAGCCACAAAATGGTGGTGGGGCATCTGGGCATGTAGGACTGTTACAGTATTCTGTTTGCCACTCCCTACAACATCTTTTTCCTGCATCCCACGTGTCACAGCCAATAGGAATATCTCCTCCTTTGACGATTTTTAGTTCTGCTCTCTGAAGTCTTTTTAGATTTTTCATAACTGATATTTTTAAATAATTGATAATTAGGCATAGTTTGGGAATGAAATTATTCAGGAGATGTAAGGGAAGGGGGGAACCCAAAAATTTACAGTATGCTGTTGAATAATTTCATCTCAGAGCCAATAAAAGAGTATTAATAAAAAATTCCAATGCCACAAGGTTTAGGCACTGGAGCTTTATTTACAAATAATTTTGAATCAAACTTAGATCTCAGAAATGAGTTATTGTGGTTCAAAATATAAATATATTAAGGGCAAGTTGGTTTATCCGAATATCCCCAATCCCATTCTTTGCAACATCTGGCTCTCTCATCCCAGAGGTTGCAGCCTATGGGTGCTACTGGAATATTTCCTCCTTGGATAGTTTTTAGTTCTCCTTTTTCTAGTTTTCTTAGATTTTTCATAATTACTATTTTTAATGATTAATGAGTTTTGGCTTATTTATAAAGGTCCAATCTCATAGTATTGAGACATTGGAGTTTTATTTTTTTGATATAATGGCGAAAAATTAATTGCAAAATGAAGGTGGTGCATCAGGACAGCTAGGATTGTTGCAGTAGTCAAGTTCCCATGATCTACAGCATCTGTTTCTTCCATCCCATTCTATACATCCCATAGGGATATAACCTCCTTTGATAGTTTTTAATGTTCCTCTTTTTAGTTTTTTGCTATTTTTCATAACTGCTATTTTTGGTGATTTTAACGAAAAAGTCCAATGCCACAAAGTTTAGGCATTGGAGCTTTATTTGTAAATAATTTCAAATCCCGTTTTAATCTCAGAAAGAGTTTATTTGGGCTCAAAATAGGAATGAAGTAATTAATTAGCAATATGGAGGAGGTGAATCCGGACAAGTGGTACCACCACAGTAGCCTTCTGCCCATGCTCTACAACAAGCTGCAGCCGGATTCCAGTTATTACATCCCAGTGGAGGTCTTCCTCCATTAATTCTCTTTAATTCTCCTTTGTTTAATTTTCTTAGATTTTTCATTGTATATATTTTAATTTGTTTGATAAGTAAATATCTAAAATCATTTTAAATTATACAATATGTGGTGAATTAATTTATTGATTTTTAACAGAATAATAGAATTTTTATATCAATATGTCAAAAGTGAAAGTTGAAATATATTAATCATCATTCATAAAAAAGTCACGAAGAAAATCCCTGCAAAATAATGTAGGAATTATAATAATGGAGTCCGGAGATATTTAAAGGGTAAAGTAATTATAGGGTCGGATAATTAATTGTTTTTTTAAAAAAGGTTATTATTCATTTAAATCACATCTTTTACGAAAATGGCTTTCTTTATATAAGTTAAAATATATGAAAACCTTTTTTTTATATTTTTCATGATAAAAAAATTGTAATTCTCTATTATTTGAATTGGCAATCATTATGCCATTTATAAGGTCAGTGTCAACTTTAACATAAGGCTGATTTTATAGGATTTTTTTAATTAATCGTTAAGAAATAATTGTGAAAATATTTTCGTTATTTTTAATTCTATTGCTAATAAGATTCCTATCTACTCCATATAAATTTTGAAAAATATCATTCTGTACCTGTGAACTGGAAAGGTATCCCCAATGGTTTCCGACTTCAAATTTAAAACTGCTTAATACATCATCTTTCACGAAAGTACAATCGACGATAGAAACGATATCTTTATAAGGCGTAATATCACTCGGTCCGTTTTTACCAAGTCTTGGGGTAAGAATATTCTTGGTAAACTGGGAGACTCCCAGGATGAGATCCTGCCTGTTCAGATAAATAGAAATCCGGTTAGCCAGCAGAGGTAATTTATTGAAAGAATCTTCAGAGTCTTCAAATACTTTATAAGAAACATCAGCATTCAATAAAATCACCTGATCGATAACTCTTAGAATATTTTCTCTTTTGAGACTGTACAGCATACTTTGAAGAACTCTGTTTCCCATAGAGTGTGCCATAATATGAATTCTCTGGTTGCATGGGATCAGATCACGATTGGAAAAAATATCCTTTAAAAACTGAGTGTAAAAATAGAAGAGCCTCAACAATGATGTTCCGGAGTTGATGCTTGATGCCTTGTCATCAAAATAGCTCAATGGAATAATACTGCCGGAAGCCGGCCAGCTCACAAATAAAATATGTTCAACAGGAGAAGCGGGATTGTCAATGAATATTTTTTTTAGATCAAGAATAGCCTTTAATTCATCATCAAAGTCATACAGATAACCATGGATGAATATTAGAACATCACTTCTGTCCTTGGTGGCAGACATATTTTTGTATAATTCGTAGAATAGTCGTTGGGTTCCGCCAAGATTATTGGCTGTGAGAGGCGATTTTTTAATCCCTTTTTCATTGAGTAAAACGTCCAAAACTTCTTCATAGCCTTGCTTTTCAGGTTCAGAGAACAATTTGTAATTCAGAATGTTTCTGTTGGTATAGTCTTTTTTCTTTTTGGCCGCAGCTGTAGGTTCCTTATAACTGTCAAAATCACATTTTGCAATCCTGAAGTTAGGAATTGAATATTCGTCATTGGAAAAAGAATCTACTTTTTCGCCTTTATGACGGACGATTTTCCGATTGCTTAAGATGTAAACGGCCATGATTAGTTTTTTATAAAGTTAATAAAAATAATGAATCAAAATACCCCTTTCGGGTGATTTGTTAAAACTCCTGGTTTAGGTAATTTTAATACCACTAAAACGAATACCATGGAAACTTTAATCTACTATGTGGAAAAGATTTATAATACCATTAAAGCGAATGGGATTTATATCTTTTTGTCTGTTTTCTTTGTTTTTTTACTATTCGTAGTTTCAGATGTAAGTAATGATTTTATTTATGCTTTGAGTGATGCTGGAAATCTGCCTAATGTTTTTTATATTGTGTTAGCATTTATATTGCTTACTATTTCCTTATGGGTGATTCCTGGAGCATTTTTAAAAACATTTTTAGGTTCTAAAACAGAACCTAAAGTCGTAGAATTTTATTATCGTGGTTTTGAAAAGATTTATAACGGCCGGAGAAACAAAAAACGAAACCAGGTTCCGGTAAAGTATATAGCGATAGCTCCCTGGATTATTTATAACACTACATTAGTGGTGTGTTTGGCAAAATCTTTAGTTGAGTTGATAAAGAAAGAGGTACGTAAAGAGTGGATGGATAAAGACTTAACATATATTGCCTTATTTGTACTTATATTGTTTTTATCCTTTACTGTTTTAGCTGTATTAAATCAAAAGTCAAGTAAGCTATATCGTCTTTTTATAGCCAATAGAAATCACAAAAAGGTATTGAATGCATTTTTGATGTTTTTTGTTATTTTTCTTGTATTTCCGTTAATAGTTTTCATTTTTAAAGATGTACAATTGGAATTAAGTACAGAAATATCCTATTGCTACTTTTTGATTGCTCTGATCATCTACAATTTCTTATGCATTTTGATGACATTTTTGTTTTTGATTTATAAGGAAAAAGAGAGAGCAGATACAAAATCCAGATATGAATTCAGTAGAAAAATTCATCGAGCAGTACTGATTTTGAGTGGACTTTTTTTATTAATTTTCTGTGTGCTGAGTTTATATTCCAAGCTGATATGGATATCTCCTACAGTGATATTAATTATTGTTTCTGCTGTTTTGGTATTGGTCTTTGAATTATTATATACAACTCCAAGAATTATTATTACGATCAGCTATAGCAGAAAGAAACCAACAGCTAAATATGATTGGCAGGAGTACATTTTTTTTGGAAGTTTGGTTCTGCTTGCTCTCTATTTTTTACTTCTTCAGGATAAAAAAATCTACATGATAAAAAGATCAAATCAAGATGTATCTCAATTTGAAAAAAAGGCAGATACATTAATTGATAATAGAGATACCTTAGAAGACAGATTTTATGAATGGCTATGCCATAATCATCATATTGATGACCCAAATAATAATGAACCTATTGATATATTTCTTATTTCCGGGCAAGGAGGTGGCTCTACAGCTGGAACATGGCTGCTTTCGGGATTACTTAATGCAGATGCTACCAATCCTCAGTTTTATAAAAATATTTTTAGTATTTCCACTGTTTCAGGATCATCGAATGGAGCCAATTTTTACCTTGCCATTAAAACTAATAATGTTTTGTCTGAAGATATCGATGCCAGTTTTATGAAGGAAGAACGGGATAATATAGTACGTAAAATTTATAACAGAAATTATTTTAGCAGCAATTTTTTAGGGTTGATGTTTTCTGATTTCACGATTAATCCTCTTATTTCCATTTCCAGTAAAAAGGTTGATCGAAATTATATCCTGCAAAAGGAAGAAGCCAATGCGATGGTGGAAGCTGCTGAATTAGTACATGCAAAGAATTTGGATTCTGTTAGATCTTATTTTGATCAGGATTATTTCAATTTGTGGTATCCTAAAAATAAGATGAGTTCATCAAAACCTTTAAATCCTTTACTTTTTCTTAATACAACATTAATGAATACAGGCGAGAAAGCTATTTTTTCTCCTGTTAAGTTTTGTAATCAAGGGATTCGCGCAAAAGATATTGCTGAAGAATTTGCCAAAACAAAAGAAGGTAATAGTAGTTATATTCCCATTTCTGCTGCCGTTGCTCAAAGTCAGGCATTTCCAATATTAAGTACCTATAATTTGGTGCCCGGAATAGGAAATCTTGGTGATGGTGGGTTTTATGAAAACACAGGAACATCTACTACACTGGCTGTTTATAAAAAGCTCAAAAGGTATTATAAAAAAGACCTTGCAGATCTATATCCCAATAGACAAATCCGGTTCATACTTATGTGTTTCATTTCAGAAGATGAGGGAGAATTAAAAAAGAAAAAAAATATAGAACCTGCTACAGAAAATACCTTTAATATTTTTGGTAAATCTATGATCTATTATACGATAAGCCAAACGTATAAAACTCCTTTTAAAGGACATGCTGAGGATGCATTGAAAGCATTAGAAGAAGAAGTGAATATGTCAAAGCAAGAAGAAGGAAGTATTGATGAATATTTACCCCTCAAAAATTCTGAGAAATTTGCTACCACAAGGTTAATTAGTACAAAAACAATTAACGAAATGCTTCAGTATGGAAGAAAAGATAAGGGTGCGGGAGTTATTATTGGTAATTTAAAAAGGATAGAAGCTAGTCGGAATGATTATTTCGCAAAGAATAAAGAAGCTTCGGATAGCAGAAGGATAGCACAAGCTAAAAATAATAATATCTTGACCTCTAATATTCTGGCACAACAAAAAAATATAACGCGCGAATTGGACGAGAATGCTGTAAGATATAACAGGTTTTTGGATAGTATCTCCACTGCAGTACATAAAAATATTTCTGTGAATACTGATAAAAAGGTTTCTACAGTCTACCTTAATTATACTAAAAATGTTGATGAAAAGTTTGTTAATGATATCAGTAATTATATCCGCAATAAAGTAAGTGCCACAGTTTCTGAAGGAAGAAAAAACAACACCTATGTGTTTACGGTGCCAGGATATCAGAAAGTCTCTTTCTCAGGAGAAAATACGATACGGTATTTCAATATAGGAGATAAGGATTTGGCGGAAAGTCTTCAGAAAGAACTTTCTAAAAAAGGGTTTTATTTTGGGGTAAAGCCTGCTGGCTCTGAAAAAATATCAACTGTTGCTCCAAAAGGACGATTGGACATTTTAATCAATGATTTAAAAAATTATGAAAAAAGATAGTAAAGCTGTTATCAATTAGGGTTTTCTGAACCCCAAATTTTCCGTAACTTTGTACCACTTTTTTTGCTATAAACAAAAGCTAATTTAATGGAAGAAGAAAAAAAATCACTCAATTTTATTGAGCAAATTATTGAAGATGATCTGGCAAACGGTTTGAACAAGGATCAGATCCGTTTCCGTTTTCCACCTGAACCTAATGGTTACCTGCATGTAGGGCATACAAAAGCCATCTGCATCAACTTTGGGCTGGGTGAAAAATACAATGCTCCCGTAAACCTTCGTTTCGACGATACGAATCCTGAAAAAGAAGAACAGGAATTCGTAGATTCTATCATGAAAGACGTTGAATGGTTAGGTTTCAAATGGGATAAAGTTTTGTACGCATCCGATTACTTCCAGCAGCTTTACGATTGGGCAGTACAATTAATTAAAGATGGCAAAGCTTATGTAGATGAGCAACCCTCTGAAGTGATTACCGAGCAAAGAAAAAATCCTTCAGAACCAGGAATTGAATCTCCATATAGAAACCGTCCTGTTGAAGAGTCTTTAGATTTATTCGAAAGAATGAAAAACGGAGAATTCGAAAGCGGTTCAATGTCTCTTCGTGCAAAAATCGACATGGTTTCACCAAACATGAATATGCGTGACCCTGTTATGTATAGAATTTTAAATAAGCCTCACCATAGAACGGGTACGGCTTGGAAAATCTATCCAATGTACGATTGGGCTCATGGTGAATCCGATTATATAGAACAAATTTCGCATTCGCTTTGTTCTTTGGAATTTGAAAATCACAGACCGTTGTACAACTGGTATTTGGATCAGGTTTATGAAGAAGGTAAGGTTAAGAACAAGCAAAGAGAATTTGCAAGAATGAATGTATCTTACATGATTACTTCTAAAAGAAAACTACAAAGATTAGTAGCTGAAGGAGTAGTGACAGGATGGGATGATCCAAGAATGCCTACCATTTCAGGAATGAGAAGAAAAGGTTTCACACCCACTTCTATCAGAAATTTTATTGATAAAGTAGGGGTGGCAAAAAGAGAAAATCTGATCGAGATCCAATTGCTTGATTTCTGTGTACGTGAAGACCTGAATAAGGTGGCTAAACGTGTAATGACAGTAGTAGATCCGGTAAAATTAGTGATCGAAAACTATCCTGAAGATAAAGAAGAATGGGTAGAAACTGAAAATAATCCTGAACAGGAGAATGCAGGAACCAGAGAAATTCCTTTCTCTAGAGAACTGTATATCGAACGTGAAGACTTCAAAGAAGAAGCTAATAATAAATTCTTCAGACTTAAATTAGGGGGTGAAGTTCGTTTAAAATCAGCATACATTATCAAAGCTGAAAGAGTAGAGAAGGATGAAAATGGTGAAATCACTACCATCTATGCTACTTATGATGAGAAGAGTAAGTCCGGAAGCGGAACAGAAGAAAGCTTAAGAAAAGTAAAAGGAACACTTCACTGGGTGTCGGCTAAACATGCAATCCCTGTAGAAATAAGAATTTACAACCAATTGTTTACCGTAGAACAGCCTGATGCTGAAAAAGATGTAGACTTCTTAAACTTTATCAACCCCGAATCTGTAGCTACGATTCAAGGTTTTGCTGAACCAAGCCTGAAAGATGTAGCTGTGGGTGAACCACTTCAGTTCCAGAGAATCGGATACTTTACAAAAGATCAGGATTCTACGGATGATGCATTGGTATTCAACCGTACAGTAACATTAAAAGATTCTTTTAAGCCTTAATAAGCTATAAGGAATAATCCATAAATAAAAAACAGGACTTAGAAATAAGTCCTGTTTTTTATTTATGTAAATTCTATGTGACTATGTTCAAAATAATTTAATTTTTATTTTACCACATAGATACATAGAATATGACTTCCAATATTAATTGTCAAAATGTTTTAGCCTTTCACGCCTTTGATCCAATCCTGGAATTTACCAACCTGCTCCATAAAGAAAGATTCATGTTCCTCTTTTTCTTCAGGACGGTCAACCAGTATATGCTCAAAGTAAGTGTTTTTCAAAATTTTTCTTAAGATTCCTTCTCCTAAGAACGGTTTATAGTCATTTAATGCCTGAGTCGCTTTTAATAAATGTCGGATATCATACTGTAACGGGTTAATATCTGGAACCTGCTTGTTGAGGTTAAGAAGATTATATACCGCTATTCTGGCTGTTCTTACAGAACTTTCCATAGTGAACACAACATCATTGTTAGTTTCTACAAATTGCCCAACCAAACCTAAATTAGTACAGCCTTCAGGAACTACTCTTGGACGGTCTCCCTGAGCTCTAGGCATAAACATAGAGGTAATATAAGGCATAAATGCAGTACGGACAATTGTATTTTCAATCACATTATCAAGCTGATCTGTCATTCCGAGGTGATGGCATAATTCAGCAAGAATTTCATTTCCAGTACATTCTGGCATTGTTTTTTTGATGTAATTTCCTTCTTTATCCATCAATAAGGCATATACCCATACTACTAGGATATCATCCGGCTGGGTCGGGTAGTGTGGCTGTCTGTTGCAGGTAAAACTCATTACCCAGTTAGAATCTGTAATTGTAATAATACCTCCAGTAGCTGTTTTTCCGGAATAAGGATCATTCACACATAATTCTTTTAATTTTTCTGTAAATGCAGAAGGACGGCACGTTAATGTTGCAGATTCCCACGAAGACTTTTCAATATGGCTACAGAATTTTTCAGGTTTCCCGAAGACCTCAGATTTGGCGGCAAGATTTTTCCATAATTTCCATCCGGCACTTTGTCCGGCACTGCTGTTGTCTATGGTGACTTCCGGTACTGTATTGTTATCTCCGTAGAAAGTACTTTCCGTCATAGATCCGGTAGTTACAATTACGTAATCATCTTTTCCGATGGGTATTCTTACTTCTTCTCCATTTTGTTCAGTAATAATGCCTTCTACTGTTTTTCCTTCCGTATTAATATGAACATCAAGATCTTTTACCAAAGTATCGAACTGGATTTGTACTCCTTTTTCTACCAGGAAGTTCTTTAGAGGAGTAACAAAGGTATCATACTGGTTGTATTTAGGGAATACAAGGCATGAAAAGTCTTTCATTCCATCAATAGCGTGGAGGAATCTGTGCATATACAGCTTCAGTTCCAGTAAGCTGTGCCAGTTTTCAAAGGCAAACATTGAACGCCAGAAGAACCAGAAATTACTGTTCAGGAATGATTCTGAGAAATAATCTTCAATGCTGAGATCATCAAGCTCCTCTTTTTTCTTTAATAAAAGTTTGACAATAGCCAATTGATCTTTTTTCTCCAATCCGAATTTGCTGAAATCCTGAATTTGTCCCTGGTTATGAATTAATCTTGCTTTTGAATAGTTGGGGTCATTATCATTGATGAGACGGTATTCATCCAGGACACTGTAAGGTGCAGGCAATTCCAAAGCAGGAATATCCTGGAATATATCCCATAGATTTTCATAAGTCATATCCATTTCACGTCCTCCGCGGATGATATAACCATCTTTTGGATTCCCGGCTCCATCTAATGAACCGCCTTCTATAGCAAGCTGGTCCAGGAAAATGATGTTTTTACCCGGAACATGGCCGTCACGGATGAAATAGTATGCTGCAGACATCCCTGCAATTCCGCTTCCGACAATATAAATTTTGCTGTTTTCGTAGGATTGTAAAGGAATCCCTTTATTTCTTTGATAGTTTCCGATCTGGTCTGAAAAAGGCATGGTCTTTTCAGGAGTGTTAATCTGAACTTCTTTGCTTGAATCCGGTTCGTGATTTACTTTCCCAAACTGATCAGAGGTATTTAAAACGTTGTCGAATTTTGAATTGATCGTACTCATTTTGTTTTTGTTTTTAATGAACATGATAAAGGTACCCCTATTCAAAATGCGATGTATATCCCTAATGTCAGAATTAGTATCCCGAAATTCCTAGGACTGGATATTTTCCGTTATTCTGTACTCAGAAGGAGCAAAGGATGTATGTTTTTTGAAAAAACGACCAAAGGCAGAGGTGGAATTGAACTGAAGTTCAAAAGCTATTTCTGAAATTGTCAGATCCGGATTTCCCAGCATGACATAAGCTTCTTTCAATAAGGCTTCGTCAATAACTTCATGCGGAGTCTTTCCACTGGCTTTTTTGATGACCTCGATAAGGTATTTATTGGAAACACAAAGCTGATCGGCATAGAATTGAACCGTTCTGTGTTGTCTGATATTTTCCCGGATCAGTTGACTGAATTTAAGGAACAGATCTTTTTTTCCTTCTTCCTTATCAGAAGCTGTCGTATGTTTCGTTTCCAGGATTTCGGCGGTTTCCAGCAGAAGATTGAAAATAATGGTACGAACAATTTCTTCAGTAAATTTTCCCTGTTTTCTGGATTTCTTTTTGAGGTAATCCAAAAGATCTTGTAATACCAAAGCATTTTTAGGAGTGGTTTTTACAATACTGTAGGAACCTTTGGAGAACAGGTTCATTTTCTCAATGATAAAAGGGTTAGAGATATTTTTGATCAGAAAATTCTTATCGAAGAATAATAGTTTCATTCTGAAATCCTGACTGGTTTTCAGAAATTTTACAATCGTAGACGGAGCAGCCACCAGAATACTGTGTGCATCTGCTTTATACTGATGATGATCTATTTCAACACTTATTTCTCCCGCAGTACAGATACAAAGCGCATAATAATCCATTCTGAAAGAAGTTTTTGGGAATTCAAAAATGGGTTTTCCGGAGGATATGTAGTAGGATTCGCGGCAGTCAATACTATAAAAAGACAGCGTATCGTGTAAGTTTTCGTAGGTTACCATTCTTACTGTTGGTTGATTTTTTATAGGTGTTCAATGAAATTTAAGGTTAAAAAACCTGTTGTTACTGCAATTTACGAATTTTATAAATGATTTTAAATCTTATATATCGAAAATATTCGTTTTTATCCGGATACAGTTGATTGTTTATTCTTATAAATGTTATTCGTAAAAAAGGCTTAAAATAAAGGGTGTTGCAGTGATTTTTACCTAACTTTGCACTTTCAAATTTTCCCCCCAACATATTATTGTGAAACTAATAAACATATACACGAGTTCTTTCAAAGGACTCTCGCAGGAGAGTTGGATGCTGGCGTTGGTAATGCTCATCAACAGGGCAGGTTCTATGGTACTTCCATTTTTGGGAGTTTATATGACAGATCATTTACATTTTAGCATTGAGAATTCAGGGATTGTCCTGAGTTTTTTTGGAATCGGTTCGGTTATTGGTTCATGGCTGGGTGGAATGGTCACCGATAAAATTGGTGAATATAGGGTACAGAGTTTGAGTTTACTGCTCAGTGTACCTTTGTTTTGTATGATTCCTTTATTTGAGACAGAAGCTGGGTTGGCTGGAATTATTCTTGCTCAGAGTATTGTAAGCGAAACGTTTCGCCCGGCAAACTCCGTAGCGATTACCAAATATGCGAAACCGGAAAATATAACAAGAGCTTTTTCTCTGAACCGTATGGCCGTTAATTTAGGATTTTCCATAGGTCCTGCACTGGGAGGAATTCTGTCTGCTATTTCCTATGAATTCCTGTTTTACAGTAATGCGCTGGCTGCCTTATTGGCTGGACTGATGTATATTTGGTTCTTTAAAGGCCGTGCAAAATTGGCTAAACAGGAAGCAAAAAAAGTAAAGGAAGCAATAGTTATTAAAAAAGAAAATTCGCCTTATCGAGATAATAAGTTTTTGATTTACTGTATACTTTGTATGTTATTCTCTGTTTGTTTCTTCCAGCTATTCAGTACGTTGACGATTTTTTATAAAGATACTGCCCATCTCAGTCAACAGAATATTGGATATATTCTTGGGTATAGCGGATTCCTGATCGTTCTGTTGGAAATGGGATTGGTACAGATCGCAGAAAAGTATTTCACCTTAGCGTTTACCATGCTGATTGGTACTCTCATTTGTGGGTTTTCCTATGCGATGCTGGCTTTCGACTATAGCATGATTACCTTATTGGTATCTATGACACTGCTGTGTATTGGAGAAATCTGGACGTTACCTTTTATGTCAACCATTACTGCATTACGATCCGGAGCGAATAATAAAGGAGCATATATGGGACTGAACGGGATGTCATTTTCCATAGCATTTATCATTACACCTTATATAGGAACTCTGATTGCGGATAAATTAGGCTTTAACACTTTATGGATTGGAACTGGAGTATTGGCCATGGGAATTGCAATAGCTCTTTATTTTGTTATTCCCTGGATGCTTAAAGATAAGAAGAAAGTGGAGGAGGATTTAGTTTTAAAAGAAAATTAATGAGAAGAAATAAGATAACCCCTGATTACATATTACTTAATCAGGGGTTATTATTTATACTTTCTATTTTTTTAACTGCAAAAGCTATGATTTATTTACAGAAGATTTAGATAAAATAGAATTAACAATCATATGGGCATGAATCCTTGAATTTTCGATGAACCAAAGATGTGTATCCTTTCCACCACAAACGACTCCTGCAAGATATAGATCAGGAATATTAGTTTCCATAGTTTCAGGATTATAAAACGGATTCAGGCAATCCCCATTCAGGTCAATTCCGGAATTTTTCAAAAATTCAAAATCAGGAAGGTAGCCTGTCATGGCCAGAACAAAATCATTTTCAATCTCATGAATTTGGTTTTTTTCATCCTTGAAAATCACAAAATTTTCTTTTACCTCCATCATTTCAGCATTAAAATACGCTTTAATACTTCCTTCTGAAATTCTGTTTTCAATATCCGGTTTTACCCAATATTTCACACTTTTTGAAATCTCTGAATGACGGATAATCATAGTCACTTCAGCTCCTTTTCTATACGTTTCCAGAGCAGCATCCACCGCGGAATTGCTTGATCCTATCACTACCACTTTCTGCCTTGCATACGGATAAGGTTCGGTATAATAATGCTTCACCTTCGGAAGTTCCTCACCCGGAATATTCATAAGGTTCGGAATATCATAAAATCCTGTGGCAATCACGACATTTCTAGCTTTATAATTTCCTTTTGTTGTTTCGATATCAAATATATCAAGGGTTTTGGATACGTTCAACACTTTTTCATAAAGGTGAATATTCAGATTCTTTTGCCGGGCAATTCCCTGGTAATATTCCAAAGCATCCTGCCTTCCCGGTTTGGGAGCGGTGGAAATAAAGGGAGTTCCATCAATTTCCAGTTTCTCAGCGGTAGAAAAGAACCGCATATATAAAGGATAATTGTATAATGAGTTGACAATGGTTCCTTTTTCTATGATTAAATAATTCAAGTTGTTTTTCTGGGCTTCAATGGCACAGTTGATACCAATAGGCCCTGCTCCTATAATGAGAATATCCAAAATTTCCATATCCCAAAGGTACAATGTAATTGGGAAAAAGCCTTCATTGAAACAGAGAAGATTACTGATAAGCAGCCCTGAAGAATAAAATAGGAAGGATAAAACTATTGAAAGAATACTAACTTGGAATCTTACACTTTAAAACATCGCATCACTGACCACCGTATTACGAATTCTACACCCCGAATCCCCCGCATTGGCATCAGTTTTGGTGTTTTTCTATCTATTACAAAACTAAAAGATATGAAAAAACTATTCGTTTCAATACTTATGCTGAGCCTGGTGGTAGCCTGTAAGAAAGAAGCAGGAAAGCCGGTTCCCAGTGAAACTGATACCATTACCCGTGTAACACCATTGGATAGTGCAACAATTGCTAAAGAAAAAGTAAAGAAAGAAGGTAATATTAAAAAGGTTAATGATGAGGTTTTACAAGCCTTGAAAGCTAAGGATTATAAAACATTTGCTTCATTAATTCATCCCGAAAAGGGAATTAGTTTCTCCATGTATGCTTTTGTAGATCCCAAAGGAGATAAACATTTCTCTAAAGAAGAGTTTGAAAAATACCAACCTACAAAAACATTATTTACCTGGGGGGCAAAGGATGGTTCCGGAGATCCTTATAAAGCAACAATTAATGACTATCTTGGAAAATGGGTTTTTGCTGCAGATTTTACTGCATCTCAGTATTCTTTGAACAAATTTATTGGTGGCGGAAACTCTCTGAATAACCTTGAAAAAATCTACCCTAAGAAAGATTTTACAGAAAACTATATCAAAGGAACTGAAAAGAATGGTGAAATGGACTGGAAGACCCTTCGTTTTGTATTTGAAGAGTTCCAGGGAGAATACTATCTGATTGCCGTGGTGAATGACCAATGGACAATTTAAGAAGGGTAAAAAAGATTAGCTACTTTCTAGTTTAATCACAAAAGCCACAAAAGTTTTATTTTAAACACTTTTGTGGCTTTTGTAGTTTGAAAATTACTGATGCTTCTTTATAAAATTTCGACCAGTTGTTGGGTGAGGTTTTTTCTGGAAAACTGGTCAATATGTTGTGTGTTTTCAGAAAGATTCCCGTTTTTCCAAAGTTCAAACTTTTCAAGGATGAATCTTTTTACGGTTTCGGAATCATTATAGCTGAAATGTTTCCCTGCATGGGTTTCCTCCAGTATTCTGGCAACATCAGCCTGATTGGGGCCAAATGAAAGGATTTGTTTTCCGGAGGCCAGGTACTCAAATATTTTTCCGGGAATAATTCCTTTTGAAGATTCGTTCGGAAAATTGGTAATCAGCAATATTTCTGAAGTCTGCATTTCTTCCACCGCTTTGCCATGTGAAAGATAACCCAAGTTCAAAATATGATTTTTCAGATTTGAATTTTCTAGGGTATTCAGAATCTTATCATCGATTCTGCCTACAAATTTTAAGCTGAAATACTTTGCAAATTCTTCATTTTCCTTTACCAGTTCATCCAGTGCTTTCCAAAGATTTTCCGGATTTCTAAGTTGTTCCAGAACTCCGATATAACTTAATACAAAAGTTGTATTGGACTCTTTTTGCTGTGCTGTATTTTCTTTTGAATCACTTTCGTCAAAACCATTCGTAATACAAACCGCATTGGCTCCGGCTTTTCTGAAATTGTCGGCATCCGTATAACTTGTTGCCAGGGTAATGTCGGCATTTTTAAACACAGCACTTTCCAGTTGACGGTGTTTTTTATCTGAACTCTTGGTAAGCTTCAGGTGTTTATAATAGGAAATTTCTGTCCATGGATCGCGGAAATCAGCAATCCATTTAAGGTTGGGAAATTGATCTTTTAAGCCTAATCCAATCAGATGAAGGGAGTGGGGCGGGCCAGAAGTTACAATGGTATCAATCTTATTTTCCTGTAAATATTTTTCCAGAAATGTAATAGAGGGTTTTACCCAGAAAACTCTGGCATCAGGAATGAAAAAATTCCCTCTTACCCAAATAGAAAGCTTGGATTTCCAGCTTTGATTTTTTCCTACATCAAATTGTCCAGCCTTGAATTTTTTATTGCTTTTATTAAGCTTTTCAGCAAGCTGATAAGGCTCCCAGATCTTGGTTCTAACGATTTCAATATTTTCAGGAACATCCTTCATCAGTGTTTCATCCATCAATGGATAGCTTGGGTTCTCTGGAGTATAGATCACCGGTTTCCATCCAAAATCCGGCAGATATTTAGCAAATTTCAGCCACCTTTGAACACCAGGGCCTCCCGCAGGAGGCCAGTAATAGGTGATAATTAATATTTTCTTTTGTTCCATTTCTTGGGTAAATCAGACGTTTGTCATTCATTTGTCATTCTGAACGAAGCGTAGCGTAGTGAAGAATCTCATTCTACCTCTTCATTCAGAAATTTCCAATCAGAATTGAATTCTGTAATTAAGTTTTCTTTTTTTTCTCGAGTCCAGCCTTTTATTTGTTTTTCTCTTGCTATTGCGGTTTCAATAACATCAAAATGCTCAAAATAGATTAAATAAAAGCATTTATATTTTGATGTGAAACTCTTATCAATAGCTTCTGGATGTTGATGCCAATATAATCTGTTTTTCAAATCATTGGTAACACCCGTATACAATACTGTTTTTACTTTATTGGTTAGTATATAAACATAGTAATTATGTGTTCCTAATGTTTTCATTTTGACTTGAGATTCTTCATTGCGCTATGCTCCATTCAGAATGACACAGTACAATGTTTACATTAGGCACTCGGTTCAGCTAAAGCTTCTTTTTTCTTGTTCTTATTCATCCAGAAAATTCCAAAGGCAGCCAATGCAATAAATAATCCGAAACTTAAAAGTGAGATCCATTTTCCTTTTTCAATCACTTCCGGTTCAAATACCATTCTGATGTGGTGATTTCCTGCAGGAACGTGTACCGCACGAAGCAAATAATCAGCTTTGATATAAGGAACCTCTTTTTCATCGACAAGAACCTTCCATCCGTGAGGATAATAGACTTCAGAGAAAACAGCCAACTGAGGCGTTTTAGACTGCGATTTAAATTCTATCTCGTTAGGTTGGTAGGTCGTTAAATTGATAAATGCCGTAGAGTCAGCCTGAACTGGTTTATTACTGAAATAAGCCTTGTCAGAAGCTGCAATGACAGCTGTTTTTTTGTTGTCGATTTCCCCGATAGATTTAATTTCTTCGTTAGGTGTATCTACAAACTTAAGATCACTTACAAACCATGCATTTCCGTTGGCTTTAGGATTAGGAACAACCTGAGGCTGATCCGGACCTCCGAAAACCATATATTTTGCATTCAGTAAGTTAAGGATTTTAGGAGTTCTCACACTGTCGATATTGTTGATATAAGCATTCAATACATCATCATATCTTCTTAGCTTTACAGCATGATAACCTCCGATAGAAGCTTTAAAGTAAGAGGTGTTGGTCTCACTGGTAACCCCTAGAGTTTGGTTGTAAATTCTATAATGTGCCTTGTCTTTATCCGCGATAGTCTCTAAAGCCTTATTAATATTTACAGTAGATAAAATAGATTCAAGGTTTGGATTTCCTTGTGTCTTTTCTACTAATAGATCTGAGCTTTCTGTCTGGAAAGGGTTTTCTGCAAAGATTTTGTCTACATAGTTTTCGTCATTTAAATAACGTTTGTTAACCGTCCACAGATCAAATAAACTTACTATACCAATCACTGCCAAAGCAATATTAGGACTAAGTTTTTTCTTCAGGCTAAAGAATAAAGCAGCAGCAGCAATTGCTACATAGATAAATGCTTTTACAGCATCTGCTTTAAATAACTTATATCTTTCATCCACTAAATAATCCAACAAGAAAGGAGGGAAGTAAGTCTTCTCACCCGCAGTAGAAAACCCTAGCAATGATTTACCGAATAGTAAAAGAACTAACAGTAACCCTAAAGTCCCACCACTTACATACATCAGAATTTTCTGTTTGTATTCCTCTGTCAGCTTTTCATCTGTGAAGAATCTGTATAATCCTAAAATAGCAATTAAAGGGAATAGCAACTCTACTACCACAAGGATAGAAGAAGGTGCTCTGAATTTATTGTAAAACGGAACATAATCAATAAAGAAATCGGATAAAGGCATAAAGTTGCTTCCCCAGGCCAATAAAATGGTCAGAATAGAAGCTCCTAAGATCCAATAACGGTATTTTTTTGATGCAAAGAAGAACCCTAATAGCGCAAGGAAACATACGATAGCTCCCTGGTATGCTGGTCCTGAAGTTCCCGGTTGATCTCCCCAATAGGTCATTCCGCTGAAACCTTTCGAAATTCTGTCCATTTCAGCCTGCGAACCTACATTTTCCTGAACAAGCTCCTGTACCTTGTTCATCATTTCCTTAGCTTCCGGTTCCTGGCTTCCGCCACCCATTAATCTTGGAATGAAAAGGTTTAAAGTTTCCAGTTGCCCGTAGCTCCACATCAGCATACTTTCTTTATCCATTCCGGATTTTCCTGAAGTATGGCTGTCATTGGTTAAGATCTGTTTTCCACGAACAGTTTCCTTTACATATTCAGAATTGGCCATGATTCTTTGGGAATTCATTCCAACTCCAATAACACAAGAGGCTGCGATGATTCCTGAAGAAATAAGGAAATGTTTCATCGGAGTCTTTTTCTGGATCGCTCTGATTAATTCAGAAAGGAATAAAAATCCTAAAGCCAGAAACAGATAATAGGTCATCTGCGGGTGGTTCGCTGCAATCTGAAGTCCCATAAAAAGGGTCGTAACAATGAATCCCCAGATGTATTGTTTTCGGATGTAAACCAGTAAAATACCGGCTAAAAGCGGTGCGAAATACTCAATGGTATTTACCTTTCCATTGTGTCCCGCAGCAATAATGATATAGAAATAAGTGGAAAGCCCGAAAAAGGTTGCGCCCAGTAAGGCATATTTCCAGTTTCTGACCACTACCATTCCCAAAAGGAAAAAACCTGCAAAAAGCAGGAAGAGATAATTGACCGGTCTTGGCAGGAAGTTCAGATTGCTGTCGATTTTCTTGATGATATCGCCCTTAAACTGGCTACCCATCTGATAAGTCGGCATTCCCCCGAACATGGAGTCACTCCAATAGGTTTCATTTCCTGTGTTAGCTCTATAGTCTAGAAGTTCTTTTGCTCCCCCTCTGTATTGCACAATATCATGCTGGAAAAGCTGTTTTCCTGAAAATACAGGAGTGGAATATAAAAATGCTAAAACTATAAATACTACTAATGAAACTGCAATATAAATTAAGTTTTTGTTTTTTGCCATGCTGGTTATTATCTTTTATTTCTTGGATTTTTTACCTTTTGTCATTACTCTCTTTTACCTCTTCATAGTCTACGGTTTCCGCATCCCATTTAAGGTCTTTTTTGTTATTCTTATTCGAGTTGTGGATATCCTCTCTTGAATTATTATGCTGTTGGTTATTGAACCTGTAGCTGTAAAATGTCTTAAAGAAAATTCTTTTCAGAATATTCCAGACAAAGAAAATAATAATGGCAGACAGTACTAACTCAAGAATGTACTTCATAATAAATTGATTTAAGGTTTAAAGAGTAAGAATCAAATATTGACTCTTACTCTTTTAAGCTTTAATTATTTTACAGAAGGGTTTACCATTACAGAAGAATTGGAAACGCTCTTCATAGATTGAGATTGTTTTCCATCTGAAATGCTTTCGATCTGTGTCGTTTTTACATTGATGTTCTGGTTGGTGATCCATCCTGTGTTTTCATCAAATTTGATAGTTCCGTTCTGAGCAAGTTCACTGCTCATGCTGTGGGTAATAGGTCCCTGAGCTTTCTTTTCAGTTTTCTTAGGAATACCTCCGGTTACAGCAATTTCAGCAGTTCCGTTTCCTAAGCTTTTTAAAACATAGTTTGAAGTCACCTTGATGGTTCCGTTTGGATCAGCGTTTTCAGAAGTTGTCCATTTTTCTCCTATTTTAATCCCTTTTTTAGGAATGATAGAAAGATTTTTGCTAAACTGATCTTTCAATACTTTCTCATTAAAAGACTGTTTAAGACTTGCTACAACGCTTGCTCTTTCATTAGCATCCTTAATAAGAGTTCCTATAGCTGCTGTAACTTTTGTATAAACAGCATCAAAACCTGTAATAGAAATAACATTTCCTTTGGTATCCATTTTCATATCAAGTTTGTTGCTGGTAAGCGCTTTGTTGATATTCCAGATCATTTTAAGATCATCTTCTTTAGGAAGAGGCTGTTTAGTGTCTACTACTACTGTTTTACCTTGTGCAGACTGAGAACTTCTTTTGGAAACCAGGTTAAGAGTCATGTCATACACATTCCCTTTGATATCGTTTACTACGAAGTTCATTTCATCTGTAGATTCTGAAGTCGCAGTGATAGATTTCCCCTGAGGATCCGTCATTGTTTTTACATCTCTCTGATAAGTAGTAAGAGGATAAGTTTTCCCTTTTTCAAGTTTGAAAGTCTGAATAACGATTCCAGCAGAATCTCTGATAGCCGGATTTTCTGCAACTTTCGCTACAGAATCCGCAGGAACTTCTACCGTTACTGTTTTTCCTGTTTTAGGATCTACTTTCGTGATTTTTGCTGTTTCTTTTTTACAAGACACAAGAGCTATAGATGATAATAGCGCTATTGCTGCTATGTTTTTCATTTTCTGATTTTTTAAGTGTTGTGTTATCGAATTAATTTATTTTCAATCTCTTCTGTCTCACCGCTTCATACAAAATGGCTCCACATGCTACGGAAACATTCAGAGATTGAGTTTTTCCTTCAATAGGAAGTTTTATTTTTTCATCAGAATGATGTAATACTTCTTTAGAAATTCCTGTTTCCTCATTTCCCATAACAATAGCGCATGGTTCTGTGAAGTCTACATCATAGATTAATTTCTGAGCTTTTTCAGAAGCAGAAAATACAGTAATTCCACTCTGCTGAAGGAAATCTACTGCATGAGCAAGATTGTTTTCCTTACAGATTTTAATATTATAAATAGCGCCTGCAGAAGTTTTAATCGCATCAGAATTGATAGGAGCTGCTCCTTTTTCAGGAATAATGACAGCATCTATACCCACACATTCTGCCGTTCTGCAGATGGCTCCAAAGTTTCTTACATCTGTAAGTCTATCCAAAATTAACAGGAAAGGAGTTTTACCTTCCTCAAATAATTGTGGAATAAGATCCTCCACCTTATGAAATGGAACATCTGAAATAAAAGCAACTACACCTTGGTGGTTTTTTCTTGTAAAACGGTTCAGTTTTTCAACCGGAACATAATTGGGACGGATTTTATTTTTCGCTAAAATCGCTTTTAGTTCAGCATAAATAGGACCCTGAAGTGCATTTTGCACAAAGATCTTGTCAATCGTTTTTCCCGCTTCAATTGCTTCAATCACGGGACGCAGCCCGAAAATAAAATCGTCTTTCATTGATTTGTTTATAATTTTATGTTAGGGTTCAAAGTCATTGTTTAAAGTTCAATGTTTTGAGTTTAAGGTTTATACTTTGTTCCCTTTAAATCTGTTGTATTTAAATATTTTATAAAAGAATTAATCTTTTTACTGAATGTTTCCGTTACTTCAATTAAAGTTTCGAACTTTCCCTGTGAAATAAAATTTCTGTCATAGACCCGATATAACTGTGATCTTGTTTCTCCGCAGGAAGCCTTTGCAATTGAAAGAAATTGAATAAATTCTCTATTTCCGTTTCTCTCAAATCCCTCTGCTATATTATCCATAATGGAACCTGAAGAGCCATCAATCTGGCTGCAAAGTTTAAAATTATTTTTAAGATGAGTAGATTCAACGATATGATAAACCTCTTTGCAAAGTTCTCGCGACAACTTCCAGATCTCTAGGTACTCAAATCTTTTAATGGTTCCCATAACCTTAAACTATGAACTGTAAACTTTAAACATTTAGTACTTTTCTCCTAAAATTGCTCTTTTCTGCGCCATAACATAACCATAATGCAGGCTTTCATGCATATTATTAAAGATAATGGCATCCTGAATGCTTTTCAGATCCATTCCAAAACTTGTGGTGTAAGGCGTATAGTCTGAAAAGAAATCGCTGTCATAATCCTTCATTAATATCTTAGAGGTTTCGGTTAATAAAAACTCCAGATCTTCAACCTCGGATTTTTGAACATTTAAGTTAGGTAACGTTCCTTTTTTGTACGTTTCAACCCAATATTTATCAATACGGAAAGGATTCCCGCTTAAGTAATAATGCAAAAGCTGCTGAGTAGCAACCGTGTGGGCAATATTCCAGTAAATATTATTGTTGAAACCATCAGGAATCAGCAGAAGGTCCTCATGGGAAGTGTTCTGCAGGATATCTAAAAGGTTTCTTCTTACCTGTCTGTGTGCTTGAAAATGATAATTCATTTTGCAGAAATTTTAATCACCAAAAATAGTTTAATAAACTGAAAATGACAATTTTTTGGGTAAAGGATTAAAGTAAAAGTTCCATGAGACCCAAAAAATACATTATTTATTATTTTCTTTTTGCGTGGAAATTTGACGGGATCGTGATGGGTTTTAGAAATTTTAACTTCTCCTTTTTAGATATTTATCAATTTTTATGAAGCCAAAAACTCTCCGATGATTTTTGTCAAAGGAGAGTTTTTTATTATTTTATTAACTGTTTTTTATGAGTTATTTTATCTTTTTGCAAAAAGATTGTAAGGAAAATAGGCTCTTTTTTGCCAATTAAAATTGATTATTTTTTAATGATTTTATGTTTAAAAGTAGTTCCGTCTTTCAGAACAATATTTAAAAAATAAACTCCGGTGCTATAGGATGAAAGGTTGATTCTGTTTTCTTTGTAAACTTCGGTTAGTTTTCTTCCATCCATACTGAACAACGTCATGGATACTACATCTTCTTTTGTTTTTATATTGACAAAATCAGTGGTGGGGTTGGGATAAATGTTTACATCAATGGTTTTTATGTCCTTTACATTTAAAGAAGCATTGCTTTTACCTTGCATATAAACTGACAAGTATACGTCTCCCTGTTGTCCATTAAAAACGGCAGTAGGAACTGTATGTTTTAATGTGTGATTTCCGGCAGTTATGTTAGCCATAGTGAATCCACGGATAGGAACTGAGTTTCCTGGGCACCAGTTGTTCCATGAGGTCCAGTCATCAAAAGATTTTGGGACGGTTCCATAAATTCCATTACCTTGTGTATTGTATACTCTGTAAGGCTCGCAGGATATTCCTCCTGGAGTATAAGTCAGCATCTGGACATCATCTATATAAGTATAATTTTGTCTTCTTATATATTCTTCTCCTCCTGCATTCGCGCCGTGAGGGGTAGTGATGACAACAAAATTAGCATTGTTAACTGCGGTAGGAAGGTTGAAGGTGACAAGTCTTACGGTTTCCCCCGGAGCATCAGTACTATTATAGTTGTTGAGTCTGTTATAGCTTAATATAGGAACAAGAGTATTATAATCTGTAGGAGTAGCTCCTACATCTGTTGAAAAGAACGTTAGATTTCCTGAAAAAACATCAATTCTGCCTGAGCATCCTGCAACCTGTGTTTGTGCAGCATAAGGGACGCCAAAGACATCAAGTTCCATATATATATCATAAGCATTACGCAGTTCTGTATTATGAAATACACTGTAGAGGTTGCTGATATCATAGGTGTAAGGAATCTCTATTGGTGAACGGTTTTTGTTCATGAACGGGGTAATATACCGGGCAGCTTCAATTCTTTTTACCCCAGCATCATCCATAGTATAAGTAGGCTGATTCTTAGGTACCAATGCCAAAAATACCTCTCCCAGTCGATCGTAATTATCACATAAAGCACCAATGGTTACTCTCATGGCAATTTTTGCTTTAAAAGAGTCTAGTTCAGTATCGGTAAGCTTTCTTGCGTATCTGGTATTTCCCAGTCTGATAAGGCCGTTAGGAACCGGATTGGCAACCGGTGCAGCATAGCCGTCATAGTATACCGCATCTGAAATCAGATTCGTCATAGTTGTCGTCTGTGATTTGAATAGACCTGTAAGGAATAGACTTGCAAAAAATAGTCTTTTATACATATCGTTGATATTTAATGTAAATATATTAAAATAGGTATTAAAAATAATGATTATTTGATTTTGTTTT
The DNA here is from genome assembly GCF_940807095.1 of Chryseobacterium sp. Marseille-Q3244. NCBI lineage: Bacteria > Pseudomonadati > Bacteroidota > Flavobacteriia > Flavobacteriales > Weeksellaceae > Chryseobacterium > Chryseobacterium sp. Marseille-Q3244. The sequence goes on along the minus strand of NZ_CALNWX010000009.1, from coordinate 97,036 downwards.
TAGGTTAAGAGTGTTTTTGTTGTTGAATGTTTAAATATTTTAATTAAATAATAGAATTAATGCTGATAGTCTTCATGTTAATTAATAGAAATGATTGAATATTTTTTTTTATTAGAGGAATCAATATTTTATTGTTAAATTAGCATTGTATTCAATGGTAATATTATTAATAATGAAAAGAATTTTACTTTTATCTCTGTTGTTAGCAGTGCTTACTGTTAATGCTCAGATCAATATCAATATCGGAAGTACAAGTGTAGGAACTGCGCCAGTAAGTAGTTTTTTTTCCTATTCTTATGTTCAGCAGATATATCCCAAGCAGGAACTGAATGCTAGTGCTGCTGGAACTATAACAGGACTTACGTTTTATCTTGATCCTTCTGCCACTATTAATGACTCGTCCAATTGGACTGTTTATCTGGGGCATACTCCAAAAGCCTCTTTTGCCTCTGGCACAGATTGGGTGCCTGCTGCTCAATTGACTCAGGTTTTTGCAGGTACGGTAACAAAAAATGCTAATAAGGTTGAAGTAGTTTTTACAACGCCGTTTGCTTATAATAATATGGATAATCTGGTGGTGGCTGCAAAAGAAAATTCGCCAAGTATTGACATTAATAATTTTGATGAAGCTTTCCGTGTGTATCCGTACTTACAGAATTCCACTCTTGTTTACAAAGGTGATCGTGCTGTTGTTGATCCGGCATCTCCACCGGGAGGGATAAGGGTAGATTATAAATCTGCTGTAACAATTTCAGGTTTGAATGCTAATCTTACTCCAGGTTGTCCTTTTGTGATTTCTCCAGCGAATAATGCTCAATTTGTTTCTTTGTCACCTAATATTAGCTGGCAGTCGGTAACGGGAGCTACTTCTTATAGGGTATCTTTAGGAACTACTCCTGGAGGGACAGATGTTATTAACCATCAAACAGTGAATGGGGTGAGTTATAACCTTTCTCCATCTGTTGTTCTTAATAATGATACTAATTATTATTTAAAAGTTACAGCTGTTTCTGCTAACGGAGAATCTGCCGGTTGCGCAGATTATACTTTTAAAACTATTCCTCCTGTGCCCGTAAATGATGCATGCTCCGGAGCATTGCAGGTTTCTGCGTTCCCTTATGCTTATACACAGGCTGATGGAATGTCTTCTACTAATAATGGCGGATTTATATTGGCCTGTGCTAATGATGGAATGAATGATGGCTTATGGTTTAAATTTACAGGGGATGGGAGTCAATATACCATTAAGGCTACACCTTCGGCAGCTTCTTTTGATCCTAAAATAGGAGTGTTTAGCGGAACTTGTAATAGTTTGGCTTGTGTGGGGACAATGGATAATGGCGGTGGAGGGTCGGCTGAAACAATGACTATTACAACAACCGCAGGAACAGAGTATTACATCAATATAGGATCTTACGAAGATTCTGTAGATATGCCAGAGGGTGCATTTACAATAAATATTACCAAACTATAATTCTATGCAAAAGGGGTATCGTGGTAAAATATAAATTGTATCTGGCAATCTGTTGTTTGTTATTTCTATTTTCTTGTAATAGAAAAGTAGAGATGAATCCGGGTTCTTCATTTGGCTATGAAAGCTTAACCGACAGCTATCATTCAAAAACTAATATTTTTGAAAGAAGATATAGTGATGATACCATCAAAATAGAAATGAAATTAACAGAAAATGAAAGAGAGAAAATATTAAAGGCATTTTCTGAAAATCAATTTCAACGTTTTCCTCATGAAATTGATTGTTCTAAATGGGGAACTAATCCTAAAATATATGATGAACTTTTTATAGATGATTTTTCCGTAAAATATATACACAATAGAGAGGATGGATGGTTTTGTTCAAATGGTAAAAGATTTAAAAAAATAAATACGATCATTCAGGACATTATTTTAAACAAGCCAGAAATAAAAAAAATAGAATCTTCGGATATTGCTTACGAATAGTAAATTATTGAATTTTTATTCTGATAGAATATCTAAAATAAACTCTATTGTATAAATTGATATAAAAGTGTTGTGGCAATTATTTGTCACAACACTTTTATAATAGATTGAATGATAGTGTGAAAGATTGAAATATGTCAATAGAATTATCGCAATAAAATTTATTTTGAATTCAAAATAAGTTGTTAAACCCGGAATATTTAACAAACTTTAACTCAAATATGGCATTGATTATGTTGATTAATGCAAGTATTTATCAGAAATTTACCACTTATTTTAAATCAAGCTATGTCAGATACATATCAAGCCGAGGATATCCGTCAGTTGACGGAAAAAGTAAAAGAAAAAAACTACTTATTTTCTCTTCTGAGACAGGAAATCAACAAGGTGATTATTGGACAGGAATACATGGTAGACCGTCTGTTGGTAGGGCTTTTAGGAAATGGTCACGTTCTGTTGGAAGGAGTTCCGGGACTGGCAAAAACCTTAGCCATCAAAACCCTGGCAGATGCAGTTCATGGTGAGTTCTCAAGAATTCAGTTTACACCGGATTTGCTTCCGGCAGACGTTGTGGGAACCATGATTTACAATATTAAAGACAATGACTTTTCTATAAAAAAAGGTCCGGTATTCGCGAACTTTGTTCTTGCGGATGAGATCAACCGTGCCCCTGCAAAAGTACAGTCGGCACTCTTAGAGGTAATGCAGGAAAAGCAGGTGACTATTGGTGACGAAACCATGAAGCTTCCAAAACCATTTTTGGTACTGGCTACTCAGAACCCGATCGATCAAGAGGGTACTTATCTATTGCCGGAAGCACAAAGTGACCGTTTTATGCTAAAGTGTACTATTGATTATCCTGCTTTCGAAGATGAAAGAAAGGTAATGAGAATGGTTTCTACATCCCATCAACCCACTGTAAATCCTGTGATTTCACTTCAGGATATTGTTGATGCAAAAGAGATTATCAACCAGATCTATTTGGACGAAAAAATAGAAAAGTATATTCTGGATATGGTTTTTGCAACCCGTTATCCTGAAAATTACGGACTTTCTGAACTTAAGAATTATATCAGTTTCGGAGCTTCTCCAAGAGCTTCTATTAACCTTGCGATTGCTTCAAGAGCGTACGCATTCTTAAAAGGAAGGGCTTTTGTAATTCCTGAGGATGTAAAGGCATTGGCTAAAGATGTACTGAGACACAGAATGGGCTTAACGTTTGAAGCCGAAGCCGAAGAGATTTCAACAGAAGAGATCATTAACAGGATTTTAGCAAAAATACAGGCGCCATAATGAGTGATGTTATTATTAGAAAAGCAGTTCAGGAAGATTGTGCTTCCATGCTGGAGTTGATTAAGGAACTGGCAGAATACGAAAAAGCATTACATGAAGTAACCGTAACGCTGGATGAATTTACTGATGATGGCTTTGGGAAATCTCCGGTTTGGGGATCTTTCGTTGCAGAATTGAATGGTGAAATTGTAGGGATCTCATTGTACTATGATCGATATTCAACATGGAAAGGAAGAAGACTCTATCTTGAGGATTTGGTAGTAACAGAAAAAATGAGAGGAAAACAGATTGGAAAACTCCTGTTTGATGCTACATTGGAATATGGAAAATTAAATGCATACAGTGGAATGGTTTTCCAGGTATTAAATTGGAATGAACCTGCCATTAATTTTTATAAAAAATACAGTCCAAAGTTTGACGACGAATGGTTGAATGTATCTATTGAGTTTAAGAACTAGAAAAGTGATAGAGTTTAAACAGGGTTCAACTCCCGAAACTCAAGTCCCGGATCCCGAAAATCTTAACCCCAAAACTTTCAACTTTAAACATAAAAACCCTCTATGCAGATAAAAGATATTGTAAAAAAAGTAAAGCAGATAGAAATCCGTACCAGAAAAAAGACGGAGGCTGCTTTGATGGGGCAATATCATAGCGCCTTTAAAGGGCAGGGGATGACTTTTTCAGAAGTCCGTCCCTACCAGTTTGGTGATGAGATCAGAAGAATCGACTGGAATAAAACGGCACGTTTCCGTGAACCTTTCGTAAAGGTAATGGAAGAAGAAAGGGAGCTGACGATGATGCTTGTGGTAGATATTTCTGCCTCTATGGATTATGGAACAAAGAATCAGCTGAAAAGAGAATATGTTGCGGAAATAGCAGCCAGCCTTGGGTTTTCAGCAGCAGGGAATAATGATAAAGTGGGATTGATCCTGTTTGCAGATAAAGTATATAAGGTCATTCCGCCTCAAAAAGGAAGGAAGCATATCCTTTCTATTATCAGCAATATTCTTACTGCAGATTATGTTCCTGCAGAATCTAAAATAGATAAAGCTCTTGAATATATGATGGGGATTTTTAAAAGAAAATCTCTTGTGTTTTTATTTTCAGATTTTCAGGATGAATATGATTCCAAAATGTTGAGAGTCGCCTCCAAGAAACATCAGCTGTTAGGACTGAGGATATATGATGAAAAAGACAATGAAATTCCCGATGTAGGCTACACATTATTATATGATGCAGAAACAGGAAAAGAAATATGGGCCAATACTTCCAGTGCAAGATGGAGGTATACCTTTGCAGAAGCTCAGAAACAAAAATTAAGAGCTTTGGAGGATGATTTTTCCAACAGTTCAGCCAGTTTTATGAATGTAAATACCGGTTCAGATTATTCAAAACTGTTGTATAATTATTTTCAGAAAAAATAACCCCGGGTTTTGCCCGTCAATAGAACATCAGGCTTAGCCTTTATTATTATTTAACATTGAAAAAAATACTTTTAATACTATCTTTTCTAATCTGTGCAAATGCTTTTTCACAGATATTATCTTCTAATGTAGAGAAGAAAACCATTGCTCTGGGAGAAACCAATCACCTTATTATAAAGATTGACAACCTCCATGACGAGCAGGTAAATTCTGCAGCAAAAAATGAATTGCTGCCCTTTCACTTTGAAGAAACCAAAGACAGTATTGGCCAGAATGCCAATTCATACGAAAGAAAAATAGAGTTTGCGGTTTTTGAAGAAGGGAAGTTTACCATTCCTGAACTGGAGTTCAAAGTAGGAGATAAAATTCTTAAAACAATTCCTTACGAAATAGATGTCATCAATACAGCCCAGAAAGCTGATCAGATTAATGACATCATGAAAAATAAAGAGGTGAAGCTGGAGGCTAAAGATTATTGGGAATTGTACAAGTTTTATATTCTGGCAGCATTGGCTGCTATTGCTCTCATTATTGCGATTATCATGATTGTAAAATGGGGCCGAAAAGCGAAAAACGCTCCCGTGGTAGCTACGAACCAAACCCTGAAGGAATTAGATTCTCTTAAAAAGAAAAAATATATTGAAGGAGGAAACTTCCGTTCATTTTATGTGGAGTTAATCGAAATATCAAGGAATTTTATTACCAAACAATACCATCTTCCGGCAGATGTTCTTTTGACTGATGATCTTATTGATGTTATGAAAAAGAACAATACCATTTCTCAGGATAATGAGAAAATTGTAGAAGAAGTATTCCTGAGAGGAGATTTGGTGAAATTTGCCAAAACTTTCCCGGATCAGGCTACGATGGAGAAAGACTTTGCAGATATAAGAGACTTTGTGAAAAGATCATCCAAAGATTTAGAATTCGAAAACTTAAGAAAAGATGTTTAATTTTGAGTTTTACAGTCCGTGGTTTTTGCTGCTTTTTTTGCTGTTTATTCCTCTTTTGATAAAAGATGCGGGTAAAAAGAAAAGAAAAGGCATAAAAGTTCCTACCATCAAAAATATGGGAACGAGCGGTGGAATACAAGGAGTTCTTTTCTTATTAAAAATATCAAAGTACATTATTCTGTCGGCGCTTATTATTGCCATGGCAAGACCAAGGACTTTTACCGTTTCACAGGACAGGGATGATACCAAGGGAGTAGATATTATGCTGTCTATTGATGTTTCACTCAGTATGCTGGCAAAAGATTTAAATCCCGACCGTATTACTGCCCTTAAAGATATTGCCGTTAAATTTGTTCAGAAACGTCCGAATGACAGGATTGGAGTAGTAGCCTATGCCGCAGAAGCATTTACCAAAGTTCCTGTTACCTCAGACCATCAGGTGGTGATTGATGAGATCAAAAACCTTAACTCTAACGGTCTTGAACCGGGAACAGCCATAGGAGAAGGTCTTTCCGTTGCAGTGAACCATTTAATTAAAAGTAAAGCCAAAAGTAAGGTCATTATTTTAATGACGGATGGGGTAAGCAATATTGAAAATGCGATTCCGCCACAACTTGCTGCAGAACTGGCCAAAAATAATGATATAAAGGTGTACACCATTGGGATTGGTACAAATGGTTATGCACTGATGCCAACAGCTGTGGATTTTTTCGGAGACCTTATTTTTACGGAAGCTGAGGTGACTATTGATGAAAATACACTGAGAGAAATTGCTCAGACTACAGGAGGGAAATACTTCAGGGCTACTTCTAACAGTAGTCTTGAAGAAGTATATGATGAGATCAATCAATTGGAAAAATCTGATGTAAAAGTGTCAAAGCTGTACAATTATGAGGAATATTTCAAAATCTTTTTATGGGTAGCCTTGGGTATGTTGGTGCTGGATGCATTATTGAGATGGGTGTTTTATAAAATTTTAAGCTGATGAGTTGGTCTTTAGGAAATTACTGGTATCTATTTTTACTGTTGTTACTGCCGCTGTTAGCTGTCTTTTTGGTCCGTTTTTTAAAATGGAGAAAGAAAAAGAGGGATGTTTTTGCTGCCAGTCAGTTTCATGATAATTTATTTGAGAAGAATTCAGGATTTACAAGGTTTTTTCCTGCATTATATCTATTGGGTACATTATTCCTGATATTCTCGATCATTGATCTTCTGAATGGTTCAGAAGAGGTGAAAAGCAATCAGAGATTAAATAATGTAATTTTTATGCTGGATGTTTCCAACTCTATGAATGCTGAAGATATTGAGCCGAGCCGTCTTACAGAAGCTAAAAACCTAATGATACAGACGATGTCGAAAATGAAGAACGATAAGATCGGGATTGTCATTTTTGCCGGGCAGGCCATATCAATCATGCCTTTAACAACAGATTATAATTCTGCTGAAACCTATATTGGTGCCATTGAAACCAATTCTATGAAGATTCAGGGGACAGATTTCCTGAAAGGAATGCAGGCTGCCACGGAGAAATTTAAAAATGTAAGCAAAGGATCGCGAAAAATTATACTACTGAGTGACGGTGAGGATAATGAAGGGAATGATAATGCCGCCATAAGGCTTGCTAATAAAGAAGGAATAACCATTACCTCTGTAGGAATAGGAACAGATGAAGGAGCCCCGGTTCCCGTATACAATGACGGACAGCTGATGGGGTATAAAACAGATGTCAACGGAAGTACTGTTATTTCCAAGAGACAGACTGAAGCCCTAAGTAAAATGGCTGGTTCTACGGGAGGAACATATATTGATGGTAATAATATCAATGAAGCTCCGGACAGGATTATTGATGCTATTAATAAGAAGTCTTCAGGATCAGAAACACTGGTGAAATCTCAGAATGCAAACCATTATTATCAATATTTTTTAGCAGTATCTATCCTGTTTTTCTTTTTAATTTATATTTTTAATCCCAAAAATGATTTTAATCTGTAGTTTCCCTTTATTTATAGAAGAATATCTACAGGTACTTTAACCGAATTTTAACAAATAAACCCCTGTTTCTTAACATATAAAGGAATAATTTTGCAGGTAATGAATACTAAAACCATATTTTTATCGTTTATAGTTGCTTTCTCCTTCTCAGGCTTTTTGTTTGGGCAGGAAAACTATAGGACTTTGGTTCATGAAGGCAATCAGAAATTTGACGGTAAAGATTATGATGGAGCCTCTTCCAAATATATGGAAGCTGTGAAATCTAATGATAAAGATTTTACGGCTCATTACAATATGGGAAATGCTCTGTATAAAAACAAAAAATATGAAGAAGCAAAAGCCGAGTTTGAAAAAGCACAACAGCTGTCACAGACTCTTCCGGATAAGGCTGCAGCCCTTCATAATTTAGGAAATACTTATATGCAGATGAATCAGCCGGAAAAAGCGGCAGATTATTATAAAAAATCGCTTAAACAAAACCCTTACAGTGAGGCTACCCGTAAGAATTATGAAATTGCCAAACTGAAAGAAAAAGAAAAGCAGCAAAATAAAAACGAGCAGAATAACTCCGGAAAAGGAGGTGGAGGCGGTAGCGATCAAAACAAAGGTGAAGATCAGAAAGGTGATAAAAAAGACCAAAGGCAGGATCAGGGAAATGGCCAGCAAAACGAAGGCAAAAGTGACCAGGGTACCCCTCAACAGAATCAGAATAATGAGGGCAAAATGCCAAAAAATCTTGAAAATCAGCTCTTAGATAAAATAAACGAAAAAGAAAAAGAAACCGCCAGAAGAATTTTAAATAAGAATTCTTATTCGATGCCCGCAAGCAACGAGAAAGATTGGTGATGAAAGACAAATTGATTTACATATTGCTTACTTTGGCATCCGTAATTACTTACGGACAGGTAAATCTTTCTCTTGACGCAGATAAAACCGAGTATGCTGGAAAGGATATTGTAAACCTTACCATTGTTCTTGAACTTAATGGAAGTGACCTTGTTCAACAGACAGGTTTTCAGCTTCCGGACCTTTCAAAATTCAACATTATCGGTAGTGGATCTGTAACCAATACAGTCATTGATCCGGCTACCAATACGCTTATTACTCAAAAAGTATCCAGAATTGCTCTTGAACCTAAGAAAAAAGGAAAGATCAAAATAGGATCTGTACTGGTAACTGTAAATAATAAAATTTATAAAACCGAACCTTTCGACGTTAATATCCGTGATATTATTGAAAAGAAATCTCTGGCCAGTAATACTTCCAATGAAGTCTATCTGAATATGGAGATTGAAGACAGGGATGTCTATCAGGATCAGCCTACTGTTGCTGTTCTGAAAGTATATTCCAGAAATATGGATAACCTTAGAAAAGTAAAGAATATCCGCCTTCCACAGCAGGATAATATCAATGTACATCCTATCAATTTCAATAAATCAGAGATTGATCCGTCTGATAACGGAAATATGGCATCTCAGATATTAGCCGTGTTTATGGTATTCCCAAATGAGGCTGGTTACGTTGAAGTTCCTGGAGTATCTGCATCTGTGAGTACTTATTCAAATAAAAATAAAATTGTTTCCAATAAAGTAAAGATTAACGTAAGAAAGCTTCCGGAAGGAGCACCAGACGGCTTTAAAAATGCAGTTGGAAATTTTAACGTAAGTGTTTACAATACTACTAAAGAAAAACCTGAGGCTAAAAAGCCTCTGAATGTTGTAGTAAAGGTTGCCGGAGAAGGAAACTTACCGGACCTTGTACTTCCGAAAATTGCAACATCTCCCGATTATGAAGTTTTTGCTCCAAAGATTACATCAAAAGTTTCTCCGGGTAAAACCGGAATGAAGGGGGAGATTCTGGCCAATTATGTAGTAATTCCTAATAAATCAGGAGCCATTTCTATCAAGATGGAACCATTTGCTTTCTTTGATCCTGAAAATAAAGAATATGTGGATGTAGGGCAAAGAATATTGGATGTTCATACATTTTCGCACGATCAGGTATTGGAATCCCGTTCTACGGTAGAAAAAGTGAATGAATATACCAATAACCTTTTAGAGACCGTAGATACACCGGTTCTGAAAACCACCTCATTTAAAGTTAAAGAGAAAAGTAAGTTTCATTGGAGTATTCTTTTGACCAATATTGCGATTCTTTTAGGCTTATTTGTTGTGTATCTGTTATTTAAGACTTGGCAAAAAAAACGCACATTAGTTAGGGAAACCGTATCTCAAAAACCTTTGGGTTCGGTGGCTGAAACAGAAAAGGAAATCAGAGAGTTGCTGAAAACGGATATCAATGATTATTTTGGTTATCTTGAAAACCTCAAAGATAATGGGGAGTATGAAAAGTTCTTTATTACTTTGGAAGAATTGGATCAGGAAATAAGAAATCAGTATTTCCAAAGCTCTGTTGCAGAGTTTAAGACTTTTCTTGAAAAGCACAAAGGTTCTTCCGTTGCGGAACAATATGGAAGATTGCAGCAGAAAATTCAGATGGAGAAATATTCTCCTGTGAAATCTCAAGAGGGGATCGAGGAACTTTTGAAAACAATTGTTAATTTATATTCACAAATTAGCAAATAGTCAGTTTATTTTCATATTTTTGCGAAATTTTTAATTACAAAGAGATGGAAATTTTTGATGGTTTCTCTTTTAAAGAGATCGTTACCAGCTTCATGGTTCTTTTTGCCGTTATTGATATTATCGGCTCAGTTCCCATTATAGTAAGCCTTCAGCAGAAGTTCGGAAAAATTGAAGCCGGAAAAGCTTCGATTACTGCGGGAGCAATTATGATAGTTTTCCTGTTTGTAGGAAATAAAATTCTAAAACTGATTGGTGTAGATGTAAATTCATTTGCCATTGCCGGAGCTTTTGTGATTTTTGTCATAGCACTGGAAATGATTCTAGGAATTGAAATCAATAAAACAACCGAAGCAAAGGCTGCATCTATCGTTCCCATTGCATTTCCATTGGTGGCAGGGGCCGGAACTTTAACAACAGCATTATCCCTCAGAGCTGAATTTCATGATATTAATATTATCTGCGGGATTATTCTTAATACAATTTTCGTATATTTGGTGCTGAAATCAGCGAAATGGTTGGAGCAGAAAATAGGAGATGCTACTTTGATGATTCTTCAGAAAGTTTTCGGTATTATTCTTTTAGCGATTTCAATTAAATTATTCACTGCAAATTTTGCCCAATTGGTGCTGAATTATGTTAATTTTTAAAAATTATGAAGAAGTTTTATAAAGTATTTTTAGTACTGTTCATCGTTTTCATCGCTATTAATTTATATGCTATCAACTGGCAGAATGACCTTATCGCTGATGAAGATAACATTAAGTTTGTATTTTCTGCATCTGCTGCAGCAATAGGCCTTATCCTGCTTTTTGTAATGGATACCTGGAGCCGAATCGGTGTAAAAAAGTAAATTAAATTTTATTGAGTTATCCAAATAGCTTCTGTTGTTTAATATGTTTATTCTCAGGTGTTTATAGGTTTGTTTTGAGTGAAAAATCGGATAACTTTCTAAAAGATTAGGCAAAAATCATAATTAAAAATTATAACTATTTGAAATTCAATATATAATTATTTCAAATGATGGAATTTAAAAGTATAACTCAAAAATTTTATATAGATATAGCCTCTTTCTTTTTGAAGGAGGTTTTTTATTGCTTACTGTGGGTTTTTCCGGCTAAAGGAGCATAACTAATCAATATGGAATAAAAGAGTTACAAATTATTGGCTTGATTAAAACTTTTGAGTGCTTTTTGGAATTCTGATTGTTTTTCAGCAACTACTTTGTACAGATCTAATTTTTTTCGGTCAATTTGAAGCAGGCTGTCTTGAGCTTTATCTATTTTAATGGTATCCTTAGTAAAAGTAAGTTGCTGTTGTTGTTCAATAGACAGCCGCTCGATGAGAAATAAGTTCTTCATTGCTTTGTAATACCCAATGGCAGTTGTTTTTACAGGTGAGCTTTCTTTAATGCCATCAGTGGATAATCCTGATAACGTTTTAATAATTGAATTAAAAAGCTGTTCTTGCTGATCTAAAGAAGTAAGAGCACCCTCGAAATTCTTTTTAATTAAATATTGGTTCTTTTGGATTTCATATCCGTTTTTACCAATCAGTGTATTAGAGGCAATCTGCTCTTGGTCTGTAACTGTTTTTTCAAAATTGGCTGTTTTTTCAGACTTACAGGATAAGAGCCCCAAAAGCAATAATTGAGCAAGAAAAAGATTTGATTTCATAATAATGTTTTTTTTCAATTGGTGTTTTGTAAAGGTATCAAAAGTTTATCACTTAAGATTTTTTTTTAAATTACCAGTTTTTATAGTCCATTAGAACAAAAGGATCTGATTTCCTGTAATAGATTTATAATATGAAGAGAAAGAATATTAAGAAACAACCAAATTCTTCAAAATAGCCTCAGACTTAAGCTCTGTTTCCGTCCATTCCTTTTCCGGGTTACTTTGAGCGGTAATTCCTCCGCCTACAAAAACATGTACTGAACCTTTATAAAGTCTTGCGCATCTAAGATTCACAAAATAAAGAACACTCTCTTCTGTTTCCACTTTGATATAACCAGCATAAAATTCACGAGGGAATTTCTCATATTTTCGGATATTTTCATTACAGAAATCTTTAGGAATACCACATACTGCAGGAGTAGGGTGTAAATCCTTTATTAAACTGTCAAGGTCATTGGACTTTATTATCGTTTTAAAGTCCGTACGAAGATGTTTAATATTTCCGGAAATATGGTCATAGGTTTCAGATTGCTGAATGTTGTCTGAATAGTTTTTCAGAATATTCTGAATGTAAGTGGTAACCGGTTTCTGTTCTTCAATCTCTTTTTCTGTCCATTCTTCAGATGTTGGAAGGGTTCCTGCCAGTGCCATAGTTTCAAACTCATGGGTGATTTTATTAAACTTACCTAATACTTCGGAAAAAGCGCCCATCCATGCATTTTCTCCATCGTTAAAAAGATATCTGAAGGCATTGGGATAGGATTGACATAATTTATCGAAACTTGCCTTATAATCAATCGTATTAAAGTCCGTAAAGATCTTTCTCCTTGCATACACCAGTTTAGGAAGATCATTTTCTTTAATAACCTCAATTACCTGTTGTAGAGTATTGCAGTATTCTTCTTTAGTTTCTGCTGTAAAACCCGTTGTATCTTTTACCAGGGATTCATTAGTGATCGTAATGTCATTAAATTTTACAGCATCAACCTTGATGATATTTCCATTAAAGTTGATCTGATTCAGGCTGTTATAAGTATAAAAATTGACTGCGTTTTTATCAGTTGTTTCTTCTACAGTATGCAATCCTTCGTTGAAGGGAAGTTTGAAATAAATCATGTGTTATGAACGGATTTTGAAAATCACTAACCGGAAATAATATAGGAAATTCCGAAGTTGATTTTCCTTTCTGCAAAGGTATTATTAGTCTTAAAGATGTCAAAATTATATGAGCTGTTTTTTATAACAACATCAGTAAAGGGACAGAAAAATAAAAGATTACGGTAGGGAAATAAAAAAAGCCCAATTTTTTTTGAGCTTTTTAATGGTATGTCTGTTCAACCTACTTATTGATGATGTTATTCGTCATCGTCGTATGGTTGATAAGCGTTCCTTTTTCATCCCTGATCTCAATTTCAGAGACGTGCATTGTTTTTCCTTTTCTGATGAAACGGGCAGTAGCCGTTACTATTCCGTCCTTTTTACTTCTTAGGTGATTGGAATTAATGTTGGTGCCTACACCATAATATTTATCACCATCAATGAAGATGTTAGACAGGCTTGAACCCAATGTTTCAGCCAGTACGCAGCTTGCTCCTCCGTGCATGATCCCAAAAGGCTGATGAGTTCTTGGGAGTACAGGCATTGTAGCGGTAAGAGTTTCATTTTCAAGATCTATATCAATGAATTTGATTTCCATTGCTTTTGCCAGGGTTTCGCCACCCCAGTTATTGATGAATGCTAATATTTCTTCTTTTGTCTGACCTTTCATTTTTTTATAGATAAGAGATAATTGATAAATGATGATGGGAAGATCGTAATTTATTTTACTTTTATTATTCCCCTGAACCCATAATATTAGGGTTCCAGTTGGCAGAAACCTTAGGAACAATGTCGTTTTTCACATAATAATCCTGAATTTCCTGCATGATCTCAGAAAACGGAACGGACGCAATTCTTTCATAAGGAATTGTGTAACCAAGGTATACGATGTTTCTTTTGAAATCTCCTGCTGCCAATACAATGGGTACTTTTGCTGCCATTGCCATATGGTAGAATCCTTTTCTCCATTTCGGAACCCAGCTTCTGGTGCCTTCCGGAGTAATAACAAGACTGAAATCTTCTTTGGCAAACTTGCTGGCTACAAAATTGACAAGGTCATTTTTCTGACTTCTGTCAATACCAATACCACCAAGTCCTTTTACAACACTTCCGTACCAAGCTTTGGTGTGGGCGTCCTTAATGATGATTTTTAAAGGTTTATTCAGAGACCAATAGGCAAAGTTTCCTAAGATGTATTCCATATTATGGGTATGTGGTGCTACCACCAGAATACATCTGTTCAGGTTGTTAACGTCGCCCTGCAGAACAACTTTCCAGCCTAATAATTTTAACATTAGTTTGCCTATCAGCTTTTTCATAGTTTCTTGGATTAAAAACAAAAAAGTATAACCAAACTGGTTATACTTTTACAAATATATTGAAATATTATTGCTCTTAAAACAAACCGTTGATTAAATCTACGATTTTCATTACGAATTCCATTGCAAATTGTATCATGATAAGAGTGTTTTTTAGTGTTGGTTGGTTATTAAATTTTAGCTATACGAAATTAAAACATTTTTTTCACATAGAGAACTAAATATTAGCTTTTTTCACTTTTCTGAGAGAAGAATGGTGTGAATTTCAAACGGTTGCCTTTCATTCACACCTTCTACCACTCTCTGTAGTTAATTATTTAGTTTGTATGGATATTTCGTTTTTTCCGTCTTTTATTTTGATGTCCACATCTTTGTTGATTTTTTTGATATCAGATGCTACGGAATCAATAACTTTCTTAGCCTGGTTGTTCGGAACTTTTTTACCGTTAATGATAATGCTGTCTTTATCATTAGAGTTATATTCTATACTGGATCCGTTTACAGTAATCTTATTTTTTTCGATTCTGATTCCGTTGTGGTTTTCATCTTTGTTCTGGTCATCATCATCGATACCGTCTCCGTTCAGGTCACCGTCAAAATCAATTCTGTCTTTTTTCAATGGGATGACCACTGCATTTTGAGGAACTACAAGTTCATAATTTACTCTGTAATCTCTGAATCTGTGCTCATACGGATATTTAATGTAATTTGGAAGTATTACTTTATTGTTTACAACCTCTACGGGAACTGTTACCTGAATTGGGAAGTTATAACCGTTTCCTTCTTTTTTGATGATTAAGTAAGGGGTTTTTACTTCCGGTTTTCTTGTCACTTCTACTGAGATATAATCTTCTTCATACACTGATCTTTTATCAGAATAGATGTCATCGTCATAGGCTTTATAATTTTGCGGAATACTTACTTGTTTTACGTCCACATATACGGTGTCAGAAGTCGTATTGATGGCTATATTTTCTATATCTTCTTTACTGCCTTTGTAGATCAGGTTTTTCTTAGCCATGCTGATTCCGAAATAAGTCCCCAGTCCGATCAGAAGAAGGAATAATCCGCCCACTACCCATCCAAGATTTCTCAGTTTTGTTTTTGGAGAGAATATTTTAATACTTAGTAAGCTGAAAAGAATGGCAGGAATTAAACTTCCTATAATCATGATAGCTGCCAGTACTTTATCCAGACCGTTATCATCCATATAGAATCTGATCTGATTGGCTCCAGGGAAATCTGTATCCATCCCGAAAAGGGCAAATAGTACAAATACTCCAATAATACTTCCTACAGCTACCAATACAGAGAATGCACCAATTATATATTTGAATATATTCCATATTCCACTTCCTGCATTGTCAATGTAAGGTTTGTTTTCGTTGTAGATTTCTCCGACCCTCTGAGTAGATTCATTGGCAAATTGTACCAATTTATTAGACTCATTCTTAAGATTGTCGAAGTTCATAGGCTTTCCCTGCATCTTCAGGAAATCTGAAGCGGTTTGTGCTTTTGGAAGTACTAACCAAAGGATTAAATAAAGAAGTAAGATCACTAAAGCACTTCCTGCGGCAGGAATCATTACTAAGAAAACAACTACCCAGATAACTCTCATGGCAGTAATGTCCATTCCTACATAATGAGCTAAACCTGCGCAAACCCCTGCGATTTTCTGTTTTTCAGGATCACGGAACAATTGTTTTTTGTCTGTATAAGGATTTCCTGTGTTTGTATTTTTAGTTGTATTTTTTTCAGAAAAATAAGCTTCTTCCTGCTCTTCGATCTTTTCAGGTGTTCCGATCTGTGCGATTACTTTTTCTACATCCGTATCGTTGATCACTTCACGTTTTCCCAGAGAATCTCTGAAGATCTCCACCATTCTTATTTCTATGTCATGCATTACCTCATCTGCTTCCGAAGCATCCAGTGAGCTTCTCAGAGCGTTCAGGTAATCGCTGAGCTTTATATATGCGTGTTCTTCTATTGTAAAAGAAAAACCTGCGAGTCCTATTGAGAGTGTCTTGTTCATAGCTTTGTTTTTTAATGTTGTTGTGTAATTTGGTTTACTGAAGCGGTAAGCTCATTCCACGTGTTTTGAAGTTCATCCAGGAAAAGTTTTCCTTTTTCTGTGATCTGATAATATTTTCTGGGTGGTCCTCCAGTAGATTCTTCCCATCTGTAAGAGAGAAACTCTCCATTTTTAAGTCTTGTGAGAAGAGGGTAGAGGGTACCTTCCACAACATCCAGTTTTCCTTTTTTCAGTTCGTCAATAAGATCAGAAACATACATTTCGCGATTATTGATGAGACTTAGAATACAGAATTCCAGAATTCCTTTTCGCATTTGCGCTTTGGTATTTTCAGTATTCATCTTTGATAAGTTTTGTTAATTAAGGTTATATTTTAGAAAAATGCTCCTAGCTAGTTGAGCCTATTCTAATTTTACATTACAAAGATATGTAAATAAAATGGTATTATGCAATACAAAGTAGTGAAATTTTAAAAATAAAATAATTAATATATTGATAATCAGTTAAATAATTTTATACGTAATTTTTATTTGAATAGATTTTGATTGATTTTTTTAAAAAAAATCAAATTTTTAGATAAAAAATATGGGAATATTAACTAATCAATATTAAAGTATTAGGTAATTAACACAATAAACTTTCAATATATGTTAAATGCTTACGAATCAGGTTTATAACATTAACTTAAAGGTGTGTAATTGTTTAAAATATATTTCAAATGGTATTTATTTGTTAAATTAGTTCCATGAAAAATAATTTTAATTGGCTTCGATTACTTTTCTCAACATTAGTGATTTTTTCCCATTCATTTGACCTAACCGGAAATTCAGATTTCCTTTTTGATTTGACAAAGACAACTTCATTAGGAGCAATTGCAGTAGCATTTTTCTTTGTTTTAAGTGGTTACCTAATTTTTCAAAGTGTTGAAAATTCTAAGAGCCTTTTCGATTATTTTTGGAAAAGATCACTAAGACTTTTCCCTGCATTATTAGTTATGCTTTGTTTTTCAATGGGGGTAATGGTTTTACTAAATTATAAAGTGGTTTTTCAAAAAGATTTTTGGTATTATTTACCAAATAATTTAAGTCTGTATAACGTTCAATACAATGTCCCGGGTATGTTTGTAAACAACCCTTATCCCAACGCTACAAATAGCAGTCTTTGGTCATTGGCCTACGAGTTTAGCATGTACATAGTTATAAGTTTTTTGTTTTTTATTAAATCGTCAATAACTAAAAGAAACTTGTTAATACTTGGTTTTCTAATAAGTGTATGTCTTACAGCGTTTAACCCTAATTACCTAAGCTCTTTTTTCAATACAATTAATCTGGAATCTATTCTGTTTTACAAGCTTTCTGCATTGTTCTTTGGCGGGGCATTAATGAATTTTGTAAAATTCAGATTCAATTGGCTTCTGTTTGTCATACTATTAGTTTCCTTAGCCATTAGCTTTTATTTTGGTGTATTTCATATAACCTCATCCTTTATATTCCCGTTATTAATTATTCCTTTAGGTGAAGATTATTTTCAATCATTTCAACTTCCAAAAAAGTTAGGAGATATATCATATGGCGTCTATATTTATGCCTTTTTTATCCAACAAGTTTTTATGAGCTTTTTGAATTTGTCTCCTATTTTATTGTTTACTTTATCAACAATTGTAACTTACATCTTATCTTATTTTTCATGGCATTTTGTAGAGAAAAAGATGAAACGATTTAAAACCATTTATAGTCCGCAATTACAGTCCCAGTAAGATATATTTTAAGGGCTATCTTTTATAATAACATAAAACCACCATTAATTCTGAAAGTATTTACTTTCCTATACCTGTATATTAAATATTTCCAAAACAACTCATTGATCATAATTCGTTCTTTATGAGTTTTGAAATCGGAACTATGATTCGTATTTTTGTTTGAAAGTTTTTTATAAAACATTTGAATCCAATATTACTATGAACATGAATATTTTGAATTATTACAGGAGTATATCCGCTTTTATGCTATTAGGTCCTTTATGTTTTGGACAATATCAATTTGAAGTTAAAGAGGCATCCAAAAATTATAATGCTATCATTCATATAGACAATTGTTTCGATGACCAATGTATGGATAAAGGAACTGTTGAGGTATTTGATAATAAAAACAGTAAAGTGCAGAGCTTTACATCAGATAATCTGGTTTTAAAACTTGGAAAAGGACAGAGACTGGAGCGTGGAAAAGTAATAGCCCTAACAAATGAACAAAGCCCTGTGATTTTTGGTGACTTTAATTTTGACGGAACCGAAGATCTGGCGATAAGAAATGGAAATATGGGGAATTACAGTTCAGCATCTTATGATGTATATGTATTCAATAGTACCAGAATGTCGTTTGTAAAAAGTAAAGAACTTACAGAGTTGGGATCAGATAATTTTGATTTTTTTGAAACAGATCCGGTTCGTAAACGCCTTATTGCCTTTGGAAAATCCGGATGTTGTAATTTTTTTACTACAGAATATGAAGTCATTCCAAATAAAGGACTCGATAAAGTGCTTGAAAAAGAAGAAGACGAAAGCGAAGATGGCTATGTGAAAGTTATCATCAAAGAAAAAAAGAATAATAAGTGGACTACCAGAACCAAGGTATATCCATCAGATCAATATAATAGAGGAAAGTAAAATGAAAATCCAGAAAGAAATCGATTTTATCCTGGCTGTTGATGCCCTGAAAAATGTACAGAGAAGAAATTACAATGCAGATGATTCCAGAAGAGAGAATACAGCAGAACACTCCTGGCAGATCATTATTCTGGCCCAAATCCTTTATCCCTATGCTAAAAACCGTATGGATATTGATTTGTTGAGAGTGATAAGAATGCTTTCCATTCATGACCTTGTCGAAATTGAAGCGGGTGATACTTTTCTTTTCGACGAAGCTGCTATGGTTGGAAAGTTTGAAAGAGAAAAGATGTCTGCACAGAAAATTTTCGGAATTCTGGATGAGCCTTTACGGTCGGAATTCTTTAATCTATGGCTTGAGTTTGAGGAAGAGGCAACTCCGGATGCCATTTTTGCCTGTTCTATTGACAGGATTATGCCTTTTATTCTGAATTCCTATACTTCAGGAAAAAGCTGGACAGAGGCTGGGGTTACCGAAAAGCAGATCAGAAATATGCTTGAAAATGCCATTACCAGAGCTTCGGATGAAATGGGAGAGGCCTTTGAACTGTTACTGAGGAAAGGTCTGGAAACGGAAAAAGTTTTAAAATAAATAGTATGAAAAGTTTCGGGCGGCCAAAGGCCGCCCGAAACTTTTATTTATAAGATCTGGATTGGTTTCTTGAATTCATCAATTGCTACAAAAGTAAAGTCTCCCACAATTGCTTTTTCTCTTTCGTAAGAGTACATTTGTTCTGTGTAGATCTCAACACTTACTTTCATACTGGTTTTTCCAACATATGAAACTTTTCCGATCAGTTCTACAATTGTTCCTGCAGGAATTGGTTTTTTAAAATCGATTTTGTCACTGCTTACTGTTACCACTCTTTTTCTTGCGAAACGGGTCGCAGCAATAAAGGCTACTTCATCCATAAGCTGCATGGCTGTACCTCCGAAAAGAGTATCGTAATGATTGGTTGTGTTAGGGAAAACCGCTTTAAAGATTCTGGTTTCTGCAGCTTCAATTCTTTCTTCTGTAGTCATATTTCATTATTAATTAAGGCGAAATGAAATCGTATCAAAACAACAGAATAATGACAGGAACGTTGGAGGCCCCTGAAAGAATCCATCAGATCAATAAAACTTCAAATCGCGAAAGTTTCTTGTTTAAGAAATCGGCAGGTCTCCTGACTTGTAACATCTTTTATCTCCTTCCCATGCCTCGCACAGTGGATCTTTTGATAAAGATTTCAGTTACTTACAGTTGCGCGACAGTCCGTGATTTTCACACGGTTCCCTTTTAATCTGCGGTTATGCAGAACCAGTTTCTATGATGAATAAGCGTAAAACTTTTTCGGCTGCAAAATTAATGAATTTATTCCGGATTATGATAAATAATCTGGCTGATTACTCTTCCCTTCTTGATAGTCCATAGGGTTGTATATCTGTTTTCGCCGGAACCATTGATCATGTAAAGGAAAATGTTGTCATTGTCCAGAGAAGTTACTCCAATATTGTTGAAATCCATGGTAGGCTGGAACATATTTTTGATGGCTTCTCTCACGAAAACAGAACCTCTTCCAGGTTGTTGAAGTCTGATTGATTTAATCTCCGTCATTCCTTCAGGAAGATCATTTCCAATTCCCCATGGTTTTACTTTATCAATGGTAAGAAGCTTTCCTTCGGCATCTTTTTCCTTTTTACGGTAACTGGCATTAGATGGATATATGTCAATCACCACTTTACTTCTCTGGGCAGTAGGAATTTTAGGGTCAGAATTATCTGTAAAGATCAGTGATTTTCCGTTTTTAGATTTAGAAGGTGTATAGGCGGGAAGCTGATCAACAAAGGCAATACGCTCTTTGTTCACCATTCCTTCTTTGTCAAGGGTTTCATAGCGTACAAAAGGTTTGTCATCGTCCTGCTTTTCAGGATATTTGATCCAGATCCATTCCGTTTCTCCGGGAGCAGGCTTTACATAAACAAAAACATCCCCTTTGCGCATGCGGATCTTATCTACAATTTTCCTGTAATTATCCTTATGCACACGAACATTGGCATAGCCTTCTTCAGCTTTTACAACACCAAAAGGAACTTTATTCTGTCCTTTGACGAAGGCTAAAGAAAAAAAACTGAAAGCAGACAGGTACAATGTCTTGTTTACTGAAATCATCTTAACAAATTTTAGATCCCCAAATATATAAATTAAATGTTTTTTGGATGGGTAAAATAAAAAGGTATTTATTGAAATTACCAATACCCTCTAAATAATTTATAAAATTCTTCATCAGGAATATGGTACTTATCATTCTCCAGTACCCATTCCAGGGATTCTTTGCTAAGGTTTAGTCTGTCATAGGCTTTAGTTTTCAAATATTTTTGTTGTTCATTAGTGATACTGTATATTATTTGCCCTGTTTTATCATCTACCAATATTGTTATCTCTTTCGTCGTTCTGTCTTCTGGATGTGGATTGAGAAAGATGTACCAATAGGAATGAATATCATTAAAAGCTCTAGTGATACCTATATTAGGAAAGCCGTATGAATCTCCTATAGCCAGAAGGTCATAAAAACTCATTCTGAAATGAGAGTCATGGTCTATTTTCTTTTGTAATGTACCATCTTCAGAATAGGCATACCATATCCCTACCGGATAGCCGGAAGCTTTTACTCCATATCCAAAATGTCTTATGGTATGAATTAAGCCATTTTTATAGAAGTCAATTTGGGTCTGAATTGCGTTAGAGAATTGCTGGGTATAACCTGAATTTTCAGTTGTTCTTGTATACTTTTGTGTATCTCTTTTACCTGTCATAATAGAGCTGATTATTCCGTCCTTGAATTCATAAGAGGTTAATGGAATAAGGCTGTCAGCTTTGTCTTTCAATTCTACACTATGTGTATTGGTGTCTTGATTATAGGTTGCGGTGTAAAATATCCCATTGACAGGCTGCTTTTGTTTGGCATAGGAAACCAGGGTCTCATAAGTAGGTGTAATTAGGTTTTCCTTTGAAATATCATCAATTTTTATCGTACTGAATTTTTGTGCAGGATTTGGTGTTTTCTGCTGGGCATTCACAAAAGACGAAATACTGAAAATCCCAATTAAAAATACTGAGCGATAGATCTTGTACATGTTAGAATAATGGTTTTATCTACAAATCTTGTGTTAAGATTCTGACCTCTGATTTGACGAGTCATAAATAGCCTTCGGATCATTTTTAAGATAATAGGAAAAGACCCCGAAGAAAAGAAGCACGAGCAGGAACAACGCTCCACATACATAAAAGGCAGTCCCAAAACCATAGCTGATGGTGACGCCGCCGCCTAATCCCATTCCAACTTTATTATTTCCAAGACCTTCCATCTTGGATTGGAATGTTAAATAGAAAGTTAATAAAGAGATAAGACCCAACAGGGAAATGGCAATATGATAGATATATTTTTTCTTAATACTTTTTATCAGATGAATGACAATTCCTGCAATGGCAGCTAAAAAAGCAAGAATGATAAACGGACTTGGGGGAATATTCTCTTTGTTATTTTTATCATTGGAAGCATTAAGTGGTGAATACTCGCTGTTAGCATTTGACGATGAGTCATCAGAATCATTTCCAAAAGCGGACCCAAAGGGAGCGTTTTTTTTCAAATTCTCCTTCATACGATCATTCATTGCTTGCTTGGAAACACCTGTTACCAAATCTGTTCCCTTAATAGACATTAAGGTGGTATCACCACACTTTATCAGGAAAAAAGGAAAGAAAAAACATAGAATAATGACGGTGTAACTTGGTATTGGAATAAGGTCTGATAATACTTTTAATGGCTTCATAATTATTGTTTTTTGTTAAAAATAAGAAATTCTCATGAGAATATACAAAAGAAAAGAGAGCATCCTCAGACACTCTCTTCCATTATTGTATTCAGTTAATTTTCAAACTCTCAAATTGATCCATTTTCAAATGGATTAAATTCTCTCTAGTTCATCTGCATCAATTGTCGTTTTGAAAGTTCCGTAATTGACAATCACTTTATTTCTGGAGATTTTCTCAATCGTTCCTACGCTGGTACTTCCGGTAATTCGGACACGCTGCCCTATTTTCATCCATATTTCGCGGTCACTCTTGCGTTTTTCTTCCAGTTTTTCGTTGGTTTCAGCAATTTTTTCAATTACTTCTTCCTTTTTAAGCTGTTGGGTGATCTTTCTCTTAACCACCTGAAGACGTTTGGATTCATCCTTATCAGCACCAATCTTTCTGAATTTTTCCTGTTCGAGCAATTTCACAAAGTCCTTCACCACATCTTTTCTGGATTTTCCTTTTGTATAGCTGTCAATGAACGTTTCAATCTTGTTTCCGAATTGAAGCTTACGGTGTTCCTCTTCGTAAAGTTTCTGGAAATTGAATAGTTTCTGCTGAAGCTGGTCATTCAGTTTCTGAAGATTATCACGCTTGTCTTCTACAGATTCTTTTCTTTCTGCAAGATCCGATTTCAGTTTTTCAACCTCAAATTTCTCCTGTTGAAGCTTTACAATCGTTTTATCAAGATTCACAATGTCATGTTCTACCTTTTTCTTAGCAGAATGAATGATGAACCTTGGGATTTTATTCTTTTCAGCCACTTCAAAAGTAAAAGAACTTCCTGCCTGTCCAACTTCCAGTTTATACATGGGTTCCAGGGTTTCTTCATTGAAAAGCATTGCCGCGTTCTGAGCATTCGGAAGCTGTTCTATAACCAATTTAATATTGGTATAATGGGTTGTAATGATTGCAAAACTTTTCTTATCATAGAAAAATTCCATAAAACTTTCAGCCAAAGCACCTCCCAATTCAGGATCAGAACCCGTTCCAAACTCATCAATCAGTAAAAGTGTATTCGCATCAGCCTCACGGATGATTCCGGACATTTTCTTTAATCTTGATGAATAAGTGGATAGATGGTTTTCAATAGATTGATTATCACCTATATCAGTCATGATCTTTTCAAAGAAAAACATTTCGGACTTTGGATGAACAGGGACCAGAATCCCACTTTGAATCATCAATTGCAGCAAGCCTACAGTCTTTAATGTAATTGATTTTCCACCAGCATTAGGTCCGGAAATACATATAATTCTATTATGATCCGTTAAAGCCAGGGTTTGTGGGTGAATTGTTTTGTTCTCTACCTTATTTCTCAACCATAATAATGGATGGAAAGCATCCTTCAGTCTCAATGTTCTATGACGGTTGATCTTTGGAAGAACACCGTTGATAAGCTCAGCAAACTTAGCTTTAGCCATTACCAGGTCAAGATCAAAAATATACACCTGATATCTCCAAAGTTGAGGCTGGAATTCTGCCAGTTCAGCAGTAAGCGTTCTTAAAACTTTATCAATCTCTTTTTTCTCTTCCTCTTCATTTTCACGAAGTTTGAAATAATGTTTTACAACACTGTCCGGCTGGATATAGGTGATAGAACCGGTTTTTGAAATGCCCAGGGTTCTGCCCGGAACTCTTTTCTTAAATCCTGATTTTACCGCCAACACCCTTTGGTCGTCAATAATTGTTTCCCTTATATCATCCAAAAAATCACTCTGTCCATACGTAGTCAGAGCACGGTTAAAGTTTTCCTGAATCGCTTTTTTAGCATGCTGGATCTCAGTTCTTATCCCTTTTAAAGCTGGGGATGCCTCACTTTTTACCTCACCAAAACGGTTGAATACCTTATCTACTTTGTCGATGATCTCTTTTCTGAATTCCAGGACAGAAACCTCTTCCAATAAAGTAGGAAACGTTTCCGGCATAGTAGGGAAGAACTTCTGTAATCTTCCGATCTGTTCCGTGATGGTTTTTATTTTAATGAAAGCACTGTTTTCCAGACGGTAGTTCTCAATCAGCATCAGTTTCAGCTCACTTTCAATATCTTCATACTCATCAAACGGAATTGCATTTGAACTTTCAAAACTCGACAGATATTCTGATGTTTTTTTCAATGAAAGTTCCGCCTCGTCAATTTCCATCGGACGAAGTTGAAGAATTTTTTCTCTTGTTTTCGGAGAATACGCAAATGGGGAAATTTCCGCGAGCAATTGCGGAAACTCTAATTCGTCTAAATCTTCTTTATCTATATACACAGTGCAAATTTAGTGAGAATTTTGATTATTACGTATATTTGAGTGATTTACAAAATAGATTGATGGAAGAATTATTCCTTATTCTGTATTTCTTTTCAAAGATTTAATGATAATTTTTAATGAAAATATGAAACTGGAAACAGAAAGACTGGTCTTAAAAGAGATCCATGAAGGTCATATAGAGGATATTCTTCGAATCAGAAGTAATGAGATTATCAACCAATATGTGAAAAGGAATTATCCAAAAACCAACTATGATGCTTTGGAATTTATCCTGCATATTAAGAGGAAAACTCAAAATAAAGAGATTGTTTTCTGGGGAATTTCATATAAAGACACTCCCAATCTCATCGGAACTATTTGTTTATGGAAATTTTCGGAGGACAGAGAAACAGCTGAGGTTGGTTATGAACTATTACCAGAATATCATCGAAAAGGACTTATGTCCGAAGCTCTAAATGCTGTTTTAAATTATGGATATAATGAATTGCAATTGCTGGAAGTTTTAGCCATCACAAGCAGATTCAATGAAAATTCTAAACAGCTTCTTTTAAAATATCATTTTACCCTTGAAGAAGATCAAAAAGACGAAGATAATCCCGACAATATTATTTTTAGCTTAAAAAGAGACTAAACATTCAATCCATCAGTTTTTTTTCTATCTTTAGCCTCAAACAGATTGAGAGTATACACAATATATGAAAAATGAAATAAAGTCCTTAACCGGGTTAAGGGGAATTGTAGCATTATGGGTCACTTTTTTTCATTTTAGTCATTTTAAGACGGATCTTATTCAGACTGTTGTTAAGAAAGGCTATGTTGCGGTAGATATCTTTTTTGTCTTAAGCGCATTTTTACTGGCAATTTCTTATGCTGATAAATTTAAAACCTTAAATTTTAGCGCGGTACAGAAGTTTTATAAGAAAAGAGTAAACAGGATTTATCCGGTCTATATTGTATCTGTTATTTTTATTGCTCTATTTCTGATTGAAACTTCAAAAACCAAATTTTTAGTTAATGCCGCTTTATTACAGTGTTTTTTTAATCCCAATTATTCATTAGGTACGGTCTATTGGTCATTAAGCACAGAATGGATTTGTTATCTGATATTTCCTTTTCTGCTTTTCTTCATCGTTCGGTATAAAATACGCAGTGAAATATTGATTATTTCAGGCTTGGTTTTAAGAGTGATTCTCCCATATCTTCCTGATCAACTATATTTAGGCTCAGACATGCGGATGCAGATGATTAAATCTTCAGACTATCTTGATATTACTTATGGTTTAAATTCTTTGGTACGAACAGTATCATCTTACCTGTTGGGAATAGGGGCTGCTTTTTTAGCAGGTACCGGATTGCGAAAAAAAATAGTTATTTATATTGTATTAATTCTTTCTCTGTTATTACTATACACAGAAAAAGGACTCTTCTTTATCCCATTATTATCAGCAATTATGATTAAACAGTTATATGATGGTGAAGATAATATGATCAAAAGGTTTTTAGGAAGTGGGGTGGTATATTTTCTGGGGAATATTTCTTATTCACTGTATATTATTCATTATATCGTCCTGAGAGAGAGATTGGTATTTCTTTCCTCTGAGCTTCTGAATAGCTTTCTATTGATAGGTTTATCTATTGTTTTATCTTATTTTTCCTATATTTTAATTGAAAGAAAAGTGAAGATATTTAAAGTCTGAATTATGCTTTTATTTTAATATTAATTACTTTTGCAATATGACCTGGACAGAAATTTTAGCCCCGATAAAAAGCACTGAATACTTTACAACCCTTTGGGGAAAAGTAAAGAACGAATATGCAACCACCAAAGTTTTTCCTCCTAAAAATCAAATCTTCAGAGCGTTGGAACTGACCCCGTTTGAGGATGTTGAGGTAGTGATTATTGGTCAGGATCCTTATCATAACGATTATCAGGCTAATGGGTTGTGTTTTTCTGTTTCTGAGCAGGTTACAGCGCCGCCATCCCTTAAAAATATTTTTATCGAACTAAAAGATGATCTTGGAGTGATAAGAACTTCCAAAGAATTAGATGACTGGGGGAAACAGGGGGTTCTTTTGCTAAATGCAACATTAACGGTACGGGCACATACCCCAAATTCTCATAAAGATCTTGGTTGGGAACAATTTACCAACTTTATCATCAAGGAAATTTCAGATAAAAAAGAAAATGTAGTCTTCGTATTATGGGGTGCTTTTGCACAGAAAAAAGCCGAACTCATTGATCCGGCTAAGCATTTTATATTGAAATCGGCACATCCGTCACCGTTTTCTGTTTATAGAGGATTCTTCGGAAGCAAGCCTTTCTCAAAAATTAATGAATATCTTGTTTCCAAAGGGAAAAAGCCTATTTCGTGGTAGTGCCAGATGAAGCCCCGGCTTTTTTAATACTGACTCCTATTTTATATTTTCCATTTAATGCTGTAGCTCCTTCTGATTTAGGATATGGAGTTACCTCTTGTAAAGTAATAGTATAACCGTTGAAATCTGCCGATTGGCGATAGTTTCGATTGGGAAAGTCCATGCTTGCAAGGTTCAAAAGTACAGGTCGGGTAGAGGTTCCCATGACTTCTACTTGTGCAAGAGCCACTCCGGCCCAGATACAATTTACTCCTTCAGGGCAACGGCTGTCTTCAGAAACCCCTTTGAAAGTAATATTCATCTGATATTCTTTCAGGAATTTATTTTCTCCTTCATTCAGGTAAATGAGATCATTCTTCTGATCATTAGACTTTGTATTGGTTGTCATTTCAGGGGCTTTTGTGTCTGCTTTTGTTTTCTTTTGGGCATCGCATCCCGTTAATGCGAAAATTCCCAGGCTAAGTATGAGGGCTTTATGGAACATGATTTTTTCTTTTTTTGAGTTAAATAATATCAAACATATTAAGAAGTACTACCAAAAACATTGCCACACCTACTACGAAACTAAAGCCGGTGCCGTAGATAAAACCGATTAAAGCCCCTTTAGTAGATTGTAAAGCTTTGTTCATATCCTTGCTGTCATGAAGCATTTCACCAATAAATACGCCTGCAAACATTCCAACCAGAAAGCCTAACGGAATCGGAATGAATATTCCCACAATAGTTCCTATTACAGAACCAATGCTTCCCCAACGTGTTCCGCCATATTTTCTGTTGGTTCTTGCGGGAATCACATAGCTTAAAACCACAGAGGCAGCTGTGAGGATTCCGAAAGCCCAAACATAGAGCATGGGAAGATCAGCATCTGTCCCGAATTTGTAGATCAGTAAACCGCAAATACTTAATAAAAGTCCTGGTAAAACAGGGAGAAATGTTCCCAATATTCCGACAAACAATAAAACAAGACAGAGAATATTAATGACAGTTGTATCCATTCTTTAAAATATAAACGAAGATATGAAACCTGAGTGATTCAACAAATAGGCCTGATTATGAAAATACAGGAGTTTCCTGAGTGGTATAAAGAAATTTTACTACCGTTTTGAAATTTGGGATGAAAATTGATTGTGAATAGTAACATCATCATCCTTAATTTTATAAATTTGCTGTAATGAAAGATGACCTACAGGATACCAAGAACTATTTGCAGGAAATAAGCGAACAGTTATACATTTATATTACTCAGATCTCACCCTCTGGGTTAGATTGGATTATTCATATCATTGTAAAGCTGGCGCTGCTTTGTGCGGTATTCTTAATTGTAGACTTTGTTTTTAAATTTGTTATCAATTTTATTTTCCGCCTTTTTCACAACGAAGAAAAATTTCCGGTCCTTAAATCCATCTATCAATCCAAAATTACCAATTCGGTCGCTCATTTTGCCGCGCTGACTATTGTTGGTGGAATCCAAGGCTCTATTTTCCCAGAAGGAGCATTGCCCAAAACAACAATTTTCATCATACGATGTGTTAATCTGGGATTAGTAATGATTCTTGCAGGCATGCTATACAGATCATTAACAGCATTGAGAAATTACTTTTCTATCAAGCAGGATTTCTATAAAATTATGGCATTAAATGCCATTTCAGAAACCGTAAAAATCCTTGGACTCTTTGTGTTTACGGTTGTAGGTATTTGTGTGGTCTTCGGGATCAAAGGAACAACCATTGTAGGAAGTTTGGGAGCTATTACAGCTGTTTTGGTACTCGTTTTCAGGGATACGATCTTAGGGTTTGTAACGGGGATTCATGTAGCAACTTCCAAGAATATGAAAGTGGGAGACTGGATCAGCATTCCCAAATACAGTATAGAAGGCAATATTACAGAGATCAGCCTTCTGACTACAAAAATTACCAATTTTGATAAAACGGTTTCTACCATTCCTACCTATGATTTCCTGACTACGGAGATCAAAAACATGCAGATCATGTCCGAATCCAATAACAGGAGAATTAAGAAATCTATTTATTTTAATATCAATTCCTTTAAGTTTCTTACGGATGAGGATATTGAACGGTTAAAAGAAATTAATCTTATTGCAGATTATCTTGAACAAAAAAGAGTGGAAATCAGGAGAGAAAAAGAGAGCCTGAGCAATAATGACAAGACTATTAACGGAAGGCAGCTTACCAATATTGGAGTTTTCAGATATTATGCACAGAGATATATAGAAAATGATCCAGATATTGAAAAAAATGCAACAAGAATGGTTCGTCAGCTGGAAATTACTCCGCAAGGTCTTCCGCTTGAAGTGTATTGTTTTGCGAATGATTCTAAATGGGAACATTTCGAGCAGATTCAGGCTGATATTTTCGATCATTTACTCGTGGCCTCCAAAGAGTTTGAACTTCAGGTAATGCAGGTAAGTATTAAAGTATAAAAACAGGAAATTTAACTGTTCTCAAAAAAACAATTTTAAATGATAAAGAAATTAGAACGCCAAGAAGAAGTAATAGGTCCGGGTAACCTCCAGGCTTCCATCTTCCACCTTCTAACTTCTGCTATCTAACATCTAAATATAAAAATGACAAAACTAAGCGTAAACATCAATAAGATTGCGACATTAAGAAATGCAAGAGGAGGTGAAACACCAAGTGTGACAGAGGCTGCTATAAAAATTCAGGAATTCGGAGGTCAGGGAATTACGATTCACCCAAGACCGGATGAAAGGCACATTACAAGAAAAGATGTCTATGATTTGAAACCATTGGTGACGACTGAGTTTAATATCGAAGGAAATCCACATCAGTCTTTTATTGATATGGTATTGGATGTGAAGCCTGAACAAGTAACTCTGGTTCCGGATGCCGATGATGCCATTACTTCCAATGCAGGTTGGGATACTAAAAGACACCTTGATTATCTTACTGAGATTATTGCAGAATTTAAGAATGCAGGCATCCGTACCTCTATCTTTCTTGATCCTTTACCTGAGTTGGTAGAGTATGCTGCAAAGACTGGAGCAGACAGAATTGAACTTTATACAGAAGCCTATGCAAAAAACTATCTGTCTAATAAAGAACAGGCGATCAAACCTTATTATGATACTGCCGTTGTAGCTAATGAATTCGGTTTGGGGATCAATGCCGGTCACGATCTAAGCTTAGAGAATCTGAAATATTTTGCAGATACTATTCCTAACTTATTAGAAGTATCCATCGGACATGCTTTGGTTTCTGAAGCATTATATATGGGCTTGGAAAATACAGTTCAGTCTTATTTGAAGAGATTGGCAACATGGTAATAATGAATACAAGATACCAGACATCGGAAGGCAGACCTTAGTAGTATGTGATGCTACTGGAATTATCTGGAATCTGTATCTGAAATCTATTATTTAAAGAAAATATGGAAATCTTAAACTCAAAAATATTTGGCGAAGGTTCTAGCGCTACGCCGCTTTTAGTATTCCATGGGCTATTTGGAATGCTTGATAACTGGGGAAGTTTCGGGAAAGACCTTGGAGAATATCTTCCCGTGCATCTTATTGATCTCAGAAACCACGGAAGAAGTTTTCATTCCGATGATATGTCCCATGATGATTTGGCAGATGACATAGTTCGTTATATGGAACATTATGGCATTCAGAAGGCTCATGTTTTAGGCCATTCTTTAGGCGGGAAAGCAGTGATGCAGTTTGCTATAAAGTATCCCGGAAAAGTAGAGAAGCTGATCGTTGTAGATATTTCACCAAAAGCTTATCCACCCCATCATCAGGGAATCATCAAAGCTCTGGAAACGGTAGATTTTAATACGGTAGGTTCAAGAAATGATGTGGAGGCTGTGTTGAATCAGTACATTCCTGAAAAATCAACAATACAGTTTTTAACAAAGAATCTATACTGGGATGATAATAAAAAGCTGAACTGGAGATTCAATCTTAAAACCTTGTCTGAGAAGTATAATGAATTCGTATCCAATGCTGTTAAATTTGGTGTTTTTGAAGGAGAAGCTTTATTTATAGCAGGAGAGAAGTCTAACTATATTCTTCCACAGGATGAATATGGAATCAAACAGCAATTTCCAAAAGCGAAGATTATAACCATTAAGAATGCAGGGCATTGGGTTCAGGCTGAAAACCCTGTTGATTTTGCTATAGTTGTTAAGCAATTTCTTGGTTTGAATTAAAAATATACTTTATGCTTTGATAATATGTTAAAATTATCTTAAAGTGTTTATTTATTTCTCCATGAGTTGAAATTTTTGTACATTCGATTATCAAATAAACAAACATATTAACTTATGGAAAACAAAAACTCAAAAAAGAAACCGTTTTTCGCGTCATTTCTTGAAAAACAACTTAAAGATCCGGAAACAGTAAAAGGAGGAACGAATATCACAATTCCAGAAAGGGATGTTATTACAAAGCCGATTATCGATGATGTAACTTCTAAGTTAAACGATATGGAGCATACTATGAAATATCCTTCTGATGGTGATGATGATGCCGCTCAGCTATAAAATGATTATTTTACAGTAACATATTAACAAAATTGTAACAAAGGGGGAAACTTAACAGGTTAAGTTTCCCTTTTTAATAACAACGGCAAATGATTCTCTGTATTACCCACTCACAGGATTTCTATACTATTGATCGTTTCTTTCAACACCTTTCATCTAAAAATATTCCATATTTCAGGCTGAATTCTGACCAATTGAACCATTTTCAGAAGATCAGCATCAATGAGAATTCATTTGAGATAGCGGATGAGGATGGGAACTCTATCCATTCTGATGATATTACAGGAGTATGGCATAGAAAAGCATGGCAGATCAGCGTTCCGGAAGAACTGGATCAGGAATATGAAAAAATCTTTCGAAATGAATATGCAAGTCTCCGTTACAATCTGTTTACCCAACTGGAGCATCTTCCATGGATCAATCCTTACGAGAATGAAAAGAAAATAGACGGGAATAAAATGCTTCAGCTAAAAATAGCTCAGCGAAATAACTTGACCACTCCACCAACCCTTTTTTCTAATGATGAAGAAAAAGTAAAAGCTTTTTTTGACCAGCATTGTTCAGGAAAAGCAATTGCTAAACTTCATGGGGTAACCCGCAAAACAATGAGTGGTGAAAATTTGGTCTCCACAATGGTGATTGAACGGGATACATTGGAGAACCTTTCAGATATTATCTATTGTCCTATGATTTTCCAGCCCTATATTGATAAAGAATATGAATTGAGGATTATGTATGTAGATGGAGCGTTTTTTACAGGAAAGATCAATAACAGTGAAAATGCAGATTGGAGAGTAAGTCACGAAGGCTATTTTTGGATCGCTTATGAATTGCCTGATGAGATCAAAACAAATCTGATTTCGATGATGAAGGAAATGGGATTGTATACAGGCGCTATTGACATGATCCGGGGAAAAGATGGAAAATATTATTTCCTCGAAGTTAATCCACAGGGAGAGTGGGGAATGCTTGAAAAAGAACTAAGGTTTCCCATAGCAGAAAGAATTGCTGATAATCTTATTAAAAGAATTAATATCCATGAATAAAATCTTAATTATAACACATACTGCAGATAATTTTTCCATTGAAAAAGTAACGGAATATATCAAAGAAAACGATTGCGAGGTTATTCGCTTTGATGTTGACCTATATCCTTTACATAATAAACTGTCCACTGTTTTTCAGGACGGAGCATGGGTGACATTTCTTGAAACCTCTGAAAAAAAATACCGTTTGAATGATATTTCAGCAGTCTGGTACCGCCGGGCTTACAATATAGGAAAAGGACTAAAGGAGGAAATGGATCCTAAGTTTTATAGTGCAGCAATGGGAGAGATCCGCAATACATTATTCGGATTCTTTGAATCTATTGATGTGTATGCATTAGGAAAACCAAGTGTTTATAGAAGGTTGGACAGTAAGGAAGAACAATTGAAAATCGCTCAGAAAATCGGACTTACCATTCCGGAAACCTGTCTGACGAATAATCCTGAAGAAGCCAAACAGTTTATTCTGAAGCATCAGAATGTAGTAGCCAAAATGCAAACAGGCTTTGCCATCTATGAAAACGGAGTGGAAAATGTGGTCTTCACTAATATTGTGAGTGAAGATAAACTTGAAGAACTGGATTCACTGCTATACTGTCCAATGCAGTTCCAGAAAATGATCCAGAAGAAAAAAGAACTTCGGGTTACCATTGTAGGAAGAGATGTGTATGCTTTTGAAGTGGATTCTCAGCAGTTTGAAGATGCTAAAGTGGACTGGAGAAAAGATGGAGTTAATCTGCTGGATAAATGGACACAGACGGAACTTCCCACTGATGTTAAAGAAAAGCTTCTGGAGCTTCTTGATATTTACAATGTAGACTATGGAGCAATAGATATTATCGTTTCTCCTGAAGATGAATATTATTTCATCGAAATCAATGCTGCGGGAGAATTTTTCTGGCTGGATAATCTTACCGAAGCAAACCTTATCTCTAAAAGTATTGCAGATGTTCTTTGTGACAAAGCTCCAAGAAGAGATAATGTGGTAATGGTATAAATGATTAACTTTTTATATAGTAGTCCTGGAAGTTTTTGAATGCTTTCAGGGCTTTTTATTTAATGTGTGTAGGTCTCACCCCATCAAAATTCTTTGACTTTTTGTGACCTCTACATAAGAAAGGAATATTTCACGTCTTCAACAGAAATATTCGTGAAAATCGGAAATTTTCACAAAGCTTAAGGGTACTGCTTATGCACAAAGTTGATAACTTACATTTCTTAGTGTTCAAAAAAAATTGTGTATTTTGTGGTTAAAATAATAAGGTTCTCTTTTTTAGTTTCAAATTTTGTGATTTTCAGAATGATAATATTGGTTAAATAAAGTTGAATTTTGCTTTAAAAATCGCAAATTTGCAAAAGCAGTTTTTTGGGTAACTTTTGCAGGAACCTGAAGAATTGTAGGATAGAAAATATTGTCATATTTTAGTCAGCAATCAAGTAACATAATTAATGGTTTTTGTAACGGGTGCAACCGGAATTCTGGGAAGAATAATAGTGCTTGAACTTCTTAAGAGAGGTAAAAACGTACGGGCTTCCAAAAGATCGGGCAGCAATTTAAACGAAGTAAGGCATTCATACAGCTTTTATACGGAGAATCCTGATGATTTTTTTAATAAAATCGAATGGATCAATGTGGATTTTGATGATATTGATTCCTTAAAAGATGCCTTGAAAGGGGTAGATGAGGTCTATCACTGTGCCGCAAAAGTAAGCTTTCATCCCAAAGATGAAAAAGAAATGTATCATACCAATATTAAAGGTACCGAAAACTTATTGTATGCCTGCGAAGGATCTGATGTTAAAAAATTTCTGCATGTAAGCTCTGTAGCTGTTTTAGATAACTATAATGAAAAAGGAGAGTTGGACGAAGAATCTGATTTTAATCCGAAACTGGAGCACTCTGCTTATGCTATTTCCAAGCATTTATCCGAAATGGAAGCCTGGAGAGCGTCTGCTGAAGGTTTAAATGTAGTCATCATCAATCCGGGAATGATCGTAGGAAGCGGAAACTGGACCCAAAGCAGCGGTGAACTGTTTTCAACCTTTGAAGACAATAGCTTTACTTTTGCAGGAGGATCTGCTTATGTAGATGTGAGAGATGTTGCTAAAACAGCCGTTGAACTCATGGAAAACAATATTTTTGGAGAACGTTTTATCATCGTTTCCGAAAACAACAGATATTCCGATCTGGCAAAACAGATCAGAACCCGATTAGGTCTTAAAGAGGCAAGAATTCTTACAAGATCTCAATTAAATATAGGAAAATTAGCCAATACCCTGTTCGGATGGCTGATTCCCAAATTGAGAATGGCTACAGAATCAAATATTGAAGCCATATCTTCATTCAACACCATTTCCAATCACAAAGTAAGGGAGAAACTGAATTACAAGTTTATCCCAATACAAGAGAGCATCGACTTTCACCTGAACAATTATATTAACGACAAAAAGCTGAAGAAATGAATCTTGCAGAGGCAATAATCCTTAAAAATGTAGAAAAACATCCTATAAAAGGGGCAATCGGTTTTAAAAAGAAAGAAGAAGCCTGGAAAGAGCTGAGCTGGAAGAAATTCAGTGAGATTATTTTTAAAACAGCCAATGCCTTAAAGGAAGCAGGAGTTCAGGAAGACGATAAAGTTGCTATTTATTCAGACAATTCATCTGAATGGATGATTATGGATCTGGCTGCAATGGCTATAGGAGCGATTACCGTTCCTATTTATTCTACGAATAATGCTGAGCAGGCAGAATATATCATAAAAGATTCCGGAGCTAAGGTAGTTTTGGTAGGAAATCAAATGCAGTATGATGCCTGTCTGGAACTTTTACACAAAGAGGATAACCATCTTGAAACCATTATTATTGCTAAAAAAGCAGTATGGATCAAGAAAGAATTCAATAGTTTTTATCTTGAAGACTTTATCGCAAAATCTTCTTCAGAACTGGAGATCTGTAAGAAAGAAGATGAAGATACCGCAACACTTATCTATACTTCCGGAACTACGGGAACACCCAAAGGTGTTATGCTTACCCACGGTAATTTCATCAAAGCATTTGATTCTCACTTTGAATTTTTTAAGTTTAAAAACTTTGAAGAAGAACTTTCATTGGCGTTTCTGCCTTTAAGTCACGTTTTTGAAAGAAGCTGGAGTCTATTATGTCTTTACGGAGGAGCAAGAGTGTACTTCCTTGAAGATCCGAAAAATGTAGCCAAAGCTTTGGAAGAAGTAAAGCCAACTGCGATGTGTGCAGTACCGAGGTTCTTCCAGAAAGTATATGCCGGAGTGTTAGAAAAGGCAGAAGAAGGATCATCTTTCAAGAAAAAGATTTTTGACTGGGCTTTGAAAACAGGGTGGGAAACTGCAGAATTAAGAAGAAATGAGAAACCGATTCCTTTTGGATTAAAAATAAAAGAATCCATTGCCGATATGCTGGTCTTCAGTAAGATCAAGAATAAAATGGGAGGAAGACTATGGTTTTTGCCTTGTGGAGGGGCTTCGTTATCACCTGAAGTAACCCGGTTCTTTGAGTCGGTGGGAATTCACGTTACTGTTGGATATGGTTTAACAGAAACTACAGCTACTTTGACTCTTTTCCCTTTAACGCATTTTGAACATGCTACGAGCGGAAAACCATTACCGGGGGTAGAAATCCGTATCGGAGAAAGTGATGAAATCCAGGCTAGAGGAAATGGAATTATGAAAGGGTATTATAACAGACCTGAAGAAACTCAAAAAGTATTTACGGAAGACGGCTGGTTTAAAACCGGTGATGCAGGTAAAATTGATGATAAAGGTAACCTGATTATTACAGACCGACTTAAGGATCTGATGAAGACTTCTAACGGAAAATATATTGCTCCACAACAGATTGAAAACCTTCTGACCAATAATAATTTCATTCAGCAGATCATGCTGATTGCAGAAGGAAGACAGTTTGTTTCTGCGTTAATCGTTCCGAATTTTGAATTCTTACAGGATTATATTAAAAAGAATAATATTCCTTTTACAAATTGGGGAGATGCGGTAAAAAATGAAAAAATAATCAGTCTTTATAAAGAAAAAATTAAGGAGCTGCAACATCAGCTTGCCGATTATGAGAAAGTGAAAAAATTCACCCTGATGCCGGCAGAATTTGACATTAATACTGGAGAAATCACACCCACATTGAAAGTGAAAAGAAATGTAGTTCTTAAAAAATATGCAGATATTATAGAGAAGATGTATTGATAGACTTGTCAACTACAAAAAATGCGAAAGCAAGCTTTAAATACTTAAGTTGTATCACTTAAATTAAACTATGACAACACCATTTATAGGAAAAGAAAATTTTACCATTCATACACAAACGGTTTCAGAGAGCTGCCCTTCTAATATTGCTTTGATTAAATATTGGGGGAAATATGACAATCAGATTCCAGCCAATCCTAGTATCAGTTATACTTTAAATCATTGTAAAACCAATACTACAATGGAATTTTTGGCTAATGAGCCTTTTTCTGTACAAACCTTTTTATCAGGAAATGAAGAGGTGAAATTTGCTGAAAAGATTGAAAAATACTTCAAAAATATTGAACAGTATCTTCCATGGATTTTAAAAGGAAAATACATCATCAGAACAGAAAATACATTTCCACACAGTTCAGGAATTGCAAGTTCTGCTTCGGGATTCGGAGCTATAGCTAAATGTCTGATGGTATTAGATGAAACATTTACTGGAAAAACTTCTGAAGAAGAGTCTCTGAGAAAAGCTTCATTTTTAGCCAGATTAGGAAGTGGAAGTGCATGCAGAAGTTTATACAACGGATTGATCGTGTGGGGAGAAACAGAAGAAGTTCAGGGAAGCTCTGATCTATTTGCTGTAGAATATCCTGAGACTGAAATTCATGAGGTATTCAAAAATTTCAATGATTGGGTATTATTGATTCATGAAGGGCAGAAAAGCGTTTCTTCAACAGTAGGACATGGTTTGATGAAGACCAATCCGTATGCAGAAAGAAGATTCCAGGAGGCAAGGGAAAACTTTGTTCCGATGAAGGAAATTCTGAAAAGCGGAGATATGGAACGTTTTATCAAATTGGTAGAACATGAAGCACTTACTCTTCACGCCATGATGATGATGAGCGATCCTGCTTTTATATTGATGAAAACAGGAACATTGGAGGTCATCAATAAAATATGGGATTTTAGAAGAGATACTGGTTTACCATTATTCTTTACCTTGGACGCAGGTGCGAACGTACACCTTTTATTCCCGGGGGATGATTCGGAAGAACAGATCAAAACATTTATAGAAACTGAATTACTACAACACACTCAAAAGAATGGGGTAGTG
Organism: Chryseobacterium sp. Marseille-Q3244; assembly: GCF_940807095.1. Classification (NCBI taxonomy): domain Bacteria; kingdom Pseudomonadati; phylum Bacteroidota; class Flavobacteriia; order Flavobacteriales; family Weeksellaceae; genus Chryseobacterium; species Chryseobacterium sp. Marseille-Q3244. The sequence continues at coordinate 58,670 of NZ_CALNWX010000009.1, read as the reverse complement.
AAGGATGTAATGAAGTTTTAAAAACAGACATAATATTCAATAGGTGGGCTTTTGCTCACCTATTTTGTTAATCTTCAGTGACTACAGCATCGCGTTCGCCGTCTTCCTGCTTTCCTTCCTTTATCATTTTTTCGGCTTCAGCTTTTTCTTCAGAGTTGGCTGTTTCTACCAGTTCCTCTTGTTCATCATTGTGATGGTCTATGAAAAACTCACAGTATACCGGCAAGTGATCTGATCCAAAATTTTCCAATGTTTTCAACTGTTTGATGAAAATATCTTCACTGTGAAACATGAGGTCAATAGGAAATCTTAAAAGGCGGTATCGGGCATGAAACGTAGAAACGAAAGAATGTCCGATTCTCGGATCAATCAGATGGCTTATTTTTCTGAAAAGCACGGATGACCTTGACCAAGCAACATTATTGAAATCTCCCACAACAATAACCGGTTTTTTGATATCTTTTACCCTTTTGGCAGTGCTTAGAAGATCGCCGTCTCTTTCCTTGGAAGTTTCCTCCTCTGTAGGGCTTGGTGGTGGTGGATGAACTCCAAAGAAAACAAAAGAAAAACCATCATTTGTTTCCATGTGTACCTCGATGCTCGGAATATCATCTGCTACAAAATAATGAGTTCTGGCTTCCTTGATTTCAATTCTTGAATAGAAGTGCATTCCATAAGTGTTTTCAAGAGTTACTTTGTGCTGGTAGGGATATTTCTTTTCCAGATTCCTCATTGCTTTTTCCCAATCGCTATTGCTTTCCATGGTCATGAAAAAATCAGGCTCATATTTTTCAATAAGTTTAGAAAACCTTTCATATTCATTATTGAACTGATACACATTGGCTGAAACAAAATGGAGTTTTTCCGAGGATTTGTAACGGTGTCTATGCTTTTTTACAGGATAGAAGCGAGTATATTTAATGAGGGTTTGACTGTGATAAACAAATAAAACAAACAGAAACCCCTGATAATACCATAAATATTTCGTAGAATCAATTATAAACCCTAATAGAAAAGTAAAAAATATAAGATAAGTGACCTGTATTTTAGCAAATTCGGGAACCCGGAATATCCAGTGAGAATGCTGAATTTTGGGCAGTATAGTGAAGACCAATAAAAGTATGGTCAGAATCATATAAATAATCCACATATAAAAATTCTTTGGCTGAAATAATTTTGTTACAATTTAAGAAAAATGAATTTTAAATTCTCATAACCAATTTAAATTTTAGGTAATTATATACAATTTTACACTAATGCGGTTATCTTATTATTACTATGACTCTATCATTCTGAATACAGATTGAAGATCTGCGAACGTAGTTCAGAAGTGAAATGAAGAATCTAAGCGATATTATGAGATTCTTCCTTCGTCAGAAATCGAAGATTCGACGTAGTCAATGACAGTGATGTAAAATTGTATATAGCCACTAAATTTTATTTTACCTATTTTAGTTATCTAAACCTGTTTCTTATGAATAAAATAGCAGCAATTCTTTTCGTATTCAGCAGCTTCTGTTTCGGACAACAGTATCAGGAAATTGAGAAACCTATCCGCAGTCTGTTTCTTGGCATGAAAAATGCTGATTCTGAGCTTGTAAAAACAGCCTTTGCTGACAATGCCATGATGCAGACCATTACAAAAGAGGGTATGGTGAAAAGTGATAATCTACAGGACTTCATAGCAAGTGTTTCTAAGTTTACAAAGGGTGATCTGGATGAAAGAATTACGATAGAAGCTGTGCATACAGATGGGCATCTGGCAAGTGTATTTACGCCTTATAGCTTTTATCTGAAAGGGAAATTATCCCATTGCGGGGCCAATAGTTTTCAATTGGTGAAACAAAATGGTGAATGGAAAATTCAATATGTTATTGATACCAGAAGAAAGGATCAGTGTAAAGAAATAAAATAATAGAATTTTAATTATTCAGGAAAAAAAATGAAAATCCATCATATTGCCATTATTGGCTCAGACTACAAAACATCAAAGCAATTTTATACGGAGGTTTTAGGATTACAGGTTGTCCGTGAAGTCTATCGTGAAGAAAGACAATCTTATAAACTTGATTTGGCTATTGGAGAGCATTATGTCATTGAGCTGTTCTCTTTTCCGAATCCACCTGCACGTCCTTCACGTCCTGAAGCCTGTGGGTTGAGACATCTTGCTTTTTCTGTAGAAAATGTAACGGAAAAACGAAATGAATTGATAGAGAAAGGACTCAACTGTGAGGAGATCCGTATTGATGAGTTCACAGGAAAAGAATTTTTCTTTACCCAGGACCCGGACCAGCTGCCGTTGGAGTTTTATGAAATGTAATTAGTGGGCGTAACCTGCAAAAAAACTAACCGCCATAATCGCTAAAACAATGGAGGAAATGAATACATATATGTAATCTTTTTCCTTTAAATAGCCTATTAGAGCGAAGATAATTCTCATCAGCGGAGTGACGATCAATAAAAGAATTCCCAGTTGAATAATAGCCATTCCTTCCCCTTTGCATAAAGAGTCCCAAAAATGGCTCCAGACCTTCTCAGAAGAAGTTCCCACTACAAGGCTGGTATATTTTTTAGGCATTTCAAAACCTTCGGTAAAAAGTTTGATAAAACCGATGAGTGAGGTAGCCACAGACAGAATGACACCCAGTCTCAGGAGATTTCCTACGGAGCGGTTCAGATCGACATCTGTAAAATTCTTTTTCATTATCTGAAGCTTTTGTTGATACCGTTATACATCATATAGACCGAAAGGATTGTAATCACAATGGCAAAGAATACCTTTAGTTTTTTAGTTTTGGATACCATCAAGGTTTTAGATCCTATAAAACTTCCAATCACTACTCCTATCAGTACAGGAGCTGCAATTACAGGAATAATTTCACCTCGCTGGAAATAAATCAGTGCACTGGCAACAGCCGTTACCCCAATCATAAAATTACTGGTGGTTGTAGAAACTTTGAATGGCAGTTTCATCATATTGTCCATAGCCAATACCTTTAATGCACCAGACCCAATACCTAAAAGCCCGGACATTGCTCCGGCAAACATCATCATTAGAAATCCAGGAACTGTATTTCTTGCAGAGTAATTTTTTAATATCCCTTTATCCGGAAAAGTTCCGTAAAGTTTTAGTTTCTCTTCCAGACTTCCATGGATCAAAGGTTCCTGATGGTCAGGTTTTCCTTTAAGGTTTAAAATAACCGTTAAAAGAAGAATACTTGCGAAAATAATTCCAATGGTATTCGGATTAAGCATCCCAGAAACTAAAGCCCCTACAATAGCTCCAGCCGTAGTGGCAATTTCGAGAAACATACCGATTCTCATATTCGTAAAGCCTTCTTTTACAAAAGCAACTGCTGCACCGGAAGATGTTCCGATCACAGAAATGAGTGATGCACCGATAGCATAATGCATTGGAACACCGAATCCCAGCGTTAATAAAGGAATAATGATAACCCCTCCTCCAAGCCCTGTAAGTGAGCCTAATAGGCCCGCAGAAATGGCGCCAAAGAAGAGTATGATGATTTCTGACATACTACAATTAATGTTACAAATATAAAATTATTGTAGTAGTCTGCCAAACATTTGAAAAAGATAAATTTAACGTATTTTTGTATGCATGAAAAATGAAATGAAATTATTTTATGTGATCCTTGGGGCAACTCCTAAAGGAAGAAACATAGAGCAGCATGACGTGTTTTTTGGAATTGCTGAAAGTCTGAAGGACTTGATTCCAGATATGAAAGCCTTTTGGAAGGAGGCGGAAGGAAAGATTCACCTTGATTGTTATCAGGAAGTAAGATTTGCTGATGGCTATGAAGTGAAGATCGTTGAAAAAGGAGAATCTTCATCAGAAGACCAACTGTTCTTTCTTAATTTGGGAGGATATAAGCCCGGTTTTTTTGAAGAATTTCATGAACAACACCTGATGGTAGGACAATCGATGGGAGAGATCGTGAAAAGAGCAAAGGCAACGGAATTCTATAAGACTATGGGATTTGAAGGAGCAGTAAGCCATATTGATGATAAGCATGGGGTAGATATTGATGATATTTTTAATGTGAGTGATATTCTTCCGGAAGCTATGAAAGAAAAATATTCTATTGTTCTTACAAAATCGGATGCTGAAAATCAGGAGAACTCTATGGGACTGGGATATTTAAAAATTGATAAAATTCAATAAGCGTAAATCTAATAAAAATAAAAAATGAAAATAGGAATTCTGGGAGGCGGACAGCTGGGAAGAATGTTGATACAAAGTGCTTTGAAGTATGATGATGAGTTTTATACTCTGGATCCGGCTTCTGATGCACCATGCCACAATATCTCATATTTTACGCAAGGAAATTTCAATGATTACGATACTGTTCTGAACTTTGGAAAAGATAAGGAGGTGGTAACTATTGAAATAGAACACGTAAATGCTGATGCGTTGGCTGAACTTGAAAAGCAGGGAATCAGAGTGGTTCCTAATGCCAGTATCATCAAAACCATACAGCAAAAGATCCTCCAAAAGGAATTTTATAAAACTCACGATATTCCAAGCCCGGAATTTCAGGTAGTGTGGAACAGTGATGAAAAGATCATGATGCCATTACCTTTTGTTCAGAAAATGAATACAGGCGGATATGATGGAAAAGGAGTACAGGTTATTAAAACAGAAGATGATTATCAGCATCTGTGGAAAGAAGCTTCAGTGATTGAAAGCCTGGTAGATATTGATAAAGAACTTTCTGTAATCGTTGCTATCAATGAAAAAGGAGATACAAATATTTTCCCGGTAACGGAAATGGTGGCTGATCCAAAGCTTAATCTTTTGGACTTCAACGTATGTCCGGTTCTTCTGACTGAAGATGTTCAACAGCAGATTGATACGATTACTGAGAAGTTTTTGAACGCAGTAAACTCTCCGGGACTTTTTGCCATTGAGCTATTCCTTGATAAAGAAGGGAAAGTATGGGTTAATGAAACAGCTCCAAGACTGCACAATTCAGGACATCAAAGCCAGGAAGGAAATACGAATTCACAGTTTGAACAGATGTACCGTGTAGTGAAGAATCTTCCTTTGGCAGATACGGATGCCATTACCTACAGTGGAATGCTGAATCTGGTAGGAGCAGAAGGCTACGCTGGAAAGGTGGTCTATGAAGGAATGGAAGAGGTTCTTAAATTACCAGAAACTTACATTCATTTATACGGAAAAACAGAAACCAAACCGGGAAGAAAAATGGGACACATTAATGTGTTGGCAGACTCCAGAGAAGAACTTATGGAAAAGCTTGTGATGGTGAAGGGAATGGTGAGAGTGATTTCAGAATAATCACCTTCTAAAAATATAAAAAAGCAACTGTGTATTGAAACAGTTGCTTTTTATTTTTATATATTTTACACGCGGATTTTCCATAATAATATGCAAACTCTACTGGATCAGCGAGAGGTAACTTTAAAAAGGAATTTCCAATGTTCTTCCTTTATATTCACCTTTTTCTATGGTAAAAAGGGCAACATAAGTACCGGCACCATCAGAATTGAGCATTGAAATATATAAAGTATCATTCTCACGATCATAATAACATTTTGTAGATTTATTATTGACTTGGAAAAGGTTTTCGATATCCTTGGCAGGAATTTGAACGGTCTTGTCTCCAACCTGCGCAGTAATGGAAAGATAATGAGTCTTAGGAATTATTCCATCCAGCCCCCAGACTTGCTGTTCTTTATAGAAATCACCATATAATGTTGAGGTGAAGTCTTTTTCATTTTCCTTAAAATTAAATTTTCCGGAAACAATATTTACTTTAATATTTCCTGATTTAAAAATTGCTTTATTTCCATCACGTAGAGTGGGGGGAACAGCCTGATAAGTTTGTATATATTTCAGTCTTGAACTATGGATGTAACCATTACTTACATTAGCCCAATTCTTATTCGTCGGGTCAGACTCAAATATATAGACGATCTCATCCGAATTCACCTTTCCTACGATATTACTTTTTGCATCTGCATTTTCCCTTACATTAACATAGCCTTCTTTATCTACAACCTTTGCAAACTGGGCAAATGATAATTGTACACTTAAAGCGGCTGTTAAAAGGAATATCTTCTTTGTTTTCAATGAATTTTAATTTTGAACAAAAATAGGTAAAAAGCTTGGGAGTTGGAAGTTACTGACAGATGAGTAATTGCTTCTTAACATCCTTAAGATAATTAATGCATTAGCTCTTAATCGTTTATAATACTCAATAACTTCCAGCCCGCAGCTTCAAAATTTTCTTACTTAAATATTTTCTGTATCACATTTCCGATTTCCACAAAATCTCCATGATTACCTACAGAACGTATTTCAAGATTGTTTTTATCATATTCTGAGAATGGGAAAATCAAGAGATAATTATTATCATTCAAGTATTTGTTCAATAATTCTGGAATAAGCCTCATACGTGGAATATAAGATTGCATTCCCCGTTTGGCCATCAGAATGATGAGGGCTTCATCAGCTTTCAGCTGAGCTGCTGTTTTTTCACCATCCTGCCAGGTATTCATAATGATGAATTCAGCTTCTATATTAGCCTTTTTAATGATCTTTTGAAGGATATCCAGAATGTTTTCAGGGGCATAAAAGACAACGGAAGCTCCGGAATTTCTGGCGATATTCCAAACTCTTAAAAGTGCATGGAAGAATCCTGCCTCTTTATGGGCATTCTCAGGTATCATTACAGCATATTTCTTAATTGTAGAAAGTGGCTGGGCAGCATGGTACACCAAGACGTTAACATCATCATTCTGAAGGTAACCGTTATAAAGGTTGTAGACAAAGGAAGGAGAGAATCCTTTCTCATCCTCTAATCCGATAATCAAATCAGTAATTTTCTGTTCCTTGATAACGTTGTTTACCCCATTGATAACATCATTGTCATATCTTTTAAGAGCCTGTAATTTAACGTCTGCAGCAGCGGCCGTATCGGTGGCTTTATGAAGGAGTTTTTCAGCATTTTTTACAGATGATTCATTTTTATCTTCATTGATGACATTTAAAGCAAAAAGATCTTCCGTATTGGAATGTGCCTTAATCAGGATTCCCAGGTTCACCATTCTCTCCACAGTTTCTTCATGGTTAATAGCCAATAGGATATTTTCTTCCTCATGACTGTCTCCGGAAACAGTATCTTCATTATCTGTTTCAGCAATTTTTTGAGCACTGGACATGGAAATAAATGATGAAATCGTACACGAAATCAGAATCAATAAGATACTTCCGTTCAATACATGTTCATTCAATAATCTTATGGGTTCTCCAGTTTCAGTTTCGGAAAGAATAATATTATAACCTACCATCACTGTGGCTAGCGTTGCAGCGGCAGAAGCAGAACTTAACCCGAAAATAAGTCTTCCCTCTTCCTTCGTGAATTTAAACGTTTTTTGAGTGATTACTGCAGAGATATATTTACCACCGATGGATGCAACCAACATAATGGCAGCTACTTTTAAGGTTTCAAAACTTTTGAAAAATACGGTAAAATCAATCAGCATTCCGACGCTGATCAAAAAGAAAGGAATGAATATAGCATTTCCCACAAATTCTACCCTGTTCATCAAAGAAGAAGTGTGAGGAATTAACCTGTTTAATGCCAATCCGGCAAAGAAAGCCCCGATAATAGCTTCTACACCGGCAAGTTCAGCAAGCATAGCTGCCAGATAGATCATCACCAATACAAAAATATATTGTGAAATTTTATCCTCTACCTTTTTGAAAAACCAACGTCCTATAATGGGAAATAGAATCAAGACAATCAAGGCAAAAAGAATGAAAGAAACAGATAATTTAACCCAAAATGAGGTGCCGACATCTCCCTGAACCATTCCAACCACTACAGCCAATACCAATAATGTAGCAATGTCTGTAATCATCGTTCCTCCCACAGTAATATTAACCGCCTGGTTTTTTGCAATTCCCAGTTTACTGATAAGAGGATAAGTAATAAGAGTCTGCGAAGAAAACAGGCTGGCAAACAAAACAGAGGTTAACATTGAAAAATCCAGCAGATAATAAGCGCCCAGATATCCTAAGATAAATGGAAAGATAAATGCATATCCTCCATACCCCAGACTTTTCCATTTGTTTTTTTTGAAATCTCCCATATCGATTTCCAATCCTGCTAAAAACATAATGTAAAGAAGTCCGGTAGTTCCGGTCACTACAATACTGCTGTCTCTGGATAATACATTAAATCCATTAGGACCAATAATAGCTCCGGCGATGATAAGGCCCAAAAGGTGGGGAACCTTAATTTTATTCAGTAATAAGGGAGCCGCAAGGATGATAATCAGTACTAATAGGAACTTCAGTACCGGATCCTCTATGGGAAGGCTTAGATTGTGTATACTCAGTAAAGTCATAGGTGTTTATTTGGTGGAACGTACTAATTCAACAGAGAACTTAGCGGTACAGCCATCAGAAGTAATGGTTCTTGTTCCCTTGATCTTGCTGTCAGAAATATCATTAAGCAGAACGCTCATTTCTACATTCTTTTTAGCGGTGGAATCTGTTTTGAAAGAAAGCCTGATCTCATTATTCTCAAATTTACCGGAATAAAGTCTTACCAGATTATTATTATTGATGATTTTGGTAACAGGTTGGGTAGAATCATTATCGAACTCCCAAAGATCTGTACGCTGGTCTCCTACAGCATAATCACTGCAATTGGATTCTGTACAGATTACTTTTCCGTTCCATGGGCCGGAGATTTCTGCAGGCCATGTGGCAATGACCACAGAATCTTTTTTAGCAAAAATACTATCTCTCATTTTTAAAAGCGACTGGTATTCAGACTCTTTTTTGGCGAACGTTTTTTCTTTTTCCAATAATTGTTTTTCCCTGTCCGTCAGGTTCTTCTCTTTTTCCTTGTAATCACAGCTTACCAGCATAAAAGAAGCAGCAAGAAGGATGAAAAATGTGTTTTTTAGCATGTTGTATAGGTTGAGTATACAATATAAGAAAAATGCAAAGAATATGAAAATCGATCTTTCCGTGTTTTTTCATTTTTTAGGTTGGAATCTGAATCCTATATTTTTTGTAAATTGGTAATAATCTTCTGTTTATCTCTTGATTTTTTTCTCAATATGTATTATTTTTAATGTTACAATTTGGTGGTAGGATGACATGAATTCTATCCATCTTATGGTATTGTTAAGTAAAGCTCAAGGAAATGAAAAATACATTTTGGATTATCTTTCTTTTTTCAAATTTATCTTTCGCACAGAACAACGCTGAAGTTTCAGGTGTTTTGCCGACCATTACTCTTTGGACAAAAATACCGGATGGACCCGGCCCAAAAGGAGGAGAAATTATTTCATCAAAAGGTTCTTTTACCAATATTAGTACCTCTAAATTGATTATTCATCAGCCTGCTGACCCTAATGGAATTGCAGTTTTGGTAATAAGTGGAGGTGGATATGCCCATATTGAATCCGGTTCCGAAGGCAATCCTACAGGAGAGTGGCTGAAATCACAGGGGATTACAGCTTTTGAATTGATATACAGACTGCCTGGTGAAGGTTGGGAAACTGAATCAGTCCCTTTTCAGGATGCTCAACGTGCCTTACGAATCATCAGAAGTAATGCAGAGAAATATAAAATTGATCCTGATAAGCTAGGTGTTTTGGGCTTTTCTGCAGGGGGTCACCTCGCGGGTTATATTTCTTCTACTTTTGACAAAATATACTATCCATTACAGGATGCCATCGATCAAGTTTCAGCCAGACCAGACTTTACAGCAATGATTTATCCTGTTGTATCTATGCTTCCGCCTAATAATAAGACCCATTCTTTTAAATCATTATTGGGAAAATCATCAGAGACAAAAGATCAGATAAAATATTCTGTTGAGAAGCAGGTAACAGTACAAACTCCAATCACCTTTCTGGCACAGTCTGAAGATGATCCTATTTCATCAGTCGAAAACAGTATCCTTATGTATCAGGCCTTGAAGGACCATAAAGTTTCTGCGGAATTACACTTGTTTCAATCCGGAGGGCATGGCTGGGGATTGGGTAAAAAAGATACCAATACGGGTGAATGGACAAATTTGTTTTTAAACTGGTTAAAGATCAATGGAATCTACAAATAATGTATAGTTTGAACAATTATAGAACCCTTACTGAAGACCATTGAAAAAAGAAGAATTCATTTTCTCATACTCATTGATTATCTTATGCAGTCACCTTTTGCCTTTTAAACATTTCCGGTTTATAATTAATGATGAATACTCCGCAAATAATTAAGGCAGCAGCCAGAATAAATTTGAAAGAGATCTGTTCATCCATAATCAGCCAACCCAGGAATATGGCAATAATGGTATTGATATAAGCCAATATGGAAACCTGTACCGGAGAGATTTTGGTCAAAGCATAATGGAATGCAAAAAAAGCTGCTACAGAACCAAAAATAGATAGGTATAACATTGCTGAAATACTTTTTAAGGTCCAGTTTCCGAAGTTATAGTTCTCTGAAAATAGGAAAGCCAGGATGATCTGAACAATTCCTGCAAACAGGAACTGGTAAAACAGATTAAGGGTGATATTTCCGCTTTGGATATTCAGTTTCTTGGTGAAAATTGTTCCAGATGCCCATCCGGAAATGGCACAAAAAAGGAAGATCATTCCCATTCTGTAATCGGGGTTGGCGAGATCCTGCAGGCCGTCCCAGAAAATAAAAAGAATTCCACTGAAGCATAATAGAACACCGAGAAAGGCCCGGATGCTGAATTTTTGTAACCCAACGGCCACACTTCCCAAAAATACGAGAATGGGAGAGCAGGCACTAATAAGTGATGCCAGACTGCTTGATACGGTTTCTTCCGCAACAGTAGTCATTCCGTTAGCGATAACTAACATCAAGGTGGCAAATACAATCTGGTAACCCAAACTTTTCCAGCCAATCCATTTGAATTCCTTTCTTGAAAGAAGAACAATAAGCATAATGATGGAGGCTAAAAACTGACGGATTCCTGCTACAAACCATGCCGGGATGGTTTCTACAGCCACACGAATGGCTAAAAATGTAGTTCCCCAGACAAAAGCAACGGTGAGAACAGCGAAAATAAGTTTATAATCTTTCAAAGTAAATGAAGTGTAACAAACAAATGTAGCTGTTTTTTTATGATACTGATGGGTACAGTTGAGATGATTTTCTGTGATACAGATGAAAGGGGAGGAGGTCCGGAAGATGGAAGTTATAGCAGTTTTTTAGAAATTGCAGTATGAATGAATAGGTATTATATTGTTCGGAAATAAATTTCCAGCTTTCCAGTCTGCTAACTTCCAGCTTTAAAATTTAATTTTTTATCTTTGAGCATCTAATAAAAATTGAAGATGGTAGGTATTATTATGGGCAGTCAGAGTGATCTGCCGATCATGGAACAGGCTGCAAATTTCCTTAAAAGTTTGGATATTCCTTATGAATTGACTGTAGTTTCAGCGCACAGAACACCGGAAAGGATGTTTGATTATGCAAAAACAGCTCAGGAAAGAGGACTGAAAGTGATTGTTGCCGGAGCTGGAGGAGCAGCTCATCTTCCGGGAATGGTGGCAAGCTGTACAACACTTCCTGTAATTGGGGTACCAATTTTGTCAAGCAATTCTATTGACGGGTGGGATTCTGTACTTTCAATTCTTCAGATGCCGGGTGGAATTCCGGTGGCAACCGTAGCGTTAAACGGAGCATTGAATGCCGGAATTTTAGCTGCTAAAATTATTGGAAGCGGTAATGAAGAAGTAGCTGCTAAACTTCAAAAATATCAAGATTCTTTGAAAGATAAAGTATTGGGGACTGTGGAAGACATCAAAGCCCAGCATCCTAATCATTTTGATCAATAGTTGACCTCTGAACTCAGTATATAAAAAGCCTCACTTCCCAGCGAGGCTTTCTTATTTCTATTTTTTAATGAATTTTAAAGATTGAGTATTGTCTTTCAATTGAAGCTGTAAGATATAGTTTCCAGGAGCTAAGTCTTGAATATTGATTTGTTCATTCACCAGACTTCCTTTAATAATAATTCTGCCAGCCGGATCCAGGATGGTATAACGATCGGCATGAGTGTTTTTCGTATAAATGATATCTGTTGCAGGATTAGGGTAGACACCTGTTTTATTATCTGTTTTTATATCAGAAGTTCCAAGTTGAGATGCACATTCCGGATTATAAGTATCTCCCGTGATCGTCCAGCCTTTGTAGTTTATCAGATAGTCTCTTGCTGTAACAGCTTGTGGGGTTGAATAAACAAGAGGTGAAACAGGTGAAATATTAACAGTATTAGATATTGATTGATTTTGACTCCATCCATAAAGAGTACTGTTGTAGTTCTGGCAGCTAATAGCCGTATTTTTGATAAGGCTGGTTGCTATTTGTAAAGAATTGAGTTTCCAGTTCCCTAAATTTTGATTAAAAGTTTCTGCATCACTAAACATACCAACCATGTTTCTCACAGAGCTTACGTCCCATCCGCCAATATTTTGATTGAATTTTTTTGCTCCGCTAAACATATTGGACATGTCTTTTACATTGCTTACATTCCAGTTTGAAAGATTACTGTTGAATTGTTCAGCCATAAAAAACATATCTCTCATCAATTTCACATTACCCGTATTCCAGGTATTGATGTCCTGGTTAAAATCTGTGGCAAATTGGAACATGGCGTGCATATCAGTAACATTTGAGGTATTCCAGTTTCCTATGGGTTGATTAAATTTTGCAGCATTGACAAACATCAGTTCCATTTGAAGGTTATTGGACATATTCCAATTCCCAATAGGCTGATTAAATTCAGAAGCATATAAAAACATGGAAGTTGTAGTTGCCACTTTAGAGGTATCCCAGTTTCCTATGGGTTGATTGAATTTTTGTGCCATTAGAAATGTGGTTCCCATTGAGGTCACATTTGAGGTATTCCAGTTTCCTATAGGCTGGTTAAATAGGTAGCATGCATTGAAGGTTCCTGCCAAGGAGGTAACATGGGAGATATCCCAGTTATTGATGGTAGGGTTTCCCACCAGATTATGACAGGAATAAAACATGAGAGACATATTGGTTACCTCAGAAAGATCAGGAGTATCAGTTGCCGTAATATCGAGATTCTGACAACGATAAAATGCCTGTTGCATGGAAGCCCATTTTATACTTCCCCATTGTTCAACGTTTATTATTTTAAATAAATCTCCTACGATATCAAGAGGTTGATTTCCGGTGACTGCCTGAGAATTCATAAATTGTATTTGATTGAAACTTCCATTCCCGTTACTTATTTTTACCCGGTAAGTGGCATCCGAAGGAATAGGATTTAATGGGTGTCCAAAATCGATAAGTATTTGATAATCGGAAGATACATTCGATATTGTAGCATTGTGGGCTGGATAATCTATTTCTTCCCAATAGATGTTGTAATCGGTTCCTTTCCCGGGCATCCAGATCTGATTTTCATTAGAATTATACGGAATTCCTATAGAAGAAGATGGCGGAAGGCTTGGCTTCCAGACTGTGATAAACTCATTTTGAGCTTTTATCATCTGAAAGAATGCAATAAAAAGCAGAAATGGTAAAAATTTTTTATGCATATTAATATTTTGTGAAATGAATATAGCTAAAATAAAATAAATCTTTATTTTTTTAATACTCCGTAAGCAGGTGATGTATTTTTATACTTTGAATAGTATGAAATTGGTGTAAAATAAAAAACTCTCCGGCATAGGGAGAGTTTTTGAATTATTCCTGAAGCATATTGTCTCTGGTATTCTTCTGAACGGCAATAGCGCCAAAAAGTGCCAGAAGGAAAGCGAAGGCATAAAATCCTTTTTCACTTGGGAGTATGGTAGCATTCCAAAGCCCGATAGCCAATAATACGATGGAGGACAGGGTAGCAAACCAGCAGATTCCATAATAAATATCCGTTACCTGGATGTTTTCTAATTTATCACGTACAGCTTTCTGTAAAGAAACAACAGCAAATAGACCATATAATAAGATCGTAAAATAGTAACCTTTCTCATTCAGCTGCATTTCTGCTCTTGCAAGACCTACGATATAACCAATCATTCCTGCTCCCAATGCGACCCAAGAGGCTGCGACAAATGCATTTGATACTCTTTGTTTTTTCATGAATTTAATGTTTTGTTTAAAGAGCTAAATATATTCATTTTTTGTTAACATTATCACTATTACGAGAAAATATGGGTAAAATACGGAGTGATAAGCCTATGACCTTCATCCTCCGTTTTTATTATATGTAAGTCGGTAATCTGCTTTTGAAAAAGCAAAATGTCTCTAGCCTGGAAAGGTTGTATATTGTTTTTGTAAAGTGGTATATTCGTAACTATACTCTATCATGGTCTTACCATTAGCCTCTTTTCCTATGACCTTAGAAGGTAATTGAGAACTATTATATTGAATTTCATAGGTCATATTTTGAATCTGAATCCAATTCCCTTCACTATCCTTACGGCTTATTTTTTCTGACGTATAATTATTTTGACTTAAAAATTGTGTGCCAGCTAAATAAGTTCTAAAGTATGTATTGGTAAGAGAATAAGGATTTATCTTGTTATCGTAGGAAAACTCTCTTTTAAAAGTAGATGAGCCTCCTATATTATCACTGAATGAGATTTCTGTTGAAACATTATCACCACTGTAAGTATATGATGAAGTAGATGGAATGACACAATTTAATGAAAAACAAAGGGAAGTACCAGTGACTTTATCGTTGTTATAGGTATAGACCTTTGTTGTATTATTATTAGAGTCTGGATAGATTGATTTAATTGTAGTTAGCTGATTTTCGTTATAAATCCAGGATGTATAATAAGCAATTGTTCCATCCGTATTATGGTAATTTGTTTTTGAAAGTTTTCCGGTAGTATCATATTCAAAGCTTGTTGCTCTGCCTTGTGATGAAACTTTGATTAATTGTTTTTTGTTGTTATAATCAAATGATACTACACTTGTATTAGGGGTAGAAGGGTTAGCGTAATTAACAGTTGTGACTTTACTTAAGAATATTTGAGCTTCAGGATTATTGGGGGTGTCATCATCACCGCTGCAGCTGCTAAAGAATAAGACTGAGCTCAGGGCTCCCAGAAATAAGTAAGTTTTCATAGTATATTTTTTGCACTCAAAAATAGAAAATGTTCAGAGGGTAGAAAATAAAAAATCCCACTATTTCAAAATAGTGGGATAATATCATATTATTATGAATCTTAGTATCTGTAGTACTCAGGCTTGAACGGCCCTTTTACGTCTACTCCGATATACTCAGCCTGCTCAGGAGAAAGTGTTTCAAGCTCTACGCTTAATTTCTTAAGGTGTAAAGCGGCAACTTTTTCATCTAAGTGCTTAGGCAGCATGTATACTTCGTTTCCATAAGCCGCAGAATTGTTCCATAGCTCGATCTGTGCCAAAGTCTGGTTAGAGAAAGAGTTAGACATTACGAAACTTGGGTGACCTGTAGCACATCCAAGGTTTACCAATCTTCCTTCTGCAAGGATGATTACTTCTTTTCCTTCGATGGTATAGATATCTACCTGAGGCTTCACTTCAGATTTAGTAGAACCGTAGTTTTCATTTAACCAAGCCATATCGATTTCGTTATCGAAGTGACCGATGTTACAAACGATAGCCTTATCTTTCATCTTAAGGAAGTGTTCTCCTCTTACGATGTTGAAGTTACCTGTTGTAGTGATGACAATATCTGCGTTATCTACCACAGTATCTAATCTTTTTACTTCATACCCATCCATTGCAGCTTGAAGCGCACAGATTGGATCAATTTCAGTAACAGTAACGATAGAACCAGCTCCTCTGAAAGAAGCAGCAGTCCCTTTACCTACGTCTCCGTATCCGCAAACTACCACTCTTTTTCCAGCTAACATGACGTCAGTAGCTCTTCTTACAGCATCTACTGCAGATTCTTTACATCCGTATTTGTTGTCGAATTTAGATTTAGTTACAGAGTCGTTTACGTTGATAGCCGGCATTACCAAAGTTCCGTTCTTCATTCTTTCGTACAATCTGTGTACTCCGGTAGTTGTTTCTTCAGAAAGTCCTTTGATATCTTTTGTAAACTCTGGGTATTTATCAAAAACCATGTTGGTTAAATCTCCACCATCATCAAGGATCATGTTCAATGGCTTTCTGTCTTCACCAAAGAATAAGGTCTGCTCAATACACCAGTCAAAGTCTTCTTCATTTAAACCTTTCCAAGCATAAACCGGAATTCCTGCAGCAGCAATAGCAGCAGCAGCGTGGTCCTGTGTAGAGAAAATATTACAAGATGACCAAGTAACTTCAGCTCCTAAAGCTACCAATGTCTCGATAAGCACAGCCGTTTGGATCGTCATGTGAAGACATCCAGCGATTCTTGCTCCTTTAAGCGGTTGAGACGGTCCGTACTCTTCACGGATAGCCATCAAACCTGGCATTTCTGCTTCTGCAAGGGTGATTTCTTTTCTTCCCCATTCTGCAAGGGAGATATCCTTAACTTTATAAGGAACGTATTGTGTTGTTGTACTCATATGTAATGAATAAATTTAAATTCAATTGATAACGAAAGGCAAAATTACAATTTATAATTAAGATAAAAAAACGGCAGTTCAATTTCAGTTTCATGAGATTAAACATGATTTAAAATTATTTAGTCTTAATATAAATAACTACTTTTATCTGACAAATACTATATTATGAATACTACCCATACAGAGAAAAAGGCAAAGCCTGTCGCTCCTAAAGTAAAGGAGCTCATTGAAAGATCGAAAAGTGTAATTCTTGCTACTGTTGACGCAGAAGGAACTCCTAATTCAAGTTATGCACCGTTTGTTCAGGTTGATAATACGTTTTATATTCTGGTTTCCTTTATGGCAAAACATACCAAAAATCTTTCTGAAGGAAGAAAAACCTCAATCATGTTTATCGAAGATGAATCTGCTACCAAACAAATATATGCAAGAGAGCGTTTAACAATAGAAGCTAGCACTTCCCAGATTGAAAGAGATTCAGAAACATGGAATAATGTAGTGGTAAAATTAAAAGAAACTCATGGGAAAGTAGTGGATGTCATTTCTGGAATGGGTGATTTTATTTTAATTGCATTACAGCCAACAAAAGGTTCTTATGTGAACGGATTCGGAAGTGCTTACTTTGTGGATGCCAATCTGGAAATTCTAGAACATAGAAATGATGTGAATCATCAGTCTAAATAAATAAGAAGGGAAGCTGGAAGAGGGAAGCAGGAAGTTATAGGTTTTTAAACTCATTAAAAGTCTGCTTTTTTAGGGATTTTCTAAATAAGTTGACGTTTGTTTTATCAACCCTGCTTACTTCCATCTTCCGGCTCCCATCTTCCATCCTTGCCCTATTTTCTCTTTCCGCTTCTTTTCACTATTTTTACCGAATAAAAAAAGAATGCCCCTTTACCGAGATTTTTCAGATGATAATGCCACGATTTTAGTTTGGAAGTACGATGAAAGTGAAGAACTTGATATCAACGAACTTCTGGAACCGGAAAATGCTGAAAAAGTAAAGGATTACCATCCTAAAAAACTCTTAGAAGTATTGATGGTCCGTAAGCTTCTGAAAGGATTAAAACCTGGCTCCAAAATTCTTTACAATGAAAGAGAACCTTTTCTTTCTCCCAAGGATGCAGAAATCTCCATCACCCATTCTTTCCCGTTTGCAGCTATTGCTATTTCTAACAATAAAATAGGAATAGATGTTGAAAAGTTCAATCCCAAGATTTTAAGAGTGATTGATAAATTCACCTATGAAAATGAAAGAGGGTTTATTCCTGAAGATAAAGCCGATACTTTTTACACCATTATCTGGAGCGTAAAGGAAAGTATGTATAAGATCCATCATTCTAAATATTGGTCATTGAAGAAAAATTATGAAGTAAAACCTTTTGAGTTGAAACACCTTCATAAAATCAGCTGCCGGGTGTATGATGAGCAGTTTTCAGATGAATTTAAAGCCAGAGTGGAATTTTTTGATGACTATTGTTTTACGATTGTGGAGGAGTAACCTGTTTCTGTTTTAATAGCTGTCGTATTGAAACCAAATGCCCAAAAAAAACGACTGGAACAATAAAAGTAGGAAGCCAGCTAAATGGAAAATATAATATGGCAATATTTGGCTGATAAAAGGCGATCTTCTGTAATGGTGATGGAGCTGAAAGAAACGCTATGATAACGATATTGAACAGCAACGCAAGTCCTACAATATTCCAGCATAAAATCATATTCCTGCTTATTTTTGACATCCTGATTCCATAGTAAGCAATAAATGGAGCAGAAATACCTATCAGAATATCAAAGTTGATCCCTTTAAATGTCATCATCTCCGGTACCATTTTATAGAGGAATAATTTATGCAGGGTTATTTCAACAAAGATCCTTATTATATTAAGGTAAGTAATATGTAACAGTGACAGGCTGTCGATAAAGAGTTTTCCCTTTTCAAGGTTAAAAATAAGTAGAATACCTAAAATCGGCGGAAGGATTCCAAACAGTACAATTTTTGGTGGCAGTGAATTTAAATTGCTATTATAGATACCATTCAGAGATAAAGCAGCTTGAATCATCAGCCAAGAAATCAGGATAAGGAAGATCATTCCGGTCCTGGATTTTACAACCTTTGAATCAGAATTTTTGACTGTCCAACAAAATAGGAGGAGGGTGACAAGGGTGATGATTCCAAACAGGAATGAAATAGGAAGTGGCAAATTTTCCATGGTTGATTTTTAACTAAGATATTACAATTCGTTAAAAATCTGGTTGCCGTAAGACAAGAAACCTCAAAGATGTAATGTTAGGATTCTTCCACTTTTTCAGCTCTGTATTTTTCGATTACTTTTCGTTGCTCTTTAGCCACATCATAAATCAATTCCAGAATATCATGGATATTCTTAAGTTCTGTTAAGTGGGATATTTTATCAGGATCTCTTCGGTCAACAATCTCATTTTCCTCAATCTCTGTCTTTCTTTTCAGCAGCATATCTTCAATGGAAGAGTCTTCCGGTTCCAGGCGGCTTTCCATTCTAAGAGTCTCAGTAATATCATCTCCATTTAATAAAGTTGAGGTTTGCTGCATTTCAGCCTCTATTTTTCGGCTCCAGCTTTCTGCGTCTATTTCTGGATATTGCTCATTGCTTTTAGAGTATTGAGACAAAGAAGCAGTATAAGCGGTGACAAGATGCGAGGTAGCTACAAACTGGTGAACCACTTCCAACTTTTTCTGCTGATTTTTAGGATCCGAAATCATTCTCTGGAAATTATCAGAAAGATTGGCTAATGAAATGATGGCATTTTTTCGCTTTACTTTATAGTCTTCAATATCAAAATTTCCCTGTAAGAATTTAGACATTACGCTTTGGAAATAGATGAGGTTATCAGCTGCAGATTTTTTCATCAGATCCAGATTTTGGGTATGCTCCCAAACAGGCAATACAATATAAGATACTGCAAATGCTATAATTCCTGCAATGGCCGTATCTACAACTCTGTCTTTGAAAATAATATTTACTTTTCCGGGATTTAAAAAATTAAAACTCAGAAAAACATAGATGGTCATGAAAAGTACTGCCCAAAAATATCGTCCCTTCAAAAAGCTGAAGCACATAATCATGCTGATCAGCAGAATCGCAAACAAAACACTATTGATATGTATGAAATGCAAGATGATATAAGCAATGGTGGCTCCGGTAACCGTTCCGTAGAGACGCAGTAGGTTTCTTTGCTTGGTGATGGAGTAGGCCGGCTTTAGAATGGCTGTAATGGTAATTAATATCCAATAGGTATGTCCCAATCCCAGAAAATCAAACATGGAAAAAAGATATCCAACCAGCAGGGCTGTTGTAATTCTTATGGCATGGCGGAAATGGGAAGAGGATAATGAAATATTATTCCTTAAAACCTTAGAGTTCAGTTTGGGTTCATTAGGCATGAACTTCTTTAAGTCTAACCCTGTGGATAGACTTTTTGCCAACTTTACGTCCTGTGAAAACACTTTGTAAATCTCATTGATCTCCTTGGTAATTTCGTTGATACGCATCAGGATCTGACGCAGAACCATGAAGTTTTCCAGACTGTCAGGAGAGAGTTGTTTGTTTCTAAGTTCGAAATAATTATAGTTGAGGTTTTTTAATTCCAGTTCAAGGTTAAACATTGGTTTTGCCCGTGTTCCGCTTTGGAGAGCAATTCCGATATTGGTAATCTCTTCAGCCAGCAGATTAAGATAATCATGAATATTGACCAGGATCATGCTGTCTTCAAAGCTTTGCTGCAGCTTCTGATAGTCACTTTCAGAAGTCATCAGCTTTTCATGAAGGTCCATTGAATTCAGGAACATCAGCATCAATAAACGACTGGTCGTGGTAGATTCGTTAACGATGGTTCTTGTTTTAAAAACAGTTTCCCTGGTATCTTCCTGAAGGTTTTTTATTTCAATCTGTTTGGCAATCACCTGAGTGGTAAGTTTGTCAAAATCAGGATTCTTCTGATAATAACTGGCTTTGATTTTTAAAAATTCGGCCAATTGAAGATAGTTTTCACCAATCATCTGACCCGCCAATTTATAAGGACGAATTGTCGTTACGACAAGAAATATCAACAAAAACCAGATACATCCACAGGCAAAAATAAGGAGGCTTTTAAAAATATCCGCTCCTGTAAGATGCCCATCGATAAAGATGGCCAGTACTACCAATGATAATGAACCCACCGCAGCGAGGCGCTGGCCATAGACTCCAATTAAGGAGAAAAACATCCCGAAGACTATGATCTCGAATAATACCAAGATCTTAAAATTCATCACCAGACTGGCAATCAAAGCTACAAAGACAAAACAGCAAATGGCAAATGCCAATGCATTTCTTCTTCTGATAAAAGGTCCGGGCTGATCCGTAAGGGCTACAAAACTGGTTCCGAGAGGAAAGAGAAAGTATTCTTTTAAAATTCCAAAGTGAGCAAGAACTAAACATGGGAGAACAGTAGCCAGTGTAATTCTGATAGCAGAATACAGATATTGACTGGTTACAAATTTTTTTAGCTCCGCCGAATAGTTCATATTACAAAAATAGCTATTGAATTTAGAAAAATCGCCATAAAGGATAGACTTTTATAAACTTAAATGTTATATTTTTTTAATAAAGAAAACTAGGTTCTTGTCAATAATGAATTTTTGGTTCGCCAAGTGACCAGCAGGGAATAGAATTTACCGGATGTAGCGGATTGATGAGCAGAGTCAAGGGAATAAAAAAAGCCTCATACCATATGGATGAGGCTTTGTATAATTGTGGAATATATTAGCGATCGTTGTTGGACGTTTCTTCACCAATGTTCCAGGTAAGCCCGAAACGAAGAGTGTTATCCAATGCTGTATTCACTTTAGACATATTGATCAGATAAGAAAGATCCAATCCGAAAGAACGGTATTTCAATCCGATACCTGCAGTAGCGAACTGTCTTGCTCCCTGTTCTTCACTTTCATGGAAGTAACCTCCTCTTACTGAGAAAGCATTGTCATAGGAATATTCTAAAGCACCACTATACATGATACTGTTTGGGTTTTTGAATGATTTTCCGATACCGGCTATTGGACCTACATTTGGAATTTCATATTTAGGCCTTCTGTAGGCATCTACTCCTACATATTCGGATCCCGGTACCAAAAGTTTTGAACCTTCAAAGGAAATCCCGAGTCTGTTCAGGTCATCCATATACATATCATACCCAATCCCTAATCTTGCCATTGTTGGAAGATAAGATCTTGATTCTTCATTTCCGGTATAGTCAAGCTTTGGACCCAGGTTTTGGATGGCCAAACCTGCATTAAATTTACCGTCATATCCTCCGAAACTTGAAAATCTTTCAGAAGTATAGTATGCTGAAATATCTACGGCAAAAGAGTTTGCTGCTTTAAGTGTATTATCTGTATTGAATCCTCCGGCTAAGTCTGAACGGATAAATCTACCCGTTACAGCCATGGAGTAGGAGTCAGAAAGTTTCAAACCATAAGCTACATCAATGGAAAATTCATTAGGCTTTGATACCCCGTTTGAAGTAACATCATTACCTACTAATTGAGTAAGGTCTACTTCCCCCATATTGAAATAATAGATACTCGCGGAAATGGTAGATCTTTCATCCTGCCCAAGGAATTTATGGAATGCTCCGTATAATAAGAATACATCATTGGTTAGCTTTCCCATATAAGGTGTATAGCTAAGACCTACGGAAGAACTTGTTCTGCTGAAAGGATATTTAGCTGCATTCCAGAATTGTGAGAATGCATCAGGAGAGGTTACTACCCCTTGATCTCCCATACCTCCCGCTCTTGCATCTGGCGCAATTCTCAGGAAGGGAGCTCCGGTAAGTACGGGGTTTATCTGTGAATAGCCTAGAAAACCAGCACTTAACCCAAGTCCTAAAAGCAGTTTAGTAGTTAAATTCATATGTTGTCTTTTATATATTATCAGTTTTTTATAATTTTTATTGTCTATGTATTACTTAATTATTTCAAAAGTACCATTTTTTCTACAGCTGTGGCACTTCCTTTGCATTTTTCTTGGTTTTGACTTTTTGCAAATATCTTAAAAATATATGTACCTTTTGCAACGGTAGCCCCAAAATCATCTTTTCCATCCCATTCTATGGCCTGACGAGGGGTTCTAAAGCCCTGTAGGAAAGGTTCTGCAACTACCGGCTGAGATAAAGTTTTTACCAATCTACCCGTTATGGTATAAATCTGTACATTCACATCCAGAATATCATCACAATTGTGTTCAAACTGAATATACGTTTTATTGGTGAATGGATTTGGCCAGTTCAGTGGACGGTTGATCGTCAGATGCTGGTCAGCTTCATCTTTAACCTCAAAATTTAACGTGGTTGTTGTCGAATTATTGTTTATATCCCAAACTTTAAATGTTAATTGGTGTTGTCCGACTGGCAGATTTCTGAATGGGTAGCTTACATTTCCTTTTTGGTATTCTGCAAGGCTTGGATTTAAGCATCCGTTTCCTTCTCCCGGTGAGTAGAAATCATTAAGAATAACGGTATTGATAACCTGACCGTCTAAATATACCGTAATATCATGACCTACACCTGATCCTGTAGAATTAATTCCCGTATCATCAGTAAGACAAGCCAGAAGCATTGGATTCTGATTGGTAATTCCACCATCTGCAAAGTTGGAGTTATTCATATACAGTTTTACTTTTGGCGGCTGATTGTCATTAATTCCGTTAGGATTGATATCTCCAACCTGAACAGCCTGATTATTGAATACATCGGTTACCTTATTATCAGCATATCCTAATATTCTTCCTTCACCAACAGTATAGTTGATATCTTTAGGAACATAAAATTCTGCAGTGAAAACACCGTTTACAGCTATTCCGGAAGCCTTTACAATAGCACTTCCTTCTTCTGTATAATTTAATACAGGGTATGGCCAGTTATTGTTATTCAGGGTTTTTTTATTCAGTCTTTTATCAAAAATATTAATAGAAACTCTTCCGTTGAAGGTATTGTTTAAAGTTCCGTTAGGATTGTTGATATGGCCTTTTATTTTAACGAAGTCAAGCCCTCTGATCAATCCGGGAACCGGAGTTTCAATATCATCAATGGCTAATAACCTTTGAGGTCTGCTCAGTTTCATAGCCGGATCGCCCAGTAGATTTACTCTTAAATGATTAGCGTTGACCCCTTTTTCTTTTTTTGCATTTAAATGAGCGTAACCTAACGTATTAAAGTCGTCATTTGTTAATTTAAATATATTTCTGGTGAAAATATCTGTGAAGTCACGTCCATAATCAATTCCGATAGCACGGCTGGAAGTAATCATTGTAGCAGGACCTCCCTGTTTAAGTTTTATAAACTGCTCTCCTGCAGAATTGGTAGCAGGCTCATCCCATAATGTAAATTCGCAGGTTATAGTAGATACGAAAGGAAATCTGCTGTATACATTAGAGAAGTTATTAGAATTTTGAATCTCAGTACTTGTTAAAACTCTTTCCTGAGCCCAGCCATTAATTCCTCCGTGGCCAAAATAGAACAGGTATAAACTGTTTCCTATACTGTTGGAGATGGCCTGGTTCACCTGTGGATATCTCGGTCCTCCCGCAGTACTTTGTACTGTAAAAGCATCCTGATATAGTTTTTTTACATTATATTCTTTTAGTGGCTGTACTCCTGGTTGTTCAAATACATTCACCAATGCACTGTTCATCACATTATGGAAAGGACCTCCGCCTTCCTCGTTATCATCCACCACAAAATCAAGTCTCATTCTCCAATCACCAAAAGGACTGGATTGCCCTGGAAGGGCATTGTAATAAGCCAGCGTTTTATCAATCATGTTAGCTGCCTCAGTATTATTGGCTGCCGGAATTCTTCCTACAGGAAGGTTAGGGAGATTGTATATTATGTTATTTGCTGTCTGAGGCTGGGTCATTACGATATAGTCATCTGTAACGAAGGACTGTACGTAATCTGAAGAATGTTCACTTTGATAAGCCGAGACAATATTGTTATTATTGGAAATTCTGTTTTTATAATCATAAGAAGCATCTCCAAGAATAAATACATATTTAAGCCTTCCTTCCGGAGTGTTTAATTTGGTAACAAAATCTCTTACTGCGGTAAGGTCCTTACTTCCGTTTCCAAATTCTTCATAGACCTTATTAACATCTACAATTTCTACTTTGTAATTATTTTTTGTCTGATGATAGTTCGCCAGTCTTTGTGCCTGTCCCATCAGTTCAGGTACAGTAAGGATCAGGTAATCGATATTGCTGATCGCAGAAAGATTCTGATTGGCAATTCTTCCTACAAACTGTGGTGTAAAAGCGGCATCAGCACGGAATGCTACAAATTCATTGTTGAAATTCTGATCGGAAGCAGTATAAGCAAAATTGAAAGAACCAGCTCCTGCCTTATTCACTCTTCTGTTTGCATTCGTAATATCGGTAACATCCCATACCTGTTCCAGGCCGGACGTATTAGAAATACTGAATCCATAATCCGTATTGCTTCCACTTACAATAGAGTAGTCTCTGAAATTCATCTGAGAACCATTGAAGGCAAGATTCTCTTTGTACTGAACTTCAAGGTAGTCAAAGTAGAAGGTGCCATTTGGGTTTTTAGAGATATCCGGAGTGTATTTCAAGGTAATCTGATTTCCTGTCTGATTGGTAATACTTCCGTTATATCTCATAGGATAGAAAATATACGAATACGTTGGTTCATCAGTAGGAACACTATTCTGATATGGATTCTGACCGTTAATTTTAATGTCAATAGAATTCTGTTGAGATCTGTATCCTATTATCTGTGATCTGTATTTTATAACATCTGTAGACTGAATAGGAGAATTAGTAGTAAGAGTGATCGTCTTTTCTGTCGTGAAAGGAGGGTCTTCTACCCATATTCTTCCTACTTTCAATAAATTATTCTGATCATTGTTGATGACCTGGTAGTTATCATACCGGGTAATCATTTGAGCGGGTAAGTTCCCGTCTATAGTAGCCACTCTTTTTCCTGCTCCTTTATCAAAATTGATATAATAATAGGAAAAGTCATCATATATATTTTTGAGGTTATTACTAGAATCT
Organism: Chryseobacterium sp. Marseille-Q3244; assembly: GCF_940807095.1. Taxonomy (NCBI): domain Bacteria; kingdom Pseudomonadati; phylum Bacteroidota; class Flavobacteriia; order Flavobacteriales; family Weeksellaceae; genus Chryseobacterium; species Chryseobacterium sp. Marseille-Q3244. The sequence goes on along the minus strand of NZ_CALNWX010000009.1, from coordinate 33,021 downwards.
GATCTTGTCTCTTTTCTTTTGAACCCCTGCCCATTATTGGTATCATAAAGGTTGTATCCATTGGGGCCTTGTGCATAGAATAAGGCATAGTCATTATCATTCCATACTCCATCATCTTCACCCACTACCTGAATGGCATTTTCCTGTAAGGAATTATATCGTGGGTCCTGATTGAACTCAGGCAGCATAATACCTCCGTTTCCATAAATTCTCATATTTTTTGGATTTACAGAAGCAGGGTTGATGCCATTATCTCTTAAAAATTGTGCTGTAATTTTAAATACTCCGGATTTGTCAACCTTTATTTTGTAAAAGTTACCACTGGCAAGAGGGTTGCCGGTAGTTCCTATTTTATTGACACTTCCAAAAGTGTTAATTGGAGTAGAGGCTTCAGAAACATTAAACGAAGATAATCTTTGAACACCTCCTTTTGTTTTTTTGAACAAAGCTACACTGATGCTGGCATATCTCTCCCCATCTAATGTATAATAAGTAACTTCTGCAATATCACGTTCAGGAAGTCCTCCTTTGTCTAATTCGAATAAATCCTGGTTGGAAACACCATCCCAGGCAAGGTCAGAAACTTTTAGCTCCTTTTCTCCGATTTTTTGCTTTGTTACTATAAAAACGTTATTTTGGTTAAAAGAAAAACCTTCATTTTTAAAATTTGGAAGATTTATTTTTGTGTCACCAAAGTCCTGAATTTTAGATCCATTCCATTCTATAGTGTTTCTTTGTGCGTAAAGTGTTGATGCAAAAGCGATTAAAGATAAAAGCGTGACTTTTCGTTTCATGTTTATTATTGAAATTGCTAAATTACAAAATAAATGAAAATTTTAGAATTAAATTGTAATACAATAAAATTAATTTGTTATCGTTGTTCAAAAAAATCAAATCTTTATTTGATTTATTGAATAATTTATTTTTTCTTTGTACTCTTGAAAATATTTATATCGACTATGAAAAAACTAAAGTTGTTTTCATTAATAGCATTAAGTTCTACACTTGCATTAACCAGCTGTGGCGGATCAGGGACCAGCAAAGGTGGCGGTACCAAAAAATTTGTCAGTAAAACAGGTTGGAAACCAAACGAAAAACAGGGTTGGTTTTTTGCAGGAAAGCAACAGAAGCAGAAGGGTTGGCCGGGAATGGTATATGTAGAAGGTGGAACTTTTACAATGGGATTAGTGAAAGATGATGTTATGCACGATTGGAATAATACACCACGCAGAATGCAGGTGAGTTCATTCTTTATCGGAGAAACAGAAATTACTAACTACGAATACCGCGAATACCTGACATGGTTGAAGTATGTATTCCCTCCAAGTGACCCTAGTTTTAAGGAAATCTATAACGGTGCTTTGCCGGATACCTTATTATGGGACAACAAATTATCTAGAAACGATTATAATGAAACCTATCTGCGTTCTCCGGAATTCGATTACTATCCGGTAGTAGGGGTTTCCTGGACACAGGCAAACAGATACTGTGAATGGTTGACAGACAGAGCGAATGAAAAAGCTTTGATGCAGGCAGGTATTATTGCTAAGGATATGTATATCAACGAATCCAATAACCAGGGTGGAACAGCATTTAACATGGATAAATTCAAAGCGAATGATCCTGAAATGCAAGGATATATCAACGAAAAAAGAATGCAGCAGAAAGCTGGTATGAAAACTACCAACCAAAGATTGCTGGCAGCAAACAGAGCTCCTAATGGTGCAATGGTTCAGAAATTCAGACTTCCTACAGAAGTTGAATGGGAATATGCAGCTTTAGGAATGGCGAAAAACAGAGAATATAACCAATACCTAGGTAAAAAACCTGAGATCGAAAGATTAAGAGGTACCAAAGGAAAAGAAAGAGGAATGTTCCTTGAAAACTTTAAAATGGGTAAAGGAGATTATTCTGGTATCGCAGGATGGAAAAATGATGGATCTGCACAAACTTCAGATGTAAGACAATATCCATCTAACGATCTTGGAATCTATGGTATGTATGGTAACGTTGCAGAATGGACGGCTGATGTTTACAGACCTATCATTGATGAAGATTACAACGACTTTAACTACTACAGAGGAAATATGCCTCAGGCCATTGTAAGAAACGGTGACGGAACTTATAAAATGGTTGATGAGGGAAATATCAAGTATGATACTCTAGCTGATGGTAGATTAGTATACAAAGGACTTCCTGGACAATTCGAAAGAGAAACGATTGCTGATTACAGAAACTATAGAGACGGTGATAAAATGTCTTCTCTAGAATACAGAAGAGAATCAGATTCAGCTGCAGGATTCGATATGTACAATGCACCTAGAAAGAACTTTATTGTAGATGCAAACGGTAGAGTTAAAATGCAGAAAGATTCTAAGGATAGAACATCCGCAATTTCTAATGATGTTAGAGTGGTAAAAGGAGGTTCTTGGCAAGATACTGCGTACTGGCTTGATCCGGGACAAAGAAGATATAAAAATCAAGGTAAAGCTTATGGTTGGATTGGTTTCCGTGTTGCACAGGATGCCAGAACTAATGATAAGAGCAGAACTAGAAGATAATATTTATCAAAAAATACTTTTAAAAAACCTTCCGGATTTTCGGAAGGTTTTTTATTTTTGAATGATGAAATCGCTGAACTTAAAAAACTCAAAAATATTGATGCAGATGTAGCGATTTCTATTTGAAAAAATATATATTTCCACATGAATATAGAACAATTTTATCCTTTATTTTTACAGGCTGATAAAGTAACGATCGATAGCCGAAAAATAGCCAGAAATGATATCTTTTTTGCCTTTTCCGGTGATAATTTTAATGCAGCAACACTGGCCGAAAAAGCCATAGAAGAAGGGGCTTTGGCTGTGATTGTTGAACAGCCTGAATTTGAAAATAAGGATAAGAATATTTTCTATGTTCCATCTACTCTGGAATTCCTGCAGCAATTGGCCGTTTATCATAGAAGCCAACTTACCATTCCTTTTATAGGCCTTACAGGAAGTAATGGGAAAACAACAACGAAGGAGCTGATTCATGCTGTGCTTTCAGAAAAGTTTAACGTTCAGTATACCTATGGAAACCTTAATAATCACATCGGGGTTCCGTTGACAATTCTTTCTATCAAACCTGAGCATGAAATGGCCGTGATAGAAATGGGAGCCAATCATCAGAAAGAAATAGAACTTCTTTGTACCCTTTCACAGCCGGATTTCGGATATATTACCAATTTTGGAAAAGCACACCTGGAAGGGTTCGGAGGCTTTGAAGGAGTGATTAAAGGAAAGTCTGAGTTGTACGATTATCTTAAAGAAAATCACCAGACAATCATTGTTAACGAAAATGATCCCATTCAGGTTGAAAAAACGGAAAATTATTCACCTAAGATTACTTTTGGAACAGTAGGGTCGGATTATAATTTCGAGGCTTTCTCAGAAGATCATTTTGTAGGATTAATGTATCAGGGAGAAAAGACCGTATCTAAACTGACTGGAGAATATAATTTTACCAATCTTTGTGCTGCTGCAAGCCTTGGACTGCACTTTGGAATCAGCTTTGACAAAATAAAATATGCAGTGGAGCAATATACTCCGACCAATATGCGTTCACAGGTCGTGAAAAAAGAAGACAGAACATTGGTACTGGATACTTATAATGCCAACCCAAGTTCAATGACCGCTTCATTAAATAACTTTATCACTTTTGAAGGCAGTAAAACCATCATCATTGGTGATATGCTGGAATTGGGGGCAGAAAGTGAAAAAGAGCATCAAAACATCTTAGAATTAGCCCATACACTTGGATTTGATACCATCATTACTGTTGGAAAACACTTTAAAGGAGTGAATTCATCAAATCTTGCTTTTGAAAACACTATTGAACTGATTGAATATTTACAACATCATAAAATTCAGACAGAAAATATACTCTTGAAAGGATCAAGAGGAATAGCGCTGGAAAAGGTAATTGATTTTATTTAGCCTTTAAAGCCCAGTATTCTTTTACAATAAGCTTAATATTCTTGAATGTGCTTGGGAAAACTTCATCTTCAATCTGAGGAACGTTTTTCCAGGCAACTTCAGTAATTCCTTCCTCTATCTGCGGTTTTGAAGTATCTTCACCATTGAAGTTCATTTCAAACCAATGGGTGCATTTCAGGATTTTTTCGCCGTTTCTTTCAATATAAATATGATAAGTAGTATTGATAAATTGTACCAGTTCTACATCTCTTAAACCGGTTTCTTCTTCAATTTCTCTTACCGCAGACTCTTCCCTGGATTCTCCTTTTTCCATTTTCCCTTTTGGAAGATCCCATTTCCCTAATCTCCTGATAAAAAGCATTTCACCTTCAGGTTTAATAACAAGTCCTCCGGCTGCTTCTATAATTCTGAATAGCTTTTGAAACTCCTGCCAGATTTCATCAATATTCTCACCGTAAACATTCAGTTCGTTCACAGAGGTATTTTCTAAAAGATCCAATGCAATCTCTAAAGTCGTGAAACTTTCATACCCAAGTTTTTTTTCAAGTTCTTCGGGATGCTTAGATATCAATAATTTTTTTTCGTTCACAAAAACTTTATACATCTCAGATAGTTATAGTTAGTATTGATCCTTAGAGGCTAGCGATTTTAAAAGACGGGAAAACAGGTTGTTTTTATCCCGCTTTTTACCACAATTGATACGCAAATATATCAAATTATAGCAACAAAATAAACCATTTGATACGCTTTATTTTCTCAGTGTGAACAATTGTTTGGTTTAAAATGGTATTCTTTCTTAGGGAGAGTTATCCTGAGTGGACATGTCCTCATTAATATAGATTTTACTAATCAAATATTCCCGTGATAGAGATTAAAAAAATATTTATTAATTTAAATGAGAAATTATTTCGATATGGTACAAAAAGCTTTAGACATGAAGATGTTGTATTTATTATGGGCAAATGGCTTGATGAGATAGAAGTACCTGATTATTTTGAAAAAGGAAAAAAATATGGTTTTGGGTTCTTATTTAAAATGATTGTATTATGAAAAAAATAGTATATGTCATAATTGTATGGATGTTTGTATTTTCTTGTTCAAAGGAGTCAAAAAAAAATCATTAACAAAATCTGATAGCAGGATCATACTTACAGATACTACTTTAGTCAACAATATTTTATTAGAACTAGCAGATAGTGTGGATGTAGGAGTATTAAAAATTTATTCAGACCAATATAAGGTTTCAGGGAAAATAAAGATTAAGCCCCCTTGTTATTTTTTGAAAAGAGATGGAAAGGTTCTATCTTTTTCTTATCCTGATATTGCTGTAGATAAAACGATTATTATGCAAGGTAAGAATGGTGTTCAGGGTATTCTTTTTAAAAAAGACAGTATTATATATGAAGATTATTTTCCCAAGAATTCTCCTTATAATATAAAAGAAGGCGCCGATGAAATAGTGTATCAGGACTTTGCTTATAGATTTTATAAAAATAAGTACCAATAGGATGATGCTCTTTTAGAAATTGTTTTTGTTCTTGTTTCAAAATATTATATTTATATAAGCTTCATGCACCGTAAGTTTTTTTTTCTAGTTTAATCTTCTGCCTTCAAAAGTATGCTTTGGATAACGTCTTTGTAGATTTTTTTTATAATTTTGTTGTTATCGTAAATGTAAAGAACCTTATCTTTATAAGAATTTAAATACAAAATAAAAAAATGAATTTAGAAGGACGAAAAATTATTGTCAATAAATCATCTAAAGAGTTATCTGAGCTGTTGAAAACTCCTGAAAATTACAAAGATTTCATGCCGGATGGTCTTCAGAAATTTGAAACCAGAGATAATGGTTTTAAATTCGGATTACAGGGAATGCCGGAAATTGCGCTTAAAATTGATGAGGTAGACGATCAGAAAGCAGTGCTTAAATCTGCAAGTTCAAGTTTAGATTTTTCATTAACTGCTACTTTAAACCCAATCAGCGAGAACCAGACAGAAGTTCAGATGTTGTTTGAAGGTAAATTCAACCCGTTCATCAAAATGATGGTAGAAAAGCCGTTACAGAACTTTATCAATACATTGACAGATAAGATCGAAGCCTACAAATAATAAATAAAAACCTTCATTTTTGAAGGTTTTTTTGTTACTGATTCCTTTTAAAAAGTCCGGTCTTTAAATTTAACCCTATTGAGCCTTCTGCCAATTGTAGATAATTACGTTTACTTTGATCCTTTTCAATGATTACGCTTCCGGTAGTCAGTACATTTTTCATTTCCAGAAAGTCTGTTGATGTTGCATCACTGTCGCTTAACGGACCGCTTCCATATCCTGCCAGTTGGGTATAATCGGCAAAAATACTATCAGAAGCTTTGTATCGGCGTTTACTACCTTTTTCTCTGATCCATATCGTATTCGTATTGGCTATAATATTATGATGAAAGTCGAATTCGTCCCCATTGGTTCCTTGTGTAGTCCAAACGCCACAGAAATAGCCACCATATACCAGCGAATAACGCATAGCACTGCGGCTTCCTGTTCCACCATCGTTTTTCCAAAAAACAACAGGAATTTTACAGTTGAAGAAGACACAATGATCGATTACCAGGCCATAACCATTGGCTATAATTCCCACATGCAAAGGTAATACATCTGCATTTCCGGCAAACAGGCATTGTGTTACGAGCAGATCATCCAGGTTTTTCCCGTCACGCCATATAGGATAAGAACGGCGCAGATTGGTGCCATCCATATAAGAGTAATCCGGGCTGCCACTAAAACGAAGTCCTTCAATAGTTACATGGCTAACCTCTGGCTGTATACCTCTTGCTTCTTGTCCGCCTACACCTGGTTCCAATGGAGTGGCCGTTACTATAACCGGCATTTTTTGAGGAGACCAGCCTGCATCATCAGGCATGACATCGGCACGAATGACAAGCCGGTTTTTAAGGGTATATTTATCATTGGTGAATAGAACGGGTTGAGTTAATAAGTGTATCCCTTCTGAAAGAATAATTGTAGTAGCTTCCTGTTCTTTGTTCAAGTTGACTCGTTTTGCAGCCTCCAGAATAGTTTTTAAGGGTTGTATCTTTGTTCCTGCATTGGCATCATTGCCGATTAGAGGATTAACGTATAATTGCTCTGCCTGTAATAAGGATATACTGATTACGAACAGCAGAAAACTAAATGTATATTTTATCATATTCCTTTTTTTTGTAAAAATAGGAACACTCTTACTTTATAACAAGGTCATTTTATCCTTAAAAAGGTCATTTATATATTCTTTCTGTATTGTTGTGGGGTAATACCAGTAAGTTTTTTAAAGAAGCGGTTGAAATTAGATGGATCTGAGAACCCAAATTCATAGGAAATCTCTTTGGCGGATTTATTTTGATAAAGCTGTTTTTTTATTTCTGAAATTACCTTGTAATGGATCATTTGCTGAGCTGATAACCCACTAAACTGTTTGCAGATTTTATTAAGGAATCCAGGGCTGATATTCAGCATTCTTGAATAAACTTCAACACTTCGGTCATCCACAAATTTCTTTTCCAATAAAGATCGGAATCTATAAAAATCAGAATGAACAGAAGTGTCCCTCTGAACGTTGTAAACACTTGCGTAATATCGATTGAGAATCACCAATAATTGATAGAGAAGTGATCTGATCAAATGATTGCTGTCATTCTGAAGCTGCCCGAATTCCTGTTCTATTCCATATAAAAGATCAAGGCATTTCCCAAATGAGACCTCTGACACCTGCATTTGTGTAGGGCTTGAGTATTGATGGAAGTATTGAAAACGATACAGAAATAATTCATCCGAGAAGAAAAGATGAAGAAAGTCTTTTTCAAAGAGTAATGTATAGCCCTTAACTTGTTCTTCAATTTCCCAACAACGTATCTGTCCCGGACTTGTGAAAATAACAGTTTTTGGAGCTACTGGCATCTTATTTTCATCCAATGTAAATGTTCCCCTTCCTTCTTCAATAAAGATGATTTCGTAGAAGCTAAGCTGATGTAATGTGCTGTCTAATACATAATGATTCAGACTTTCGATGCGTCCGATATCCAATAGCAGCTCCAGTCCATACTTGCAGGGGAGAAAATGATAAGTTTTAATTTTTGTGACTGATGCCATTTCTTTTTACAATTTCTTTTTGCTTTAGAAATGTGTTAAAAATACTAATTTTCAACCAACCTATGATATTGATGGTACCAATTGATTTGTTTAGCAGAATATCAATGCTGTTATGAAGAAGAAATACCTTAGTGCTATGAAAAAAGGTGGTAGATTAAGCGATTATCCCCGAACAATGGTCAGCTATACTTCCTGTAGCAGACGACAGGATATTAACCTCATTGTTCATTTTTAATACGCCCATGAACGCAAAGATTAAAGCTTCCTTATATTCTATAATTTCCTTTTCCGGAATAATGATCTTGGATTCTGTTTTTGCTTTTATTTTCTCTATTAAAAAGGTATTATAAGCACCTCCTCCGGTTATCAGTATATTCTTTATGTCATTTTCGTTGATGACCGTAGAAACTTGTTGGGCAATATGTTCAGTAAACGTAGCCAGGGCCTCCAGAGGAACTATACCTTCAAGTTTTGGAAATATATATTGATGGCACCATTCTATCCCTAATGATTTGGGATGAAGCTGCTGATAGAAGTCTAGAGAATTAAGTTCAGCAAGTAACGTTTCATTTATTTGTCCTTTTCTCGCCATGTCTCCATTTTTATCAAAGCTTTCATTCAACTGTTGAGCCAGATGATTAAGGACAATATTGACAGGAGCAATATCAAAGGCGATTCTTTTACCTAGTGATGTCAGAGAGATATTTGAGAACCCACCCAGGTTAAGGCAGGCGTCATATTGTGAAAAAAGAAGCTCATCACCTATAGGAACCAGCGGAGCTCCATTTCCTTTCATCAGAACATCCTGACTTCTGAAATCATAAAGTACCGGTATTCCTGTTTCTATTTTAACAGCTCTGCCGTCTCCAATCTGAAGCGTAAATTTTTTTTGGGGTTGATGGAAAACCGTATGTCCGTGAGAGGCTATCAGATCAATATGCTCAAGTTGATGCTTTTCAATAAATTCTTTAGTTTTTTGCCCCAGATAGAATCCGTAATCAGAATGTAGTTCCAGCAGGTCTGTTACCGAAAGATGGATGGAATTTCTGAGTTTATTTTCCCAATCAGCAGGATAGGGGAGCGTTTCAGCTTTCAGGATCTGAAAATGCCATTTGTCTTTTTTTTCAAATTCAGCAAGACAGATATCCAAACCGTCTAAACTTGTTCCGGACATCAGTCCAATGGCAAGCGTTTTCATAATAACAGAAGCTATTTTTTATTCTCAGAAAGTCTTTTAGAATTAAAGTCTCCTGAATTATTATAGAAAGTATATTCCGAAAAGTCATCCTTAGCAGTCATCCCGTTGGCACCTACCAATGTAGAACCGTCTTCCATCGTTACATACACGGTATCCTTGGTATAGATCCTTTTTTTGATCTGATCCCAATACACACTCTGCATGGCAAATTTTTGGCCCTCGTTGGTTGTAATTCTTACATTGCCTTTCGCTTCGTAAAACTTTTTGTAATCAAAAAACTTGGCATATTTGGCTTTGATTGTTCCCGGCATTTTGGGCTTTTTCTTATCGAAAAATTCTATATCAATTCCTTTTCTGGCTACCGTATAAGGACTGTCAATCAGTTCATATTTTTCAATAATAGGAGCTTTGGCTTTCAGAATTACAAATCCGGAATCACGCTGTATGATATTCGCATTATTAATGATCTGTGAAGGAAAATTTTTGCTGTTATTTCCGTTCTTTTTAGTAAGATCCTCTTCACAGGATGTCAATATAAAAAATATAGCACAACTAAAAAGGTATGCTATATTTTTATATACTATTTTTTTTGAAAAATTCATTCTAGTTATAAAGAGACTTTCTGAACCATTTATCAGCAAAATTGAAGCCGACTTTCAGGTTAATAAAGTTCTGGTTGATAAGATTATTTTGAAGAGTACCTCTCTTACCTAGTTCTACACCAATCTCTAAACCACTCATTCTTGTTATACTGCTGTTTTTGAATGGAAGCATTACTCCGGCAGAAATACCGAATTTATTGATGCTGTTACCTTCCAGCTTAAGGTTTCCTCTTTCATAGAAAGCTCCATATCTATAGATTACTCTTGAGAAGTAGCTTCTGAAGTTGTTATAATTAGGTAAGTACCATCCACCGGCAGAAATCCTGTAAGTATCCTGTAAGTTGAAAGACTGTCCGAAATAAGCAATATCTTCCCCTTTTTTATAATCAACCTGTCCGGAAAGGAACCAATGGTTCTCACTTCCATATCCAACCCCTACGGATGCCTGAAGCGGAAGAAGGTTTTTAGATTTATCTTCTTTGTAATCAATCGGATTGATATCTGTTTTTGTACCAGCTGCATCAGCATATCTGTAAGTACTGTTGGTAAACTCAGTAGTCATATTACCAATATTTCCGAAAGTTGCGGTAGCTCCGATCGTTAATTTCTTATCAGTACGACTATTCAGCTTCTGATAGCTTGTTCCTAAGGTAAAGTTGAAGTTTCTGATTCTGTTTTTCGTTTCATACCCGGCAATATATTCTGAACCTGCAGAGCTGAACTCAGTAAGATCAGACAGATCCCCAAAATATAAATTAGCCCTTGCTCCCACAGAGAATTCCTGGTTGATCTTGTAAGATAAAGCCACAGCAGCTGTGTTTAAAGTACCACTACCTCTAAATTGGTTTTGGTCAATAATAGTCCCATTATCTGCCTTACGCTGACTAAGGATATCATAGCTTTTTGAACTGTACGGCTGGTAGCTGATTCCCATTTTCACCTTTGAGGAAATAGGAAATGCTAATGAAATATTAGAAAGATACGTAGAATGCTTTGTAGATTTCATATCGTTAAAATTCGATTTGAAATAGTTGTTTTCGTTAGTAGCTTCAAGTTTTATACTTGTAAGTTCGAAATTAGCATTGTTTGCAGGGTTGGCAAAGTTGAAATTACTGGTAAAATCACTTATAAAAGCAGTAGAGATACCTCCCATGGAAACAGTTTCGATCGTATTATCATATTTTACATCTCCAATTCCATACTTTGCATACGGAGAGTTACTTAGACTCTGTGCATTTAGAAAATATCCAACTGATATGAATGATACTACAAAGATTTTTTTCATTCTTTATTTTTAAAATAATGCGCAAATATCTTAAATATTAATGAATTGTAAAAATTATATGTGGTTAAAGTTTGTTAAGGGCTGTATAATGGGGAATTTTTAATCTTTAGAGATTATTGCTGTCAATTGTGAATCATGACTTTACTTTATTTATCTAATTGTATAATTTATTGCCATAATTCACTATTTGTATCATGTGAATGATAAAATGGGAATCTGTTTTACACTGTAATTTCTTTTACCATCCATTCACTCTTGACTTTGCAAAGCAAAAATGAACCATTCACAAATTTAACTCTGATATCTTCTTCAGATTTTTTATCTTTGAAACATGAATTGGGAGAACATCGCCGGACAGGAAAATTTGAAAAAACTTCTTAGAGAAAGCATTGCCGAAAACAGAGTGAGCCATGCCCAGCTTTTCGTAGGAAAGGAGGGATATGGGACTTTACCGATGGTGTTGGCCTATGCAAAAGAGATTTTAAGCCAGGAAAATGAGCATGCTGCTTCAAAAGTAGAACATCTTAATCACTTAGACCTGCACTTCAGTTTCCCTGTGTTTACAGATAACAAAAATTCTTTAAGTAAAAATAAATTTGAAGAGTTTAGAGAAATGATTCTGGCTTCTCCGTATGCAAGCTATGATGACTGGACTGCCTTTTTAGAATCAGAAAACAAGCAGCTTTTTATTTCTGCAGATGAAGTTGATGATCAGAACCAGAAGTTTTCATTAAAAAGTTTCGAAGGCGGAACCAAAATACTGATCGTGTGGAGAGCTGATAAAATGAATATTGCTGCTTCAAATAAGTTTCTGAAGTTTCTTGAAGAACCACCGGCCAAAACTATTATCCTTCTTACCGCAGAAAGTACCAACGATATTCTTCCTACGATACTTTCCCGTACTCAGGTGGTGGAAATTCCAAGGATTCATGATGAAGATATTGAAGGTTATTTAAAGAAAAATTTCTCTGTTACTGAAGAAAAAGTAAGAGAAATTGTTCATGAAGCCCAAGGAAACCTTAATGAAGCGATAAAATTGCTGAATTCAGGAGATAAGACTAATGAATTTGAAAGACTTTTTGTGCAGTGGGTTCGTGATGCTTTTATGGTAAAGAAGAAACCGGAATATCTGAGAAGCATTATTCTATGGGCAAGAGAAATAGCGGGCTGGAACAGAGAAAAGCAGAAGAACTTTTTAAATTACTGTTCTGAGATTTTCAGATTAGCACTTCTTCAGAATTATCAATCGGAAAATCTGGTGTATAAAAAAATTGATGCCAATGGTTTTAACTGGGCAGGTTTTTCAAAATTCATCAGTGGAGCCAATATTGAAAGTATTCTGGAGGAAATCAATACAGCAGATCTGCATCTTACCCGAAACGGAAACCCTAAAATAGTCTGGACAGATCTTGGAATAAAATTATCAAGATATATTCATAAAAGTACATAATATAAAACTCCGGACAATTTCCGGAGTTTGTTTTTTAAGCTGTTTTCTTTTCTTTTGTAGGAGTTTTTTTATCTTTTGCCGTGTTTTCTGCAGTTTTTACCTTGCTATCACAACCTTTGTGATGAGCATCTGAACATGCCTTTTTATCCTTTACAGAACATTCTTTTTTGTCTTTTCCAGCACAACATCCTCCTTCTTTAGGCTTTTCCTGGGCAAAGCTGAATGTAAATAAACCGATGGCAAGAACTGAGATTATTTTTTTCATGATCTAAAATTTTTAAGTGGCTAAATGTAATGCTTTTTTGTTTACTCTATATATTTTTTAATGAAGTCTGAAATTCCTGAAGCTCTTTTTCCATAAAATCAGGATTATCGAGCTGTTTTCGCATCGATTTAATATTACCAATGGTACTCTCAAGAGCAGTCCTGAACCATGGAAACTCCTGACTTAAGGAGGTAAGTTTTGCCAATGCTCTCAAAGAATTACCGGTCTGAGCCAATTGTACAGCATGTTCATATCTGAATACAGGGCAATAATAATATTCTTCAGCAACATAATCCCATGTATCATTATCAGCTTCCGTATTCATCAGATAAAGCATGGCAAAAATAGAAGAATCCGTATAGCCTTCGGAGAACCTGAAACAATCAAAAACTGATTCCGTATCATTTTGTTGTATTTTGTTATCCAGTACTTCATGAAATAACTGATGGGAAAGTTCTTTTTCAGAGTGATTTCCTATAATATGGAGCACCGTTGCATATTCCACTTTTACAGCATTATCATCAGGATGATCTTCATAGGCTGTTTCAATATAGTCCTTTGCTGCAGGGTTATTCAATAATACCCGATGAAGTTTTGAAAGAGAAACAAGCTCTTCCTTAGTAAAATGCCTTTTATCCGACATATTTTCTTCAAAATATTGAAGTGCTTTTTTAGAATATCGATCTTTTACGAACCTTTCAATCACCTGCCAGTCTTCAAGCTTTTCAAATTGAGATGGGTCCCAGAAACGGTAAAATAAAGACATGCGGTCCCATTTTGATTGAATATCTTTCCATTCTTTGAAAAGGGTTCCATAAGCTTCATGAGCGAGGTAGGTATTACCTCTGTCATCTTCAAGCGGAAGATTGACATCAAGAGTAGGATTAGAATGATATCTTTTGAAGGCTTCAATGATTTCAAGGTCGAAGCGGTTTCCATCTTCATTGAATGGAACAACCGTTTCTTCTGATACAGTAGGGGTGTTTTCAATGGATGTGGTATTCGTCTCTTGCGTTAACGGAGTAATTGTTTCTTCTAATGGAGCGGATATCTCTTCATTGATTGGAGCAATTGGCACTTCCTGCGGAGTATCATTCTTAAAAGTTACTTCATTTGTCTGTTTTTTTTTCTCTCTCTTAAATATCTTTAAAAAGAAATCGAATAAGCCCATAGAGTTTGTTTTTTGTAAATATAAATTAAATCTATATTAAAAAATCAATCAATCGTTTGATTTGTTTCAAAACTTGTGTAAATTTGCACCCTGAAAATGAACACTAACATGATTTCAAAAGAAGAAAATATATTATTCGCAGCAGAAAAACTCTTTGCAGAAAAGGGTTTTGAAGGAACTTCAACCCGGGAAATTGCAAAAGCGGCTAATGTAAATATCTCTATGATCTCATATTATTTTGGTTCTAAGGAGAAGCTTTATGAGAAACTGGTGGAATATAGGATGAGGGAAGGACAATTTTTTTCAAAGGATATCCTGGAGCGAACTGACATGAATGAGTGGGAGAAAATTGTAAAAATAATAGATCAATTCTCAGACAGAATCAAAAATCAAAAATGTTTTTACAGGATTATGCAGAGAGAGCAGTTGCATGCGGAAAATCCTCAGATTTTAGAGTTTTTGAAAGAGACAAAGATAGGCTTCATCTCCATGTACTCTCAATTGCTGGAGCGTGGTCTGAAAAATGGAATTTTCACAAAGAATCCTCCTATTTATCTACTTCATTCCACGGTGAGCGGAACCTTGTTCTATGCACTTAATGCTAAACTAATGTATAAGGAGTTCCTTAATAATACAGAAGATGAGAGTGTTTTTGATGAAAAATACTATACAGAACTTAACAAACATATAAAACATTTACTAAAAGACCTTTTAGGTTATGAAGAGAATAAATAACTCAGTGATTGCATTATCACTATTCGTAGGAATAGCAAATGCAAATGCTCAGGAGAAAAAGACCCTTTCTCTTGACGAAGCTGTGCAGCTGGGAATCCAGAACAGCAAGAATCTCAAGATCGATGCAGCCAAGATCGAGGAGGCTACTGCTGATCTTTTGGAAGCTAAAAACAGACAGCTTCCGGAGCTGAAGATTTCAGGAAGTTATATGTACCTTCCGATGAAACCGACTGTAGATATGAAATTTGGAGGAGCTTCAGGTGCAGCAGGCGGCCCGGAGATTCATCAGGTATTATACGGTTCGGCTAATCTTAGTGTTCCTATTTACAGTGGCGGAAGAATTAAATATGGTATTCAGTCAGCAAAATATTTGGTAGAGGCATCAAAGCTAAGCACGGAAAATGACAAGACTGCTATTGCTTATAATGTGGCTCAGGCCTATAATAATCTGTTTAAGGCTAATCAGTCTATCAAAGTTTTTGAAGAAAATCTGGCGGCATCCCAAAAGAGAGACGAAACTTTCCTTAAAATGGAAAACAATGGACTGATCGCTAGAAACGACAGGTTAAAAGCCAATCTTCAGACTTCTAATATTGAACTTCAGCTGCTTGAAGCTAAAAATAATTACAATATTGCCAATATCAATATGGATTTGTTATTAGGACTTCCTGAAAATACAACACTTGAGGTAGATCAGAATTATATTGAAGAAGGCTCAGAAGTAAAACCTGTTGATTTTTATGTGAACGAAGCAAGAGAAAACCGTAAGGATCTTCAGGCTTTAGTTCAACAGAGAAAAGCAGCAGAATTGGGAACGAAAGCAGCCAAGGCAGAAAATCTTCCTTCATTAGCATTTACCGGAGGCTACATAGCAGCAGATATTCCTAAGTTTCTTACCGTATATAATGCATTGAATGTAGGAATCGGAATTTCTTACAACTTATCCAATATTTGGAAAGAAAACTCATCATTAAGACAATCTCAGGCGAGAGAAAAGCAATTGGCAGCTACTGACGAATTGCTGAATGATAACATTAAGCTTGATGTAAACAGAGAATATCAGAATACAGATTATTCTAAAAAAAGAATTTCTGTTTTTGAAAAATCTGCTGAACAGGCTAATGAAAACTACAGAATTACAAAAAACAAATATGACAACGGTCTTGCAACCATGACAGAATTATTGGATGCAGACGCCGCTCAGATTGCTGCTAACGTTGGCGTAATCAATGCAAAAGCAGACGCTGCTCTAGCTTACAGAAAACTATTGCAAACAACAGGAACTTTAACAATTAAATAATCAGATCGAAACCAAAATGGAAAATAATAATACACAGGCAGCTGAACCTAAAAAGAAAAAAAGTTTAGTTTTTCCTATCATTTTAGCAGCTGTAGTAATCGGAGGAGGAATCTACGGTTACAGAGCATATAGCTACGGGCAGTATCATGAAGAGACTGACGATGCTCAGATTGCTTCCAATATGGCACCGGTAATTTCCAAAATATCAGGATATGTAGCTGAAGTAAAAGTAAAAGATAACCAATTTGTAAAAAAAGGGGACACTCTTGTGATTTTGGACAACAGAGACCAAAAAATGGCTCTTGAACAGTCACAAGCTGCTTTAACAACAGCAAAAAGTAATATTTCTACTGCAGAAGCTACTACTACCGCTACTTCTAAGAATATCAATAGCTCTGAAGCTGCTGTAGCAACAGCCAATGCACAGATTGAAGCGGCTAAAGTAAATGTTTGGAAGACTTCTCAGGATTTAAAAAGATATGCGAATCTTGTAAAGGATCACTCTATTACAGAACAGCAATATGAGCAGGCTTTGGCTGCCAAACAATCTGCAGATAAACAACTTCAGGTGTTGGTAGAGCAAAGAAACCAAATTGCGCAGCAGACTACCATTGCTTCTTCTCAGACTGCAGCGAGCTCTCAACAGATCAGTGTTGCGAATTCAGTAGCAAAACAAAGAGAAGTAGATGTAGAAAATGCTAAATTAAACTTATCATACACGGTAATTTTAGCTCCTGAAGACGGATATGTTGGAAAAGTATCCACTCAGGCAGGTCAGTATCTTCAGGCAGGAGCTCAGCTATTTGCTTTGGTTAAAAATGACCAGAAATGGGTAGTGGCGAACTTTAAAGAAACGCAGGTAGATAAAATGGTAGAAGGCCAGAAAGTGAAAATTGAGATTGATGCTTTCCCTGATAAGGAATTTGAGGGAGTAGTAAGCTCATTCTCTCCGGCCACTGGTGCTACGTTCTCTATCCTTCCTCCGGATAATGCAAGTGGAAACTTCGTAAAAGTAGTTCAGAGACTTCCCGTAAAAATTGATTTTGTAAATATAGATAAGAATATTGCAAAAAGATTAAGAACAGGGATGAATGTGAAGGCTGAGGTTTCTTTGAAATAGTATTCATGTATTTACGTAAAATGTATTCATGATGAATTGAAAATCATTAATACATCCTAACATTTTACATTAATACAAATATTCAAATAAAATTATGCAAGACTCATTAGTAGAATATGGAGCCCGAAGAGTGATTATTACAATCACAGCTATTCTTTGTGCCCTTCTTGAAATTGTAGACTCCACGATTGTCAATGTTGCCTTGAATGAAATGAAGGGGAATCTTGGAGCTACGCTTTCAGAAGTGGGCTGGGTAATTACTGCCTATGCCATCGGAAACGTAATTATCGTACCGATGACCAGTTGGCTTTCCCAGCAGTTTGGACGTAGAAATTACTTTGCGGCATCCATCATTATATTCACCATATTTTCATTCTTATGTGGAAATGCGACCAATATTTGGGAGCTGGTATTCTTCAGATTGATGCAGGGAATCGGTGGGGGAGCCTTATTGGTAACTTCACAAACGATCATTACGGAATCTTATCCGATAGAAAAAAGAAGTATGGCTCAAGCCATTTATGGTCTTGGGGTAATTATTGGTCCTACATTAGGCCCACCATTGGGAGGATATATCGTTGATAATTTCAGCTGGCCCTATATTTTTTATATTAATATTCCAATTGGGATTGCAGCAACTTTGATGACACTGCAGTTTGTGAGAAGTCCGAAATATGCTGAAAAACGTAAAATTTCAGATGTTGACTGGATAGGTATTGGTTTGCTGGCAGTAACAGTAGGTTCATTACAATTCATTCTGGAAAGGGGACATGAGGAAGACTGGTTTGCCAGTGGAATGATTGTAGCGTTTACAGTAGCAGCTGTTTTAGGATTTATATTATTTCTTTGGCGGGAACTTACCTTTAAATATCCGATTGTAGAGCTTAGGGTACTTAAAAACAGTAATTTAAGAATCGGAACAATGATGTCATTTGTACTTGGATTTGGGCTTTATGGGTCCACATTTATTGTTCCACTGTACACGCAGAGTATTTTGGGTTGGACGGCACTTCAGTCAGGAGCATTGATGATTCCGGCTGCATTAACAACAGCCTTTATGATGCCTATCATTGGTAGATTATTGGCGAAAGGTGCAAAACAACAGATATTGGTCTCTCTCGGATTGTTTATCTTCTTTATCTATAGTTTCTGGGGATATAAAATTCTGACTCCGGACACCAGTAAAGATGCTTTCTTTTGGATGCTGATTGTAAGAGGTGCAGGATTAGGATTACTATTTATTCCGATAACATCCTTGTCATTAAGTACTCTTAAAGGACAAGAAATTGGTCAGGGAGCAGCCTTTACAGGAATGATGAGACAGTTGGGAGGATCTTTCGGGATTGCCGCGATTACGACTTTCATTGCCAATGCAGGCCAGACCTACAGGAATAATCTGATTTCTCACCTCGATGTAAACAGTTTTGATGTCCAGCAAAGGCTGGCAGCTTTGAAAGCCAGTTTCATTGCAAAAGGGATGACTCCTGATGCCGCAATGAATGCTGCTTATAAAATGCTAGACCTCTCTGTCACCAAGCAGGCAACAGTATTGTCTTATATGGATGTATTTCTTTACCTCGGGGTAATATTTTTAATATGTATTCCGTTTATCTTATTTATTAAAGAAAGAAAGAGTAAAGAAAAGATAGATTTGAGTGAAGCCATGCACTAAATTTTAACTAAAACCTTCGGATATTCCGGAGGTTTTTTGTTTAAAATGATAATGACTTAAGATTCATTACATTAATTATTATGATTTCCATCTTCCTCCTTCCGTTCTAATTATATATCAATCTTTTATTATAAAAATAATATCACTTATTGGAGAATTTATTTATTTTTTTTAGCTTTACGCTACCAAATGAAAAAATATGAATAGATTCCCTCATCCCTATAAAACCTTTTCAAAAGGCCCAGATTGGAGTATAATATTACATGCTTATCTGTAATCCAATATTTAGTGTTATAGTTTTCCATTACTTTCATGTATTTTTTGATGCTAAAGTAAAGGGTGGTATTCCTGATTTCTGAAATTGAATAAAGAAATAGAGGAACAGATATTTTATTCATTCTGGATATTTTTAAATCAATACCGTGTTTTTATGATTTAAAAATATTTGTATTTGCTAATAACCTACTTTATAAAATTTAACTATGAATCCAATACAGCTTCCGGAAACTTTTACGGCATTATCAGATTTCAGGAAACATGATGTCTATTTGCCAGAAATGGATCAGAACCTGATTATTTCAGATTTCTTTCCCGGGACGTTTACAGAACTTACCCAACGTCTCTCAGATATTACAGGAGCATTTTATGGCGGATTACTGAAGCAGGCAGGTAAGCTTTATGGTGCAAAGACCATTAATGAGCTTTCTACTGCTTTTATGTACGATCTCGGATCAAAAATGGCTTTGAGAAATCTGGAAGCAAAACCTGATCTGCAGCCAGGAATTCCGGCAGTCGCCAAAATCGTAATTGGAGCAGTTTTTACATCCAGTCCCGAATATAATTTTGATTTCAAAGAATTAAATGACCACAGAGTTGAACTACTGATTAAAGGAGTAGACCGTTACCACAAAATCACACAAAGTCTCCAGATCGCAGGACTGCTGAAGTGGCCGGTTATAGAACCTTTTATACAGGGAGTATGCGATACTATGGGACTGGATGTTTTATTTGAAATGAAAGTGCTGAAACTCAATCTTGACAGCTCATGTATATATGAAGTAATTGTGGAGAAGAGATGACTTTTCATTTTATCCATTCGGATATCAACATTAATAGGAGCGGGCTTTAGCCCGCTCTCATTATTAAAATCCCATTCATTTGGCTTTAGCCAAAACACACCTCCCGAATCATGTTTCCCTGGCAAATACAGATGAGGTATAATATTTTATCTTATAATTTCCATCCATTCAATCCCACTAATATCAATCAGTTTCAAGGTATGAATAGCATCTTTCTGAAGAATATCATCAATTCCGATATTGACATCTGCCTTAGCACCTAATGGAATAACAAGACTGTGTTTTCCCGGTTTTACTTTGGCTACATAATGATTTTTGATATTGTCTTTAGAAAATTCTGAAAGCTCTTTATGATCGATTTCCTTTAAAATATTTCCGTTTTTATCCAGAATATGGATTCCTATAAGGAAAGAACCATATACATCGGCGCCTTCAGTTCTGTAAACTTCAAATGTTAAATCTGAATCACGACGGGAAATATTGGAAATTTGAAGCTTTGGTTTGACAGATTTATTGTGTAAAGTTCCCCAAACGCCCCCATGAAAATATTGATTGGTATAAAGGGTAAGTCCGAAAATCAGTAGTGAACCCGTTAGTACAAACACCTTTGGCTGAGCTATAGGAAGAATTCCCGAACCTAGCCATTGGAACCATTTGGATAGGGTAAAGCTTTTGTTTCTCTTTATAAAATAATTATCGATGGAATAAGAACCACTCCCTGTAAGGAACAGAACGAAACCACCCGCAACTCCCAAAACTCCAATCTGCCATTCATCCACACAGGTAGTTCCCAGCCATCCTGAACCCAATAAGATTCCAAGAGCAAGGCTGAAAATTCCTATACTCATCAGTCGGGTAAAAAGACCTAAAATGATAAATAATCCTACGATGGCTTCAATAATTGTAAAAATCATCATAGAGTTTTGCAAAGCATCCGGATGGGTAACCAGGTACTCTATAATGGGTTTAATTCCCAGAGCATTCGGTAAAAAATGATTGAATTTCTCCCCGATATATCCCTTTTCATCAGGAATGAGCTTGTTTTCGAGGATAAGTCTGCGCCAGAAGGCTGAAAAATAAGTCCATCCGATGACCATTCGGAGAGATAAAGTGTATAATCCGGCCAGGTCATAAGACTGGCTGTTGGTAGTATGTTTCATTAAAATTGATATTGTATTGTAAAAAACTGGTTTTCAGGCTTAAATGAAGTTTTAAGCCAGATTCAATTTCAGTCTTTTAAATAAAATATACTTCGGTGGGCTGTTTCCTGTAGTATGCCCGGAATATTCATTAAAAAAGCTAAGATGTTCCCCTGTAATTCTGATACTGGCATTAAAATCTGAGAAAGTTTCTTTGTATTTAGATTTTGCTTCAGCTTTTGAAATGGAAATTTTTGATGAAGTAGTAGAAGTATCACAGTGTAAAGAAAGCCCGGATGTTATCTTTACTTTGTTTAAACCGCTGATGTATTGAATGTCAAAAATATCAAGAACATTTCTTTTGACAGCACATGGTGATAATGAAAACACCAGTATAAGCATCGTAATGATGGCCTTATAAGTCTTCATATGGATTCTGGTGTCTGACATTCCTACAAAACTACACTTTATTTTAATTTCAGCTCAATAAATTTTAAAAATTCATCCTGCTGATCTACAAATAAATAGTGTGAACAGTTATCGATAAGTTTAAAATTCTTCTTTCCGACAATATTTTTAAGACTGTTCAGCTGCTTTTCAGAGAATATTCCGTCATTCTTTCCATACACCGCAAAAAGAGGAATGCTTTTTCTTTTGATCTCTTTTAAAATTGCTGTATTGTCAAGGTTATTTAAAGGCTCATTCTGATAAAATTTAGTTGGAGAATTGTGGTTTCTGATGTTATTTTTATAGAATTCACCAGCTTCATATTCCTTTCTCAGATTTTTACTTTCCGGAGTAGGGTTGGGCATATTGAAGAAATCAAGTTTACTGGCAATTTCATAGCATCTTTTTCTGTAAGCAGCGGAGCTTTTGTCCAGGTTTTCTATTTCAGAAATTTCCTGCAACTGAGCGGAATCATTTTTAAAGCGTTCTTTGGCCTGTTTTAAAATATGATCGTAGGTTTGCTGTTGGGTAAATAGTGCACCTGCCAGGGTTAATGTTCTTACTTTTTCAGGAAACTGATTGGTGAATAGTGTACCAATGATTCCTCCAAAGCTGTGGGCAAGAATATGAGCTTTTTTGATATGATAAGTTTGGTAAAGCTGATTCAGATCTTCAAAACTTTCTTTGAAGGTCATGGTTGCACTTTCATCTTTAGAACGTCCTTCACCACGTCTGTCATAGACAATAACATAAAATCCTTTACCAGCCAGCTTCTGAGCTGTAGTTCCTTCAAATAAAGTAGCATTACCACTAGGACCGCCGTGAATGAAAATAACAGCAGGATTCCGCGCATTTCCATAAGCTTTTGAATAGATAGTTTGAGCATTTGTGGAAATTAAGAATAAGCAAAGAAGAAGTGAGAATAATGATTTCATGGCTGATACTTTGAGATTACGAATCTAGCTAATATTTTTGAGGTGTAGAGTGGAAAGTTATTGATTGAGGTCGTTTTTTAGGTATGTTATAAAATGATTCCTTCAAAAATTTCCTGAATTTTCGCCAGCCCTGTTCTTTTGGAATCAAGGAACTTCTATTTTCCAGTCTCCATCTTCATTTCCTCAAAAAAAAACTCTCTACTGACTAACAGTTGTCACGATCCTGTCTTATCTTTATCTCGTTAACTAAAACATATACTTCAATGAGTTATTGCTTAGCCATAGAGGGAATGCAGCCTGAGAGCAGAAAAGAACTGCATAAAAACTATCACGACAACTATTATGGATTTCCTATTCATGATGATAATGAATTGTTTGGACGATTGATTTTGGAGATCAATCAGGCAGGCTTAAGCTGGGAAACAGTTTTAAAGAAAGAAGACAGTTTCAGAAAGGCATATGATAATTTCAACATCCAGAAAATAGCAGCCTACACAGAAGAAGACCGTGAAAGGCTTTTGAATGATAGTGGGATTATCAGAAATAAGCTGAAGGTAAATGCAGCCATTGAAAATGCAAAGACCATTATGGAACTGCAAAAAGACTTTGGTTCCTTTGAAAAATGGATAGAACATCATCATCCCAAAACATTACCGGAATGGATGAAACTTTTCAAAAAAACCTTCAAATTTACAGGCGGAGAAATTGTAAATGAATTTCTGATGAGCACCGGATATCTGAAAGGAGCCCATCATGAAACCTGCCCGATTCATGCAAAAGTGTTGGTACAAAAACCTTTGTGGAAAGAAACGGAAAAGAATTAAATGATTCTGGACTATAAAATTTAACTCCAAAAGTCACAAAAGAACTAACCACTTAAGTAATTTGAAGGGAGAAGTTTCGCGTATAATAAGTTCATATAAGACGAAAATCAAAGATTTTCAAAAACTTAAGTGAACTTTTATGCAGTATTATTATAAACTTTCTTAAGTGAACTGAAGTGTTTAAGCATAAAGCTTTTGTGACTTTTGTGGTTTAAAATATCATTCCTTGTGGTAGATTTCTTTTTTTATTAATTCTTTATGTTCTATTCCCCATTTTTCGAATTCCAGAATAATAGGTTTTAGCTTATAACCAATCTCGGTTAATTCATATTCTACTCTTGGCGGAACTTCAGCATAAACAGTTCTTGTGATGATTTTATCTTCCTCCAATCTGCGAAGTTGAAGAGTAAGCATACGTTCTGTAATGTTGTGAAGTTTTTTCTTTAATTCACCAAATCTCATTTTACCATTGATGAGGTAGCAGCAGATAGCTAATGCCCATTGTCCGCCGATGATATTGGATGCGTACACTTCCGGGCATTCGTCTGCAAGAGCTTTTTTATTGGCAAAATTGGTTGAGGTTTCCTTTATTTTAGTCATTACTTACATTTTTTATAGTACCCTACAATAGGTTGCTAATGTACGAAATGTAAGTGGTGTGTTGTAATTTTGCAATAGAAATTTAAACATAATGAAGACTTTAGTAATCGTTACTCATCCTGAAATTGAAAAATCTGTCATCAATAAAAGATGGATTGAAGAATTAAAAAAATATCCTGAAAAATATACCGTTCATCAATTATATGAAGCTTATCCTGATGGAAAAATTAATGTAGCCAGAGAACAGGAGCTTATGGAATCTTATGATAAAATTGTATTTCAGTTCCCTTTTTACTGGTTTAGTAGTCCACCACTTTTAAAACAATGGTTAGATGAAGTTGTTTTGTACGGTTGGGCTTACGGAAGTAACAGTGGCTACAAGTTAGCAGGAAAGAAGATGTCATTGGCCGTTACTGCGGGGATTGATGAAGAAGGCTATAGTATAACCGGAGAGTACAAATATACTATGAAGGAACTGTTTCGTCCTTATGAACTGACTTTTGATTATGTTAAAGGACACTATGAAGAACCTTTTGTTTATTATGGCATAGAGCGTGACTCTTCGGATGAGTGGATTGAGAGAAGTGTCCCGATGTATCTTAATTTTTTGGATAATCTATAAAAACATAATGGGAATCTATTTAGTGCTCTTCTTTAAATAGATTCCTATTCCTAATACAGTTAAAAATACTCCTATAATTAAAAAGGGAAGCCATAGCACAAAAGAGATCTCACTGAGTTTGATTATAAATACCGGATAGCTTCCTCTTGCAGTAAACATTCCTACAGATAGTAAAAACATAATGATGGAAAGGAAAATCATTGAAAGTCCTATCAGGAAAATGTATTTATTAAACCTGTTCATATTTAACTATTTAAAACCCTGTTAATTCTTTTTTCAGCCTCTTCTTTCGTAATTCCATTATAAAAATCATGAACGAAAGGATGGTCATAGCTTTGATGTGGAAAAACAAACGGGCGTCCGATGGTATTATCCACTACGACTGTTGTAGGAATACTTTCAGAAAAATCATAGTCGGGAAGATAGGTATTAAGCCATCCGAAATATTCAGCTTTGAATTCTTTATGGTCATAATTTTCAACATATTCAGTATAGCTTTTTTCACTTAATGAAACCCATACTCCATAATCAAGATCCCTGCAGTCATCAGTGACTTCCTGTATCAAAACAGCCCGAATGAATCTATTGGTCTCTTCAGGACTCTCAACAAAGCAAAGGTCTGAAGTGAGCTTTGCGTTTTTCATTTCTTCCTCAGAAAGGCAAGAGTAAAAATGGGGAGCATTATAAGCTAATGCAGGCCAGTCTTCTTTTTCTTCACCACAACAATCACAGATATATTTCATGGATGTAATTTTAAACTAAAATACTTAAAAATTCTTACCCTACCGTTGGGGTGTCTTCTTCTTTTAGTATTTTTTTTTCCTTCATGGTGAGCATCATCCGTTCATATTTGTATTTCTCCCAATCAAACTGATTCAGAAAATCAAGAGCAGCCTGAAAACCCCGGTTGAAAAGATCCTCCTTTTCTTCCTGTTTCATGAAGAAATTCAACCAGCTGCTGGTTCCACAGTTGACGGATTGTATACTGTATAAACGATAGAAACTATGTTTGGTAAGAAACATCTTGTCATTAAAACCTTTTAAAGTACTGATGATGTTTCCGGCATAGCTGAAAGGTGTTTTCAGGATTTCTTCACTTGTTTTTCCTTTTTCAGAAAGAAGATCAGAGTCACTGGTGAGTTGTACTGCAAAAAGAGGCATTCTAGGATAAAACACTTCATCCGCATGAAACAGATCAATAGGGAAATTGGAAATACTGCCTCCATCAATGAAAACTCCTACCGGATTAATATCTTCCTTTTTGGTATTCATCCAGAATTTCCATGCATATTTCACAGAATCTTCGTCCTTATTAATTCTCTTCTGAAAAGGCTCAAAGAAAAAAGGGACGGACATGGATGCTCTTACAAACTCTGCCGGACTAATGTGTTTCAGTTCTTCTTCAGACCAATATAAATTAGCCATAGTAGGCAGTTCTACTTTTATTTTGGCATTGATGTCTGTAGTAATCACAACATATTCGGAGCGAAGCAGGTAGAACGGGTTGTTTTTATAATAATCATTATTAAAAGCACTGTCATAGAAAATCTTATATCTTGTCTGATCGATATGTTCCAGGTTTTTAGCCTTGATTTTATCAATACTTGCTAAGGTAATGTTATAATATTCCTGTCCGTTTCCATAGCGGTAGTTGAGGTTGAGGTCGTGCTCCTTTTGTATAAACTTCTCATTGAGATTAGCCACCGTTTTTATTCCAAAATTATCCAGAGCAGTTTTCATGGTGTTCAGGAAAACATTTCCTGGATTAAGCCCGCTGTTTTCCTTTCTGAAGTTGTTGTATAATTTTTTGATGCAGAAAAAAAGAATAACTGCAGGAATCAAAGGAATTAAAAACATCAGTTTGGCACTTAGAATGCTTTCTGAAGGTGCAGCAAAAGGAATACTGACAAGAATAATGAACAAAATAGCTGCAATAATAGCATTAATCTTAAAGAAATTCTTATTGTTCAGCATTGCATGAAGGGTTGTCTTTACATACGTTTTTCCATCCATGAAATCAGCAAAATCCCAACTGAAAAGGATTTCTTTGATAAGCTCACTTTTAGGTTCTTCCTTTGTTTTACAGGCTGCAATAAGCATTGTATTGATAGCTCCGGCACTGGTTCCTGCAACTTTCAAAAAGCGGATTCCGAACACCTCTAATCCATAAAGATAGCCCACCAATGCACTTCCCCAGACACCGCCGCCTTCCTGCACAAATTCTATATACTGATTTCCTTCTGCATCCAACAGATCAGAAAACTCCTTTGTAGAAATATTCCCTTGCAGAGCCATAAGCTTATCTTTAGACGCCTGTGATAGAGAAGGATCTTCCAGAATTTTATTAAGGGTTTCAGTTTTCATAGGCTATGGTTTTCGGTTCGTAATATGCTGTCATTACGAACCGCCGGTGAAGCAATCTCTAAATTACTATTTATTTGGAAATCATAAGACTGTTTTATAGTAAAGATGGATAATATATTAGATGTATTGCAAGAACAAAAATCAGATATTCCACCAGATGAGATGCTTACAGTTCAAGTTGATTTCCATAATCATCTGCATGATCTGTGAGAAACATAAATTCATCCTTAGCATTACCACTGTCTACGCCTCACATAGATGAACGTACTGATGACAACCAATGCCATGCCTCCCAAGGTGAAATAATAGCCATATTTATGGTGAAGCTCAGGCATATTATCAAAATTCATCCCATAAACTCCTGCAATAAAGGTGATAGGTAAGAAATACACTGAATAAATAGCCAAAACCTTCATCACCTGGTTGGCTTTCTGATCCGAAAGGGCCAGGAACATTGAAATAAGGTTGGTAATCTGGATGTTCAGATGGTCAAAATCGGCAACCACGTCCTTGTGTTTATCCTTTAAATCCACAATTTCAGAATCCTGAAGGTTCAGCAGCTTAAACTTATCAATAGCATCTGTGGAAATGACTAAAACCCGTGAATTCAGTCCGGATTTTCTTTTCAGTTTGTAGAGTCTTCGGATCTGGCTGGTGTGGTTGGTATTTTTAAGGAAAATTTCATTCTCAATATTATCCATCGTTTCCAATAAGCTTATGGATTCATCATCGAAGCTTTTCATAATCAATATCGCGATCATTAAAGCTACTTTCTGCGGAGTTACTTCTTCCTGCGTGAGGGTAAGTTTTTTTTTCGTTTCAGAAATACTTCTTGTTTTCATTCTGTGGATGGTGATAATGGTTTTATCCAGAATGAAAATCGCAATTTTTGTACTGATATCGCTGATGGTGTTCAGGTTTTTCCTTTCCAGTTCTGTACTTTCACGGAGAAGAAAGAACTTTACATTCCCGTCTTCTTCATATTTGGGAAGGTGATTGGGGTCTATGGTATCTTCCAGAAGGAGATTATTGATTTCGTATCGTTCATGAAGGAATTTCAGGTCTTCCGCAGTAGGAGCCTCTACATCTACCCATTCGCAGTGGGTACTTCTGTATATTGTATCAATTGGCATAAAGTAAAAATACTAATATTTTGAAATACTATGTTTTAAATAAGTTTATCTTTGCCAAAATTATAAAACTATATGATTAAAAGTACAATAAAAGGTGTGGGATTTTATGTTCCAGATAACGTTGTTACCAATGATGATCTAGCCAAACTAATGACTACCAATGATGAATGGATTACGGAGAGAACAGGCATCAAGGAACGAAGACACAGAAAAAACAGAAATGATTCTCAGGAAACTGCTGCTTATCTGGGCTTCAAAGCATCAGAAAAAGCCATAGAAAAAGCGGGTTTAACAGCTAAAGATATTGACTATATTGTTTTTGCAACCCTTTCACCGGATTATTATTTTCCGGGATGTGGAGTTTTGCTTCAGGATATGCTGGGATGTGATACCATCGGAGCATTAGATGTAAGAAATCAGTGCTCAGGATTTGTATATTCTATGAGTGTGGCTAACGCATTTATTAAATCAGGTACTTATAAAAATATCCTTGTTGTAGGAGCAGAAGTTCATTCTTTTGGATTGGATTTTTCTGATGAAGGAAGAGGTGTTTCTGTTATTTTTGGAGACGGGGCAGGAGCTGTTGTGCTTTCGGCAACAGAAGATGAAAATGCAGGAGATATTTTAGCCGTAAATATGCATTCTGAAGGGAAATATGCAGATGAATTATGTACGCAGTTTCCAGGTTCTAAGTTCGGATGGAGCGATAGAATGAGAAAAGAACCGGAAAATGTAACAGATAAGGAAGTATATCCTATCATGAACGGAAACTTTGTATTCAAACATGCGGTAACAAGATTCCCGGAAACCATGATGGAGGCCTTGAATAAAGCCGGAAAAACAATCGAAGACCTTGATATGTTTATCCCTCATCAGGCTAACCTTAGAATTGCTCAGTTTGTTCAGCAAAAGTTTGGATTACCGGATGAGAAAATCTTTAACAACATTCAGAAATACGGAAATACAACGGCAGCTTCTATTCCTATTGCATTAAGTGAAGCCATTGAACAAGGGAAAATAAAAAGAGGAGATTTAGTACTTCTTTCAGCTTTCGGTAGTGGGTTTACCTGGGGAAGTGTTATTTTTGAATATTAATCAAATGAAAGGCTATAACAAATCGAAAATTTGTTGGAATTAAAGCCTATAGAAAATAAAAACCGCAGAATATTCTGCGGTTTTTTTATGTTTTTGCCTGTAAATTAAAGGCTTTTCAATAGTTTCTCGGTATCAGAAGAATCCTGTCCTTCACTTTTTGCAAGTTCGATGGATTTTTCAGCCCACATCTTCGCATTTTTTTTATCACCAATCTTATTGTAAAGATTAGCTAGTGTATCTGTATTGGCATAGCTCTGTCCTTTTTTTATAGATTCCTGACCCCATGCAATAGCCTGTTCCAAAGAGGTTTTATTGCTTACATTCTCAAAGAAATTCCAGGCTGCAGAATTTAATTCTGAACCGTTTGCCTTAGAATAGTCCTGATATACCTCTAAAGTCAGCTTTTCAAAAAGGGCAATATCTTTGTTTTTTAAAGCTCTGCTGGCTTTTAGTTTCTTTAGTAATTTTTCTGCATTTTCTTTGCTTACGAATTTCTGAACTTCTGTAATAAAGTATTGGTCATCCCAGGTTTTAGTATCAGGATTATAAGCCTTTTTAGTAATCGTACTCATTTGGAAGTTCTGATTAAATCTTTCATACCTGTCGTCAGGGAAAAGCTTCACGATCTCTGCTTTTTTATCCTGAAAGATTTTGTATAAAGGACTTTCTGTTGTTTGTATACCCGAAATAAGAAGTTGGGCATCCTCTTCATCCATTGTAGGTTTCACCTGAAAATAACGATTCAATACTTTTTCAGCAAACTCTCCATCATTATAAATGGTAAGTTCTGCAAGGTTTTTTAAAAATCCAGGTTCCTTTTCTCCTTTTTCAAATTGTTGTTTTAAAGAAGTAAGTCTTTTATTGGGGTCTCCAGCATCCGTAGCAAATTGGATGAAGTCTTTTTCTTCTACATATCCTAAAGTTCTGTGTACAGCTTCACCGTTTCCGTCAATAAATAAATAGGTAGGGAATGCTTTTACGTTGTATTTTTTTGCCAACGCTATTCCTTCTCCTTTTTCCATATCAATTTTAACATTGATGAAATGAGCGTTATAATAATCCCCAACATTCTTCAAAGGGAAGATATTTTTGACCATCAGTTTACAGGGGCCGCACCATGATGCGTAAGCGTCTACAAAAATCAGTTTGTTTTCTTTTTTAGCTTTGGCAAGGATAGAGGCAAAGTTGCCATCTTCAAATTTGATGCCCTGCGCCCATGCAAAAGCACCTATAAATAGAGTAGAAAGTATCACTATTTTTTTCATAAAAAACGTTTTGTTTCCTGCAAATGTAATAAATATGATGACATTTAAGTTATTCACATTGAAAATAATTATTGAAGAAATTTATTTTTAATACAGGGATAGCCCTATATGAAAGAAAAACATCTATTGTTTCAAGCTTATTATTAAAATTAATGTAAATGATTATTTTAGTTAAATGATTAAATTTCAGTAGAATATTTTAATAAAAGCAAAATATTACTAATTTTGTAAAAAACAAAAAGACACCCGTGAGAAAATGATGAATTATTATAAGAATAATAATTTGTTTTTTATGTCTAATAATCTATTGAAACTTTTGTTCTTGCTGGCTACAGCAATCTCTATATCTGCCCAGAAAAAAAACGACTTCGATCAGGTGTGCGAAAGGACTTCCTCTATCACAGCCTATAAAGATTTACCCAAGGCCATCAAAACAGCCGATTCCCTTTATATGGTGGCTCATCAACCATTAGAGAAAGTGAAAAGTCTCATGCTGTCCTCAGAGCTTTACCATCATGGTGGAGATCTTAAAAAAGCAATATGCTACAGTGAAAATGCCCATTCTTTAATTGAACAGTCTCATGATACGGAATGGATGGCCCGCGTATGCCGATTGTTAGCGAGACAGTATAGACAGGTAGGGTTATACGAAAGATCTAAAAAATACATTATTAAAGGACTGGGAGCCTCCAGACAAATTTCCGGTTTTCAAAATAGTAATGAAGCTGAGGGACATCTGAATCAGGAGATGGCTTTCTATGAAATGGAAGCAGGTAACTATGTAAATGCAATACAATACATTGAGTTTTCTCTGAAAAATTTTGAAAAAATAGACGGTGAGGGTGAAGACAGAACTCAGGCCGCTTCTTATC
Organism: Chryseobacterium sp. Marseille-Q3244; assembly: GCF_940807095.1. Classification (NCBI taxonomy): domain Bacteria; kingdom Pseudomonadati; phylum Bacteroidota; class Flavobacteriia; order Flavobacteriales; family Weeksellaceae; genus Chryseobacterium; species Chryseobacterium sp. Marseille-Q3244. Next base: position 1,734 of record NZ_CALNWX010000009.1, on the reverse strand, counting down.
AGTTGCTGGGAGATATCTATTTTAAGCTTAATGACTATGCGGTTTCCGAAGATTATTACAGGAAAGCTGAAGATTTGCTTAAAGCTGGAAGCTGCACCCTTGGACTGGTTTATAACGGTCTAGGGGGAATTCGTGTAAAGCAAAAGAACTGGAAAGATGCAGAGCTATACCTGAAAAAGGCTGAAAAAATTGCGGATACCTCCCGAAGTCTAAAGCTTAAAAAAGCGGTTTACTCCAATATCAATGATTATTATGAAGGAATAGGAGATAATTTTAAAGCATCTCTATATGCTGTTAAATATGTGAGAGCCTATGACAGTATTGCAGCCCGGAATCAAGGATTTACTGTAAAAACTAAAGATTCAGCGGTTCCTAAAATGAACAAAGGAAATGGATCGATGAATGTAGCTAAAAATGTAGCTATTATTATATTGTTGGTTTCTTTGGTAGGGTTAATTATCTTTTTTAGAACAAGACAGAAAAGACAGGTTACAAAGCTGAGAAATATTATTAGGACTCAAATGAGTGTGGGCAACGGTTACAAATCATCTTTATTAAGGCAGCCCATAAATTCTGAATTTTCTAATATATCCGTAGAAGAAATAGACGAGAAAGATTCTGAATCCGCCCGAAAGAGAAATGACTCTTTAATGACTTCCGAAACTGAGACTAAGCTGCTTGAACTTCTTGATGTGTTTGAGAAAGGTGATCTCTATAACAATAAAGGAATGTCACTTTCATTTTTAGCAGGGGAACTCAATACCAATACGAAATATCTTTCTTATGTAATTAATCAGCACAAGACTGCAGATTTTAAGACTTATATTAACAGGTTAAGAATCAACTATATTGTAGATAAACTTATCAATGATGAGAAGTACAGACAATACAAAATCAGTATTCTTGCTGACGAGTGTGGCTTTTCTTCACACAGTAAATTTGCTGCTGTATTTAAAGCCGTTACAGATTTCTCACCTTCAGCTTATATTAAACATCTTGATGCTGAAAACCAGTTAGATAAAGATGTTCATTTTCGTGAAAACGATTAAAAATAAATAGCTTTTAATATTCTGTCTTGCTATTTTCATGAAAATGGATAACCTATTGTTTTTTGTAAGACTGCTGCAATCCTATCTTTGCAACAGTGTTAAGGGAATGACTACAATATTACATCTTATCTATTTTATTTTAGAAGGAATTGTTTTTTTCTTGAAATAAAATAATACTCTTCCACAAAAAACAAACCATGAAACTTTAGATATGGAACACGTGTATATTTCGTTTTTCATGAAATAACCACGGTTCCTATTTTCATTTACAAAAAATATTCTGATTAGAATATGATTATACAGTATAATCGGGGTTGATTGCCCGGTTTTTTTTCAGTCAAGTTTTTTTAAGTGCAAGTCCACAGATATTCTGTGGATTTGCGATTTTATTTCACCTTTGAACTGTCGGTTTTGGCTTTTGAAGTATCCGGTGTTGCCGGTGCCGGTTCAGAATTAGCTACTGCGGAATCACCCATTCTGCCATTTCTTCTTTAATCACATAATACTTAAAACTTTCAACAAAGTCATCCGGCTTTACATTATGAGATTTTAAAATAAACCGATGGAAAAAGCTTCCACAATGACGATTGAAGATATTCAGGATACAATTGCACAGTTTGCTGCTTCAGCAAAAGCAGCGAAAGATCTTGGTTTCGACTGTCTTGAAATTCATGGTGCACATGGT
>NZ_CALNWX010000008.1:0-227235 GCF_940807095.1 Chryseobacterium sp. Marseille-Q3244 | reverse complement strand
GAACAAATATTGATTCCAAATATAAACGTATGCAAGATACAATTAAAAACTTCAAATCAAAGCTTTTTTTTATCTCTTTCTCACATTCATTTGAATTTAGTTTATACATTTACCCAAAAACAATAATTAAATTACTGAATGTCAAATAATTAAACAAAAAATAGCATGAAAAGTTAAAGTTAGTTAACATAATAAAATTTTCTTTTAATCATTGTGAAAAGGAAATAATTACTCCGAATAACTGAAACTATCTGCAAGGTTAATAGCTTCTCAACAGATGATATTTTAGAATACTTAGAATAATAGTATATTTATAGATTACCTTTACCCTCCTATTTACAAAGTTATTAATTGGATTTTAAGATGAAACAACACACCACCAATTACCTCAATACTTTCATAGAAGTTGCTGAAGACTGCCCTGTTTCCCGGGCACAGATTCCACCTGAAAAAAAAGAAAAGACATTAGCTAATCTTCAATATGAGAAAATCAGTAAGAATCCTTACCAATATTCTTCCGATGATATTATTTTTGAATGCTATGCTTTTAAGAATGATATTCCAGACAATGAAAAACAGGCGGAAAGAGACAAATTCTTTTCCAAAGGTCAGGCGTGTCTCCGCTCTTCCCCTCTAGCCAAAAGATATGGATTCGGGTTTCATCATAATAAGAAAGGGAAAGTAGCCTTATATCCTATAGAAAGTGAAGAATATCACAACCTATTAAATGATCCCGACATCGTGAAAACAAAAGCAATGCGCTCCAAAAGAAAATGATTGAGAAAATGAATAATTCTCTTCAGATCAATAAATACGATTCTTTTGATAACCCCAGCTTTTAACACTAAATTTGTACTGCAAATTATTAAGAACATGAACTACCATACAAGAAAATGGGTAAAACCCGAAGATTTAAATCCTAACCACTCTCTTTTCGGAGGAAGACTTTTACAATGGATCGATGAAGAAGCAGCATTATATGCTATCATCCAGCTTGAAAATACGAAAGTAGTGACTAAATTTATATCCGAGATCAATTTTGTAAGCTCCGCAAAACAGGGAGACATTATAGAAATTGGTATTGAAGCCACTCATTTTGGCTCTTCTTCTATTACTTTAAGATGTGATGTCCGCAATAAAATGACCCATCAGACGATTATCACTGTTGATAAAATCGTAATGGTTAATCTGGACAGCAATGGAAATCCTGCACCTCATGGTAAGACCCAGATTGAGTTTGTAAAAGACAGGTTAAACAGTGGAATATGAAAATTTTCATCAAGAATATGGTTTGCAACAGATGCATTGCTGCAGTAGAAACCATTTTTAATAATGCAAATATAAAGACCAATTCTATTATTCTGGGAGAAGTGGAAACGGAATCAGATGTCTCCACAACCATCATGCAATCTATTGAAGAAAAATTGCTTGCAACCGGCTTTGAAAGAATCATGGACTCTTCATATCAGCTTATTGAGAAAATTAAAAATCTCATTATTGTAAAAGTTAGTGAACTTGACATTGATGAAGATTTTCTTCTTTCTGAATTTTTAAGCTCAAAGCTTCATAAGGATTACAGCACCCTTTCAAAAACCTTCTCACAAAATGAAAACATAACTCTTGAACAGTTTTTTATTCTTCAGAAAATAGAAAAAGTAAAGGAACTCCTTTTATATAATGAATTCAACCTTACAGAAATTGCAGGAAAACTAGGCTACAAAAGTGTTCAGCATCTTTCTAGCCAATTCCGTAATGTTACCGGATTCACCCCTACAGAGTTTAAGAAATTAAAAGATCATCACAGGAAGTCTCTTGACAGCCTTTAATTGAGTTTGAGAGGTGGAGAGTATTAGAGTTTGAGGGTTGGAGAGTCTGGGAGCGTTAGAGTCAGAGAGTTTAATGTTATAATAAACAATCACCCCATAACCTCCACTCTAATATCCTAACACTCTCAAACCCTAATACTCTCAAACCCAAATTCTATAACTATTATCCTTAAATTTATAACAGCCTTAGATTTTCATTTTGGAAATTTGCAGTATAAATTTAAGAATCATGGAACAACAGTATAAAATACTCGGAATGACCTGTTCCGGTTGCCAGAAAAAGATATCCAATCAACTGAACAGTATTGAAGGAGTTACAGCCGATGTAAATCTGGAAAACAATACTGCTACTATTGTCTCTGAGCACGCGGTTGCTCTTTCCGTTTTAAATGATTCCTTAGCAGAAATAGGAAAGTACAGACTTGAAGATCCTAATAATCCTGAAAAAGCTTTTATAAAACCTCAGGATCGAGTATCACCATCTTCTGTATACTATTGTCCTATGGAGTGCGAAGGTGACAAAGTATATTTCAAACAGGGCGAAAGATGTCCGGTTTGTAAAATGTATTTAGTTCCAATCGAAGAAAAACTGGCAAAAGATCCTAATCACAAACCGACTTATTCAGCAACGAATCTTCCGGAAAACTTTAAAGACAGTGTTGGAAAATACTATTGTCCAATGTTCTGTGAAGGAGATAAAGTATATGATGAAAAAGGAGACTGTCCTGTATGCCACATGCACCTGGAAGAGATCTCTGAAGATATGGCTAAAAATGCAGTTTCACACCATGCCCATTCTCACAATCACAATCACAACCATAATCATAATCATAATCATAATCACAGCCACCACCATGAAGCGCCAAAGGTTACAGATGAAATGGCAGGAAAGTATTACTGCCCGATGTATTGTGAAGGAGATAAAACCTATGATTCCAATGTAGGATGTCCGGTTTGTGGAATGGATCTGGTGAAATATCCGGAAAAGAAAACGGCAAAATACACTTGCCCTATGCACCCTGAAATCATTAGTGATGAACCGGGAAGCTGCCCGATCTGTGGAATGGATCTGGTAAGAATGCCTGACAGTGGAGACGATGAAGAAGATGAAACCTACAACATTCTGAAAAGAAAATTTCTGATCTCACTGGCATTTACCATTCCTGTTTTTATTCTATCCATGGGTGGAATGTTTATAGATTTTCCTTTCTCACATCAGATTCAAGGGTTCATTGAGCTGGCATTAACGCTTCCGGTTATGTTTTATTCCGGCTGGTTTCTGTTAAAAAGAGGCTGGGTTTCATTCAAAACATGGAATCTTAATATGTTCAGTTTAATTGCACTGGGAGTAGCTGCTGCATTTATTTTCAGTATTATCGCATTAGCTTTCCCGGATATTATTCCTCATGAAATCCGTGGACATAATCATGAAATCCCATTGTATTTTGAAGCGGTCTGTGTTATTCTGACCCTTGTTATTCTGGGCCAGCTGATGGAGGCTGCAGCTCATAAAAAAACGGGTAATGCTATTAAAGAACTCATGAACCTTTCACCGGATGAAGCCAATCTCATGGTCAATGGTGAAGAAAAACGGGTATTGCTTTCTCAGGTGAAAATCGGGGATCTTTTAAAGGTAAAACCAGGTGAAAAAATTCCGGTTGATGGAAAGATCATAGAAGGAAACTCTATCGTGGATGAAAGTATGATTACTGGTGAACCCGTGCCTGTTGAAAAAACAGTTGATGATAAAGTATCTTCAGGAACCATCAACGGAAACCAGGTATTCATCATGAAGGCTGAAAAAATAGGCGATGAAACCTTACTTTCACAAATTATTAAAATGGTGAATGAAGCCAGCCGAAGCCGTGCACCTATCCAAAAGCTGACGGATAAGGTATCAAAAGTATTTGTACCCGTTGTCATTCTTATTGCCGTTCTTACTTTTATTCTGTGGCAATTCTTTGGTCCGGAAGGGAAAAGAAGTTTATTTGCTTTTGTGAATGCTGTAGCCGTTTTAATTGTAGCATGTCCCTGTGCTTTAGGCCTTGCCACCCCAATGTCCTTAATGGTAGGAATTGGAAAAGGAGCTAAAAACGGAATTCTGATCAAAAATGCAGAAGCCCTTGAGCAAATGAATAAAGTAAATGTTCTGATTACTGATAAAACAGGTACCTTAACAGAAGGAAAGCCTTCTGTAGAGCATATTGAAACAGCAAACGATGAAGATAAAAGCCAGATTCTAAAACTGGCATTCTCACTGAATCAAAACTCTGAACACCCACTTTCCAATGCAGTTATTAAAAGGGCAAAGGATGAAAATATCTCTGCTGAAAAAGTAGAACAATTTGAAAACGTTTCAGGAAAAGGGGTGAAAGGAAATATCAACGGAAAAACAGCTTACCTTGGAAATGAGAGCCTGTTAACCGCCCATCAGATCCAGATTCCCAATGCATTAAAGCAGAAAGCAATAGAAGTACAATCTAAAGCCCATACCATTTCTTATATTGCACAGGGTCAGGATGTATTAGGGTTTATTAGCTTTACAGATAAAATTAAAGCAAGCTCTAAAAAAGCAGTAGACCAATTAATGAGTGAAGGAGTTGATATCATCATGATGACCGGAGACAACGAACACACCGCAAAAGCTGTTGCAGAAGAATTAGGCATCAAACATTTTAAAGCGAATTGTCTTCCTGAGGATAAGCTCAATGAGGTAAAAAAACTACAACAACAAGGTAAAATTGTTGCCATGACCGGAGACGGAATTAATGACTCTCCTGCCCTAGCCCAAGCCAATATAGGCATCGCTATGGGAACCGGTACCGATGTAGCTATTGAAAGCGCAGAGATCACCTTATTAAAAGGAGATATTTTAGGAGTAGCAAAAGCAAAATTACTAAGTGAAAAGCTTCTTAAAAACATTAAAGAAAACCTGTTTTTTGCCTTTATTTATAATGTTTTAGGAATTCCTGTTGCGGCAGGATTATTGTATCCATTCTTTGGAATTCTGTTATCACCGATGATTGCCGCCGCTGCAATGAGCGTGAGTTCATTATCTGTGATTCTGAATTCGTTGAGATTAAACTCAGTGAATCTGGATATAAAATAATAGTATGAAAAAAGAAAATCTTTACATCGGATGTTCGGGATTTTATAATAATGACTGGAAAGGGTCATTATATCCTAAAAATGCCCCAAGTAAAGATTTTCTTTCTTTATATGCAAAAGTGTTCAATGCAGTAGAAATCAATTCCACATTTTATAGAATTCCAACCGCTAAAACACTTTTGAAATGGTATGATGAAACTCCGGAAGCATTCAAATTTTTTATCAAAATTCCAAAAGCCATCACCCATCAAAAACGTTTGGCAGACGCAAAAGAAGAGGTTATAAAATTCTGCCAACATATCTCTAGTCACCTTCAACAAAAACTTTCCGGATTCTTGTATCAATTTCCACCATCTTTTAAAAATACTCCGGAAAATATAGATCTGATCATGAACAATATGGACAATCATTTTTTAAATGTCATTGAGTTCCGTCACGAATCCTGGTGGAAAAATGAAATTTTTGATCTTTTGAAAAGCAATAATATTGTTTTCTCAGGAGTCAGTTTCCCCGGAAACCTTTCTGAAAACGTCATCATCAATCATCCTGATATCATATACTACAGACTTCACGGAAAACCGATACTGTATAAATCCGAATACAGCGAAAACTTCCTTAATAACCTTGCAGAAAATCTTGCCAATACCCGGCAGACTGCATTTATATTCTTTAATAATACCTGGGGAACTGCTGCTATTATCAATGCAACCTACCTGAAAAGTCTTTTAAAATAAGCACAATATTACCCTAACTTACATTGACGACCTATACTGCATGGTAATCTGTTAAAATAGAATAATTCCCACGCAAAGGAAGAATATAGTTATCTCAATAAAAATAGAGAAAGACTATCGCTTTAACATTTATAAATGTTAAGATTTATGGAAAACCAAATCATAAATTAACAATCAGTATTTTAATCAAAAAACACCTTAAAATAAAGTTCTTAAAATAATCTTAAAAAGAGAAAATACAACGAAATATGGCATATAATTTGTTAACATTCAATTGTTATTTTTAACAATTTTTAACAACACAATTTCAATTACCTTTATGAGAAAAATTTTTGCGGGAAAGTCAACAAATAAGACTTTTCTCGGGATGTTTGCATTGATGAGTGCAACTTCAGTACTATTAAACAGCTGTAATTTTAAAAATGATGTGAACGAAATGCTCAGTTCACAGGAACATCCTACCGCAAAAACCGCCCCTAAAATGGACGATGAAAGTGTAGATCCAGATAAAAGAGTGATCTATCTTACTTTTGATGATGGTCCTAACCAGGGAACCGAAAATCTTTTAAAAATTCTAGACAAAAGAAATGTGTGTGCCACCGCTTTTTTGGTTGGAAGACATGCTTATGGAAGCACAAAACAAAAAAATGACTTCAAGCTTCTAAAAGAAAATCCTCTAATTGAACTGGCCAACCACAGCTTCACCCATGCTCACAACAAATACTCTGATTTTTACAAAACTGCAGATGCTGTTGTTCGCGATTTTGATATCGCTAAAGATAGTCTGAAGCTGCACGATAAAATAGCAAGAACTCCCGGAAGAAATATCTGGAGACTTAACAATATTAATGTAACGGATATCAAAAGCTCCACTGCCGCTGCAGATGGCCTTAAAAGAGCTGGATACAAAGTCATTGGCTGGGATCTGGAATGGCGACCTACTCACAAGATGACATTGAAAGGAAGCCATGAAGCCATGCTGAAAAAAGTAGACAGCATCTTCCTTAATGATCTTGAAAAAACTTCAAGACACCTTGTTTTCCTTACCCATGACCAATACCTGAGAGATACAGATTCTATTAACGAATTGGATTTATTTATTGAAAAACTACAAAAAAGCAACAAGTTTGTTTTCAGAAAGATTTCTCAGTATCCGAAAATCAATGAAATATTGAACTAGTTCAGAAATTTAAAGAATAGATTGAAACAGGTTCTTCACAAGAAAAACCTGTTTTCTATCATTTTAAGCTTTGAACCTTACGCTAAATTTCAGAAATTTGCATTTATGAGTATTAAGGAAAATTATAAAGCGATACAAGATCAGCTTACGTCAGATGTTCAACTGGTTGCCGTTTCAAAAACGCATCCGGTTTCTGCTATTCAGGAAGTCTATGATCTTGGACAAAGAGTCTTTGGAGAAAACAAAGTCCAGGAACTGATGGAAAAAGCTCCTCTCCTGTCTCAGGATATTCAATGGCACCTGATCGGACACCTGCAGACTAATAAAGTGAAGTATATCGCTCCGTTCATCGATACCATCCAAAGTGTGGATTCAGAAAAACTGTTGGCTGAAATCAACAAAGAGGCAGGTAAAAACAATAGATCTATTAAAACCTTGCTTCAGGTAAAAATTGCGGCGGAAGAAAGTAAGTTCGGGCTTGAAATTCCAGAAGCAAAAGCCCTTTTTCAACAATACATCGATGGGAATTTCCCTCACATTGAAATTACAGGATTGATGGGAATGGCCACTTTTACAGATAATGAAGCACAAATCAGAAAAGAATTTTTAACTTTAAAGACGCTTTTTGATGAATTAAATCAACTAAAACCTTTAAAAACCTTATCAATGGGAATGAGTGATGATTTCCCTGTAGCTATTGAATGTGGTGCCAACTCTGTGAGAGTGGGATCTGCAATTTTCGGAAGAAGAGACTATTCCCAATAGAATATTTAGGTACGGTTTTTGCTAATAATTGAAACAAAAAATTTAAATTTGCGACTATGCAAAAAATCCTTATAGTAGAAGACGAAAAAGCAATCTCAGGAGTACTTCACAGTATTCTTTCTGACGAACTCACAGATTATGAATTTGTTATCGCCGAAGACGGCCTTGAAGGTTACAAACAGGTAGAAAAAGAAGATTTCGCGTTGGTGATCTCTGATATCAAGATGCCTAAACTTTTAGGAACCGAGCTTTTAAAGCAGAGTATGGTATTAAAACCTGAAACTACATTTATTATGATTTCAGGTCATGCTGATATTGATTCTGCCGTTTCCTGCCTGAAAGAGGGTGCATACGACTTTATTTCCAAGCCTATTGACATCAACAGGCTTATTACCAGTGTAAAGAATGCTTTAGCAAAAGAATCTTTGAAGAAAGAAAACAAAAGCCTTCAGACGGAAAATAAAACGTTAAAGAGAAAAGTCAATAAAAAATACCAGATGATCGGGAACTCTCCTGCCCTGCAGAAGATCCAGGATATGATCGAAAAGGTAGCGGTTTCTGATGCCAGAGTTTTGATTACAGGACCCAACGGTGCCGGAAAGGAATTGGTAGCTCATGCCATTCACAATCAAAGTGAGCGTGCAAGAGGACCAATGGTAGAGGTAAACTGTGCTGCTATCCCGTCTGAGCTTATTGAATCTGAACTTTTCGGACACGTGAAAGGTTCTTTCACAGGTGCTATTAAAGACAAGCAGGGGAAATTTGAACAGGCTAACGGAGGAACGATTTTCCTTGATGAGATTGGAGATATGAGCCTTATTGCTCAGGCTAAAGTATTGAGAGCCCTTCAGGAAAGTAAAGTATCTCCTGTCGGAAGCGACAAAGAGATAAAAGTTGATGTGAGAGTCATTGCAGCAACAAATAAAAATATGCAGAAAGAGATTGAGGAGGGGAAATTCAGAGAAGACCTTTACCACAGACTTTCTGTGATTGAAATTTATGTTCCGCCATTGGATGACAGAAAAGACGATATCAAATTATTGGTTGAACATTTCTCCGGTATGATTGCTGATGAGCATGGTACTGCTATGAAAAAGTTTGATGATAAAGCTATTGATGCTTTAAAAGCTCTTTCGTGGACTGGAAATATCAGGGAGCTAAGGAATGTTGTGGAAAGATTGATTATTCTTGGTGGAAATACTGTTTCTGAAAGTGACGTTGCAAGTTTTGTAAGGAAATAATACAACTATTATTACAATATTATAAAAATTTGCAGTACCACTACTGCAAATTTTTTTTTGGACTATTTTGAATGATAAACGATATGAATCTTAAAATACTATGAAATTTTTAAACAAAAACTACACAAAAGAATGCCTGACTTTGGCTCTACCTGTAATGCTTACCCAGGTAGGGCAAGTTTCAGTGAATTTATTCGACAATATTATTGTCGGGAAACTTTTAGGCGCTGATGCTTTGGCGTCTGTTTCATTAGGTAATGCCGTGTTCTTCTCCATATTTGTATTGGCCCTTGGATTTTCATTTGCCATACCACCATTGGTTTCAGAAGCACATTCAAAGCATGATCATGATACGATTAACTCAGTGTTCAGTCATGGTTTTGTAATTAATATGACGGTGGGAATATTGCTTATGGTTATTCTTTTATTGGGAATGCCTCTGCTCTACCACTCAGGACAGCCAGCAAAGATTATTCCTGATACGGTAGACTTCTTAAGCATTATGGTCATCAGTATGATTCCATTTATGGCCTTTCAGACCCTTCGTGAGGTTTCTGAAGGTCTTTCGTACACTATTGGAGTAACTAAGGCGACCATTATTGCTAACATTATCAATATTGTCTTAAACTATGTATTCATCAAAGGACTTTGGGGATTTCCTCCAATGGGTGTAAAAGGATCTGCATTAGCAACCTTAATATCTAGAATTTTCATGGTTGTCTTCCTTTATTTTGTATTGCTGAAGGAAAAGAGAACAAGACGTTATATCAAGGATTTTTCGCTAAAAATTCAAAGCTTCTCAAAAGCAATGTTTAATAAAATGGTACGACTTGGATTACCTACCGCATTGCAGATGTTCTTTGAGGTAACTGCTTTTGCCGGTGCAGCATTCATCTGCGGATTAATTTCTGCACATGATATTGCCTCTCACCAGATTGCTTTGAGTATGGCTTCGTTCACCTTCAACCTTTGCGTTGGATTTAGTGTGGCTTCTACGGTAATGATTGGAAGAAAACTGGGTGAACAAAACTTTGTTGAGCTAAGAAAAGTCGGGATTAATAACCTAAAGATTGCTTTTATCTTTATGTGTATCTGTGGATTGGTTTTTATCCTGGGACGAAACATACTGCCCACATTCTTCACGAAAAAAGAAGAGGTTGAAGTAATCACCCTGGCTTCCAAATTGATGATTATTGCGGCTTTATTCCAGCTTTCAGATGGTATCCAGGTAACAGCTTTAGGAATGCTGAGAGGGTTACAGGATGTGAAGATCCCGTCAATCTATACTTTTATTGCCTATTGGGTGATTACGATTCCTTTAGGCTATTTCTTCTGTGTAACATTGGAAATGGGAGCTTTCGGGATGTGGATCGCTCTTGGATTAGGATTAACGGTTTCTGCCGTCTTCCTCGTTAAACGATTCCTGAATATGTCTGCTAAGCGAATTAAGCAGAATACATAATATTTAAGAGGCTGTTTCAGTAGAAACAGCCTTTTTTATTTTTCTCGCAGATCTCGGAGATTACGAAGATTATTTATTTTGAACGGGCTAAAGCCCATTTCTATTGAATTTTAATACAGTAATAAGAAAAAAGGTTATCTCAAGCGGATAACCTTTTATATTTTATTGAATTCTTTTTCCTAAAATCTTCAGACTTCGTTCAATACCATCCAAAATGGCTACATCCGGAAGAGTTCCCCAATCTTCAAATCCAAAGTATCGGAATAGCTTCAGACTTGGCTCATTATGAAGAAAAATAAGCGCTACCAGGTTATTCACTCCGAACTTTCCTGCATTGTCAATACAATACTGAAGAATCGTTTTACCATAGCCTTTTCCTCTACAGCTTACATCCAGATAAATACTTACTTCCACCGTTCCACTGTAAGCTGCTCTTTCATGAAATGAACTAAAACTTACCCAACCTACAATCTGGCTATCTGTATCTTCTACGATCCAAAGCGGTCTGGTCTCCTCATTATGCTCTTTGAACCATTGTACTTTACTCTCTACAGAAACTTCTTCCACGTCTGCAGTCACCATTCTTGAGGCAATGGTTGAGTTATAAATCGCTACAATTGTATTTAAATCGGCTAATTCGGCATTTCTGAACTTTAGTAATTCCATTGGTATTGCATTCAACTTTTATAATACAAAAATAATAATTTTTCCAAATGCCCCATTTATTTTAATCAATTAAATATTTTTAATTAAAAAAAACAAAATCACCCCTTATAAAAATGACATACAAAGATAAAACAATCATTTTTTTTACAATACGCAAAGAGTAATAAGATATGAAGATTGGATATTTTTTAGTTGCAAAGATTTTATTTACGATAAAATTGAAAGCGGCTTGTAATGCCACGAATGCACGAATAATCTATCAGCGTAAAAAACCTATGTGGCTATGGGTTAAAAAGAATAATTTTTACCACATAGATATATAGAATATTGTGAATAAAAGTTAGTTTAAAAGTGTTATTTTTCCTTGCTAAGGATCTTTGATTCTCTTGTGCCTTAACAACAGTTAGCACTATATTTCTTTGTGCATTTGCGTTTACCAACACAATTAATTCAAATCTTTCAAGATTCTGTTCAGGCTTCTCACTGTGATTCCTAAATACGCAGCCATATCTTCTTTGGAAATCAGGATATTTTGTTTAGACTGCATTTTAAGTAGCTGTGCCAAAGTATGCTCTACTGTATAAAGCTGTTGATAAGAAGCTCTGCTAGTGGTATTAATAATACGTTCCGCAAAAGAATTTAGTAACAAGTTATTCAGGATAAGATCTGTCTGCATCAATTTATTGAAATAAGGCAGCCTTATGGTGTACACCACAACTTCCGTTAATGCTTCAATCCCGCACAGACAAGGAATATTTTTGATCAGTTCCACTTCTCCTAAGATCTCGCCGCTTCCCAGAAATTCAACGATATATTCTTTTCCGTTCTCTTCTTCAAAGTAGCATTTTGTAATTCCTTCTTTAATTAACATGACCTTAGAAACGGAATGATCCTGAATCAATAATTTCTGCCCTTTGGAGAATGATTCCAGGATAATATTCCCCACCCTTTGTTTTTGGTAAAGTGCTTCAAGATGGCTTAAAAATGACTGATTCGTTCGTAACATATATTTTCGGGACAATTGTCCTTTGCCGGTTTAATTTTTATTCTGAATTTTGCGAACAGAAATTTACAAAACAAAAATGAATAATCATACTACAACAATAGCCTTTGACGCAGATGACACTCTTTGGATCAATGAACCTTACTTTCAGGAAGCAGAAAAGGAGTTTTGTATATTACTTGAAGATTATCTTCCTCAGCATTCTGTCTCTCAGGAACTCTTTGCAACAGAGATGAAAAACCTTCATCTATATGGATATGGAGTAAAAGGATTTATGCTTTGTATGGTTGAGACTATTGGAAGAGTATCAAATAATACAGCATCCTTACAATTGGTTAATAAAGCCATTGAATTAGGTCAGGAACTTCTCCAAAAACCGATTGAATTATTAGATGGAGTCACAGAAACGCTTGAAAGTCTGAAAGGAAAATACAGGCTCGTTGTGGCTACAAAAGGAGATTTACTAGATCAGGAACGTAAGTTGAAAAATTCAGGATTACAGAACTATTTCCATCATATTGAAATCATGAGTGATAAAAAGGAACATGATTATAAAAAACTGCTAAAGCATCTTGATTGTCAGCCGGAAAACTTCCTTATGCTTGGAAATTCTATCAAGTCGGATATCTTACCTGTACTGGAAATCGGCGGATCAGCAGCTCATATTCCTTATCATGTTACCTGGGACCATGAGCAGCATGACGTGAATCTTGATCATGAAAACTTTATGGAATTGAAAAGTATTAATGAGATCTTACAATTTATTTAAGCTTAGAGGTTGATTACGCTTTTAAGAATATTGAGTAAGGCTTCACCGTGCTCTAAATTTTCTTATTGTTCTAAGATATAAAAAAGGCTATTCATTCCTGAATAGCCTTTTTCTATTATTTTTTCAGACATTTTTCAAGGAACTGATCCTGTTCCCATAAAACGTGGAATATATTCTCTTTGGCCTGGTATCCGTGTGACTCTTTTGGAAGAAGAACCATTCTTACCGGTGCTCCAAGGTTTTTCAAAGCCTGGAAATATCTTTCCGTCTGCAAGGTAAAGGTTCCCGGGTTGTTATCTGCATCACCGTGAATCAGAAGCAAAGGGGTTTTCATTTTGTTTGCATTCATAAACGGAGACATGGTGTTGTAGATCTCCGGAACATCCCAGTAATTTCTTTGCTCACTCTGAAATCCAAATGGTGTTAACGTTCTGTTATAAGCACCACTTCGTGCAATACCACAAGCAAAAAGATTAGAATGTGTTAATAAGTTAGCTGTCATAAATGCTCCATAAGAGTGACCTCCAACAGCAACTTTCTTTTTATCAATATACCCCAATTGATCTACAGCATTAATTGCCGCATCAGCATCGGCTACCAGTTGTGTAATAAAGGTATCATTGGGTTCTGTTTTTCCTTCTCCGATAATCGGGAATGCAGCATTATCTAAAACAGCATATCCTTTAGTCACCCAATACACGAAAGAGCCGTAATATGGGAAAGTAAAGTCGTTATCATTCTGAGTACTCTGTCCCGCTGTATTCTTATCTTTAAATTCTCTTGGATAAGCCCAGATCAGTAAAGGTAATTTTTCTTTCTTTGCCTTTCTGTCATAGTTTGCCGGCAAATAAAGAGTTCCCGTCAATGTAACACCATCATTTCTTTTATAAGTAATAACTTCTTTATAGACATCTTTAATGCTTTCAAAAGGATTGGCAAAGTGAGTTACTGCTTCAGCTTTATTAGACTTAATATTCTTTTTATAGAAGTTCGGATATAGACTGGATGATTCTTGTGTTGTTAAGATCTCTCCTTTTGAAGGATTTAAAATATCCACAATCTTTTCTTTAGCCCCTTTAAGGTTAGAAGAATACAGTCTTTTTTTCTTCAATGACTTGATATCCATTTCATCAATAAACGGATGCTGCCCATCTTTTGTAAACCCATCCCCGATCAGATATGCTTTTCCGCCTTTCATATCGATAACGGATCTACCGTATTGGTTTTTCACAGTGTTGAAATTTCCCGGATCACTATATACATCCTGAGAGTTTCTATCATCTATAACCTTTGATTCTCCATTGTTAAGATCAACCAGGAAAGTTTTGGTATTTCTGGTATCATACCATTCTTCAGATACTAACGCATAGTGGTCATTCGTCCAATCTATATCCTCAAATCTCTGTTTGATTTTGAAGAATGATTTAGGAGCTGCTGCAAACGGTGCATCCCAGGTAAAGATTTCATCTCTGTATTCTGCAGTTTTATATTGATCTCCACCGTCAAGGGCTTCTGTAAAAACTAAAGTCGCCGGAGCATCACTTCTCCAAGTCATTTCTCTTTTTCCTGTTCTTACAGATGAAAATCCTTTAGGCATAATTTCATTCAAAGGAATTTCATTCACAACTTTTACAGTATTTCCTTTCGTATCATATACCGTTGTAGTCATAGGAAACCTGTTTAACGGGACGATATAAGAAAATGGCTTTTTAATGACTGAAGACAGCAGGTAATTTCCATCCGGGGAAAAACTTAATCCTGTGTACAAATCCTGGTTCATTACCTTTTTAAGAGTACCATTAAGATCTACGTTGAAGACTTCAGAGGTTACTAATGTTTCAAAGTTCTTTTCATCCTGAGGATTCTTTAAAAGATCCTGGTATGTTCTATTTTGGGAGACTTTTCCGTCTGCTGTAGAAACAATGGGTCCTGTAGGCAGGTCTTTTCCTGAGTCAATTAGAGCAGGTCTGTTTTGAGGTAGCGTTCTAATAAGAAGACTTTTGGAATCATTATACCAAAGATATGGGTTTCCTAAATTGGCATTCAGGATATCTCCTGTAATCTTTTTGGCTGTAGCAGTTTCCAGGTCTACAAGCCATAATTCTACTCCTTTGTTGGTGGTATTGGTAAAAGTCAGTTTCTTTTCGTCCGGTGAAAACTGAACATAAGCAATTTTAGCTCCTGCAGGCAGATTCTTTACCTGAACTTCATTTTTATCACTGAACTTTCTTATTTTAAGATTGTTAAAATAGGTTACCGTACTGGCAATATTCGTAACCGGATTGATTCTTAATCCACCCAGTTTCATTTCCTGTTGATTAAGATCATCCAACGTCTTATATGTTGAACGATAGGTAAAAACTACCCAGTCTTTTTTGTTATTCATTAAGACAGATGGCGGTCTTTCATAATCTGCAAGTTTCACGATTTCAGCAGAAGGTTTTTGATAAGTAATATTCTCCTGTGCATCATAAAAATTGAGAAATGCCAGCAGGCAAATTGTCAGTTTTATCTTCATATAGATTTATTTTCTACGAATGTAGTGATTTTTAAGATAAATTTACTATAAAAATCCATCTATAATCCCCAATAATAAAGACATTTATAAAAATAACTCCAATAAAAAAGAGCACCCGAGGATGCTCTTTTTATATATATAATAAGGTTTTTACCAATCTGAAGCTCTTTTTCTTCTTTCAATCATATGATCTACAGAAACTTTTCCGGCTCCGATAATCATCAGAAGAAGATATACAGAAAGATAGATAAGACTCATCTCTCTTTTTTCAAAAGGATCTGCTCCATGAACTACAAATCCGGCAATGACCATTGTAAAGATCAAGAAACCTAAGGCAACTCTCGTAAAAAGCCCTAATATCAGCAGAATTGAACAAACAAACTCAGCAAGTACTGTAAGGATCAGGGTAATTTGCGGTCCCATTCCCAGGAAGTCAAAAAATTCAATTTTTCCACCCGCCAACAGCATCTGAAGTTTTGGATATCCATGAGAAAGCATTGCAAAACCAACAAATACTCTTACTGCTAATAAAATAATATCTTTAGGTATTGAGCTCGAATTTGAATTATTGTAGTTCATTTACTAAAAAATTTAGACTAAGGTAATAAAAATCTTTTAATACAACGGGTTTTACAGCATTTTTAGTCTATCTGTAACCAAAATTCTTAAGATCTCTGTCATTCTTTCTCCAGTCTTTTTTCACCTTAACAAATAAATTTAAGTGAATTTTCTTAGAAAAGAACTTCTCCAGGTCTAATCTTGCTTCTGTACCTACTTTTTTGATAGCCTCTCCTTTATGTCCGATAATAATTCCCTTTTGGGTATCTCTTTCCACATAAATGATAGAATCAATGAAGATAATACCTTCTTTTTCTTTGAACTGCTCAGTTACTACTTCCACAGAATATGGAATTTCTTTATCATAATTCAAAAGAATTTTCTCACGAATGGCCTCGTTTACAAAGAATCTTTCTGGTTTATCTGTATACTGATCCTTATCATAATAAGGTGGGTTCTCAGGCAATAAAGATTTTAGCTTAGGTAAAATAACCTCAGTATTAAAGGCATTAAGAGCAGAAATAGGAAGAATTTCCGCTTTTGGAATCTTATTGTGCCAATCTTCTACTAATTTTTCAAGTCCTGCCTGATCAGTCTGATCTACTTTATTTAATAACAAAAGGACAGGAACAGGGATTTTATTTAATTTATCAATTAAGAACTCGGAAGGTTCAGCTTTGTCCGTTACATCAACAATAAACAGGAATACATCAGCATCCTGAAGGGAATCCTTTACAAAATCCATCATTTTTTCCTGCAATCCATATTTAGGATCCAATACTCCCGGAGTATCGGAAAATACGATCTGAAGGTCCTCTTCATTATAAATACCAAAAATTCTGTGACGGGTTGTCTGGGCTTTCTGCGTTACAATCGCCAATTTCTCTCCCATTAATTGGTTTAGAAGTGTTGATTTTCCCGCATTGGGCTTTCCAACTATGTTTACAAATCCAGCTTTGTGCATAAAAATAATATTACGAACTGCAAAGTTAGTAAAACAAAATTGGTCTTTACCGTTAATCTCAATATTTAAAAGAAAAAAGCGAGTTATTTGTCTTTGGAGTACATTTCAAAAAGATTTTTTTTAAAAATTATAACACTAGTTTTTTGAACCTATACATTTTACCACAAAGTCTCAAAAGTTCTTAAACACTTAAGCTTACTTTAGAAAATTTTAAATGATGCTGCAAGAAGAACACACAAGTTTTTTTGAAAATCTAAGATTTTCATGGATATGCAACAGAATATCAAAAATTTAATATTCTCCTCCTTTAATGGAGTTACAGATTGATAGGTACTTTCTTTCTACTTTTCTCACAAAAAACTACAAAATAATCTTGTATTGCATTACCTAAAACTGATATTTTTGAATATTAGAATTCATCTTTTATGAATATAGACCAGATTCTTGACCAGATTTATACACTCCCTGAAGACTCGAAAAATAGTTTAAAAACCTATATCTCTGAAGTTTCCCATCCCAAAGGATACTGTTTGATGGAAGCAGATAAGGTTATCCCTTACGTTTATTTTATCCGTAAAGGAATTGCCCGTGCCTACTCTTCTACTTCAGATAATGATATTACGTTCTGGTTCGGCAGTGAAGGTCAGTGCGTCCTTTCTATGAAAAGTTATGTGGAAGATAAACCAGGTTATGAAAGCATTGAACTACTGGAAGACTGTGATCTGTACAGACTTGAGACCGAAAATCTCAAAAAACTGTTTAATGAGGATATTCATATTGCCAATTGGGGTAGAAAGCTGGCGGAATTGGAAATGATAAAATCTGAAGAGCTGATTATCTCAAGACAATTTAAAACCTCACTGGAACGGTATAAAGATATTATCCAGTATCAACCGGAGTTACTCAAAAGAGTTCAGCTTGGATATATTGCCTCCTACCTCGGAATTACACAGGTGAGTCTAAGCAGAATCCGTGCGGAGATTAAGTAAAAATTATGTTTAAGGATAGAAGCGTTTTAAGTTTTGGCTAAAGCCAGAGGAACGCTAATTTATATTGAAAGCAGACTAAAGTCCGCTCCTATTGATATTATGGTGTATGTGATATCAATATTGATGATTATTTATTGAAATAAAAACAAGCAGCTAGCAGCTTTTATCTAAAAAGCCCTCATGAATTAAGCAACAGAACATCATCCATTCTAACTACTATAACACCCCTATTCCAGTTCCCAACCTCCGGCCTACTTCTTAACAAAAACTCATTTTTTAACAATTGTAAAATTTTTTCTCCATTCAATTTCTGAAATTTGTAACAGAAAAATTTAAAAAAATGAATTGGATAATATTAGTTATCGCAGGATTATTTGAGGTTGCCTTTGCCTCTTGTTTAGGAAAGGCAAAAGAGACATCAGGGACGGAAATGTATCTTTGGTACACCGGTTTTCTGATAACGATGACTATCAGTATGCTTCTTCTGATCAAAGCTACACAAACATTACCTATTGGTACTGCTTATGCGGTATGGACAGGAATTGGAGCGGTAGGAACAGCTTTAATGGGAATTATCTTCTTTAAAGACCCTGTAAGTTTCTGGAGAGTATTTTTTATTGTAACACTTATTGGATCAGTTGTAGGTTTAAAAGCTGTTTCTTCATCACATTAAGATAAAAATATAAACTTCTATCTATATTTAAAAATGAAACCGCCTTCGTTATGAAGACGGTTTTGTTTTGATTATATTTCAGAATGCTCTGCTTCTTACTTTATATTTCTTATTATTTTTTGAAGACTAAGGGTAAGATTTCATTGCTTCTTAACCCATATTTCTTTATTTCTTCTTCTGAAAATTTCTGCGAATAGAAATTGATATCTGTTTCAAATCCTGCATTTCTTAAACGGTCAAAATAATCCATTCCGTACCAGCGTACATGATCGTATTGACCAAAATGCTTCTGGCGTTCTTTCGGATCTTTGATGGTAAAATCTTCATAGGTTACTGCCAGTGAATTTTTCATCGGAACCTGAAGAATTCCCCATCCTCCGGGTTTCATTACCCTGTACAATTCGCTCATTGCTTTTGCATCGTCTTCAATGTGTTCCAGAACATGGTTACAGAAAACAATATCAAAGCTGTCGTTCTCGAAAGGTAAATCAAGAATATCAGCCTTCACATCTACAATAGGAGAATATAAGTCTGCCGAAATATAATTCAGATTACTCATTCTCTTGAATTTTCTCAAAAATTCCTGTTCGGGAGCAATATGCAGTACTTTATAATTTTTAATGAAAAAATCGGTTTCGTTCTGAAGATACAGCCACATCTGGCGATGTCTCTCCAGACTCAAGGTTCCCGGAGAAAGAGCATTCTCTCTTTGTTTCCCATAGCCATAAGGCAAAAACTTTCGATATGACCTTCCATCAATGGGATCATAAAACTCATCTCCTTTGAAAAACTGATAAATAAGCGGTCTTGCCCAAATGCTCATTTTAATAAGCATGGGACGTGGAATTTTATTCAGTAAAAGCTTAGTTATCTTCTTCATTAAAAATCCAGTTGGAAAGGCTTCTCTTCGTCACTTACGATCCCTAACGCTTCGTATACATAATCAAATGTAGAAAGCAATACCGGCTTACCATTGATTACCGCTACATCGTGCTCAAAATGTGCAGATGGCAGGTTATCTAAAGTAGTTACCGTCCAGCCATCATTATGGAATTTTACTTTTTCAGTTCCAAGGTTAATCATCGGTTCAATAGCAATGGCTAAACCGTCTTTAATCACCTTTCCACTTCCTTGTTTTCCATAGTTAGGAACCTGTGGATCTTCGTGCATCTGTCTTCCTAAACCATGTCCTACAAGCTCTCTTACGACACCATATCCTTCTTTTTCACAATGTGCCTGGATAGCATGAGAGATATCTCCGATTCTTTTTCCTCTGATACATTGCTCAATCCCTTTATAAAGAGATTCTTTCGCAACTTTCAACAACTTTTTAACTTCCGGCTTTACTTCCCCGATTTCAAAAGTATAGGCATGATCTCCCACAAATCCGTTAAGGATCACTCCACAGTCTACGGAAAGAACATCTCCTTCTTTTACCACTTCATTATTCGGAAAACCGTGAACTACCTGCTCATTAGGAGAAATACAAAGAGAGTTCGGGAAACCTCCGTATCCTAAAAATGCAGGTTGTGCACCATGATCTTTAATAAAATCGTGTGCTAACTTATCCAAATATAAAGTTGTAATTCCCGGTTTAATTTCTTTTGCCAACATTCCCAATGTTTTAGAAACCAATCGGGCGCTCTCCTTCATCAGACGCAGTTCGTCTATTGTTTTTAATTGAATCATTGTATTAATTTACCAATGTATTAATGTATCAGTGTATCCATATTGATCGATAAATTGGTACACTGTTAAATTGTTATATTTTTATTTTACCAGAAAAGTCCTTTTTTCTTTTCTTTTTTAAGTTTTGAATAAGCCAAGACTTCTCCTCCTTCTACACGGAATTCTATTCTTTCCTGAATAATATTGTAGATTTCACCCCATCCCGGGAACCCACCAATATTTCTGTCATCAATGAACCAGTCTGCATCTAATTTTCTCGATTGATTTGCGGAATCAAAAACCTCTCCTTCGAAGCTTGAATTCACTGCATAAAATTCCAATCCGTTCTTTTTGCAGAATTCTACTGCTTCATCTAACGTTTTTCCGTGTCTGTATGTCCAAAGAATAAGCCTAAACCCTTCTGCCTGTAATCTTTTCAAGGTCTCGAAAGCGAAGATCTTTGCCTTTCCAATTCCTGGGTATGCATCATCAACAATAGTTCCGTCAAAGTCAACAGCAATCTTTTTATTATTTAACATTTTGTTCTTTTTTTAGCTTTGCAAAGATAAGAAATAAAAAAGAGTGCCAAATAGAAAGGCACTCAATACTTTTATAATTTAAAATAATAATATGGGCTACTAGCTCTTAACCCAGTTAAACTGGAACTGAAGATCCGGAGTAGAAACTCTGTCTGTAATCTTCTGTAGTCTTGAAGGAAGCTTCATCAGGTATTCCTGAGCTTTTTCTGCTTTTTCTGTAAGACCTTTTACGTGCTCAATCTTCCATTCATCCAACAGATCTTTCATAATGTTGATATAATCCTGACCGGTATATACCATACATCTTTGTGCTGCATCTGAGAAGTGTCCCCAAAGTTCACCTGCCTTCTGTCCTGATTGTCTCATCAGGTGAGCAGGCATTACAATCTTCTTGCGCATCATATCTTCGAAGGCAAGAATCATTTCTGATGGATCTATTTCAAGGATTTTAGCTACGAAATGCTTGTAAGCTTTTGCGTGTCTCGCTTCGTCTGCTGCAATTACACCGCACATTTTAGCTAATTTTCCGTTTCCGGATTGTTTTGCTAATGTTCCTACTCTTCTGTGAGAGATATTGGTTGCTGTTTCCTGGAAACTTGTATAAATGAAATTTCTGTATGGGTCCATGCTTGTTCCCAAGTCGAATCCATCATTAATAAGATATTGAGTGGTAATTTCTACCTCCCTCATATTTACTCTACCACACAGGTAAAGGTATTTGTTTAATAAATCTCCGTGTCTGTTCTCTTCTGCAGTCCAAGCTCTTACCCAGTTTGCCCAGCCTACTTTTTCTTCCTGATTAATTCCGTCAACCCCCATTAACCAAGACTCATAAGAAGGAAGAGCTTCTTCTGTGATACAGTCTCCAATCAAGGTTACAAAAAGGTCGTAAGGCATTTCACGGGCAAAAGTCTGAATTTCTTCAAGATCATGTTTAAATTCATCGCTTGAAGGATCTGGTAAATAATCAGAAGGCTGCCAAATTTTTTCAATTGGCGTTAAAAATTTATCAAGAAAAGAACCTACTTCCTTTTCCAATAATCCCATTACTTCTTTCCTAACAAGCTTTTGATACATTTTTATATTCAGTTTTTAATTAGCAAAGATATGATTTATTTATTATTTAACGCATAATAAAGTATGCAACTCATACCTTATCTGACATAAATCATAAAAAAATGCCGATATACAAGTATAACGGCATTTTTTTAACAATATTATTGAATTTTAGCTAACTAAAATATCTCCTGTCATTGCATTTGGTATTTCAACCCCCATTACATTAAGGATTGTAGGGGCTACATCACCCAGTTTTCCTGGTTTTAAGTTCCATGTACGGTCTTTATCCATGACAATGAAAGGGACCAGATTAGTTGAGTGTTGAGTATTAGGAGTTCCATCAGGATTCAGCATAACATCTGAATTTCCGTGGTCAGCCAGAATAAATACGGCATATCCGTTTTCATAGGCTGCTGTAGCTACTTTTTCAATACATGCATCTACTGTTTCTGCAGCTTTTACAGCGGCTTCAAATACTCCTGTATGGCCTACCATATCTGTATTCGCAAAATTCAGACATACAAAATCTGCAGTTCCTTGCTCAAGTTCCGGAACAATCGCATTGGTGATGTCGTAAGCGGACATTTCAGGTTTTAAATCATATGTAGGAACGTCTTTTGGACTTGGACATAACAGTCTTTTTTCTCCATTGAATTCTTCTTCTCTTCCTCCTGAGAAGAAGAAAGTAACGTGAGGATATTTTTCTGTTTCAGCAATTCTGATCTGGGTTTTCCCGTTATTCTCCAAAACTTCCCCCATTGTTTCTGTTAATACATTTTCGTCAAATACCACCTGAACATTCTGGAATGTTTTATCATAGTTGGTCAACGTAATATAATTAAGGTTAAGTTTCTTCATTGAGTATTCAGGAAAGTCTTTCTGTGAAAGTACTTCTGTAATTTCTCTTCCTCTGTCTGTACGGAAGTTGAAGCAGATTACCACATCATTATCGATAATTTTTGCTACCGGAACAACGTTTCCTGTAGCGGTTGTATTGACTAAAATGATAGGTTTAAGGAATTCATCTGTCACATTATTGTCATATGAATCTTTGATCGCTGCTAATGCATCGGTTGTTTCGAATCCAATTCCTTCCACAAGTGCATCATAAGCCAATTTCACACGTTCCCATCTCTTATCTCTGTCCATTGCGTAGTATCTTCCTACAACAGTAGCCAGTTTTCCGGTAGTTGCTTCCATATGGTTCTGAAGTTCTTCAATGAAGGCTAATCCGGAATGCGGATCGCAGTCTCTTCCGTCTGTAAATGCATGTACAAAAACATTTTCATTCAACCCAAATTCTTTGGCTGCAGTCAATAATCCTTTCAGGTGATTGATATGTGAGTGTACTCCTCCATTGGAAACCAGTCCTATAAAGTGTACTTTTTTGTTTTCTTTTTTAGCATAATCAAAAGCATCCTGAATCACTTTTTCCTGTCCCAGGGTTCCGTTTTCAACAGCCATATTCAGTTTTACCAGATTTTGGTAAACGACTCTTCCGGCTCCAAGGTTCATATGGCCTACTTCAGAATTTCCCATCTGTCCTGCAGGAAGACCAACCGCTAAACCGCTTGCTTCAAGAGTAGTGTGTGGAAATTTTTGGTAGCAGCTATCTATAAATGGTGTGTTTGCTTTGTCTATGGCAGAAACTTCAGGGTTTGTTCCTAGTCCCCATCCGTCAAGGATTGCTAATATTGCTTTTTTTGACATTTTGTAAAACTTTAGTACACAAATTTATTGAATTTCCGATGAATAGACGAATTTGAAACCTCCAATTTTATACCACTCTCATAGTCAAGACCCTACCCTTGAAACAAGGCCGGGGTTTGTAATTTGGTAATATCTGGCAGATCTTACATATATCATTATCTTGATTTAATTTTCCAATACGATTATTCTTTAAAAAAGTCTTCGAATTTCATATTGTTTTTCTTAGTGTATTCTTTGATATAGGAATCCAGGAAACCACTTTCTTTTAAGAACTTTAAAGGATCTGTAATATGTAAAATATCCTGAACCGCTTTATGTTTATCTAGCTGTTTATTGAAATAGGCCTCACTAATCTTATATCCCATCCAATATCCTAGGTCATTGGGACGGTCGTCCTTTTTAGTAGTTCCGTAAAGCCAATCCATAGGACTGCTTGTTTTTAATACGGTTACGAATTCTCTGTATAATGCATCAGAATGAGCCTCACCATATTGATAAAATGGGCTGTTATTCGTCTCTCCTGAAACCAGTTCACTGATAAAATCTGCACTTCCTTCCATAAGGCAGTATTTCAGTAAATTATCTTTCCCTTTAATGTCTTGCTGAAAATGAACCAATTCATGAGAAATAAGACCAACAATTCCATCCAGGTTTCTAAGGTTTTCTGTTCCAATCATCACTCCGTCTTTAGTAAAAGTCCCACCAGTGTTGAATCTTCCGTATACAAAATAGATTGGTGGAAATTTAGCTTGAGGATACCAATATTTCATTCCACTGTAAATAGATCTGATTCTTTTTTCTTTTTGCTTTAATCCTGACAATACATTACGGCTTTCCAGATAATCTGCTTTTCTCTTTTTTACCATCGTATATAAGGAATCAGCATTGATGATTCGGTTTTCCGTAAAACCCTTCACTCCAGGAGAACCATTTTTCATATAGTCTATAAAAGGATTTTGTTTTGAGGTATCCATTTTATCAAATGCTTTCCAGAAGTTTTCGGTATCTTTTGTTTCAAAAACAGCACCCAAAGGATCTGTAGAAAAACCGGTTTGAGCGTTTGTCATCCCGAAGGTCAAAAGTAAGGCAGCAAGGATATGATGAGTCTTCATATTAGTTTTTAAAATTAACGATCAAAAATATGAAAAATTGTATTGAGCCTACATAAAAAAAACGATAATAATTGAGCTTCACAGCAAAACTACCTCATCACAAAAATCTTACATTTGTTGTAACAATGAATAAAACAAGAATATGAATGTACAGACAGACAACATATTAGAAACCATAGGCTATTCGGGGATATTCCTTTCCTGTTTTTCTGAACATGGTGTACATTGTGTACATTCTAAGCCGGAACATGTTCTGGTTTACCTTTACTCAGGTGAACAGATCATTGAAGACCGGAATAAGAAAATAAAACTACAAGCTGGTGATTGTGCTTTTATCCGACGGGATCATCGCTTGAAAATGTATAAGAACAGCAAAGGTACAGATCTGTATAAGGGTATTTCATTGGTATTTCAGCGCAGTGTATTGCGTGATTTTTACAGTAAGACCAACAAATCAAAAATTCCAGAGGGTATCAAAGTTTCTGATAAGAAAGTTTTTAAATTAGAACCTACTCCGGCTATTAAAAGTTTGTTCCAATCTCTTACTCCTTACTTTGACAGCAATGTACTGCCAACAGAAAGTGTGGTACATCTCAAATTGCTGGAAGGAATTTATGCCCTGCTCAACAACAACGAGCTACTCTATCCCATTCTTTTTGATTTTGCAGAACCATGGAAAATTGATCTTTTGGAGTTTCTTAATCATAATTATATGGATGATCTTAACATGGAGCAGATTGCAGCATTGACTGGACGAAGCCTTGCTACCTTTAAAAGAGATTTCAAGAAGATCAGCAATCTGCCACCACAGAAATGGTTGATACAAAAGCGTCTTGAAATGGCTTATATTAAGCTAAAAGAAGATAATAAAAAGGTTCAGGATGTCTATATAGAGGTTGGGTTTAAAAATTTCTCCCACTTCTCTACTGCTTTTAAGAAACAGTATGGTGTGCCACCAACAGAAATATAAGACTTATTCTAAGAATGAGCTTCAGAGAAAAACAATCTGAGCCTCACAGCAAAACAGCCATGAGGCTTTATCTTTAATTTTGCAGTGTTAATAAATCAATAACAATGCAAACACAAGATATTTTTGAAAGGTTACGAAACGGTGAAACTATTCCAGCCAATGATCCTGAAGGCTATAAAATGCTTGAAGAATCTTTTTTAACAAAAAAGCTGCTTATTCAGATGAACAATACTTCTGAGCCTGATGAAGTGAGAAGCTTCTTGGCTCAAATAACAGGTTCTGAGATTGATAAAAGCACCAATATATTTACACCTCTCCATATCAACTATGGAAAAAATACCAGAATTGGTAAAAATGTATTTATCAATTTTGACTGCACTTTTCTAGATCTAGGTGGTATTACGATTGAGGACAATGTACTGATTGCACCTAAGGTCAGCTTATTATCTGAAGGACATCCTGTTTCCCCGGAAGAAAGACATTCTTTACTGGTTGGAGCTATCCACATTAAGAAAAATGCGTGGATTGGAGCAAATGCTACCATTTTGCCGGGAGTAACCATTGGTGAAAACTCAATAGTAGCTGCTGGTGCAGTAGTTTCAAAGGATGTTCCTGATTATACTATTGTTGGAGGTATCCCTGCAAAAATGATTAAAAAGATCTAAGAAGGTATATCATGAAAAAAGTAATAAGCCTGTGCATTGTATTTCTCACTACAGGACACCTATTTACACAAAATAAGAAATTAGATTTTCAAAAAATGAACACAACAAAACATTATACTTTTATAATAAGTAATAAAGTAATACGCCAAAAAGTAAGTTTTAAAAACCGTTATGGAATAACTCTTACAGGTGACCTATACATTCCAAAGGATCATAGCTCTCAGGTATTATCTGCTATTGCCATCTGCGGACCATTTGGAGCTGTAAAGGAACAATCTTCGGGATTATACGCTAATCAGATGGCAGAACGTGGCTTTGTAACATTCGCATTTGACCCATCCTATACTGGTGAAAGCGATGGTAAGCCCCGTAACGTGGCATCCCCAGACATCAATACCGAAGATTTTAGCGCTGCAATAGATTTCCTGGGAATACAGAAAAATATTAACCGGAGCAGGATCGGAATCATAGGAATCTGTGGTTTTGGAGGTTTTGCTCTCAATGCCGCTGCTATAGATAAGCGTGTAAAAGCTGTTGCCGTCACCAGCATGTATGACATGTCCAGAGTAATGTCAAAGGGATATTATGATACTATGACACAAGAACAACGAAACAAAGCTTTGGAACAGTTGGGGGAACAGCGGTGGAAAGATGCCGAAACAGGAGTTTTTCATGCCGGCCCTATATTAAATGCTAAAAAATTGAAAGGTGATGAACAACAATTTGTAAAAGATTATCATGACTATTATAGGACTTCAAGAGGGTTTCACAGTCGTTCTTTAAACTCTACTGGGGCATGGAATGCTACAAACCCGTTATCTTTCATGAATATGCCGCTCCTAACTTATATTAAAGAAATAGCGCCAAGACCTCTTTTGATTATTGCCGGAGAAAAAGCTCATTCCCGTTATTTCAGTGAAGATGTATTTAAAATGGCTACTGAACCTAAAGAGCTAATGATTATTCCCAATGCTGTACATGTAGATCTGTATGATAAAATGAATGTTATTCCTTTTGATAAACTGGAAACTTTCTTCAGGGAAAATTTAAAATAGTTATGAAACCATAATTTTTAATGATATTGATTTGAAGATCAATAGTACTGTATAATAACACCATATCCTATATTTATTAAAAATGGCAATAATTCTAAAAATATATCTCCAATGACAGGTGATACTTCATATAACTATATAAAACTAAGCTCTGTAAATAATGCAGTCAATTTAGCTACAGCATTAGGTTCCAAAAATCTATCTATTACTTTTGGGGCAGAATAAAGTAAGCTAACCACAAGCTTACAATTTTCATAAGGATTGCATGGAATAATCCATAATTCTTTTTAATTTTGCGGTATGGACTTACGTGATCAATTGAAGAATCTTTTTCCTGAACATGAAGAGCAGGATTTTGAAATGCCTGAAGAAGAATTCAAGCAGAAAGAACCTTTAGTGTGTAAATTTGAGAAGAAGGGAAGAAATGGTAAGCCTGTAACCATTGTTGAAGGCTGGGAAGGGAGTGAGGAGGACCTTAAAAAAATCTCAAAGAAAATAAAAACCACCTTAGGAATAGGCGGTTCTGAAAAGGACGGAACGATTATCATCCAGGGAGATAACCGTGATAAAATAATGGCTATCCTTAAAGATATGGGTTATAAAACCAAACGTGTTGGCGGATAGGTTTAGAAATAAACCTGGGTTTCCGGCAGTAACGTTTTTAATTTTTCAATTTTAGATTTTTCTATAGGATTTCCTGTAAGAATCAAAGTTTTCAGGTTTTTAAGCTGGCTGATTTCTACAGGAATATCTTTCAGTTTATTGTTGGCCAGATTCATACTGACAATCTTCTTTAATCCTTTTATTCTGGATGAAATTTGTGTGATATTATTGTCACTTATGTTCAGAAATTCAAGTTCTTCAGCTTTAAACAAGTTCTCCGACAGTGTGACAATGGCATTCTGCTGCAATTCAAGATATTTAATTTTTTTGGGAAACGAGAGACTTCCTATGTCATTGATCTGGTTATTAGCCAGGTTTAAAAACTTTAGATTTTTAATCTGATACAACCGGTCAGCGATAAAACTAATCTGATTTCCCTGTAAATTTATTTCTTCTAAAGTGGAAATTTCCATCAATGCCTCAGGAAATGTATTAAGGTTATTGGCATCAAAATGAACAACTTTAAGATTTTGCAGCTTTGCAATATTGGGATTGATACTGGTTAGACTGTTCAGATTCATAGAAAATGTAGTCAACTTTTTAAGCTGGCTAATTTCATCCGGAATATACTTGATGCTGTTTTCATTTACATTCAAAAATTCCAGTTCTTTCAGTGTAAAAAGCTCCTTATCCATTCTTTCAAACTTATTTGCCATCATATTTAGAAAGAATAATGAATCCAGTTTTACAATCTGAGGAGGAAGATTAAACAATCCTTTTTCTCTGAAACTCATGCTGTAAACAGCTTTTTTACTATTCAGAGCATCTTCAATATTGGTAAAAGTAGGATATTTAACAGGATCAATCTGAGCGCTGACCTGAGAAAGTGATAAAATGGAAATGAGTAAAAAAAACTTTTTCATACGAAGACGTTTATAATTTTTTAAAAGCCATATTGAATTGCATCATCTTAATCTGTACTTGTCTTTGCAAATCACAGCGATTTCATCAACAGAAAATGCCTGCCAGTCACTTTCGTTACCAGCAGGCAGAATGATTAATAATTTTACTTCTTTAAAAGTTTTACCGTTTTCTGGAATCCTCCTTCTGCTTCAATATTCAGAATTAAAACACGAGATCCTTCCAATTGTGAGGTAAAGTCAAGGTCTAATGCCTTGTTCACTCCATTAAATTTCTTAGTATAAACAATTTTACCATCTATACTATAAGCGGTTACCGAAATATCTTTTAAGCCTTTTGGCGAATTGATCTTCACCATTCCTGAAGTAGGATTCGGAGCTACCGTTACTGTATTTTCAGCGGTTATATTTTCAATAGTTCCCAGTGTTCCTTGGGTTCCTAAGTTATCTTTAAGAGCAATGACAACCGTTGCTGATTTCCCTCTGTAATCAATAGTATTTCCTGTAGCATCAACATCTGTAGAAATGGTAGAATTCGGATGCTGAACAGAGAAGAAACCAAATTTATGATCCGGAGTGAACGTTAATCCTGTAGGTTCAGATCCTGCCGGCATAGAAGCAAATAGTTTTACTTTTGGATTGGCCTGTGTATGATCCGGAGCAATGACCCAGATATAGTTTTTACCCCCATCCTGAAGTACCCAAAGGTTTCCAAGTTCATCAAAAGTAAGGTTGTCATTTCCATCTCCCCACGATTCAGATTTTGTTCCCTGTGCGGTTTCAAAAGAGTATACAGAATTAGCACCTCCTACGAATGTTTCCACCTGAGAACCTGTAGTTCCGTCATCCTTTAAACGATATACCCTGTCTAATCCTTTTGCCGTAAAATAAATTTTACCATCCAATGGGCTTATATCTACATCTTCTACTCCATTAAATCTTGTTCCTCCTAATGATTGAGCAAGGTTTGCTGTGTTATTTTGGTCTGCTTTTGTTTTATTAGGCACTGGAATCCATGTTGCTGTAGTTCCCGCCGGATCTCCTGCTGCTGTTAATCCCTGATCTAATTTTAATACATAAAGATTCCCGGAAGAAAGGTTATTTGGAGTATCCATTACATATTTATACACCATGTGAGTTCCTCCATCTTCTCCATAATATGCAGTAGTTCCAGCACTATTAATCACCACATTTTCATGGTTCATGATTCCCATTTGCCAAAGTTTACCTTTAGAACCGTCAGCATTTTTAGAAATAACCTGTGCTGTTGCAGGATCAATTTCTACAAGCCATCCATAGTCTTTATATCCGTCTCCATTTGCATCATTAGAGGTTACAGATTCTTCTGCTGTTATGACAGTTCCCCAGGGAGTAATTCCTCCTGAACAGTTTCTGATCGTCTGCACCAAGCTAGGATCTGAGAAACTTACGGCTCTTGATCTTGTTAATTGCCAAAGTTTTGTACCAGCATTATAATTAACCTCAGCCATGGTAACACCACCAGGGTTTGTTTCGTGGTTTACTGAAAGATATCCATTTGTACTACTTCCTGATTTGGCTACGTAAGCTGTAAAGTCGTTCTGGCCTCCTACCAAACCGCCACCTTCAGTATAATTATCACCTTCCTTCAGGATAAGCTGGTATTTATGTTCTGCAGGAATGATAAGTTTACCAGTCTGTGCAGTAGGTACAATAGAAGTAAAACAGCTGATATGTGATCCGTTGCACACTACAGGTGTAGGTGTGCTGGTAGATGTTGTTTTCAGATAAGCATCAATTCTAAGATCTGAACTGGTTATACTTCTATTATGCAGTTCAACAGAAATTCTGTTAACTCCGTTTATGAATTTTGATTTTGGAATAGAAAAAATATTATATACATTCTCTGCAGCCCCATCAATGGTTGTACTGGACAAAGTATTGAATGTAATGACTCCGGCAGGCATATTATCTCTTACTACTTCCACCCCGTTAAGATACACTACAATACCGTCGTCTCTCATTACTCCAAGCTCCATATTATCGGAAAGTGTGGATAAGTTTACATTAAAATCTTTTGCAAAATACGCTGTAACCAATCCGGTAGCCCCTCCATGAATGGTAGTAGTAACAGGATCACCATATCCTAATGGTGCATTACCAACAGGCCATGAAGAGATGTCATAGTTTTGAGTTTTCCATGCATCCGGTTGTGCCTGATCCAGATCTTTGTAGCTCCAGGACGTTCCTTTATCAAAAATAATGGTCTGTGCCTGAATAGTTGACCCGGCAAGCAGAGCTAAAGCTCCAATTGTTAGTAGTTTTTTCTTCATTTTAATTTGATTTATTAGACCTTGCAAAACTATTTTTTAAAGATGATCTTCCTGTTAATAGGATTTTAAATATCGACAGAAGAATATTAACTAATTTAAAACCTAATGTTAAGGGGATTAAGTTTCTGTTAAATTGCGGAATGTCTTCTTTATGATGCATGAATTGTTATGGTGAATATTCTTATTCCGTACACAAGAAAACCTAACAGGTTTTAGAAACCTGTTAGGTTTAAATTAGATAGCCAAGAAAAAGCTATAGCTCAACTTCTGTATCCCGAAACTCTTCTACTTTGCTTTACTCACATCTGTAAGTGCATTCAGAAAGGCAATTATTTGGTTCATTTCCGTTTGGGTAAGATTTAATTTATCCGGAGCCAGTGTTTGGTTTTTCATCTTGAGCCCCAATCCTTCTCCTCCGCCTTCATTATAGAAATCAAGAACTTCTTCTAAAGTATTGAATGCTCCATTATGAAAATAAGGTTTTGTAAGGGCAATATTTCTTACAGTAACGGTTTTGAAAGAGTAATCATAAATCCATGATTTTTCTTTTTTCACAGGGCTGTTTCCTCTTCCCAAATCCTGATCCAGTTCTATAGGAAGTTTTTTAATAGGTTGAGTAGTCACACCCAGCACTTCAGATTCGTTTTCATTAAAAAATGGTGGTACCAACCCCGAAAAATGAGGTGCAAAATGGCAGGTTGCACAATTCGCTTTTCCCATAAACAGGTTGAATCCTTTTTTCACCTCTTCCGAAACTTCTTTTTCATTTCTCATGAAACGGTCAAAATCACTATCAAAAGAATATAAGGATGCAACGTAGGAGCTTACAGCTTTTGAAAAATTTTCTTTATTGATTTTCCCGTCTTTAAAAGCAGTACGGAATGCTTTTTTATATTCAGGTTTTGTTTTTAACTTTTGAATGATACTTTCGTAGCTTGTATTAAACTCATCTGCGTTATAAATCACATGTTCAGCCTGCTGTTCAAGATAAAAAGCACGCAGGTCATAAAAAAATCTTTTGGCAAAAACGGCATTGTATAAAGACGGTGAATTCCTCAATACTGTTTTACCCTCCACGTTACTTGCCGACTTAGCTTTAAGGTCTGTAAAAGCATTTTCCTGAAGATGGCATGTTGCACAGCTCATTTTCTCATTACCACTTAAATTCTGGTCATAGAAAATCGATTTTCCAAGATTACGGAGATCCTGATTATCTTCTGAAGATTTCAGTAATGTATAAAAATAAGGATCTAAAAAATCACTGCTAAAAAGGTTTTTATTATTGACATTCCAGCCTGAGAATTCTTTCAGATCATCAGGTCTGCCATCCCACCTTCCTAATTCTTCATACAAAGGCTGAATATATTTTTTATAAAACTCAATTCTATCAAAGGTTTCAAAATCTCTACTTTTTGAAAGATAACGGATAGCCTCTGTTAAGGTCTGATTTGCTTTTTGGGTATTATAATTTTTGAAATAAGCATCATCATTGATATATTTTTGCATTCCTGAAAGGGCATGACTGGCTTCTTCGGAAATATTCAATGAACCCGGAGTGTCAAAACCTGTTACTCCCAGAGAATAGATCCTGATCAATTCTATACGCAATGGCAACGTTTTGTTGTTTCCTTTACTCATTCCGTTTTTCATCGCACTCAGATAAAAGCCTGAATAACTGTTGTATAAAAAATCGGTAATTGTTTTAATCTTTTCTTTCTCATCTCCTGCTTCTTCAGAAAATATCAATTCATCTAAAACCTGTAGTCCTTCCGGCGGAAGTGTATAAGCTGATGTGCCCGCAGCTTCAATATGAAACAAAGGAGCTGCATTGAGGTGAGACTTGGTGAATTCGGGATAATGATAGGCAATATAAAATTCTATTTCCTTAAATGAATTTCTTGTATTCCTTAATGATTCCTGCAGCTCTTCAAGGGAAATACGATCTTCAGAGAAATTATGGACATCTGACTTCAGCTGTTCAAGCTTCCCTTTAAAATCAGATAATCCTTTATTAATAACTGTATTCTCACTTACTTTTCCTTTGTAAACAGGATTAAAAGACATTACTGCAAATCCTATCAAAAGGATGACAACAAGCAGTGGATAAGATCTCATGAATTTTTAGCGGCAAAACTATTAATCTGATATTATCTCAATTTTAATAGCAGATTAAATAATGTTTATATTTTTGATATAATATTTTTCACTAATTTTAAACCCCGAAAATCAGATTCATTATTCTTTAAGGAACGGTTTATTCTAAATACCGGTAAAATAATGGCGAGAGGTTATTGGGAGAGGATTTTTTTAATTAAATTCAACACATCAAAACTAAAATAGAAGTATGAAAACAAAACTATTGTTTGCTGTTGCAGCAAGTTTCCTTTCGCTTACTGCATTTTCACAAAAGAAAAAGCAGGCAGAAAAATCTGCAAAACAACAGGAAATGGCTATATACGCTGAGAAAAAAGGAAATGACTATTATCTGATCCGTCTGGAACAGGATAAAGCAGTACCCAATGTGTATGTATATTCTAACGGAATCACCAAACCTTATAAAAACTATGGAGAACTTAAAGACGTTGTTATGGAATTTCCAGGAATGATGTCTTCTAATAATTCAACCAAAGAAGAATTGGTTTCTGTTCTTAAAAAAGATAATCATTTTTATGAAATTACTTCGCAGAGAAAGGATCCGAAAAACTTTGAAAAGACTGTTGTTACAGTATATGAGATAATGGACGGTCAAAAAAGGATTGTTGAAGAATATGATTCTATTTACCAACTTATGGCTTCCCCTTATAAAGAAGCAATTTTCATTAATTAAAAACAAAAAAATATAAATTATGCTAAACAAACTTGCTGCTTCAGAACTTATTCTGAATGAAGACGGAAGTGTATACCACTTGAATCTTTTACCTGAAGATATTGCTGATAAAATTATTCTTGTAGGTGACCCGGACAGAGTAGCAAAGGTTTCAAAATACTTTGACACCGTAGAAATCAAAAAAAATAAAAGAGAATTTTACACGCATACAGGAACGCTTCGTGGGGAAAGAATCACAGTAATGTCTACGGGTATCGGAACAGAAAACATCGATATCGTAATGAACGAACTGGATGCCTTAGTAAACATCGATCTTAAAAATAAGGAATTCAAAACAGAGCACAAAGCCCTTGAATTATTCCGTATGGGTACCTGTGGAAGTGTAAATCCTGATGTACAGGTTGATAATATGCTGGTTACCCAAAACGTAGTAGGATTAGATGGGTTAATGCATTTCTATCAGGACTATAGCTTTGAAAACGAGTTTTCAAAAAGTTTCATGGAGAGATTTCCTTACGAAAAAATCAAACCTATGTTGTACTTCTCAGACTGGGCAGAAGAAATGGGTGAATATTACAAAGATGCTAAATACCACGGAAATACAGCTACATTCCCGGGATTCTATGCTCCACAGGGAAGACAGCTTCGTCTAAAGGCGGTAGATGACCAATTCCTTGAAACACTGAACGACCTTGGAGTTACAAACTTTGAAATGGAGACTTCCGCGATCTATGCATTTTCAAAACTATTAGGACACAAAGCTATTACTGTAAATAACGTAGTGGCTAACAGAAGACGTGGAGAGTTCTCTACAGACCACCACAATTCTGAGAAAAACCTTATTACCTGGGTTCTTGACAGAATTATTAAATAAATATTTATGGGACAGGACATCACTTGCTTGATTACCGATCAACCTCTTGAATTGGATAAAGACATTGTTCATTTTAAGATCAGAGATGTCCTGTTTGTTCCTTTCGACATTATGGGCTCTTCTATTTCCTGGTTGATTGAAGATGCTTACCAATATGAAACAGCGCAAGATCTATTTAGCTATTTCAAGCAATATCAACCTGATGATCTGATCTTATGGGATACAGATGAAAAACACACCGTTTTAGATATCATAAAACTCATTGAAGATCATGATATCAGGAATTTCATCATTGAACACACTGCAGATTTTGCCAGCATGCCAATGGATGATTATTTTCTGGCCATATTGGATGGTAAAATCATAAAAGATTCCATTGTTTTTGATGAAAATGATTTTTCTAAAAAGAACTACGCTAATATTGAAAAATACCGCGAAAAAATTGGACTTAATTTCAACTGGATAGGAATGGATAAATTTCATGCCTATAGTTTTGCGGAAAAGGAATATTTTAGATAAACAATGGAATAGTGTATGCTGATTCTATTAAATAAAATCCTCCGGAGATTATCCCGGAGGATTTTTTATACGTCAATATTTAAAAAAAACATTTGGCTAATCATATTTATCATACCTAATAATTAAAAAGAAAAGACCTCCAAAACCGGAGGTCTTTAACACCATATCAACTATAATAAAAATTTATTATCAAATTTAAAACTCATTAATCATCACATAAAAATGACTTGAGTAGAGACTGTTTGCACTTCCTGAAATATTGGTAAGATTAATTACAATACTTGAAGTTGAAGTCATTCTTGGATTAGAAATCGAAAACGTTGAATTCCCCGCAAAATCTCCGGCAGGTGAAACCACTACAACGGCTCTTGTTGAACCTGGCTGAAACCCTGATGGAACAGCAATTTCCAGTGTAGCAGATTTTCCCGGAGGCATATTATTAATGGAAACACCGGGCCATACTTCAAAACTGATCTGGTTTTTCTGTACACTCCCTTTTTCTCCAAGTTTATACTGTCCGTTCACATCTAATCTTGCAGAAGTATTCGGAGCCCCCGTGCCAATGCCTACATTTGCATTATTATTCCCCAACACTATAGCATTGGCCTGTGAGGTAGTTGCTCCATATCCTATCGCAGTTGAAAATTGTCCCAGAGCATTTGCTTCTGATCCTACTGCTGTAGAGTTTTCTTTATTGGTAACTGTGTTATATCCTAAAGCGGTTTCACTGTTTGTATTTGTTTTTGCATTATATCCCACTGCAATAGATTGGAAACCTCCTGCCGAGGCATTATTACCAATCGCTGTGGATTCATTTTTACTGGTTTGTGCATTGTACCCAATAGCTGTTGACTTAAAAGCTCCTGCTGTTGATTTATTTCCTATAGCCAAGGCATCATTCGCAGTAACTGCTGCTGCACTACCAATGGAAATTCCCTGAAATGCAGAGCTTGAACTTCCAATGGCAATTCCGTTCTGACCAGCGTTCGCTCCCAATCCGAAACTTACAGAGTTATCTACTCCTAATCTTCCCGCTGTGGCAGCATTGACTTTAAAGATCAGGTCATCCATAGTTTTTGTACCTAAAGATAAAGTAGTATTGGCTCCACTGTATGTTCCGGCATTCTCTCCTATTGTGTTCCATCCGGTGCCATCATTACCTTTATTAGTGCTGGCAGACGTTGAAAGTTTATTCCATTTGGAAGCAAACCAATAATAAAATCCAGCTTCTGTTAATCCAGCTTTACCGTTATTCCATACAATAAGGCCATCTGCGGGAGAAGGAACTGTAGCAACATCCGTATCTGAGGTCAAAGCAATACTTGGAAGAAGTACTCCTTTATCTTTAGCACTTACATGAAGCATAGCAGAGGTATCAGGACTTGGAGTACCAATACCAACCTGAGCATATATAAAAAGTGAAAAGAGTAAAAAGAGAAGACTAAATCTTAATTTATAATTTCCTTGCATCACCTATGTTTTTGGAGGTGCAAATATACAAACTTTTTAATAAAACAATACTTTTATTATAAATTTAATAATTTAAAACACTCTGATGTGACTAAAACAATTCATACTCACACAAAGATGAAAAATACTACCTTACAATACCTTACATATCTATTTATCCATTCATGTTTTGGCAATCAAAAGGATACCTCAATGAAAACCAGATATTACACTTTCAATAAAAAACATCACAAAAAATTGAATAAAATACAATTTATCACCTTCTAAGGAAACAAGTTTCTATATGGTCATTCACCATACCTGTTGCCTGCATATGGGCATAAATAACTGTTGAGCCAACGAATTTAAATCCTCTTTTCTTCAGATCTTTGGAAATTATATCCGAAACTTCTGTGGTTGCGGGGATATCCGCTAAAGTTTTTGGGGTATTATCAATGGGAATTCCCCCAATAAATCCCCAGATATATTTTGAAAAGCTTCCAAATTCTTTCTGAACCTCTATAAATTTTTGAGCATTGGTTATTGTAGCTAATATTTTAAGTCTGTTTCTAATAATTCCTGAATTATTCATCAACTCTTCTATTTTCTTTTCAGAATAATCAGCGATTTTATGATAATCAAAATGATCAAATGCTTTTCTGAAATTTTCTCTTTTAGAAAGGATGGTATACCAGCTCAAACCTGCCTGAAAACTTTCGAGAATAAGGAATTCAAAAATAGTTTCATCATCGTAAACGGGCTTTCCCCACTCTTCATCATGGTATTTCCTGTAAAGATCATCTTTTTCACACCACCCGCAACGCATTTTTTCCATAATTATCAAATTTTGTAGGATAAAGGTAAGGTTGATTTATAAAAATATAACAAAAGATTATGAAAAGTTTAACAAAGCCATCTGATTTTAGGAATGGTTATTGTTTATTCAATACTACCAAACCAAATTTATACTATTATGAACAATTCAGATTATAACAAAGCGGAAAATGCAGTAAACAATGTAGAAAATTCTTTACAGAATGCATCGGACAAAGCCAAATGGAAAATCAATGAATTGGCAGACAGAGCCAAAGACTATATTAATGAAAAAAGAAATAATGACGAAGAAGCCAAACAGGAAGACTGGTTGGACAGGGTAAAAGCTAATGTATCCGATGCATGGGAAGATATTAAGGATAAAGCGGATGAAGCGTGGGAAAAAACAAAAGATGCAGCAGAGGATGTGAAGGCAGAATGGAATAAGAAAACGAATTAAAATTTCAGTCATATAAATATTTTCAAGAAAATGGGGTCTTATAATTGATAAGGCTCCATTTTTATTATGTCATAACCACAATTATTGCTACATTTGTATTTCAATAAACATTAAAAAATTATGTCATACGGTTTACTTAAAGGCAAAAAGGGAATTATATTTGGAGCCCTTAATGAACAATCTATCGCATGGAAAGTTGCTGAGAGATGTCATGAGGAAGGTGCAGAATTCATCTTATCTAATGCTCCTATCGCTTTGAGAATGGGAGAACTTAATGGTTTAGCTGAAAAAACAGGTTCTGAAGTGATTGCTGCAGATGCTACTTCTATAGAAGATCTTGAGAAACTTTTTGATGCTGCTGTTGCAAAATTTGGTAAAATCGACTTTATCCTTCATTCCATCGGAATGTCTATCAACGTAAGAAAAGGAAAACATTATACGGAAATGAATTACGATTGGTTGGAAAAAGGCTGGGATATTTCAGCAGTTTCTTTCCATAAAGTAATGCGTGTGGCTTGGGAGAAAGACTGTATGAATGAATGGGGAAGCATCCTGGCACTTACTTATATTGCAGCTCAGAGAACATTCCCGGACTACAACGATATGTCTGATAACAAAGCTTATCTGGAAAGTATCGCAAGAACTTTCGGAAATTACTGGGGAGAAAGAAAAGTACGTGTTAACACGGTTTCTCAGTCTCCAACAATGACCACTGCAGGTAGCGGTGTGAAAGGTTTCGGAGGATTCCTTGGCTACGCTGAAGACATGTCTCCACTAGGAAATGCCACAGCTCTTGAATGTGCAGACTATTGTGTAACTTTATTCTCTGATCTTACCAAAAAAGTAACGATGCAGAATCTTTTCCATGATGGAGGATTCAGCAGTTCAGGGGTTACTCAGAAAGTGATTGGTAAATATGATGCTGAATAATAGCATTTACTATATGATAAAATAAAGATCGGCGGCCTCTACGAGGCCGCCGATCCTGCTTAAAATAATGTTAATATGATGTTATAAAATTACGGTCTGTATAGAGTGTGCCGGAGCATTTAGCTTAGCTGCCATCCCTTCAATCCAAAGATTTGTTTCGATATCATTATCGGAATCATTCATAATCACAGTAACCAGCTGACCGTTTTCATTCATAAAAGCAGAAGATGTCAATGCCGCTCTGTTGGAAGATGAGCCTATCCTTTGAGCATTAGGTTTGATGTATTTTGAAACGTGTCCGATGTAGTAATACTCATAAGTATAAAATACCTCTCCTGTTTTCGTATCGGCAATGATAGGAGCAAAACAAAAATTTCCTTTATGGTTGGGGCCTCCGGTTTCATCCAGAAGAATATTCCAGTCTGTCCATAAAGCATTTCCTTTATTAAAATCGTTCAGCATATTTTTGCTGTACAGTTCACCAAGACTTACATCGTAAATCCTGTCCATAGCAAACTGTTCTTTACAACCTTCCGTGAAAGCAAGGAACTTATCCGGAAAAGCTCTGTGGGTTTCTGCGAGGTTATCAAATAGCTGAGTTTTATTATTCCAGGTTTCATACCAGTGATAGCCGATTCCATGAGCATACTTTGAAGTTTCAGGATCACCAAGTGTGGTAGTTGCTCTTTGATAGATCAGGTCTCTGTTGTGATCCCAGATCATTACTTTTTTATCTTTATACCCGTTTTTCCAAAGGGTTGGACCGAGGTTGTTTTTCAAAAACTCCCCTTCTTCTTCAGCAGTATAAATACATGATTCCCAGGATTGGGTCGCCATAGGTTCATTCTGAACGGTTAACCCCCAAACATTAATTCCTCTTTTTTCGTATTCTTTAATGAATTTAATATAATAATCTGCCCAGGTCTGATAATATTGGTTTTCCAATCTCCCTCCTTTGTATAAACTTTTATTGGACTTCATCCAGGCCGGTGGGCTCCATGGGGAGAAATAAAATGTAAAATTGTTTCCGATTGCCTTCTGAGCTTCCTTAATCATTGGAATTTTATACTTTTCGTCATGAGCAAGGTTGAATGTTTTCAAAGAAGTATCATGATCTTCTACATAGGTATAGGAATCACTGGAGAAATCACAAGAGTTCATATTGGTACGCACCACAGTGTATCCCAATCCATTTTTCCCAAAATAAGCCTCCAGAATTTCTTTTTGTTTGTTTTTTGGCATTTTATAAAATGTCTCTGCGGATGCATCCGTAATAGCCCCTCCAATTCCGATCAGCTTTTGATATTTAAAACCAGGAGCTACAAAAATACAGGCTTCCGTTTCTTTGGGCTGTCCGAACTGCTCAAATTTTACGGGACCTTTATCTACCATTCTTTCATTCACTTTAGAGTTGGTAACAATGACCTTAGCTGTTTTTCCTTCATGCTTTTTCCAATAATTCTGGGCATTGACATTGATGGCAATCCCGATTACAAAACAACTTACAATTAGTTTTCTCATGATTTTTTTGTTTGTGGACCGTATGTCCTCTTTTTCATTATTTATTTTGATAGACTCTTACATAGTCTATATAATACTTTTGTGGAAAGATATTGTCATCTATTCCCTCTTTTCCGCCCCAGAAACCGCCTACTGCCAGATTTAAAATGATAAAATAAGGCTGGTCAAAAGGCCATGCTTCATAGGTTTTTTCTTTATTTTCATATGTGAAAAATTTCCGATCATCAATATAAACCTCTATCTTTTCCGGTGTCCAATCTGCTTTATACACATGGAATTTTTCGCTTACATCTTTTACCATCAAAGTATCTGTCTTCTGAGTTCCCAGAATATGATTGTATTTTTTAGTATGTACCGAAGCATGGATGTATCCTTGATTAAATCCTACATGTTCCATAATGTCAAGTTCACCATCATCCGGCCATTTTTTCATATTTTCACTCATCATCCAGATCGCCGGCCATGTTCCCCGGCCCTTCGGAAGCTTTGCACGCACTTCTATCGTTCCATATTGAAAAGAAAATTTTCCTTTGGTTAAAAGTCTGGCAGAAGTGTATGCATTCTTTTCCCAATTTTCTTTTTTAGCTTCAATAACAAGGTTTCCATTTTCCATACGGGCATTTTCCAGTCTGTTTTTGGTATAAAACTGAGCTTCATCATTTCCATAGCCATTACCACCCACATCGTAGTTCCATTTTAGTGAATCCGGAAGGCCTTTTCCGTTAAATTCATCACTCCAGATCAGTTTTCTCCCGGAATCTGCTTTATTGGAAG
Source organism: Chryseobacterium sp. Marseille-Q3244 (assembly GCF_940807095.1). Classification (NCBI taxonomy): domain Bacteria; kingdom Pseudomonadati; phylum Bacteroidota; class Flavobacteriia; order Flavobacteriales; family Weeksellaceae; genus Chryseobacterium; species Chryseobacterium sp. Marseille-Q3244. The sequence goes on along the minus strand of NZ_CALNWX010000008.1, from coordinate 185,999 downwards.
CACAATTCGACACAAATAAGGCTAATATTCCTGCTGCACAAAATTGAATGGTATTTCGAAATTTAATATTCATATTGTTAGTTTTTGCTAAAGCCTCTTTATTTCTTTAGTTTATTGTGACCAGGCCAAAGTCCGATCTTACTAAATATTTATTTCACCCAATTAATTCTTTTAGTTTGTACATTCTGAGAGTTGGTTCCCACCATAATATCAAACTCACCTGCTTCCCAGTCAAAATTCAGTTCGTCATCAAAAAATTTCAGATCTTCAGGAGTTAATGTAAATTCTACTTTTTTAGCTTCTCCTTTCTTAATGAATATTTTTTTAAATCCTTTTAATTCTTTTACAGGCCTTACTACTTTTCCAAAAAGATCTCTTATGTAAAGCTGCACCACTTCCTCACCATCATATTTTCCGGTATTGGAAACTGTAACATTTATGGTCAATCTCTGATTTCCTTTCAGGTTTTCAGAACTCAAAACTATATCGGAATAGGCAAAATTTGTATAGCTTAACCCAAATCCAAACGGAAATTTCGGATCGTTGTCAAGATCGATATACGCTGAAACATAATTTCTGTCCGTATTATTTTTTGCAGGTCTTCCCGTATTATAGTGATTATAATACACCGGAATCTGCCCTTCAGTTCTCGGGAAAGTCATAGGAAGCTTTCCACCAGGATTTACGGTTCCAAAAAGAATATCGGCAATAGAATTTCCCGCTTCTGTTCCCAGCCACCAGGTATAAACAATAGCCGGAATATGGTCTGCCGCCCAGTTGAAAATCAAAGGTCTTCCTGCATTAATCATGAGCACAATTGGTTTTCCTGTTTTGGCAATTTCTTTCAACAAATCTTCCTGTACTCCGGAAAAGCCAATAGTACTTCGGCTTTTTGCTTCACCACTCATCGCGTGCCCCTCTCCTAAAGTCATAATCACCACATCTGCTTTTCTGGCGGTCTCTACAGCTTCTGCGAACATCGTTTTGTCCTGATCATCTACATTACAGCCTTTTGCATATAATAAGGTAGAGTTTTTATCGAGCTGATTTCTAATTCCATCAAACTGTGAAACAATTCGTTGGGTATCATCTTTAAAAGCAATAGACCAAAACCCATGATTGGCTACGGTTTCCTTTCCAAACGGACCAATCAAAGCCACTGTTTTTACTGTTTTTGAAAGCGGAAGGATATTGTCCTTATTTTTAAGGAGAACGATACTTTTAGACCCGAATTCCCTTCCGAATTTTCTATTTTCCTGGTTATTAGTTTGTTCTTTTTGTCTTTTTTCATTGCTGAATCGGTAAGGATCGTCGAAAAGCCCCATCTCGAATTTTTTGGTTAAAATTCTTCCTGTGGCATCATCTACTAATTTAGGATCAACTTTTCCTTCTTTAACAAGTTTCGGTAGTTCTGCCATATATACCCTGCTTTCCATATCCATATCACTGCCTCCCTGAATTGCTTTTTCAGCGGCTTCAGCACCATCTTTTGCATATCCGTGAGGAATCATCTCCCCAATACTGCCCCAGTCCGAAACCACAAAACCTTTATAATTCCATTTTCCTTTTAGTAAATTTCTTTGGATATATTGATTGGCTGTAGCTGGAATTCCATTGATATCATTGAAAGAGTTCATAAACGTAGCCACTCCTGCTTCGGCAGCAGCTTTGAAGGGCGGAAGATAAGTTTCATTCAATTGCCTAAGGCTCATGTCAACAGAATTATAATCTCTGCCACCTACCGCTGCACCATAGGCTGCAAAATGTTTTGCACAAGCCATAACCGCATCAAGACTTCCTAATCCTTTCCCCTGAAATCCTTTAATTCTTGCCAATCCGATTTGAGTTCCCAGATAAGTATCTTCTCCTGAACCCTCCATCACTCTTCCCCACCTAGGATCTCTGGTAATATCTACCATCGGGGCAAAAGTCCAGTGAATACCATAAGCAGAGGCTTCTATAGCGGCAATTCTTTCTGATTTTTCTATCATTCCCAGATCCCAACTTGCAGCCTGCCCGATATTAACAGGAAAAGTAGTTCTGTATCCATGAATAACATCTTGTCCGAACAATAATGGAATCTTCAATCGTGATTGCATGGCCAGTTTCTGAAATGCTCTGGTTTCTTCTGCTCCGGCAACATTCAGCATAGAGCCCACTTTTCCCTTTTTTATTTCTTCTAACACTGCAGCTGAATTAGAATGCTGAGGCCCTGTGGCATATTCAAATCCACTATATTGCACCATCTGCCCTACTTTTTCTTCCAGTGTCATTTTAGACAAAAGCTCTGCGACTTTCTGATCTGTTGTTTTCTGTCCGTAGACATTCATTCCAAGTGCTGAGAATGCCAGTAAGAAATAAACTCTTTTCATACTTATTCGGTTAAAAAATATAAGTTGCGGCAGATTGCCCAGGAATGTTTACTGTAGCGATCTTTCCGGCAAATTTAATATTAAAATTTTCAATTTCTTTACTATCGTTCTGAACAATCAGCACCGTTTTTCCGGTTGGAGTTTTGAATGCTGCAGTCGATAAATATTTTGTCTGGGTTGAAGCAATACGTTGAGATCCTGCAGGTACAAACTTAGAGGCATGTGCTACAATATAATAGGCAACATTCCTGGTAAAATTCTCACTGTTTGCAATGGTTATTGCTCCTTTACATTCCGTACATCCACCGTCTGTATGGGGACCATATTTTGAATCATTAGCCAGGTTCCATTCCAGAGCTATTCTGCTCCAGTTTCTCATGGATCCGATAATTACATTCTTCATGTGCCAGTTCAGGTCTTCATTGAAAGTTCCTTTTGAACCTGTCCACTGCTCAGTAAAATAGAGATTCTTATCCGGGAAGGCATTATGTACTGTACTTAATGCTGAAATATCACCTTCATATAAATGAAAAGCGGAACCGTCAATATATTGATAGGCTTCAGGATCTTTTAAAATATCAAGAGCATACTCAGGTTTGTTACAATTATGATCGTATACAACAATCTTCGTTTTGACATTGTTTTCTTTAAAAACAGGTCCTAAATATCCCTTAATAAAATCTCTCTGTTTTTCTGATGGCATATACAAACTCGGATTATTTCCCGGATGTAAAGGTTCATTCTGAGGAGTGATGGCATCAATAGTAATTCCTTCATTATGCATTCCCTGAATATACTTTACAAAGTAGCGGGCATACGTTTCATAAAATTCAGGTTTTAAACTCCCTCCTTTTGTCTTTCCGTTATCTTTCATCCAAACCGGGGCTGACCACGGAGCTGCAATAATTTTAATCTTAGGATTGATAGCTAAAATTTCCTTCAACATAGCAATCAGAGCTTTATCTTTTGCTAAACTAAATTTGGAAAGAGAAACATCAGTCTGCCCTTCCGGAAGATCATCATAGGAAAAAACTTCCCCATCAAGATCTGAAGCTCCAATGCTTACTCTCAGATAGCTAATGGAAATAGAATTTTTATCGTTTCCAAAAAGTTCATTCAACAGATCCTTTCTTTTCGCTGGAGATAAACGGTTAATCACCTCAACACTCCCTCCTGTCAATGTATATCCGAAACCATCAACATATTGAAACTTTTGGGTATCATCAATTTCAATATTCTGAAGGCTATTAGATGTATTTACAAATCTGATGGGGGTCTGAAACTGTAACCTTACACTTTCATCTCCTTTAGTAAGCCAGTAATTCACTTCATTTCCTTTATTCTGAGTAACTGAGGTACACGATAAAGGAAAAAGTACCACACCGCAAAGCAGTGCAGTACCTTTAAAGAAACTATATAAGTTGTGAAACTCCATATTTAATATCCCGGATTTTGGTGCAACGCTGTATTCGGCAATTCATTAAACGGAATGGGTAAAATTTCATTTTTACCAGCTTTAAATCCTTTGAACGCAAGCTTTATAGGAGCATCACCCCATCTTACAAGATCAAACCATCGGTGTCCTTCACCGGCAAGTTCTCTCCTTCTTTCATCTTTTATTGCCTGCATAGAAACCGGAACCGAGCTTAATCCTACCCTTGCTCTTACCGCATCCAATAAAGCCTGAGCTCTCGCTCCTGATCCTCCCAAAGCCTCTGCCTCCATAAGATAGGTGTCAGCTAATCTTATGGCTACATAATTTTGTCTGAAGTTGAGCTCCGCTGCTCCGGGAAGTGAACTTTTCAAATCATTGGTAGGTAAATATTTATTTAAAAAATATCCGGTATCTGAAAATGCAGGGCTATAAGTAACCTTATCCTCTGCTAACAACGGTTTCATATTAAAAATAGTTGCATTCATTCGCGGGTCATCCTGCATAAAATTAAACAGGTCTTCAGTCACTGTATTAAATGCCCACCCCGGATATAAATCAGGAGCATCATTATCTTTAATCTTTTTGTTAATGGAATAAGAACGGGGTCCCAGCATTGCATTGATAGAGTTTCCTTCATCTTTTCCCTGTCCCCAGAAACCCCAGTCAGAATTCCCTTTGTTGGTATGCATAACTTCCAGAATAGATTCCGTTGAAAACTTATAAGGATCTACCGTTTCTGGCCCTACTTTAAATAAATCTCCATAATTTGCTACCAATTTGTATCCATATTGGCTGGTACCTCCCGGTGCACCGTTCACCTGTTCAAATTGTGCTGCGGCTTCCGGCATTTTCTTATCATAAAGATAGATCTTTCCTAATATTGCTCTGGCTGTTCCCTGTGTAATTCTTCCTCTATCATTACCTGTAGCTATTAACATAAGATCAGGAAGTGCAGCAATGATATCGTTTTCTATCTGCGTATAGACTTCGCCTGGTTTTGCCTGTGGAATGTTCCAATAATCATCATCAAATTTTACACTCTTAAGAACCAAAGGAATATTTCCAAACATCCTTACCAATTCAAAGTAATATAAAGACCTTAAAACCTTTGCTTCGGCACTGTATCGTTTTTTGAGACCTTCATCCATATTCGCTCCGGACACTCTCTCCATTAAAAGATTGGCACGTGCTATACCCTGATAATAATCTCTCCAATAGCTTGCAGGCATTGTATTAGGGTTTAGTGAATAATTATTGATTCCCTGAATACCTGCCCCGTCATTAGAATTTCCACCTCCAGAATAAAAATCATCAGATCCGGCATTAAAAAAGGTAACTGTATTCTCAAATCCCCCGGAATATTTTCTTAAAATATCATATACAGAAACCAGTGCACTAAATGACTGTCTCTCATTCTGAAAATAAGTCTCCGTTTTAAAAGCTCCTGAATTCTGTACCTCATCCAGATAAGAACCACTACAAGCAATATTGCTAAAGCTCAGACCTGCCAAAAAAGTTACAGCAAGCCCTTTATATATAAAACTTTTATTTTTCATGTTATTACGTATTAAAATTGAATGTTTGCCCCCAGTAAGAATGTTCTTGCCTGTGGATAGTAAGCTCTGTCAACTCCGATAATATCTTGTTCAGAATTATTTCTTCCTGCAATTTCCGGATCATATCCAGTATATTTTGTAAAAGTGAAAAGGTTTTCTCCGGTGATATATAATCTCACTTTACTCATTCCAAATCGGCTGGTAACGTCTTGAGGAAGTGTATACCCCAACTGAATAATTTTTATACGTACATAATCTCCTTTCTGAAGGTAATAGTTAGACATCCATGAATAATTATGGTTAGGATCATCCCTGGTCACTCTCGGACTTGTATTGGTAGAACCCTCTCCTGTCCATCGGTCTAAAATCTTTGTCTGATAATTCGCGTCAAGAATATCCAGTCTTCTTAATCCCTGGAAAATTTTGTTGCCAGCTTGCCCTTGAGCAAATATCATGAAATCAAAGTTTTTATAATTCATATTAACGGTAAGCCCAAAGGTATATTTTGGAATAGAACTTCCTAAATTCATTTTGTCTTCTTCATCAATTTTACCATCACCGTTATTATCCTGCCAGATAAAATCTCCTGGTTTAGCATTAGGCAACAGCTTACCACCACTAGCATTTACATAGGCATCAATTTGCGCCTGATTTTGAAACACACCACTGTAGGTCTGTCCGTAAAAAGATCCGTAAGGCTGCCCTACCGCGACTCTTGATACAGCTCCCATCGTCTGGAAAGAGGCAAGATTGAAATAATCAATATCATTCTCTAATCGCAAAACTTTGTTTTTGATTGTTGCAAAATTTCCGTTTACAGATATACTGAAGTCTTCCCAATTCTTTTTATATCCCAATTCGAGTTCCAATCCTGAGTTTTCCATATCCCCTACGTTTGACCAAGGTAAATTAGGAACCCCTACATAACCGGGAATGTTGATCTGTCTTAAAATATCAGTCGTTTTCTTCTTATACCAATCTGCGGTAAGAGTGAAATTATTGAATAGCTTAAAGTCTGCAGCAATATTCAGCTGGCTGGTTTGTTCCCATTTCAGATTTGGGTTTTCCAATGTGCTCGGAGCATATCCTATAATGATATTATTTCCTGAATTGGTATAGTTACTTCCTGAAACCATAAAACTTGCGAATCTGAAGTTCTCCATTTCATCATTTCCTAAAACACCATATCCTCCTCTTAGTTTCAAGCTATTAATCACCTTATTTTCTGGCCAGAAATCTTCTTTATGCGCATTCCATCCTAAAGACATAGACGGGAAAGTTCCCCAATGCTGGTTGGTGGCAAATTTTGAAGACCCATCTCTACGAATGGTTCCTGTAAATAAATATTTATCAGCATAATCATAAATAATTCTACCAAAATAAGAAGCTTTACGGGTTTGAATCCCATCCCACCCTTTGGCTGTAATATCATCCTGAGGAATATCAAAATTAAAAGAAGCATCCTGCCAGCTATCAATAGGTAAATTACTGTAAGTTAAGCTGGCCCCACCTGATACATTATATCGATATACTCCTTGTCCTATCAAAATGCTTAAGTTGTGATCCCCAAATTTATTCTGATAGGTCAATGTATTTTCCATGCTCCATTCAAACTTATTTTCATCCACTTTGTTCAGACTGTTGAAACCTGTATTTCTGTAGTTGGGGCTTAAATAATATTTAGGAGTAAAGGTGCGGCTTCCCCAATACGATTTTTTACCATTTAAACTTGACTTGAAGGTAAAATGGTCAAGAAACTTAAGCTCAGCAAAAACATTTCCTACAAAATCATCAGACCAGTTGTAATTTCCCTGCTGAATGGAACGAAAAGCTCTTGGGTTCGTCATTTCATTGTTTACATACCGCGAAATCCCGTACGGATTACCATTGGGATCACGAATGATATAAGGATCTGTGTAACCACTTGGATCTACCTTCGACCAATCTGTAACCACTTCCGGTGTAATTGGATCCAGGTTCACTGCAGAAGCTAAAGGCCCTCCATATTCTTCATTAGCACTTACTCCCTGAGATTTGGTATGAGTATAAGCAAACGTTTGTCCTAACGTTAAATAATCTGTAACCTTGTGAGTGGAATTGAATCTGGCATTGATTCTTTTATAGTAGGATATATCAGTCATTACAATACCCGTCTGATCAAAATATCCAAACGATGTATAATAGCTTGATTTATCATTACCTCCGGTAATACTTACTTCATGAGAGGATTTTTCTCCTGTTCCAAAAATAGTATCCTGCCAGTTTGTACCTTTTCCAAATGATTCAGGATTGTTGAAACGTGGAACCTGTCCATCATTTACAAAACCTTCATTAATAATTTTTGCATACTGAGTGGCATCCAGAAGGTCCAATTTTTTAGACGCATTTGAGAACCCATAAAATCCATTATAAGAAAGTACCAGTTTCCCTTTTTTCCCTTTTTTTGTGGTAACCAGAATTACCCCTTTTGCAGCAGAAACTCCATAGATTGCGGATGATGCCCCGTCTTTCAACACTTCAATACTTTCTATGTCAGACTGGTTAAGCCACCCGATATTATCTACTACAATACCATCTACTACCCATAACGGACTATTACTTCCGGCTCCAAAACTGGTAATACCACGGACTCGAACCGTTGCAGCAGCACCGGGCTGCCCGGAATTGGTAACGACAGAAACCCCTGCAGCCCTTCCCTGTAATACCTGTTCCGGCTTACCGGTTGGGATGTTTTCTATGTCACTCGCTTTAATACTTGCGATAGCTCCGGTTACATTAGACTTCTTCTGAGTTCCGTAACCAATGACTACAATCTCATCTATTTTATTCTCTTTAGAAAGCGTGTCCTTTTTTGTCTGGCCACTGAAGTTAGCCGTAAAATAGAGGACGGCGATCACTCCTAAATTTCTCGATATTCTTACATTCATATACAGCTATTTGTTTTAATTCTCAAATTGAGACAATAAAAATATATTTTTTTTCAATTAATTAACATTATATTAATAAATATTTTGAAATTTCGTTTATTATTGAGGGTTAAAAGCCATATCTTCGCATCAATTATTCACAAAAAGCTCTAAAAATTCAATAAAGTTAACTCCCGAAATGACCGCTAAGCTTTCTAAAATTTCTCTTCCGTTAAAACTGACCTTCCTTATTTTCTCTATGGTGTTAAACTGTATGGGACTTATTATTCTTCAGCTTGCAGATACCAATATCACCTATGGAGAGCTCGGATTTTTGGAATCTTTTAAAGACCTTCCTATTGCATTTATCTCTCTGTTTGCCGTAAGCTTTATCAATAAAACAGGATCAAAAAGAGCATTGATTGCTGCTTTGGCCATCGTAGGATTTTGTTCTTGCCTGCTTCCTTTTATAGAAGAATTTTGGTTTTATAAAGTATGGTTTGCTATTATCGGAGCTTGTTTTGCAATTGGGAAAATATGTGTATTCGGAATCATCAGAAATAATATTTCGGATGAAAAATCTTTAGCCAAAACGATGAACAGTGTGGAAGCGTCCTTTATGATAGGGATCTTTGCAGTAAATACAGGTTTTGGATGGCTCATCTCCAGCCAGTATTCTGAATTCTGGAGATTTGGATTTCTGTTGATTGCCGCCTTATCAGCTGTAACCATATTCCTACTTTCAAAAGCAGAAATAACAGAATCTAAGCCATCGGAAAGCAAAAGTATTTTCGTTGAATTATCCGGATTCACAACCCCTGTGGTTGCTTTATTTCTTGCCGTGATCTTCTTTATTGTTTTTGTAGAACAAGGATTCAATTCGTGGCTTCCCTCTTTTTATAAGAACCATCTGAAAGTGAATTCATTTTTTGCACTCCAGGCAACCTCCTTCCTATCCCTTTTCTCCTATGCAGGAAGAACCGTTACTGCTAATATTATCCGTAGATTTTCACTATCAAAATATTATATCACATGCATATCCCTTATTATTGCTTTATTGCTTGTAATTTTAGGAATTCAGTATTTTGATTCTGAAGATTCTAAAATGATTCTCTTTCTGTTTCCAGTGATAGGATTATTTCTGTCACCACTCTATCCGGTTGTCAATTCAAAAATGATTGCTTTAGTAGATAAGGAAAAGATCAATCTGTTTACCTCTCTTATTGTTATTTTCTCTTCTCTGGGAAGTTCCGTGAGCTCCATTATTATGGCTATACTCTTTGGAAAGCAGCTATTAAACTTTTATCCATTATATATTTTATGCTCTGTAATTCTTCTTTTTGTGATTAGTTTGATATATTTTAACGTCTCAAAAAGAAAATATAGAAAATAGTTTTATTTTTACAACCATGAAAATCAAAGACACAAAAAGTAAAGAAACACTTCAGGAACTGATCGACACCAAGGATTTCGTTGCTCATATTTCTGTAGACTGTACGATATTCGGATTTCACAATAACATTCTGAAAGTATTGTTATTGAAGTATCACGATCTGGATCTGTGGTCGCTCCCAGGTGGTTTTGTTTTCAATGATGAGGATCTTAGGGAAGCTGCAGAACGGGTTTTGTACGAGCGAACCCATCTTAAAGATTTGTTTTTAAAACAATTCCATACGTTTGGAAGGATTGACCGTACAGAAAATAATGTTCACCAAATCCTCCTTAGAAATAAAGGGATAGAAGTACCGGAAGATCACTGGATCTTTCAAAGATTTATTACGGTAGGCTATTGCAGCCTTATCGATTTTTCATTGACCAATACTTTTCCGGATGCTTTTAATGAAAGCTGTGAATGGTTTGAAGTGAACAATCTTCCCAAAATGGCTTTCGACCACGACAGGATCATAGAAACCGGACTGGAATACCTTAGAATGAATATCAATACCGAAGTAGCAGCCAGTAACCTTCTTCCTGAAAAATTTACCATGAAGGATCTTCAGGCTCTTTATGAAACTATTTTAGGGCAGAAATTCAGAAGAAATAATTTCCAACGAAAAATATTAAGCCTCAATATTCTTGACAGATTAGAAAAACTATACGACGGTTCTGCTAATAAAGCTCCGTACCTCTATAAATTTAAAACTGAGGTACACAATGCCACTAATCAGTACCCTATCTCCAATGATGAGGAAACTTAAAATGTTAATTTTATCCCTTAAACAGGAAAAAACAGCATTATCTCTTTGAAAACCAGTCTTTAGATAAGTTTTCAAAAAAATTTCTCAAACACCACGAAAAATGTTATTTTTAACAAAATCAAAAAATCATGTCATATTATCCTCTTACAAGCATCCCTGATTATTATGGAATTGATGCTTTACTTACTGAAGAACACAAACTGATCCGCCAATCTATCAGAGACTGGGTTGAAAGTTTTGTAATGCCGCAGATAGATCAGGCAGCTCAAAATCATACAGATCTTCCCGGTCTTATGAGAGAACTAGGAAAAATAGGAGCATTAGGTCCATATATTCCGGTTGAGTATGGTGGTTCCGGATTAGATCAGATATCTTATGGTCTTATTATGCAGGAGTTGGAAAGAGGAGATTCTGCAGTTCGTTCTGCAGCTTCTGTACAGAGTTCTTTGGTTATGTTTCCCATTAATGAGTTCGGTTCTGAAGAGCAAAAGAAAAAATACCTTCCAAAGCTTGCTGCAGGAGAAATGATTGGTTCTTTTGGATTAACCGAGCCTAACCATGGTTCTGATCCGAGTTCTATGGAGACTTATATCAAAGATATGGGCGATCATTATCTTTTGAATGGGGCTAAAATGTGGATCACGAATTCTCCTCTTTGCGACATTGCAGTGGTATGGGCAAAGAATGAGGAAGGAAAAATACAGGGAGTAATCGTTGAAAGAGGAATGGAAGGATTCACTACTCCGGAAACACACAATAAATGGAGTTTAAGAGCTTCAAAAACCGGAGAATTGGTATTCAATGACGTAAAAGTTCCTAAAGAAAACCTACTTCCGGGAGTAACGGGGCTAAAAGGTCCTTTATCTTGTCTGAACTCTGCCAGATACGGAATTTCATGGGGAGTAATCGGAGCAGCTATTGACTGCTACTGTACAGCTGTTCAGTATTCTAAAGAGAGAAAGCAGTTTGGTAAGCCTATCGGTTCTTACCAGCTTCAACAGAAAAAATTAGCTGAATTCTTAACTGAGATTACAAAAGCCCAGTTACTATGTCTTCAATTAGGAAACCTTAAAAATGAACATAAGGCAACTCCAGCACAAATTTCAATGGCTAAACGTAACAACGTAAAAATGGCGATTGACATTGCAAGAGAATCAAGACAGATTCTGGGAGGAATGGGTATCATGGGGGAATTCCCGATGATGAGACATGCTGCCAATCTGGAGTCTGTTATTACTTATGAAGGAACTCATGACGTTCATTTGTTAATCACCGGTTTAGATATTACAGGTATCAACGCTTTCTAAGAAAAGTAAAATATAAAACTGAGAGTCTGGTCTTTGGATTAGGCTCTTTTATTTTACTCACCTTCCAGAGAATTTAATATTCAATGAATAATTGTTATTGTCTGAATATTTTTGTGAATTTATTAAAGTTATTACCTTAACACTATTAAAAAATCACTATATGAAGAAAATAACAACTTTTTTAATAGGACTTACAGCTCCATTCTACTTTGCTCAACAGGCAGGAGACCTTGTAAGCGCCGAACAGAAACTGGATTTAACGCCGCAGGGAGTTATTAATTTTATTGCCAATAATCTTGGTGAACAAAATGCTCCGGACTTTGTAAATTATCTGAATGGTTTCAATGTGGGTTTAAAAGGATATAAAATAACCTATTATACCAAAAATGAAAACAATATTCTTGTAAAAGCAACAGGTCTCCTGATGTATCCTAATGTCAATATGAAACTTTCCACCGTAGTTTCTGACCACGGAACTACTGATAGCAGGCATAATGTTCCTTCCAATTTTAAAGGAACACTGACAGCTGGATTTGTTGTAGAACTTTCTTATGTTCTCAACGGCTACATTTTAATGGCTCCCGATTATGTAGGAATGGGTGACGGAGATGGTGTACATCCTTATGTAGATTATGCTACTGAAGCGGGTGCTACGATTGATTTTGTTACTGCAGCTAATAAAGCACTGACCCAATTGGGAGTAAAACGGTATGATGAATATTTCTTAGCAGGCTATTCACAAGGGGCTCATGCAGCAATGTCTACTCTAAAAAGGCTGAACGTTTCCAATCCCGGCAACCTGAAATTTAAGTATGCTTATATGGGAGACGGACCTTACGACATGTCGGAAACCACTTTAAAGAAAGGTGTTTTAGAAAAAGATATTTATCCGTTTAGTTCCTTCCTGGCCAATGTTCTTCACAGCTGTAACAATACAGGATATAAAACATATACTAATGATATTTCGGAAGTTATTTCCGCAGAATATCTTGACAAATACAATTATCATGTTGTTCAGGACAACGGAGGTCTGCTGTGGGGACCGTTTCTATGGAGAAAAATGTTCACAACCAATTTTGTGAATGATGTGACCAATAATCCCAATCATAAATTCAGACAATGTCTGAAACCTAAAGATGTATACGACTGGTATAATAAAACTCCTATGACGCTAGGCCATTCTACAGTAGATTTAGCCATTCCACCTGAAAATACTTCCAAAACTATTGATGTACAACGTGGTTATTATGCATGGTGGGATCTGAATAAATATAAACTGGACTCTTTCTACTGGGGACCTATCGGGCATGTAGGAGGTATTGTTCCATTTGTTCTGGCTTCTAATGCTAAATTCAACACCTTAAGAAGCGGCGGTCTTTTTAATCAATGGGCTGTAGTGGGATCTATTTTTGGAAAACAGTCAACAGCATCTTCATCAGAAACGCCTACTCTATTTTCCTCCCAGATAAAACCTGACCTCGGAAATATGCAGTTGATTGAAGTTACTGATTTCAATACAGAAAATGCTAGCAGCAGATCAGCAAATGATCGTAGCTTAACCACTTTAAAAGATGGTGTATATCTGTTAAAAGTATCGGAAAACCATAAGGATAAAATGCTTCCATACATCAAGAATACTCCTAAAGAAGTGGCTGAAAATGAAGTTGTACAATCGGAAAACAATTCAGTTTTAAAATTAAAGATTGATGAGAACGAGCTTTTAGCGGTTCATATTTTTGATGAAAATAAAAATCTGGTTCAAACCATTTCCAAAGATCAGTATCAGGAAAACAATGGCATCAACTTACAAGATCTGGATACACAGAAATATACATTCGAAATAGTGACCTCCTATTATAATCTGCAGTTCAATAAAAATATTGGAAGTAACAAACTGGAAAACAGTACAGATATCTTTGCTCAGAACAAACAGATCAGAGCCAGAGCTAATAATAATATTAAAAATATCAGCATATACAGTATCTCAGGAACTTTACTCCTTCAGCAGGAAGTGAATTCGCAGCAATTCGAATCAAAAAACATGGAACAGGGAGTTTATGTAGTACAAATGACTCTTTCCAATGGAAAAACAATCAATAAAAAAGTTAAACTATAGCATCAATCCTTTTTATATATCATTTTCAAGTTAATTTTGGCACTCCAGCAATGGAGTGCTTTTTTGATCAACCAACTATTTTATTTACAATAATTTATCTTCCACAGATTACACGAATTTCCAAGGCGTTTACGATAATTTAAGCCATTAAGCTTCTGTTTAAGGATTAAGAAAAGTGAAGATCATAGCTAAAAACTATTGGTTAAGCTACCTTCCCTGTCATCTTTGATGAAACTTAATTTTACTTAAAATCTTATTAAATCATAATGGTTTAAATTTATGCTATTCTTTAACAAAGCATCTCATTCTGTAAAGAATAATTCTAACAATAAAAATTAGAAATACAATTTCACAACTTTCATATAAAATAAAAATAAAACACTATTAAACAACAACATACACCAAAACAAACCTAATTTTTAAGGTCAAAAAATGATAAAATCAATAAAGCAAGTAAACTGATTTTTATCAATTATTTTAAATTATTCTAAATAAAATTAGTTATCTTATCTGTGGCCTCCTACCTTTGCCGGAAGAATAATGCCAGATGGTACCAAACGATCCTCGATTCCCTTTTAAAACACAAATTTTCACATTTTTATTTCTCACTGCATTTTCAACAGCTCAATCGCAAGACCGGTCTGCGACTGTTTCATTTGAAATAAAAAAGAATCATTCTGAACCGGCAGCCGATTCAGAAATTAAAATTCTATCCGCTAAAACTATATACTCCGCCTCTACCAACGATAAAGGTGTTGCAGTTATTTCTGTTATCCCCGGTCAGTATACTATTGAAATTCATAAAAATAATATCGTTCAATATTCTGGTAAGATTACCATCACAAAACCTGAAGTATTTACCTTTTCACTGGCAGACAAAATCAATTCTATTGAAGAAGTGATTATTACAGCCAAAGAAAGTAAGGGGCTAACTTCATCTTCTGTCATCAATCAGCGTGCTATGCAGCATTTGCAGCCTTCCAGTTTTACAGATCTTCTGGAACTTCTTCCGGGAGGACGATCCGGAGACCCAGTTCTGAATCAGGTGAATAAAATAACGCTTCGTGAAACAGGTAACCCTGGCAATGATTACAATACTTCTGCCATGGGAACTACATTTCTGGTAGATGGTGCTCCATTGAACTCCGGGGCTAACCTTCAATATACCTATGATTTTTTAGACAAGAGCAATAACGGACTGAAAAGACGGCTCAATCTAACAAGCGGTGTAGATATGCGAAGCATTTCAACAGACCAGATTGAAAAAGTGGAGATTCTGCGTGGGATTCCTTCAGTAATTTACGGAAATCTTACCTCCGGAATTGTTAAAATCACCAATAAATCAGGATATACCCCATGGAAATCCAGATTTAAAGCAGACGGTTACAGTAAATTATTTGCTATTAGCAAGGGATTTGAAGATAAGGAGCAAAACCTAAAAATCAATGCCGGAATTGATTATCTGAATGCTAAATCTGATCCAAGAGACCAGCTGGAAAACTATAAAAGAATTACAGCCAATTTTGCTTTAGCAAAAGAAAAACAACGCAATCATGGCATATTCAGATGGCAGACCCATTTGAGTTATACAGGTTCACTGGATGGTTCAAAGACCGATCCGGATGTAGACCTATCTCAATTAAATTCATATGAAGTCAACAATCATTTGGTAAGCCTTTCGAATGTATTTAATTACACAAAAACAGAACCTTCTTTTTACAGATCAACAGAGATTCAGGCAACAGTCAATCAAAGATTTGACAAAATAAAACAAACCAAATTTATCCAGTTGGAAAACGCCACTGCTTTCCCACTTTCAAGAACTGAGGGTGAATACGATGGTTATTATCCTGAAGCTCGATACATTTCAGACTATACGGTAGATGGTAAACCGCTTGATATTTTTGTGAAAATGGTTAATAATTTCCAATGGAATTTTAAAGCTATAAAAAATGAAATCAACACAGGATTCGACTGGCAATTAAGCAAAAACTGGGGTCAGGGACAATTATTTGATGTTTATAAGCCTATAGATCCTAAAGCAACCTTCAGACCACGCGCCTATCGTGATGTTCCGGCCTATTCTACTTCTGCCTTGTTTTTAGAAACGATCAGCACGGCAAATCTTGGTCAGCATCAGCTGGCATTAGCATTGGGATTAAGAGGAAACTCAATGCTGAATCTTCCTACTCAGTTTAAAATGAACGGAAAAGTATATCTGGACCCAAGAATCAACCTTCAATGGAATCTTCCGGAATTCAGCCTGATGCATAAAAAGGCTCAACTTGCATTAACATTAGGCTATGGTAAACAGAGTTTATTCCCGGACCTTAATCTGCTATACCCGGAATTGATTTATAAAGATATCCAGCAACTCAATTATTTCCATTCTAATCAGAATTATAGAAGAGTGAACTATAAAACGATGATCTATAATCCTCAGAACCCGGAAATAGAGCCTGCTGTCAATGAAAAGTTTGAGGCAAGGATCGATTTTAGCCTTGGGCTTCATCAATTATCCGTAACTGTTTTTAAGGAAAAGATGCACAACGCATTCCGGTCTATGAATGAATATGCTGGCTATCAATATAAAAAATACGATACCTCTGCTCTTAACCACGAAACCATAACTTCTCCACCAGATGTCAACACACTTCCCTATCAGCTTATAACAGAAAACTTCATGTATTCTGCCCAGCGAAATGGAAGTAAAATAGACAAGGAAGGGGTGGAATTTCAATATTCTTCCAACAGAATACCTGCCATTAATACAAGATTTACATTGAGTGGTGCCTGGTTTCGTACAAAATATGGGAACAGCCTGCCAGCCTACAAAAGACCTGATCTATTGATTAACGGGAGACCTTATCCTTATCTTGGTCTTTATAATGGAATGGAGCCTAATTCTGTAAACGAAATACTGAATACAAATCTGATGATGGATACCTACATTCCAAAGTTAGATCTGATCTTCTCTACCTCTTTCCAGTTTTCATGGTATTCGATGAGAAAACTAGATCCGATGAACGGAATTCCAAGCCATTATGTAGATCAAAACGGTAATATATTCCCATTCGACCCTGGTACAGCCAGAGAAACCATTCTTGAAAGATTGATTATTGCTCAGAATGGGGACCGGTATAACGCTACCAGAAGACCATTGGAAGCCAATCTTAATCTTAAGGTAACCAAAAGCTTCAGAAATAAGACTGTTATCGTTTCCATGTTTGCCAACAGACTTTTTAGTTATTACGCTCCTTATAGCGTTAATGGATTTACGATCAACAGAAAAGGGACTTATGATCCGTATTTCGGGATGGAGATCAATTTCAATTTATAACAATTTCAAACCAATAAGTTATGTTAAAACAATTATTTAGAACACTATTACTATTGTGTGCTGTATTAAGTCTTGCGGCATGTTCGTCAGATTCCGATGCCCCTGAAACTCAGGCACAAACTACGTTAAACCTTCAGCTGAAAGTAGTTCCGGAAAACATTCAGGTCAAAGAATATAAAACTCTTACGATAAGCTTTAAGGAATTGAATACCGGTTTTACAGCTACTGAGGTGCTTAAAAACACCAATTCTCTGAAAAAGGTTCTTCCAACGGGAACTTATAATATTACTGTGGAAGGAAGCATTATCTATACTGATAATTCGGTGGCCATAGAAGCAAAAGTAGGTGGAGTTCAGACCAGTGTTGTCATCAATGGCACTGAACAGACCAAAATTATTGACATTTCAATGAAAGCAGGAAGCAGCGACCTTATCCTTGAAGAAGTATTCTTTACGGGAACTAAAACTCCACAAGGAGCCATGTATTTTGGTGACCAATATTTTAAAATAACCAATAATACAGACAAAACATTATATGCTGACGGGATGTTGCTGATACAATCTGCATTTATGACGAATGAAAAGCAGGATTACAGTCCTAATATTATGGGAACCACATTTTCTGCCGGAGCCATCATCAGAATTCCAGGAAATGGAACAACGTATCCGGTATTACCTGGAGCCTCTATTATCATTGCAGAAGATGCCATTAATCATAAAGAATTCAATCCGTCATCCATCAATTTATCTCACGCTAATTTCCAGATCTTCAAGGAAGACTCTGATGATATTGATAATCCTGCAGTCCCTAAAATGGTAAATGTATTTGAAAAAATGGTGATCCACACGCAGGGATATTATGCTTACGCTTTAGCACGTATGCCACAGGGAATGACCAATGAGTCATTAATCAGTCAGAACTCATACACTTATACTTACAATCTTACTTTCGGAGGAGATGTTTATCCTATGGACGGAACAGCTGTTAAAATTCCGAACGAATGGATCACAGATGCAGTGAACTTAAGTGTACAGGATTCTTTCCTATGGTTGGTTACTTCTCCTTCTTTAGACATGGGATGGACCTCAGTAACATCTTTTGATGGTGATAAAAACCGTTTTGGAAAAGCAGTCCGCAGAAAAGTTATCGGAAAAAATGCAGAAGGTAAAGACATCTTAAAAGATACCAATAACTCCACCGCAGATTTTGAACATGGTGTAAAACCGTCATTATTCAACTAAAATGAAACATTTTCAATCCATACTGATCCTGCCTGCTCTTTTTCTTGGTTCTGAAATATATGGTCAGGACAATGATACAATCATGAAGAAGATTCGTGAGGAGTATAGCTATGAAAGGCTACTCAAAAACGACATCAACACCAATCCGGCCAATAGGTTGGGCTCAAGGAAGTATCAGATTACAGTTTTTAATATATTCACCCAAAACAATGATACTCCCAATGAAATCCAGCAAAAGGGCAAAGGAAAAAATCTCTGGGGTGCAGAAGCACGTACCCACCAGATATTGGATCCGAAAACTGTAGTTTGGGGGAATGCTTCTTATTCACAAGGAAAAAACAAGCAGGTAGTATGGAATGAAAATGCTGATTATGACATCATTTACCCTTACGTAGCAGCAGACAGTGTGGGGGGCGACATGAAGTTTGAAAATTATGCATTTTCAGGGGGATATTCTAAGAAAATCAATTCATATACCCTGGGGATTACGGGAAGTTACAGCGCTAGTTTGAGCTATCGTGATATTGATCCGAGGCCTAAAAATACTTCTGCTACCTTTTCATTGGCTCTGGGAGTTAATAAAATGATGTTTGAAAAGTTTAAAATCGGAGCTTATGTGGAAGCTGAAAAATATACCCAAAAGCATTATCTGAGTTTTGTAAGCAATCAGGGATTTCCAATGATCTACAATATGAACGGTCTGGGAAACTATAATGAACTGCTTTCAGGAAAACTTCGTCAGGCGTATTATGAGGGCTGGACTTATGGTGGTGGTTTACAAGTTTTTGAAGCAGAAAACAGATCATGGTATCTTACTGCGGGAATCAAGAAACTGAATCTTGATAAGCTTCTGACCGAATATGCAGATCTTAATGCCTCCAAAATTGATGAACAACAATTTAATTTTTCATTAGGAAAGTTTTTTGAAACAGACAGAATCTCCTGGGGACTTTCCGTCATCGGAAACCATACCAACAGAAAAGGAACTGAGAACTTATTTCTTAATGACAATTCAAGGAATTATATACAAATTGGTTCTGCAGAAAAATACACCCATCAGATAACCAATCTGGTATTAAAAGGGCTCTTAACAATGGAACATCAAGATGCAAAATCGTCTCTGATTCCTTTCTTCGGATGGATTCAGGAAAAAGAAAAGTATAACACTCCTCTTTCTATCATTGATTTAAATAAACTGGTCTACGGCGCAGATTTTCAATGGCTTAAAACACTCACAGACAAACTTGCACTTTCTATTTCTGCGGGAGTTTCTGTAACGGATGTCTATAAAAAAAATTCGGTCTTCAATATTTCCGGAAAACCTGCTATTCAGCAAATGCTACAGGAAAATTACAAATATCAGTCTTCTGACATCTGGCAGGCCAAACTTGATCTTAATTTTCATTTCAACGCTCCGGTTATTAAGAATGCTTATGTAGGGGGTAAAATGATGTACAGTAATTTCCAAAATGGTAACAATATGCTTTTTGCAGCAACCATAGGAGGTATTTTTTAAGTAAAAAATATGAAATTTTCAGATATTAAATTAATACTGCTGATAGGCGTAATTGCCCTATTTTGCATGCAACATACTTTACGAACCTACACTACAGATTATGGAGAAGTGGCAGCACAATACAAAAAACCTATACAGTATTGGCCTAAACCTTCCATAGATGGAGATGTCAACTGGAAAGAATTTGAAGCTATAGAATGGGATTCCAATTATTATGAAACCCAGGAGCTTCCTGAGGTAATGCTGGGAAAAAAACTGTTCTTTGACCCGAAATTATCCTCATCAAGTCAGGTTTCATGCAGCAGCTGCCATAATCCTGAATTAGGCTGGAGTGACGGGCAGGAAGTGGCATTAGGAAACGACCATCTGTTGGGAAAAAGAAATACACAGTCCCTTTATAATATTGCAGACAGAGCTTCTTATTTCTGGGATGGAAGAGCTAAAACGCTGGAAGAACAACTTGTTGGTCCCATCTCTGCTCACAACGAAATGAATATGAAACCGGAAAAACTGGCCGGGAAACTTTCAAAATATAAGGAATACAAACAACTTTTCAAGGATGTTTATCATACAGATAAGATTACGTTTAACCAAATTGCCAGTGCCCTGGCTACTTTCCAGCGTACTCTCAGAAGCCAGCCGAGTAAACTGGATAAATTCATTAAAGGAGATCACAAAGCCATGAGTGATAAGGAAATCTATGGGATGCACCTGTTTCGTACTAAGGCAAGATGTATGAATTGTCATTACGGTAAATATCTGACTGATGAATCATTTCACAACATAGGACTCACCTATTACCAACGTGAATATGAAGACCTTGGGCTTTATCATATTACCAACAATCCCAATGATGTAGGCAAGTTTAAAACTCCTTCTTTAAGAGATTTGAATTACACTGCTCCTTGGATGCACAACGGATTAATGGATGATCTGCATGGAGTTGTTAATTTATACAATAGCGGAATGCAAATGATTAACCCCAGTCCTGAAGAAAAGAAGGCTGATCCTAAATTTCCGGTCACTGATCAAAGGATGAAGGCATTACAGCTCAATAACGAGGAAATAGATGCCATTGTGGCTTTTCTGAAAAGCATGTCAGGAAGTTATTATAAAATGCCGAGACCTGAAATTCCAAGACAATAAATTGGGCTGGAAGAAGGAGGCTGGAAGTTATGATTGAAAAATGATTTCCGGCAGCCTTTTTTCATTAATTTAAAGGGGGTAAGCAGCATCTTCCCTAATCTTTTGGCTTCCTTACCTTAAAACAATCTCCAGCTTCTGGGTTCCTTACTCTCTTAAAACTTAAACCCGATACTGAAATAGATTCTGGAAAAATCAAGTTGGTTATTTCTGGAAATATTAAGATTAATAGGACCTATAAGGGATTCATAGCCAAGATTGACTCCATATCCGAACATTTCGAAACTGTCATTAAAAGGAGAAAACTCTTCACTCACTTTTCCATAACTGAATGAAGGGGTTATGTATAATCTCTTCATAATTCTATACTGAAGGGATATTCCTGTTTTAGCTACAGAGTTCATAGGAAGCTCTTTCTGGCGAAGTCCATTAAATTCAGGATTTAACAAATCATAATTGTACTCACTTCCTCCTAAATTGTATTTCTGGTTCAGAAAAAAGTAAGGTATTGTGTCTTCTCTGTATGAACCAAAGCTTGTTCCAAGGAACAGATTTACCTTTGCTGCCAATCTTCTTGTAATAGGATAGGCAAAGTTTTCATTCAGCGTAAATGATACCAGGTTCTTAGGGACAAAATAATCAGGGTTCTTAGGGTTTAAGATGGGATATAACTGAGGCTGTACTACTTGCAGATCATACAACTTATATTCATCTCCAAAATACAATCTTGTGCTTACCTGAAGATGATTCCCTTTGGTAGAAAAGTATCTCTTGTTCAGATTATTCTGCTCAAATTTAAGAAATGCGTTAAAATTACTGTGATTATAAAGCTTTTTGCTAAAAATATCTGCCCTTGCCTGATCTATTTTATCCAGCAAAGTATACATTCTTTCCGTGCTAAATTCTGTTCCTAAAGAAATAAAAGCGTTGGGGTTGATATTATAATTTAAAGCTACTTTTCCTGTGATATTTCTATAAATGTGGTTAGGAAATTTTGTGGTGTAATCTTCATCATCATATCCCAATGTTCTAAATGTTAAATCATTACTTTTAAGATGAACCATTTTAGCTTCAAGATCGATCCACCAATGGTCACCGCTTCCCAAAAAACGCTGGTAAGCCAGCCTTGCCTTAAAACGCTCTGAAATATCGATAGTAGCCAGGAACCTTGATCTGTTTGCCAGGATATTCCGGTATGTATAATTTACAATAATCCCCACCGACTGCTCTGTATCATAATGAAGAGCCAACTTAAAAGCTCCTTTCTTAGCTTTTTTAACGAAAATATTCATTGTAAGTCCATCGCCCTCATTGGTATAAGTGTAATAAACTTTTTCGTATTGACGCACTCCAAACACTCTGTCTATTGCTTCATTGACGGTTTTCACATCATAATACTTCCCTTCCGTCAGCCCAAGTTCCTTTTTAATCACAGCAATTTCTACTTCATCGCTAAGCGGAGTTCCGTTTTCCTCGTTAAAGGTAAATTTTGTGGTAGGAAGCTTTACTTCCTCAATTTTTTCATGTTCATACTTGATCCCTAATCTTTTCTGAGCTTCTGCCAATGCAACAAATTCAGGGAGATGCTTCCTGGCTTCTACTTCTCCTATTTTAATGATCCTTCTGAACCTTGCAAAGTCTTTTGTGGTGATATCCCCCAACGGGTCTACAAAGTCAACCAGAATGTTGGATAAAGCCTTCTGATGCTTAAAATCCTCTACAGAACGGATGGCATGCGTCTGGTAGATCATTTTCATAGGATTTTCAATCTCTTTTTTGGTAAAAAGCCTGAATCCGGTATAGCCACCGATAACGAAATCTGCTCCCATCTGACGAACTTCATTAGCCGGATAATTCCGGTCTAATCCGCCATCAACTAATAACTTTCCATCAATATACACCGGAGCAAAAGCTGCAGGAATAGCCAAAGTAGAACGAATAGCCAAGGGAAGAGATCCCTTCTTCTGCATAATCAGCCCTCCGTTTTCAATATCTGAAGAAGTAAGCTCTACAGGAATCCTCAATTTACTGAAATCATTGATATGTTTTGCGTTAAAGGTTAGCGTATTCAAGACCTCCCCCATATACTGCCCTTCAATATAGGAACTGGGAAGCGTTGGAACTCCTTTTACGACCGGAAATTCAAGAATATATTTATCATACTCATCCTTCTCACTGATATTCACTTTGCTGTAGGGGATTTTATTGCTCAGAATCCTGTTCCAGTCTACTTTGTAAATAGTTTTCTTCAGTTCGTCGGCATTATATCCCATTGCATACAAACCTCCCAAAATCCCCCCCATACTGGTTCCGGTAATATAATCTACCTTAATTCCTAAGGAATCTATCATTTTCAAAATTCCAATGTGAGCAAATCCTTTGGCACCCCCTCCACTCAGAGCCAAACCAAATTTGGTGTCCTTCGTTACATTTTGTAATCTGATATTCAGAGAGTCGTTAATCTGTTGGGATTTAAGAAAAAGAGAAAAAATGACAGTTCCCAAAAGCAGGAATTTTTTCATGAGACAGCCTGTTTTTATGTGTATAAAAAATTCACAGTAAATATACAATTATACCGTAAAAGCTGCTAAAAAACATTATCTATTTCCTTATTGAAGAAGAATGTAAAAAAAATATCGCCAAAAATACTTTTCATTAATATTATTTTTGGGAAAAATAGAAAGTTGTTTTTATAATAATTTAAGATACTTATTTACAATTTTACACCATTCATTGGTTACATCGAATCTTCGATTTCTAATACAGAATGACAAAGCAAATAACTTAATTTTAAAGCAAAAGTCTATTAAGCATATTCTTTTGGCAAGGTCGCTGGCTAAGATAAAAGATTGTATAAGCCTAATAAGACTTTATTGTCTCTACAAAATTGATATCAGGATTCAGGATTTCCAGAATAAGACTTTTAACAGATCTCATTGCATCATCAATATCTCCCTTATCAAACACCAAAGGAACCATTCCTTTTTTAGCTTCTGCAAAACTCCAGATACCGGTTTCAATCGGAAAGCCCCAGAATTCCGGAAGATGCTGTATCACATAATGATAAATACAAAGCTGTAGTGCCTGTTTTCTATCACTGTTATGGAAATACCCTTCTACATTATCCTCATCAATTTTTACGTGGAGGTTTTTAATTTTAGCCGTTTTATAATCAATGATCCTTAATGTCCCATTCAGTTTATCAATTCTGTCAATAAATCCTAAGAACGAAATTTTATCATTTCCATCAAGATAAAATTCTACATTTTCGAACTTTCTTTCGATGTCAATGATCTCTAATTTATTGCCTTGTTTAACCAGATCCAGATCA
Organism: Chryseobacterium sp. Marseille-Q3244; assembly: GCF_940807095.1. Taxonomy (NCBI): domain Bacteria; kingdom Pseudomonadati; phylum Bacteroidota; class Flavobacteriia; order Flavobacteriales; family Weeksellaceae; genus Chryseobacterium; species Chryseobacterium sp. Marseille-Q3244. The sequence goes on along the minus strand of NZ_CALNWX010000008.1, from coordinate 161,538 downwards.
TGATTCAGAACGTTTTCAATTACTTTTTTCGCAATCGCCTTGTGGATATAGTTCATCCCTTTTTCATAGAACTCCGGCTGGTGCTTCAGTTTCTCAATGGCAATATTAATATACTTATCTATTGCTTTAACTGACTTCTCTAAATCACTTTCTTTTAAAACCTTACCCTTCAATACTTCATAAACTTCTTGAAGTGTATAATGTACTAAATTTCCATAATTTTTCACCGACAGCTCCTCTTCAATTTCGTCTGACTCCGAAGTGTTTAAGATCTTGGATAAGTAAAAATCAATGGGATTGTAAAGGTAGCTTGTCAGGTGGGAAGCTGATACCTTCTCCTTCCATTTCTGAAGTTTTTGTCTTACAATTTCCGTCTTGGAAATCTCTATGGGTTTTGTAATAATGGGCTCTGAAGAATTCTCAATAATCAAGTGTTCAATCTCATGGGAACTTTCCATTTCGATCTGGGTAATAAAACGGCTCTTTTCCCCCGTATTCACTCCCGAACTTAATGCATTGTACAACAAATGAACATTTTTCGCATCCTGAATCAGCCTGTAAAAGTGATAGGCATAAATACTGTCATTTTCCAAAAACGTATGAAGATCAAAAAATCTTCTGATATCAAAAGGAATGTAAGTATTCTGTGAATTTCCCAATGGAAGTTTCCCTTCATTGACCGAAAGCAGAATCACATTTTCAAAATTCAGAAGACGTGTTTCCAACAATCCCATAATCTGCAACCCTCTTAATGGCTCACCCTGAAAATCGATACTTTCAGAATTGATATGCTGGTTGATGAGAATCTCCAGCGTTTCCATTTTAATCTCGATATTATACGGAGTCAATTGGTTTTTAATAATCCTGAAGGCATTCTCGAAATGAGATACATTTTCATATTGAATATCATCTATTTCCAACCACTTCACCTGATGACAAAACGATATCAGAATATCCAGATAAGCATTCGTGCTTGCAGCTTTTTGCAGAAGACCAAAGTAAGATAACTCTCCAAGAAGTTCATTCAAAAGCTTTTTAGAAATATAAACGATATTTCTTTCTTCTATCTTTGCTTTAAAATCATTGATGATTAGCTCATCTTTGGCTGATTTCGGAAGCTCTTCAAGAATAGGAAATACATCCCTGTAGTAATACGAAGTTTTATTCTTTTCCAGCTGTTTTTGCAGGTAGAAAAGTCGTTTTACAGCATTGGAAAAAGACAGGTTCTTCAATGGGAACCCCATCGTGATATTCAGGTTGTCTACCCCATGCATCACATCCAGACTCGCAGGAAGAAGGTTCTCATCCAGCAAAACTACCGCTGTATTTGAGTAAGTTTTATTATTGATTTCCTTAAAGATCTCCGGCAACACTTTAGTTTGCGTTACATTTCCGGAAACTTCATATACTTTGATCTTTTTAGGTTGGTTAAAGTCATCTTCTATCCATTGGAAAGCCCTGCTATCATCAAATTCTTTCCATGTCTTATGATTTCTGAGGAATTTTCCGGCCTCCTGTCTTTCATCGTTAAAGTAATAACGGTCTGCCTGAAAAAAGCACTGAGCTTTATTCCACCGCAAAAGACTTCTTACCAATTTTTCTTCAACCGGCGTAAAGGCGTTAAATCCGCAAAAAACAAAATGCTCCGAGGTATTCTTCGCAAAATCTGAGATACTCGCTTTAGCAGCCTCGTGAATCATTCCTGAGGTCGCCCAGTTCTTTTCCTGTAACCTGTTTTTTAATTCGGGAAGAAAAACATTCATGTTCTGCCAGAAATTAAGAAACTTCTTTCTGGGTACATCATCATCTTCACCCAGGTTCTGGGCCCATTCTTTAATCCTTTCCTCATCAAACATGTACTGTAAAACCGCCTGGTCACTATCTGAAAACTTCAGAATATCATCCCAATCCTTCTGCAGGGTTGGAAACCACTTCAAAAAGTCAGAGAAATTATCTCTGGGGATCAGGTTCAGGCTTCGGTACACATCGAATGAAAAAAGCCAAAGCGGAATTCCCTGGATAACCTGTTTGTCAGCAATAGAGTTAATCAGTTCCTCGATGGTAAAAAAGTTGGGAAGAAATCCGGAATAGTTGTTTTCCTCCAGAATCTGTCTGATAAATACAATCGGACGTTTTCCGGGCAGGATGATGTTAAACGCAGACAGATCTGTGTTTTGTGCCAACAGTTCGTGAATGATCTTATTGAGGAATTTCAAGGGGCTTGGTAGCTTTTAAGGTTTTCTAATTCTTGAGAGATGGCCAGATTATATTCTGTTTGTTTTTCTTCATTCATTCCATGACGGGTATCCCTGTCATAGGCCATCTGAAAGTTTTTGTACTCTTTGGATATCAAGTTATAAATAGATTTAAATAATCTATCGTAATCACCGGAATTCCTGATATTTTCAGCAACAGCCTTCCTGAATTTTCTTACAAAAAGCTCCGCAATATCAAAGTGTTTCTGCTCATGTAATAAAATATAATCATTGATCTTTTTGACGTCTTTCCAGGATTTATCTTCACTGAATATCGTCTTTATTTCAATGGTTACTGGAGACTTTGGATTGGAGGATTTCACTACAGAATATTCCCAACCACAATTGGTATAAGCTGCAACATCCGGATTGTTTTTTCTGTTGACAGGACTTTTAAAATTGTCCCATACCAGCTTTTGCCCTTCCTGCCAGATAATTTTCTGTCCAAACACTGCATTTGCCACCAATAGACAGAATACAAAAGTCAATTTCATTATTTCACTACAATCGTTTTTGTAATCCAGTTATTTCCTCCGTTCCAGAAAGTAAAAGTATATTTCCCTATCTTTTGTGGATTAAAATTTATCTGATTAACCGCTGAGTAACTTTTTTGAGCACAAGGACCATTACTAATGTACTTATAAGCAGTAACCGTTCTTTCAAAATCACCGTTATGAATATAATCATATCCATAAAACCCCTGGCACTGAGATGAATAGGTAGAATAAGTTTTTATTCGCTGTATCGCAAAGACATCCATGGTGTCATTGGTAATTTTTACACTGTCTATTTTGACCTTATCAATAGATTCTATGGTCTGATAATCATCATCATTACATGAAATCAATACAAAGCCAAACAATAATGCTGAAAATCCAATATTTAGAAACTTTTTCATAATCTTTAATTTTCTGATTACCAATACATATTTAGCAAAAATTATTCTTTATTCCAAGAAAATCAGGAATTAAAATTACCCTTTGATAGATAAACTACTTTTTTAGTGTCAAAAAACTCTTCCTCAAAATAGTTTTTCAGGCTGAAAATTTCACATTTAAGTCCGGCAAGTTCTTCAGCAAGATCTCCACCTTTCAAATATAAAATTCCATTATGTTTAGGGTTAAATTGTTCTTTTTCAAATTTTCCCTTCAGCCATCTTAAAAATTCAGGCATCTGAGTGACCGCTCTGCTGACTATAAAGTGAAATTTTTCTTTTAATTTCTCTGCTCTTCCGTGGATGGCTGTTACATTTTTCAACCCCACTCCTTCCGCTACAGCATTTACTACACTGATTTTCTTCCCTATGGAATCAATAAGAGTAAATTGTGTTTCAGGAAACAGAATTGCCAATGGAATTCCCGGAAAACCACCTCCGGTACCAATATCCAACACTTTCGTTCCAGGAGCAAATTCCATCACTTTAGCAACTCCTAACGAGTGAAGAATATGCTTTTCATACAACGATTCCATATCTTTTCTGGAAATTACGTTGATCTTTTCATTCCATTCATGGTACAGGGTTTCCAGTTTTGCAAACTGTTCTAGCTGTGTCTCGGTAAGATCCGGAAAATATTTTAATAGTAACGATGTAGACATGTGAATTATTATAATCTGCAAAAGTAAGTTTTTATTGGCTTTATTCAAATTTTCAGAAAGAGTATATCAAAAAATAACGCCATTTTATTTTGAATTTTCTTTTTCAATAGGATTGTTACTTTTCTTAAGCAACCTTGCCAATTCCGCATCTTCATTTCCCTTACCCGCTTTTTTAATTTGCCCCATATCCAATTGAGTAGCATACCCATCTTTCAATTGCACACCCATCTTTCCGGTTTGCCTGTCTATGTTGATACTTTCAATATCTTCAGGACTGAATGTCTCATTTTTCAGAAGTTTCCGGTATTCCTGATCAGACATCTTTTTATTGTTTTTAGGAACAAAACTAAATATAGAATTCACTTTTTTCACCTGAATCATATTAAAAACATGATGATTATCCATATCTTTAATCCTTATCACGAGCCCTGGAAGGCCATTGAATTTGTAAGGCCCATCGCTGATAGGATACTCTTTGGAGAACCATGCTTCCCACTCTCTTCCTTTGTATTGGGCAATCGCTTTCTGACAATCTATTCCATTGATCTTTAAAAACTCTTTCTGTACAGACCATTTTGGAACTTCGCGATCCGCAATAACAAGATTTGCAGTTTTATATTTATCATATAAATTAGCTTCTCTTTTTGAATAGTCTTTTTCAACGATATACCCTAAGTTTCTATCATAATTTTTACTCTTAAATAACATCTTAAGATCTTTGTCTGCCTGATAAATAGAATCTCTTTCATATTTCACTGCATTATAAAAATAAGATTTCTTTCCGTCTGAATCCAGATTCATATAATCTGTAATATAAGAATCTTCATTATCAATATCTGATTTCATTTTGTATTCATACACAAAACGATAATTCTGGGCAGACACACTGCAGACTAATGCCAGAAATAAAAGAGTATAGATTTTTTTCATGGAGTTAAGTTTTTGATTAAACAGTACTTTCAAGACAAATTGCATAAAAAAAGAACATTAACTCCAAATATAATAAATCCTTTTAAACCTGATAAAAATCTTTAAACCTGCCCTCTTTTTATTACTTCTGCAAGGCCTTTTTATTATATATTTGTTAAAATTCAAAAAATACATGGACAAACTTTCAGATAGAGTAAAAAGACTAGGATACTCACAGACTTTTGTAATGTCTAATAAAGCAAGGGAAATGAAAGCGAACGGAATTGATGTTATCAGCTTGACCCTTGGTGAACCGGATTTTGATGTTCCGGATAATATCAAACAGGCAGCATTCGATGCCATCAATCAGAACTACAGTCACTACTCTCCTGTTCCGGGATTTCTGGAACTGCGTGAAGCGATTGCCTATAAGTTAAAAAGAGACAACAATCTGGAATACAAACCAACACAGATTTGTGTTTCAAATGGTGCAAAACAGGCTATTTTAAATGTTTTAGCAGCGATTATCAATGATGATGATGAGGTTTTACTTCCAGCTCCTTATTGGGTAAGCTACGATGAAATGGTTAAAATGATGGGGGGAACTTCTGTAATGCTTCCCACTTCTTATGTTACAGATTTCAAAGTAACTGCTGAACAACTTGAAGAAGCGATTACTGATAAAACAAAAGCCATCCTTTTCAGTTCACCATGTAACCCATCAGGAGGATATTACACGTATGATGAATTGAAATCTATTGCTAAAGTAGTTGCTAAATATCCTCACGTAACCATTATTTCAGATGAAATCTATGAGTTCATCAATTATGAAACAAAAACAACTTCCATTGCCCAGTTCCCTGAGGTTTATGAGCAAACTGCCGTAATCAACGGGATGTCAAAAGCTTTTGCAATGACCGGCTGGAGAATCGGATACTCTGCATGCCCGGAATGGCTGGCTAAAGCCTGTGAGAAAGTACAGGGACAAATGACAAGCGGAGCTAATACTGTAGCTCAAAGAGCTTCCATCGTTGCTTTAAAAACCGATCCATCAGAATACAGATACATGATTGATGCTTTCAAAAAAAGAAGAGATCTTGTATATGAGCTTATCAAGGAAATTCCAGGGTTCAAAGTACTACTTCCAAAGGCTGCTTTCTATTTCTTCCCGGACATTTCACATTACATCGGTAAAACACTGAATGGAACAGAAATCAAAAACTCTGATGATTTCGCCATGTTTTTATTGGAGAACGCTCACGTAGGATGTGTTGGAGGATTCTCTTTTGGAAGTCCGGAATGTATCAGATTCTCTTATGCAGCATCTGAAGAAGAATTAAGAGAAGCAATGAAGCGAATCAAAGATTTGTTAGAGCAATTCAACTAAAAATCAAAAAACTAAAATAAAACACAGCCATACCAATGAATTTGTTTAAAAAATTAACAATCGTTACCAGTATTGCAGCAGCAAGTTTTGCAGGCCATGCTTTTGGACAGGACTATCAATGGAAGGAAGCAACTTCCAATGGATACAAATATAAGTTTGTCACCAATGACCCTACCGCCGCAAGATATTATACTTTAAAGAACGGATTAACGGTTATCTTAAGTCCAACCAACAAAGAACCGAGAATCCAAACGTATATTGCTACCAAAGCAGGAAGTAAAACCGATCCCGCAGATCACACAGGTCTTGCTCATTACCTGGAACATATGCTTTTCAAAGGAACGAATCAGTTCGGATCTAAAGACTGGGCGAAGGAAAAACCTCTTTTAGACCAGATTGATGCTCTTTATGAGAAATACAACCAGACCAAAGACGAAGCTAAGAGAAAAGAGATCTACAAAGAAATCGACAGGGTTTCCGGAGAAGCTGCCAAATACGCGATTGCCAATGAATATGACAAAATGATGGCTGGTATGGGTGCTGACGGATCAAACGCTTTCACCTCTTTTGAACAAACAGTATACACGGAAGACATCCCTTCTAATGTTATGGATAAATTTCTGGCTTTGCAGTCAGAGAGATTTAGAGAGCCCATTCTCAGATTATTCCATACAGAACTAGAAGCCGTATATGAGGAGAAAAACAGAACGCTTGATGATGATGGAGACAAAGTGTATGATATGATGTTTGCTAATCTTTTCCCTAATAACAATTATGGAAAGCAGACTACCATTGGAACCATTGAGCATTTGAAAAACCCTTCTCTGCACGCGATCAGAGATTATTATAACAATTATTATGTTCCCAACAACATGGGAATCATCATGTCGGGAGATTTCAATCCGGATGAAGCTATTGCCAAGATTGACAAAGCTTTCTCTTATATGAAATCTAAACCGGTTCCGGAATACAAAGTAGGACAGGAAAAAGCGATTACCTCTCCAGTCATAAAAGAAGTGGTAGGACCTGACTCTGAAAGTGTAATGCTTGGTTTCAGATTTCCCGGTGCTTCAACAAAAGATGCAAGACTATTAAATTTTGTAGGCAGCATGCTGACCAACGGGCAAGCTGGATTAATTGATCTTGATCTGGTGAAAAAGCAAAAATTACTCGGAGCTTTTGCTTATCCTTATACCCTGAAAGATTATTCGGTATTACTTCTGCAAGGAAAACCAACTGAAGGACAGTCTTTGGATGAAGTAAAAAATCTTCTTCTTCAGGAAATCGATAAACTAAGAAAAGGAGAATTCTCTGATGACCTTATTCAGTCTATCGTAAACAACGAAAAAAAGAATACGATTCAAAAGGATGAGAAATATTCTTCAAGAGCAAGCATCTTAATGGATGAATTCACTTCTGAAGTAGATCATAAAGCCAACCTGGAGTATATTGAAGAAATCTCTAAGCTTACCAAGAAAGACATTATGGACTTCGTTTCCAAATATCTTCAAAACAACAATTATGTAGCGGTTTATAAGAAAAAAGGAGAAGATAAGAACATTGTCAAGGTTGACAAACCAACTATCACCCCTGTTTCTGTAAACAGAGAAGACCAATCCTCTTTCCTTAAGAAGATTGATGAGATGCCTGAAAAAGCAATCGCTCCGGTATGGTTAAACTATGACAAGGATATTGCTAAGAATAAATTAGGCGACGTAGAGGTTCTTTCTGTAAAAAATACAGACAATGCTCTCTTCAGAATGTATTATCACTTTGATTCCGGAAAATGGAACAACAAAATGCTTCCATTAGCTGCAGAGTACCTTCAATACCTGGGAACCAATGATAAGTCATCGGAAACTATTAGCAGAGAATTCTATAAACTTGCATCAAGCTTTAAAGTAAGTGCAGGGAACGAGGAAACTTATGTTTCTCTGGAAGGTTTGAATGAAAACTTCGATAAAACGATTGCTTTATTTGAAGATCTGATTAAAAACTGTAAAGCAGACCAGGCAGCATTAGATGCGTACAAAGCAAGACTTAAGAAAGCCAGAGCCAACGCAAAGCAGAATAAAGCCACCATCATGGCCGGATTAAGAAGCTACGCTCAATATGGAGCACAGAATCCGTTCAACAATGTTTTAAGTGATGCTGAACTTGATGCTTTGAAAGCTGAAGACCTTGTGAATATCCTTCATGATCTATTCAATTTCAAACATAGAGTTTTGTATTATGGACCTAAAACCGGAGCTGAGACGGTAGCTTCTTTAAAACCTATTCATAAACTTCCTTCAGCGCTTAAGGAACTTCCAAAGACAAAAACCTTTGAACAGATCCCGACAGATAAGAACAAAGTTCTATTTGCTCATTACGACATGGTACAGGCTGAAATTTTCTGGGCAAGAAACTCTGAACAGTACAACGCCGGTATTACCCCTACAGTAAGTTTATTCAATAACTATTTCGGAGGCGGAATGGGATCTATTGTTTTCCAGACGATCAGAGAGTCTAAAGCACTAGCCTATTCTACTTATTCCTATTTTGCTCTTCCAAGTAAGAAAGCAGATAAAAACTCTATTATGGCGTATGTGGGGACTCAGGCTGATAAATTCAACGAAGCTTCTTCTGCCATGAATGAACTTCTGACTACCCTTCCAAAGTCTGAGCAATTGTTTGAAACAGCCAAAAGCGGATTGAAAAAAACGATCGCATCTGAAAGAATTTCTCAGGATGGTATCATTTTCTCTTATCTGAAAGCCCAAAGACTTGGAAATAACGCTGATATAAGAAAGAATGTCTACGAACAGGCACCTAAACTGTCATTTGCAGACATCAACACTTTCCATGATAACGAGATGAAAAACAAAAACTACACCTATTGTATCGTGGCATCACAAGACAAAGTAAATGAAGCCGATATGCAAAAATTAGGAGAGATTAAAAAACTCAATTTAACTGAAATATTTGGTTATTAAAATAACAAAAAGCCCTGGTTTCAGGGCTTTTTATTTAACAACACATCAAAAACAATTATAGATTTTATTTATCAAAAACTATTTGTTCGATAGATAAAACTTCTCTATATTTGCATCAGAAATTTAAATATAAAAACAGAAAATTATGTCTTTAGTAGGAAAAAAATTCCCGAATTTAACAATCGACGCAATGTCTGAAATGGGTGACGATTTAAGAATCAACATCCTTGAAGAAGCTACTAACAACCAACAAAAAGTTCTTTTGTTCTGGTACCCTAAAGATTTCACTTTCGTATGCCCTACTGAGCTTCACGCTTTTCAGGAAGCTTTAGGTGAATTCGAAAAAAGAAACACTAAAGTAATTGGTGCTTCTTGTGATACAAACGAAGTACACTTCGCTTGGTTAAACACACCAAAAGATAACGGAGGTATTGAAGGAGTAACTTACCCACTTTTAGCTGATACTCACAGACAATTAGCAAACACTTTAGGAATTGTAGATCAGGATTTCGAATACAATGAAGAAGGAGAAGAAGTATTCACAGGTTCTAACGTAACTTACAGAGCAACTTACCTTATCGACGAAACTGGAAAAATCTTCCACGAAGCGGTAAATGACATGCCTCTAGGTAGAAACGTAAAAGAATTCTTAAGATTAATTGACGCTTACACTCACGTTCAAAAACACGGTGAAGTATGTCCTGCAAACTGGGAAGAAGGTAAAGATGCTATGAAAGCAGACAGAACTTCTACAGCAGAATACTTAGCTAAGAACTAATATAATGTGTTAATTTGAAAATGAGATAATTTGAAAATTAATCTCAGAATGGTTAAAAATTATCTCATTTTCTTCTTTACAAAGCATTAGCATATTTTCAAATTAACAAATTTTCAAATTACAATCATGTACACAGAATTAACCGAAGATACATTACAGAATATCGTAAACGACAACGAAAAAGTAGTTGTTCAATATGGCGCAACATGGTGCGGAAACTGCAGAATTATGAAGCCAAAATTCAAAAAATTAGCATCTGAGAACGAATCTATTCCTTTCTTATATGTAGATGCTGAGAAACTTCCTGAAAGCAGAAAATTAGCAAAAGTAGACAACTTACCTACATTCGCTATCTTTAAAAATGGTGAATTGGTAAACCAGGTTCAATCTAACCAGGCTGAAAGTTTAATTAACCTTTTTAACGAATTAGCATAATGAAATTACCAGTAATCAGACAATTCTACCAGAATCAGACTCCTGAGAACCTAGAAAAAACATTAGAAGTTCTTGAAAGCTTCTGCGAATTCAGAGGAACAAGTGACGAGGATTTAAATGTTGCAGGAGAACTTATTACCAACATTTGCGGAGCTTTGGAGGTTCACGCTAACGTACAAAGCGGAATGAGCGAAAAGGATGCTTTAAACTCTTTTGCACAAAAGGTTTTAGGATCTATTGATAAGTAGTTTTTATCATTTAATATTCTATAAAAACACAAAAGATCTGAGGTTTTCCTCAACACTATACTTCCCTATTCTTTACCTCTTACTCTACTTTCTTATCTGAAGCAAGACTCCGGCAGCTTACCCAAGCCTACCGAAGTGATATTCAGTATTGAATAGTTAAAGAATATCCAATAAAATCCCGATGAAATGTCATCAGGATTTTTTGGGTTCACGGCTTATTACAATTATCTTCATTCCGACGAAAGAGAACCTTCAAACATCGCTTCGATTCTTCATTTTACTCCGGTACTTTCAGAATGACACACCACAATAAATTGAGATAAGTACATCCATTTAAATGCTAATTTCCTAGTGTTCTTTCGCACCAATTTACGATGGTTTTGATGTTGAATTTTGACCTATCCTTGACAAGGATCGTAAAGTCTAATCCACGAATATTGAATCATAGGTTCAATACAGTCAAAAAAAATTAAGAATACTTTTCAAATCTGCTCTATCTGCAAAATCTGCGAGAGTAATAAAAACCTTCCCAACATCAGATTTCGGAATAAAAAATCCTGATGAAAAAAATCACCAGGACTATTATTTAATACTAATTAGATATTCGAATTAGCTTCTTCTACTCATCAGAATATTCAGGATATACCAGAATAAAAGCATAATAGAAGCAAAAAGCTGTAATGCTGCCCCCACATACTGATTCGTAGCATAAGAGTCTTTCAGCTTACTGGTTTGATATAAAATCGCTGCAGAAGCAAGAATGACCATTCCTACAGAGAACCACAATCCAAGATTAAATCCAAAAGCCATTCCTCCAACAATTAATCCGATTGAAATAAATCCTCCGATAATGATAATATTTCTTAAAAAAGAAAAATCTCTCTTGGAAGTAAAAGCAACCGCAGAAATACCTGCAAACATTGCTACCGTTAAAGTAGCTGCCTGGAAGATGATATTAGCACCGCCGGCAATATTAGTAGCTATAAAAAGCAATGGTAAAAAAATCACCGCCTCTAGTACAATATAAAACCCTAACCCAAGATACTGAGTGGACTGACTTTGCGAAAGTGACCATTTAGAGGCTAAAATAGAAGCCAGCCAGAAAACACCGATAATCAACAGCCAGGTGAATCTTCCACTGAACATCATTGCGATAATCTCTACAGGTACAGTCTTCAACAAAATAGTCTCAACTCCAATAAATGCAAGAATTGATAATGCAACATGCAAGTAGGTCTTCTTGTAAAAATTCGCTTTCTCCACTTCCGAAGAATGAGCGACTAAAACATCTGTCATCATAGTTAATATTTTTTTATTAATCGAAATTTATTTATCCTTTTTAACAGGCAATACGCCCAGAATCTTCCCATCATCTTCAAATACAACACTTATCACTTCTTTTGACGAAGAATCTCCGGCATATTTGTATTTAATATTAGGATGACTGACACCATCCATCGTTACATAATAGCCTACTTTTAAAATCTCAAGTTTTTTATTGGGATCAATACCATCCCTTACTTTTTTAAGAACATCTTCTGTGACAATTTCCTTTACCTTATCAGCAAGCGTTTCGTTCACCGTTTTATAATCCGAAGATTGCAAAGCGGTAATAAACTTCTGAAAATTATCATTATAAATATTGACTTTATCCTTACTTATGGTAGCCGGCTGTTCTTTCTTCTGATTGTTCTCAACCTTCAGCCCTGTGACTTTCTGAGCAAACATTACCTGTGTGCAAACAATCGCCAGACCTAAAAATATTTTTTTCATAGTACTCGTTTTGTAATTGGGTGAAATAGTGCTGGAAGATACGAAAATCAGACCAGTTCTAAAAACTTCATCGTATCCACATTGTCTGCATAAGTATCCAGACCCGGATTTTGCGCTTCACCAAAAGAAATTGAGTTTAATCCTAACTCTTCTTTAGCTACTACACACTGAATATTTCCATCGTTTTCAGCGATAAAATTTTTAACATCATCCAATGATTCGTATCGGCTGAAATTAATCACAGAAAGCGGACTGAACAACTTATCATCTTCTTTCAGCATCACGAAGTTGTTATCCCAGAATTTCTCCAGATTCAAAAGATAAACAGCTCTGTTATAATCATAATTATTAGCATATTTATTATGATTGATAATATCCTTGAACCCTAAAAAATTTTCAAACAATCTGTCGATCACAAAATCCTGAGGAATGAAAATCCTCGTTACATTTCTGCATCCCAATCCAAAATATTGGAAAATATCTTTTGCTAAAAGCTGGAGTTCTTCATCAGTTTCATCTCCTTTCAAAACAGCAACAGAAGTTCTGTTTTTACGGATAATACTCAAATGATTTTTAAAATAATACTCAAGATATCTTGCGGTATTATTACTTCCGGTAGCAATAACGGCATCAAAATTCTCTAATTTCTCTACAAATTCAAACTGAACCTCGCCTCCGGAAAATTCCTTCCATTTTTTTAATAAGAACGGAATCAAATATTGATCCTTAGATGACAGCTTAATTAAAGGGATATGATTACTGAACACAACAGAAATCACGTCATGAAACCCTACCAAAGGAATATTTCCGGCTAAAATCAATCCTACTCTCTTGGAAATTTTAGAGATTGAATAATTTTTAAGCCAGTTTTTAATATTTTCTTCCGTAAGAAGATCAGACCATTGTTGCAAAGCAAATTTCTGATTATCAACCGTAAACCACGGATTTCCTATTTCAGATTTCTTTAATAATAATTCAATATTTACATCATCTTCATTGTGATCTTCCGTTTTCCTCGATAAAAACGACTTTATATAATCACTTAATTTAATAAGTCCTAAAACTTGATTTTCGGTATTCATAATTACTTTAAAATTGGGGAATATTTTGTAATTTTGTGCAAATTTAAAAAAAATTAGCGATGGCTATTAAAATAACTGATGAATGCATTAATTGTGGGGCTTGTGAACCGGAATGTCCAAACAATGCAATATATGAAGGAGCTGTAGATTGGAAAGCTTCTGATGGAACGTCTCTTCAAGGGACGATTACAATGCCGTCAGGACTTACTGTAGATGCAGATGCAGCACAGGAGCCAGTAAGTGATGATGTTTATTTTATCGTAACTGACAAATGTACTGAATGTAAAGGTTTCCATGAAGAGCCACAGTGTGCAGCAGTATGTCCGGTAGACTGCTGTGTTCCGGATGAAGACCATGTAGAATCTGAAGAAGCACTGCTTAATAAAAAAGCATTCTTACACGGCGAATAAAAATAATTCCGTCTCATCATCTGTGAGGCGGCTTTTTTTGATCAAAACCCAACCTAACCAAAAAAATAAAGCGACAGGAATTTAAATTTCTAAAGCAACCAAAAAATAAAAATATGAACAAAAAGCACAACTTCAGCGCAGGGCCATGTATCTTACCACAAGAGGTATTTGAAAAATCAGCACAGGCAATCTTGGACTTTAACGGTATCGGATTATCTCTTCTTGAAATTTCGCACAGAAGTAAAGATTTCGTTGCAGTAATGGACGAAGCACGTGCAATTGTAAAAAGATTGATGAACCTGGGTGATGATTATGAGGTACTTTATTTAGGAAGCGGAGCAAGTATGCAGTTTGCGATGGTGCCTTACAATCTAATGAAAGTAGGCGGAAAAGCAGCTTATCTTGATACAGGAACATGGGCAGCCGGAGCCATCAAAGAAGCAAAAAAACTAGGAACTGTAGATGTAGTGGGCTCTTCAAAAGAAGAAAACTATTCTTTCATTCCTAAAAATTATACGGTAGGTTCGGAATACGATTATTTCCACTGTACCTCCAACAATACAATTTATGGAACTCAGATGAAATCATTTCCTGAAGTGGACACCCTGATGGTATGTGACATGAGTTCTGATATTTTCTCAAGACAGCTTGATTTTTCAAAATTTGACTTAATCTATGCCGGAGCTCAGAAAAATATGGGACCTGCAGGAGTTACTTTAGTCGTTATCAAAAAAGAAATCCTTGGAAAAACAGGAAGAGAAAATATGCTGTCTATGCTTGATTATTCTCAGCATATTTCCAAAGAGTCAATGTACAATACTCCACCGGTATTTCCTATCTATGCATCTCTGTTAACACTACAATACCTTGAAAACAATGGTGGAATTGCAGCAGCAGAACAGAGAAATGAAGCCAAAGCTAAGCTTTTATATGATGAAATTGACAGCAATCCATTATTTGAAACGTTCTGCGTGAAAGAAGACCGTTCATTAATGAATGTTTCTTTCAAAATTACAGATGAAAGTAAAAAAGAGGAGTTTGATAATGCATGGAAAGCTGCAGGAATCAGTGGACTTAACGGTCACAGAAGCCTTGGTGGCTACAGAGCCAGTTTATATAATGCCTTACCTATTGAAAGCGTACAGGTATTGGTGGATGTAATGAAATCTATCAAATAATTTAAGCATTTAAAAATTCAAAGATTGAAAGATTTAAAAGCAGTTAATTTAAATTTATTAATTTGCACCCCAGTTTTAAAATTTTGAAATATTTAAATCTTTCAATCTTTAAATCCAATAACACATGAAAGTTTTAGCAAACGATGGAATCTCAAAAGCAGGAGAACAGGCTTTGAAAAACGCCGGAATTGAAATTCTGGACAATAGAGTAGCCCAAGATCACGTTATTAATTTTATCAACGATAATAATGTAGATGTTCTTCTTGTAAGAAGCGCCACAAAAGTAAGGCAAGACCTGATTGATGCCTGTCCGGGACTTAAGATCATAGGTCGTGGCGGTATTGGAATGGATAATATTGATGTTGAATATGCAAAAAGTAAGGGGATTAAAATAATCAATACCCCAACAGCATCTTCAAAATCTGTTGCTGAATTGGTTTTTGGACACTTCATCGCATTAGCCAGATTCCTTCACGAATCAAACAGACTGATGCCTTTGGAAGGAGAAACTCATTTCAATGCCATGAAAAAGTCATTCAGCAATGCTTATGAACTTTCAGGAAAAACATTAGGAGTAATCGGCTTTGGAAGTATTGGCCAGGAAGTCGTAAAAATAGGAATCGCATTAGGGATGAAAATACAGGTTCTGACAAGAAGCCCAAAAACAGAAGTTCTTACTTTGAATTTCTTTGACGGCCAGTCGGTAAACTTTGAAATCACTTCCACCAATGATATGGACGCTTTCCTTAAAGAATCAGATTTCATCAGCATCAATACCCCAAAAACGAATGAGTACATTATAGACACCCCACAATTTGAAAAAATGAAAGATGGAGTTTATATTGTAAATACTGCAAGAGGCGGTGTGATAAATGAAGTGACACTAATTGATTTTATCGAGTCAGGAAAAGTAGCAGGAGCTGCATTGGACGTTTTTGAAAGCGAGCCCAATCCTGAACTTCCTTTACTGATGAATCCCGCACTCTCACTCTCTCCTCATGTAGGCGGGAATACGGTAGACGCGCAAGAGAAAATCGGTATCGAACTTGCAGAACAAATTATTAAGCTACAAAAAGAAACTATAAGATAAATATGCCTGTTTTTAAACCTTTCCGTGGAATAAGACCTCACAGAGATTTTGAGGATACTTTCCCTACCCATCCACTGGATAATTTTACCCAGGAAGAAATAGCAGAAAAAGCTCAAGTTGAAAATACTTACATCAACATGATAAAGCCTTATGTTGTAAGTAAATCTAAGGATGTAGACCGAAATCTGAGAAAGATCCGTTCCACATTTGAAGAACTTCTGGACGAAAAGAAACTCGTTCAGGATAATTCTGCATATTATCTTTATGAACAAATATATCCTAACAAGCAAATTTTCAGAGGACTTTTAGGTCTTGCCAGTATTGAAGATTTCTGGAATGGAAAAATCAAAAGGCACGAAAGTACCATTCCTCAGAAAAAAGAAAAGCTGGCTCATTACCTTGAAAAAGTAAACCTTCAGGCTGAACCGGTATTGCTAACCTACCCTGCCAACTCGAAAATTGAGTTGTTGATGAACCATGAAGAAAAGAATGTTCCAATTTTCAATCATATAGATACAATTGGAATCAGACATAAAATCTGGAGAATAGACAACCGTTTGAAACTTCAACAGTTTAAAGAAGTCATCGATCAGATTGATTCATTCTACATTGCTGACGGACACCATAGAATTGGTTCCACAGCATTGAATGCAAAAAAACATAAGGATAAAAACAAAAGACACAACGGTACAGAGCTTTATAATTTTGTGTACAGCTTTATCGTTTCAAACCAATCGATCAAGATTCACGACTACAACAGAATCTTACACGATCTGAATGGCCTTTCCACTGAACAATTCCTGAAAGAACTTGAACAGTATTTCCTAATTCACGAAAAAGGAGAAACATCATACTTCCCTTCCCAGAAATTCCATATTTCAATGTATCTGGATGGTAAGTTCTACTCTCTTCACGTAAAGCACGACCTTCGCTCTAAAGAAATGTCTTTAGATAACCTGGATCACCATTTATTGGATAAATATATTTTTAAAGGTATTTTAAAAATAGAAGATCCGGATAGCTCTGATTTGATTTCTTACGTAAAAGGGACTTCTAATATCAGCGGAATTAATATTTTAAAAGAAAAGGTAGACAGCGGAGAAGGAAAAGCCGGCTTCGGAATTTATCCTGTAAGTTTTAATGATATGATTAAAATTTCAGACTTAAAATTAAGCATGCCTCCAAAATGTACATTCATTGAGCCAAAATTGATTACAGCACTGTTAATGTACGATATGAAACCTTAATAAATTCCTATTTTTTTCCTACTTTTATCATTGGAAAAAGAAAGGTAAATAAAAAATGAAAAAAATATTCATTATACTTCCACTCTTTTTGAGTGGATTTTTATTTTCTCAAAAAAAAATCCCCAAAAAGCCTGCTGGCAGAACAGCAATTCCTGTAAAATTAAATTATCACGATGAATTTAAAAAGATCTCAGACGAGGTTATGACCAACGGTAGGGCTTATGAAAATCTTGGAGAACTCACAAAGGGTATCGGGCCACGTTTCAGTGCCACTCCCGGTTATACAAAAGCAGTAGAATGGGCTGAAAAAAAATTCAAGGAAATTGGCATTAATATGATCTGGAGGCAGGAAGCCAAAGCTCCGGTCTGGATCAGAGGAAAAGAATCCTTACAGATAAAAGTAGAAAATGGAGATTGGAAGAACATCAGAATGCTTTCTTTCGGAAACTCTGAAGGAACAGGTGGAAAAGATCTGACAGGCGAAATTGTTTTAATTAACTCTACCTCAGAACTTAATGCAATGTCTATAGGTCAGTTAAAAGACAAAATAGTTTTCGTGAATGTTCCTATGGATCCGAAAATCATTAACACCAGTGACTCCTATTTACAGACCGCAAAATCAAAATTAATTTCTGCTTCTGTCATAGCTAAAACAGGTGCAAAAGCTTTAATTATAAGATCATTAACAACGGCTAATGATGATACTCCACATGCCAAAATGATTTACTACGAATCAGATGATAAAGTTAAAATTCCTGCTTTATCAATAGGAGTAAGATCGGCAGATGAACTGGAAAAGACATTAAAAAAGCAAAAAGTAACGGCTAAAATTAATATGACTGCCGAATCAAAAGGCAATACAACCAATCCCAATATTATTGCTGAGATTCAGGGTAAAAAAGATGCTAAAGTGATTGTTTTAGGGGCTCAACTTGACTCATGGGATGTAGGCGAAGGCGCCATTGATGATGGAACCGGGGTTGTTCAGTGTATCGAGGTTTTAAGAACTCTGAAAGCGCTTGGTTATGAAAACAATCATACCATCCGCGTGGTTCTGTATGCCAACAGTGAAAACGGAGGACAAGGTCGTGAAATGTATGCTGCTTACGTGAAAAAGAGAGACGAAAAACATATATTCGCCTTAGGAACAGATGCCGGAGGCTATTCTCCAAGAGGGTTTTCATTGGATATGTCTCCTCAAAGAAGAAGACTCGTTTCTCCCTGGAAAGAATATTTTCTTCCTTATGGCGTTTATGATTTTGACCAAACAGATGCCATTCAGGATATTTCACCTTTGAAAAAGCTGGATATTCCTTTAGCAGAACTTGTGGTAGACACACAAAGATATTTCGACTACCATCATTCTGAACAGGACACTTTTGATAAAGTAAATAAAAGAGAACTTTTACTGGGAGCGGTTGCCATCACACAGATGATTTTTATGGTTGATAAAAACTGGTAATATGAAAAAGATCGTAAATTTATCATTATTAACTTTAGGAATAACCTTTATATCAGGCCAAACTAAAGAAGACTCTATACAATTCAGCAAGATCTCCACCGAGATTTTAAATAACGGAAAAGGATATGATGAACTTCGTGAACTTACAAAAAATATAGGCCATCGCTTAAGTGGTTCCGAAGCCTATGAAAAATCTGTACAATGGGCTGCACAGAAACTTCGTGATGCCGGTGCAGACAAAGTATGGCTTCAGGAAGTGATGATCCCGGTTTGGGTAAGAGGAAAAGAATCCTTACACATCAAGACTTCAAATGGAAGCTGGAAAAGTCTTAAAATGCTTTCTTTAGGTAATTCTGAAGGAACAGGCGGAAAAGATGTTTCCGGAGAGATCATTATGGTTAAATCCCTTGAAGAATATGACAAACTCCCTCCTGAAAAGGTAAAAGATAAGATTGTTTTCTTTAATTATCCTTTTAATCAGGGAAATGTACAAACTTTTATTTCCTATAGAGAATCGGGCGCTTACAGAAGAACTGCCGCATCTCTAACCGCAAAGAAAGGTGGAAAATTTGCAATTATCAGATCTCTTTCTTCAGCATTTGATGATGTTCCACATACAGGAAATATGCGATACGAAGAGAATATTGCTAAAATTCCAGCCGTTACGATTGGAAATACAACTGCAGATGAACTGGAAGCTTTATTAAAAAATCAGAAAGTCACAGCCAAACTCAATTCCAGTTGTGGAATGAAAGGGGAGAAACTCTCCCACTCCGTAATAGGTGAAATTACAGGCAAAAAAGACCAGAATGTAATCGTAGTGGGTGGACATCTGGATTCCTGGGATGTAGGTGAAGGCGCTCATGACGACGGATCCGGAATTGTTCAAAGTATTGAAGTGTTAAGAACATTCAAAAAATTAGGACTCCGGAATAACCATACCATTAGAGCAGTCTGTTTTGCCAATGAAGAAAATGGGACCAAAGGCGGAAAGCAATACGGAAAAACAGCAAAAGATAATAATGAAAAACATCTTTTTGCCATAGAATCCGATGCCGGAGGATTTTCTCCCCGTGGAATTTCCCTGGAAATGGATGATTCCAAAAGAAACCAGATTAAAAGCTGGGGAAACTTATTTCTGCCTTATGGGGTTTACAACTTTGAAGGAAAGTATTCGGGTTCAGACATTGCTCCTCTTCATGAAATGGGTGTTCCTACCGCAGAACTTGTTCCGGAGCCACAGCGTTATTTTGACATTCACCATACTGCAGAAGATACTTTTGAAAAAGTCAACCGTAGAGAACTCCTTCTGGGCTCAACGGTGATGACACAACTTATTTATATGATTGATAAAAATTGGTAACCATGAAAAAGATACTAGGAACCTCATTATTACTTTTTGGAATGGCAGCTTTTGGCCAGGCTAAAGAAGATTCAATACAATTCAGCAAGATCTCCCTTGAAGTTTTAAATAACGGAAAAGGATATAACGATCTTCGTGAACTTACTAAAAATATCGGTCACCGTTTAAGCGGTTCCGAAGCCTATGAGAAATCTGTACAATGGGCAGCACAGAAACTTCGTGATGCCGGTGCAGACAAAGTATGGCTTCAGGATGTAATGATCCCTGTTTGGGTAAGGGGAAAAGAATCCTTACACATCAAAACCTCCAACGGAAGTTGGAAAAGTCTTAAAATGCTTTCCCTGGGAAATTCTGAAGGAACAGGCGGAAAAGATATCTCAGGGGAAATCATTATGGTAAAATCTATGGATGAATACAATAAGCTCTCCCCGGAACAGGTAAAGGACAAAATACTGTTCTTCAATTATACTTTCAAACAATCCTTCATAGAAACGTTTAAAGGATATGGAGATGCATCCAAATACAGAACAACCGCAGCATCTTTAACGGCTAAAAAAGGTGGAAAGTTTGCCATTATCAGGTCACTTTCTTCAGCATTTGATGATGTACCTCATACCGGAGCCATGCGTTATGAAGAAAACGTTTCCAAAATACCGGCTGTAGCTATCGGAAGTACTACTGCAGATGAATTGGAAACCTTATTAAAGAATCAAAAAATTACGGCAAAGCTGAACTCCAACTGTGGAATGAAAGGTGAGAAACTCTCCCACTCCGTCATTGGTGAAATTACCGGTAAAAAAGACCAGAATGTAATTGTTGTAGGTGGTCACCTTGATTCGTGGGATGTAGGTGAAGGGGCTCATGATGATGGTGCCGGAATTGTTCAGAGTATTGAAGTTCTGAGAACATTTAAAAAATTAGGAATACAAAACAACCACACGATCAGAGTCGTTTGTTTCGCCAATGAAGAAAATGGTGTGAAAGGCGGTATTCAATATGGAAAAATGGTAAAAGAAAAGAATGAAAAACATCTTTTTGCCATAGAATCCGATGCCGGAGGTTTTGCACCGAGAGGAATCGCTCTGGACATGGATGATACCAAAAGAAAACAAATTCAAAGCTGGTCAAAACTATTCCTACCGTATGGAGTGTACAACTTTGAAGAAAGCTTTTCCGGAACAGATCTTTATCCACTTCATGATATGGGAGTTCCCGCGGCTGAATTGATGCCAGATTCTCAACGTTATTTTGATATTCACCATACTGAAGAAGACACCTTTGAGAAAGTTAACAGAAGAGAGCTTTTATTGGGAGCCGTAGCCATGACCCATATTATTTATATGATTGATAAAAACTGGTAGTGAAATGCCCGTTTGATATAAATGAACCCATTAAGTCTTGATAAGATTTGATGGGTTTTCTTTGTTTTAAAAACACAGATCCAAAATATGATACCACAAAATTGCATCAAGATTTCCATTTAGATCAGGTTTGAAATTGAGCTTCTGTTTTAGCAAAGTCTCTGTCCTTCCGTAGGAATCTAAATAAAGTTATTGAATATAGTTGTTAAGATTCTTACAGAATGACAAACCAAGTTTTATCCAAGAATTAAACATTTAATATAAAAGTATTTATCCTGTACTTAATTTGACCAATAAAATGATTAAAGAAATGCCTTAATCCACCTGATTCCCAATTGACATCAAATTTATTATCACTCCTGACATAATAGGGTTTTGAGATTTTAGAATGAAACATAGGTGGATTATCTTTCACCATAGCAAAATAGTTAGTTTTAAAATTTGATTTCCTGTAATACTGAATTTCAATTACAGTTTCTTTTTGACCCGCTTTAAAAATATATAATGTAACATCATAAAGATCATGATACTCCTTGTTTAAAATGTCTATGGCTATATCTAGAGCGAGTGTTGTTTTAGATTTATTTATTTTATTTCTTACCTTCCTTTGTGTAAAAAAATCTGGTCTTTCAAATTCATTGAAATCAGACACAATAAAAACACAATTAGGAGATATCTTATTCCAACAATTCATCGTTGCCAATCGTTGAAGATTCACAATACAAGTCTCAATCTTTTCTTTTAAATTTTCCTTGTTCACTTTTCCAAAATTATTCTTTTTACAATTATTCTAATGCCGTAGTTTAAAATTTTACGTCCTAACAGCTCAATAGAAATGTACAATTCTGAACATAATCGAAGCATAGCCCATTCAAATCATACAATAAATTCCATTGGTTTAAGCCAAAACCTATATCTAAGAATTCTGTAATCAAGATCTATTTTTCTTTTTTAAAAATCAGCCCATCAATATCAGGAATTTCCAATCCATTATCCGAACCAAACAAACAGTCTGAAACTTTAGAATGATAGCCAAAAGCAATCGTATTATTCTCAAGTTTTTTAAGGTCAATGACAGCATCTTTGATGGTACAATCTTGATCCATTTCAAAAGCAGCTTTAATAACTTTTAGTTGATATTCTGATGGTGCAGAGGAAGAAATTTTGCTTTCATTCACTATAAATTTTTCTCCGTTTATATTAATTAATACAATTTGAAAATGTTCTTTCTCTCCCTTCTCCAGGCTTATGATTAAAGATAGTGAACTTCCTTCTACCTCAGTTTTCCAGATTCCTACCAATTCAGTCATTTTTCTTTCTGTTTCCGAAAGCTGCTGTCCATATCCTAGGCTGCTGAAAAATAAAATTAACCCAATATATATTCTATTCATTTCAAACAATTATAATCTAAAAATAAAGCTTTTTTCTTTGTTTAAGGAAATAAGTTAAAAAACCTCCTAAAAAACAACAGCATACACCCTTTTAAAATAATGTGTTAATCGTGAAATAATCACTTTGGCATGATATTGGCATGTAAATTATTGAGAAAAAATTAAAAAAAGCACTAAGGATGAGAAAAAAGGTTTTCTGTGGATTTTCAGTTTTCCACTGATTCAAAGTTCATATCTCGTATATGAATCCTTTTTTTTCTACGATGCCGTAAAAGATACGGGTACGTGATTGATTGGCCCTCCGGTTGATTTTTCACTGCAGATTTATGCCCCGTATCTAACAGGTATCATCAATAAGAAACCGTGAATCATGTATTGATTCAAAAACGATTATTAATTCCGGACTTCAAAGCCCGGTATCATAATATTGAATAAACGGCAAAGTTATCATGAACCTTAGCCCAGTAAAGAAGTATGCTTTCTTTATACCATGATAATTGTACCTGATTTATTCTCAATTAATTAATGTATAACCCTTAAAATGTTAGTAATGATGAGAGCCTTTTTTGAAATGATTTTTAAGAGAAATGAAGACGCTGCAAAAATGCATATCTGGAGCTTGCTTTTGGTATTAAGTTTTGCTGCTTTTTCTGTACTGGTATACAGTTCAAAACCAAGTTTTAATAGCTTAATAGTATATCTTACCGCCTTTGCCGCTTATATCGGCTTTGGTCTTGTATTCATCAGTTCCCTTGCTGGAACAGGGATGAAGAAAAGATAAGGTAGAAACATATAACTTTTATTTCACTCTTTTACTGAAAAACCGCCCTTTTATTGAAGGGCGGTTTTTTTATACATTGTTTATCTACAATTTCACAGATTATTCTTTGAAGATATCTTTCATCATCTTTTCAAGGAATTGTGTCGTCTCCTCCTCGACCATTTTTTCAGATTTTGCTACTAATTCCGCATGAAAAGGTTGGCAACAAGCTTTTATCCCAAAGCCGTCATCAGTTTTTACAAACTCCGGATGTAAGTTGTGTTCTTTACAAACTTCAGCCTCTATTGTCTGCTTTATTAAATCGTAATTCAAATCAAACATATTTTATATTTTTATTTCGTTGGTGTGGGATAAAGATAGGGATAATTTATTTTCACAAGAAACCGTATTTCCACGGTATTTTACATCTTTAATCATTACCCTTTTAAATAGACTTTCTTTTTAAGGTTCACATTCATTTCAGCTCCGCCTCTTTTTATTTTCAAGTCAATAACAACTCTATCTTTTTCTATTCTGTTCAGGAAATAATGACAGACACCTTCTTTGTCAAGATTATCAAGGTTTATATTATTAATACTAATGATAGAATCTCCCACCTTCAAAGGAAAATTCTCTTCCTGAAATACATAGGCTACAATAGGCTTAGAGTCTATAAAACGATACCCAAAACCAAAAGACTCCAGCTTATGAATAGTTTCCTTAATTTGCTTCATATAAATCTTACGAGATTCCCAATCCAGAACAAATACAAAGTTTTTCAAAAAATCATTTCCTACTAAGCCTGAATTGCCTGTTGTTATTACTTCATTGCTAAAACTTTTATTTCCCAAAGTAACATTAGAAGCTTTAAAAATATATCCCAGCACAGGATTTCCGGTCCCAAAAGCCCCTACAGAGCTATTTCCGTAAACATCTACTTTCTCAGTTACTTTTTTAGAATTGTAATTATTGGTCGTTATCTTTATATTTCCTGAAGACCCTGTATCAAATATAAGGTTTATTTTCTTATCAAAAACATTGGCTTCTATAATGGGGGTTTTCTGATCTTTTACATCAAAAGGAATCACAATATCATAACCTGTAAGATCAAACTTAGAAAGATCCTGAGTTGCTTCCAATGAATTCTCATTATAATTCACTCTCCAAAAAAGTTTAGCCATCTGATTAGAACCAATAATTCCATCTATTTTAAAGCATTCAAATTCAGTTGCCGTAAGATCCATCACCATAACTCCAATATCTTTAAAAGCTAGCTGATCTATAATCATTTCAGGCAATACCGTAAATATCTGGTCCTGTTTATTTTTCTGTGAGTCCTTTACACTGCTTTTATGTTTCTTTTCAAGACCCAAATCTGTATAAATTGCCGTAGAAATAACGGTTGGAGCTCCAGTATCTAAAAGAAAATTATATATTTTCCCGTTGATACTTACTTTTACAAAAGGTAAGTCTGTAGAATATTTTAAATTAATTTTTTCAACGGCTGACTTTAGCTGAACGTCTCCGTTTTCAAAGAACTTCTTCCCTTGAGCAATAAGACTAAGATGGGAGAATATAAAAAGAGTGTAGAAGATTTTTTTCATGAAGTAGTTTTTACTAAAGTAGTCATTTTTAGAGTGTAGACAAAACCTTCACTCATAGATTAACAAAAAAGCCGCCCTTTTCAGGACGGCTTTCATATCTTAATGATTCAACTATTTTACTTTTACAAGCTCAACATCAAAAACTAACCAAGAGTTTGGTGGGATAACTCCTCCTGCACCTCTTTCTCCGTAACCCATTGCTGGTGGGATCAATAATGTAGCAGTTTCTCCTTCTTTTAATAGTAGGATTCCTTCATCCCATCCTTTGATTACTCTTCCCATTCCGATTGGAATATCGATAGGCTCGTTTCTCTTGAATGAAGAATCAAATTCAGTTCCATCTACTAATTTACCTGCATAATGTACAGATACGTTATCACCTGCTTTTGGAGCTTTACCGTCAGCAGTTTTAGTGATTTTATAGTAAAGACCTGATTCAGTTTTTTGCATTCCAGCTTTTAAGCTTTCAACTAATTTTTCCTGGTTTGCTTTGAATTCTTCTTCTTTTTTCTTTTTTTCTGCTTCTTCTTTAGCAATAAAAGCTTTATTATTTTCTGCGATTTTAGCTTTTCCTTCGTTGAAAGTTTTTGCTGCATCGTAGTTTTTGTACTCATCACCTTTACCGAAGATAGAAACTTTTTCTAAAACGATATCTGTTTTAGGTTTATCCTGAGCTCCTTTTTCAACATTAGCAATAGTATCAATCACATCATTACCTTTTACTACTTTTCCGAAGATTGTGTGTCTTCCGTCTAACCAAGGGGTAGCTACTTCAGTAATGAAGAACTGGGAACCGTTTGTATTTGGTCCGGAGTTCGCCATAGAAAGAATACCTTTCCCTGTGTGTTTAAGATCGTTTCTTTCGTCCTCGAATTTATATCCAGGATCTCCCATTCCTGTTCCCTGAGGATCACCTCCCTGGATCATGAAATCTTTGATTACTCTGTGGAAAATAGTTCCGTCATAGTAAGGAACTCCCTTAGCCTTAGCTTTGTTATCGATTTTCCCTTCTGCAAGACCGATAAAGTTGGCTACAGTTACTGGTGCTTTCTTGTCCTCAAACTTAACAATCATGTTACCTTTTGTAGTTTGAAGATTGGCATAAAGTCCGTCATTAAGACCTTCGTAAGTTTCTTTGTCTACGTTCATTTTTTTATAAATTGGGGTACAACTCATCAGCGAAACACTTGCCGCTGCCAGAATTATATTCTTGTTAAACAATTTCATGTATTATAAAGCTTTTAATTTTATGATTAAAGGTATATCGTTGTCTATTTTCTTTTCGTCTCCAAAAGTTCCATAAGCCAAAGAAGACGGTACCAAAAGCGTCAATTCCTCTCCATCATGTATAAAACGTAAAGCATTTTCCACCGCTTTCAGTTCATCAAAATGTCCAAATTTGGCATCTCTTCTTTCAAATGGCTGATCATAGATCCTGGTCTGGTCAAAATCATACAATTCATAAGAATAGGAAATCAGAGTATTATCTGCTCTTCTTTCTCTACGATCAAAACTGTCAACCGTCACCCAATAATTAAGCTGTGTAGGATAAAACTTTACGTTTTGCCCATTGATCCAATCCTGAATCTGCCCTCTTTCGATGGTATTCAGGCTTTTCATCCTGTTTTTAGAAACATCCAGATCTTTCTGGCTCAAAACACCCCCTACCGGAGGGTGCGCAGTCTGCGTATTTCTATTACAGCTCAGCAAGCTTATGGCTGATATGAAGAGTAATTTTTTCATAAACTTTTGCGAAAATACACATTTTGCGAATCAATTACAAAAGCTTTTAAACCATAAATGTAAATTATATAAAAACCTCTGTTATCATCTATGGGTAAAATCTAATCACAAAAGATACAAAAGTTTTGAAAACTTAAGTTTTATAAGTTAAAAGTATAGTGTTGGTAAGAAAACTTAAGTTTAAAAATCAAAGATTTTTTTGATGCACTAATCTTCACAACCTTTGAACAAAATTACAAGCAAACATCTGTGTAAATCTACGCAATCTATGGGTAAAATATAATATACGTCCCTATTTCTTAATTTGTGTAAAATTTAATCTAAAAAGTATAATAATAAAAAAACCGGGAGAATTCCCGGCTTCCTATAATGTATTTAGATACTCTTAAACTGTTTCAAGTACATGATCTACAGCCACTCTCCATCCGAATGGATCTTCAGAAAGGTTGTTTTGAAGATCTACTAAATCTTTTTTAAGAATCGCTGCATAGCTTTCTTCGTCTGATAATCTTGGAAGTGATAATTTCTCCCCTTCATACCCTAAAGCCTGGAATTGAGTGGTTACCACTGCTGTACCTACTCCCCATACTTCTTTAAGAGAACCGTTTTTCAAAGCCTCGATTACTGTTTTTACCGGAATTGGCTCAACTTTTACTTCGATACCTCTTTTCTTAGCCAATTGAAGGAAGCTGTCTCTTGTTACTCCGTCAAGAATTTTTTCAGAGGTTGGTGGTGTATAGATGGTATCGTTGATTCTTACAAATACGTTCATTGTACCACTCTCTTCAAAATATTCGTGAGTTGTATCATCAGTCCAGATGATTTGCTCATATCCTTCTTCAATAGCCAATTGAGTTGGATAGAAAGAAGCTGCATAGTTACCAGCTGCTTTAGCAGAACCTACTCCCCCGTTTGCTGCTCTTGAATAATGGTCAGAGATTTTTACAGAAACAGGCTCTGAATAATAGCTCTTCGCCGGTGTTGCTACGATAGCAAACATATATTTTTCAGAAACTCTTGCTTTCAAAGCTTCCTCTGTAGCAAAAATCAATGGTCTGATATATAAAGACATTCCTTCTCCCTGAGGAATCCAGTCTCTGTCGATATCTACTAATGCTTTTAATCCGTCTAAAAACATTTCCTCAGTCACCTCAGGCATAGCAAGACGCTTCGCTGACTTGTTGATACGTTCAAAATTCTTTTCAGGCCTGAAAAGGAAAACCTGCCCATCTTTGTCTTTATAGGCTTTCATACCTTCAAAACAAGCTTGCCCATAGTTTACTCCCATCATAGCAGGGGTAAATGGTATCGGACCATAAGGAACTAATTTTACATCACCCCATTTTCCGTTTTCGTACTCACATATAATCATATGATCTATGAAAGTTCCACCAAACGAAAAATTGTTAGGGTCAAATGTAGAAATTCTGGAGTTTTCAGTTTTTTGAATTATCATTTTTTAAAATTTTTACGATGTTCTACAAATTTAATATAATTTTCTAAATATAAAAATTTTAGAGTAAATTTGACAAAAATTTAGTTTGAAAAGAGAAATTAAGACTACAAACGACGGGAGTAAAACATTGTTTATCAATGATTTAAATGAAAATTATCATTCTCATCACGGGGCTCTTCAGGAAGCAGAACATGTGTTTATCAAAAATGGACTAAACCTAATCAATGATTGCGAAATTAATATTTTAGAACTAGGTTTTGGAACAGGTTTGAATGTTTTAGTAACAATTAATGAATATTTAAAAACTGACAAAAATCATGTCATCAATTATTTTTCGCTCGAAAAATACCCCATAAATGAATCCGAAGTTAACGATTTAGCTTATTTTGAACTTTTTGATAACCCAGAGTTTAAAAATATTTATCAGAAAATTCATCTGGCAGATTGGGAAAACTCAGTAGAAATCATTAGTGGTTTCAACCTTAAAAAGATAGAATGTGACTTTTTTGACCTGAAGAATATAGATCTACCTAAAATCAACCTTGTTTATTTCGACTGTTTCGGAGCAAGAGTACAGCCGGATTTATGGGAAAAGCCATTATTTGAACTGGTATCTGACAAAATGGCAATTAACGGATTATTAACAACCTACTCCTCTAAAGGAAGTGTAAGAAGAATTCTTCAGGAGTTGAACTTTCAGGTTGAGAAAAAGCAGGGGCCTCCAGGAAAAAGAGAAATGATTAATGCAATAAAGCTATAAATGATAAGACATATGGAACAATTTACTTTTTCCGTATTTTTATCCTTTTCATCACTATACTCCTCACAAAATTTATTACCTTAGCTATACAAAATATTATACATTATATATATGATAGACAAGATCAACATTAGAGTGTATGGCTGTGTGGTAAAAGATAAAAAAGTACTCACTTTATTTGAAGAATATGCCGGCGAACCTTTAGTGAAATTTCCAGGTGGTGGATTGGAATATGGTGAAGGAACATTGGAATGTCTACACCGTGAATTCGATGAAGAACTGAATGTAAAAGTAGATATTATAGAACATTTCTATACCCAGGAAGACTTTCTTGTTTCCCGCTTCAGAGAAAATGAACAGCTTCTTACCATCTACTACATCGTAAATATTATAGATGAAAAGGAATTCCTTATTTTGGATCCCTGTATTGAAAAAACGGAATGGATGGATATTGACAGACCGGATAACCCTTTCCCACTTCCTATAGATAAAATCGTATTTGATAAACTAAAAGAAAAATTCCTGTAAGTGAGCTTACAGGAATTTTTTTATTATCTTTTTACTTTAAAATCACTTGCTCCGGGATAAGGTTTCAAATACCCTGAATTCCAGTTAGACTGTAGTAATGACTCTACAAATTCGTCTGTTCTGTTTTTATGGGGATCATATCGATCTTTCAAATCAATATCTGCCATTTTCCCTTTAAGATTCCACAAAAAGGCACTAACCCCGCCTCTCATCTCTTTAATAATCTCATATACATTTTTACCGGTCGCCCTGTTCATAAGTTTTGCAAAAACTTGTCCTTCGGTAGTGGTAAGATCTCTCAATTGCTTTTCATATTGATCGGCAAGCATATTTTGCCTTTCTCTTATGAACTTTCTCTTGGCTTTATTATCCATATCATTCATATCTTCCTGAATGTCTCTGTATTGCTGTAAAGCAGTTACAAATAACGGATATACTCTGTATAACTTCTTATTTAAGAAATAATAGTAATTTTTATCCAACTGATTATTAAACCTCGGTTTATTAACTAAAACCAACTCATCCATTACAACTACAGGCTCCCCATTTACTTCATAAATCTTAACCTTCTGCTGTTCGTCGTAATAATACTTATTGCCAAATTCATCTACTTTCAAAGATTCAGCGGGGTATTGATTCAATGGTTTTGCCACCACAGTATCATTCTGCCCAAAAACACTGACTCCAAAAAAGAACATAAAAAGACAGATAATCTTACTAAAATTCATTATTTTTACACTTATAAGAACAAAAATTAAACGCAAAAATCATTCCTTTTTATGAAATTTGAAAAGAAATCTTTAAAATTTTTAGAGAAATATTTAAACACTTCATCTCCAACAGGATACGAACACAAGGGACAGGAGGTTTGGATGGACTACATCAGACCTTATGTAGACAAGATTGAAGTGGATCATTACGGAACATGCTATGGTATCATCAATCCTGAAGCAGAATTTAAAGTAGTGATCGAAGCCCATGCTGATGAAATCTCGTGGTATGTAAACTATATTACGGATGACGGATTGATTTATGTAATCAGAAACGGAGGTTCAGACCAGACTATTGCCCCATCAAAAGTGGTGCACATTCATGGAGAAAATGGAATTGTAAAAGGAGTATTCGGATGGCCGGCTATTCATACAAGAACAAATCAGAATGAACCTACCCCAAAAATCGAAAACATCTTCATTGATTGTGGAGCAACTTCCAAAAAGGAAGTAGAAGATATGGGAATTTTTGTAGGATGTATGATTACCTACCCTGACGAGTTCTTCGAAATGAATGACAGATATTTTGTATGCAGAGCCCTTGACAACAGAATCGGAGGTTTCATGATTGCTGAAGTGGCAAGACTTTTAAAGGAAAATAAAAAATCGATTCCATTCGGTCTTTATATTACCAATTCCGTACAGGAAGAAGTAGGTTTGTATGGCGCAGATATGATTGCCGATACCATTAAACCTAATATTGCCATTGTAACTGATGTAACACACGATACTACCACTCCAATGATTGAGAAGAAAAAAGAAGGAGACCAAAAGTGTGGTGCAGGGCCGGTAGTATTTTTTGCTCCAAGTGTTCACCATACAATCAGAGAATTGATTATCGACACAGCAAAAACAAAAAAAATACCTTACCAAAGAGCTGCGGCAAGCAGATCTACAGGGACTGACACTGATGCTTTTGCTCACTCTAACGGAGGTGTACCAAGTGCTCTAATTTCCTTACCTTTGCGTTATATGCATACAACGGTGGAAATGGTATCTAAAGAAGACGTAGCCAATGTTATCAAATTGATCTACGAAACGGTTCTGAAGATTAAACCGGAAATGAAACTGAAATATCATTAAAAATGAACGCAATTTCTGACTTAATCAAGAAGCCGACTTTCATCTCTATCATATTCATCATACTGACAGGGTTTGGTGTCCCTTTAATTGTTTATCAATTATTTACTTTTCACAGCAGTGAAAATTTAGGAATCACAATAGAAATCATTGGCCTTCTCATTTTGTTCGGACTTTTGGTTACCGACAGATTTTTACTCAGAAGTATCAGTAATAAAAAACTGTCAATTATTGAAGTGATTTTAGTAACAGGCTATTTGATCTATTACTATTTCACCCATGACCATTCATTTTCAATAGGATAATATAAAGTAAAAGTATAAAAAGTAAAAATGAAAACGAAGCTTATTGCTCCATCCCTTTTATCTGCAGACTTTGGGAATCTGCAAAGAGATATTGAAATGCTAAACAGATCTCAGGCAGATTGGTTCCATATTGATGTAATGGACGGTAGATTTGTCCCTAACATTTCATTTGGTTTTCCTGTGATGAAAACAGTTCAGCAGCATGCTAAAAAATTCGTGGATGTTCACCTGATGATCGTGGAACCTGAAAAATATGTTGATGAATTCATCAACCATGGTGCGGACCTTGTATCTGTACATTATGAAGCATGCACTCATCTTCACAGAACCATCCACCATATCCAAAGTAAAGGGGCAAAGGCAGGGGTTGTTTTAAACCCATCTACTCCTGTTCTCATGCTTGAAGATATTATTGCAGATGTAGATCTTGTTTTATTAATGAGTGTAAATCCCGGATTTGGAGGACAGAAGTTCATTGAGAATACTTACAAAAAGATTGCTGAAACAAAAGATCTTATCTTAAGCAACAACTCTACAGCACTTATTGAAGTAGATGGCGGTGTTAATCTTGACAATGCTTCTAAACTTTTCGAAGCCGGAGCTGATGTTCTGGTTGCAGGAAATGCAGTATTCTCTGCTGAAAGCCCGGAAAGAACTATTGAACTTTTGAAAATCTAAAAAGGACATAAGTGTAAACACACAAAAGGCAGCTTCATTAGAGCTGCCTTTTCAATTTGAATCTGAGTCGTCCTGGTTATTAATTTTTTTTCAAAATTTTTCTATGTCTTAGATTTCTTCTTACTAACAACACAAAGTTCTGTATAAAATACATTCCAGTCAATCCGTAGAAATACGGAATTTAAGTTCGAGTATTTTTACCTAATATAAAAATTACATCTATAATTCTTTATGCCAGATACAAGCACAAACCAGTAATATTATACTGACTACCGAAAAACCAGTTCTTATATTATTCAGAAAATTCCATCTGCTTTCAAAATTTTCACGCATTTGCTTAATCGCTTCAACGGCAGAACCGGAAATATCAAATTGATCCAGTTGGTCATTCATAGGAACATTCCCTACCACTGTAACCCCAAAAACTCCTATCAGATAAGCCAATGTAGCCAATAAAAGAAAAATAAAAACCGGTTGTTCTCCCCGAAAAAAGAAAGTAGACACAGGGAGAAGAATTGCAGTGCCCATAAAGCTCATAAAAAATACAGGATTCAGTATTTCGCGGTTGATATTTTGCATTGCCTTCAGATATTCCGCATCAGGCAATTTTCCTAATCCTAAGACTACAGAACATGAATATGCATAGAAAAGCCCAGCAATAAGTGCCATCAATACAGCTGTTATGATTAATAATAGAGTTGTCATTTTCATATAATTTGGTTTGTGGTTATTAGAGAATCATTCTTCAATAGGGATTCCATTTTTTAATGATATTCTGAGCGGTAAGAATCATCTCCGGATCCCAGTCTTTTGTTTTAAAATAATGGAATTCATGATTTTTAATAGAGGCAACTCCGGCATTGTCAAATAAAAGTTTTGTTAACAATGTTTGCTCTTCATTCAGAATCATATCTTCTAAAGGAGTTTTTTGAAATTGCACTTTTTTTTTATTCCAGAGGTCTTTATTCACTCCCTCCCAGTCAGATGAATCTATCAGTGTTCTGACCTGTGCAAAATCATCCAGGAAACTTTTCTTTTTTTCTTCTGTATTAATAGTGTGCCCCAGCCTTTCAATGATAATATATTCCAGGTTCTTGCACTGGAACACAACCGAAGAAAGTATAGACAAAATTTCTTTAGGAATCGCATCATCATGAGTATCTCTCCTTACCGGTGTCTTACTGTATACACTTTCCTGCCAGCTGCCTCCTGAGAGATGAATTTCCCTGACTTTATTCAAGGGATACAGTTTGATGATATCCCGCATATCAACATTGAAATTACAAGATTGACAATAGATATTATGAAGATCAAGAATCAGGAATCCATCAATATCTTCCGTTAATTTATCAAGAAATACGCCCTGCTCAGTTACGTCATCCAATGAAAATGCAAAAGCAAGATTTTCTATTCCTACAGGAACCTCTACAGCATCTTGCAACCTGTACAGTCTGTCTTTTCCAATTTCTAATGTTTTAGAATGCAGACATACCGGCAGTGGTACTCCCTGATGAAAATTTTCGGTATTCATGAAACCGAAATGTTCCGTAATATGTTTGTATTTTCTTTTATGAAACTCTTCTTTTAATTTTTCCAGCCAAAGCTCTTGTCTTTCAGTCCATAGAGCATCAAATAATGAATAATAGACTCCATGCCCGATCAAACGATTGTTTTCGGAATAAAAATTAAGCAACTCACTCAACCAAACAGGTTCTTCCGTATTATAGAACGTATCGAACGACCATTCAAGCACTTCAATAGAATTGCTTTGTAATAAAGGCAAAACAGCTGAAATAAACTCAGATTCTGCCATCATGGATAATCCTAACAGTGGCCTTCCCATACTCTACCCCATTCCACAGGCTGGACAAGAAAAATGACTAAGCTTAACTGTATCTTTTTTAACAATAGCTTTAGGGGTGGTTGGTTTAGGTTTTTCCGGGCTTTCAGGAGCCGGAGCCACTTTTTTAACTTTCTTTATAGGCTTTTTAGTTTTTGCAGCAGGTTTTGTAGTTTGTGCAGAAACTCCTACCGCTAATAAACTTGCCATTAATAATGCTGGAATTTTCATAATGCTTTTTTTAAAAGAATTTTACAATAAATGTTCCATTTATAAAAATACAATAATAAAAAACCTTTTGATAACAATTATCAGCAAATATTAGAAACTATTTTATATTGTAATGTTTTCTTTATTTATATTTAATGGTAAATAAATCTATATATGAAAATCAGTCTGATTAAAGCTGTTTTCCTTGGATTGATATTATGCGCACATAGCATCGACACAAAGGCTCAAACAGTTGACAACAGCAAAAAAATGGAATGGTTTAAAAATGCAAAGCTGGGTATTTTTATTCACTGGGGAATCTATTCTGTCAACGGAATTTCCGAATCCTGGTCATTTTTCAATAATTATACTAATCACGAAAATTATATAAAACAGCTGAATGGTTTTTCAGCTTCAAAATATCAGCCAGAGCAATGGGTCAATCTTATTAAGGAATCCGGAGCAAAATATACTGTCATTACAACCAAACATCATGACGGAGTCTCATTGTGGAACACCAAGGCAGAAAAAGCGACAAGCATTCCTCAAAACTCTCTGGCAAAAAAGAATGTTCTAAGCCCTTTTATTTCTGCTCTGAAAAAGTCAGGGTTAAAAACAGGACTTTATTTCTCATTACCGGATTGGAGCCATCCGTATTATGATATCAACACCCGCATAAAAAAGCGTTACGAAATAAAAAATGAATCATTACGCTGGCAAAATTTCATCAACTATTATCAAAGTCAGCTTAATGAACTTTCCGCCCAATACTCCCCGGATCTTCTTTGGTTTGATGGAGACTGGGAACATACTTCTGAGGAATGGAAAGCTACTCAAACCTTGGATTTACTCAAAAAATACAATCCTAATATTATCATCAACTCAAGGCTCAACAATCATGGGGATTATGACACACCGGAACAGGGTATTCCGGTAGTTCCGCCACAAAATCCATATTGGGAACTTTGTTATACCATGAATGATTCCTGGGGATATCAGCCATATGACAAAAAGTACAAGACTTCCAATATGATTGTCAGAACACTGGCAGATGTGATCAGTATGGGAGGAAATCTTTTGCTTGATATTGGTCCGAAATCAGACGGTACCATTCCGGAGGAACAGATTGAAATTCTTAAAAACCTTGGACGCTGGACAGCCAAAAATCAGCATGCCATCTACGAAACGACCCGCGGAATTCCTTTTGACAACTACAAAGGGAAATCATCTCTGTCAACTTCTAAAAAATCTTTATTTCTTTATCTTGACGAAAGCAAAACCTTCACAAAGATCTATGGATTGGCAACAAAACCTCTTTCAGTAAAAATCATTGGAGATCCATCCGCTGTTGTTAAAATAGATTATAATACTGAAAAAACTCTGACTTTGAACTTCTCCAACGTAAAATTTGACAAAGATGTTACTGTGGCAGAAGTTATTTTCGACAATCCTCCTGTATTTCTGAAAGATTTTAAGAAGGAAGAACATTCTCTTGCTGAAATATTGGAAATGAAAAATACTCAGGAAGCCGTTTATGATATAGCCAATGCCCTGAACGATAATCATAATCTATTAACCCAGGATGGACTGACCCAGGACGGACTTGACATGAAAATAAAAAAAACGCCTAAAACAAACCCAGACACCCAGCAATGGATCAGCAAACATGCAGAGGCTTTGTTTGAGACAGGAAAAGGACTACCTGAGGGTCATTTCTCAGGAATAAGTGCCATATCGAAAGACAAACAAACGCTTTATCTTTTTGTGGAGGGAACTCCTACCGGCCCAATTGCTTTAAAAGGAATAAAAAATGACATAGCCAGAATAAGAATCGTAGGCGATGGCAGTATGCTTACCCATACGATTTACAATAAACTTTACTGGAGTGACCGACCGGGAATTATTTACATTGATATCCCAAAAGAAAGGCTGGATCAACAGATGACTGTCATAGCCGTTTTGCTTAATAAGCCTGTTGAATTGTACAGAGAAAATGTAGGAGCTCTTGAAAACAACCTGTAATACACTCTGAAATAAGAATTCATATAAAACAAAATCCGGAGAATAGTTTCTCCGGATCTTTTATGGTGTAAGAAATTCTCTTAGAAAATCTCTCTTCCTGAAAAATGGAACTGAGCTTCGATTAATGCATTCTCGTTAGAATCTGAACCGTGAACAGCATTTTCTCCGATGCTTCTAGCAAACATTTTTCTGATTGTACCTTCTGCTGCTTCTGCAGGATTAGTAGAACCGATTAATGTTCTGAAATCTTCAACTGCATTGTCTTTTTCTAAAACTGCAGCTACGATTGGACCAGAACTCATGAACTCAACTAATTCACCATAAAATGGTCTTTCAGCGTGTACTTCATAGAATTTTTTTGCATCAGCAACTGTAAGCTGAGTCAATTTTAAAGCTTTGATTTTAAAACCTCCTTCAGCAATCTTACCCAATATTGCACCGATATGTCCGTCAGCAACTGCATCGGGCTTAATCATAGTGAATGTAATGTTAGACATAAATGTATATTTTTTTAATGGTGCAAAATTACAAAAAATATCTTTGATTTTTATTTTATTTTTTTTTAACATAAAAATAACTTTTATTAAGAAATCATGAACCGCCGTTTGGCACAGTAATTGTTAATTCTATTACGATTCTCATGTTTAATTTGAGTTTTCATGGTTATTAGTTTTTACCCAGCTTCGGCTGGGTTTTTTATTTGCAAAAAATCAATGTTTTTTTTGATAATTTGATAAATTTGAAAACCATATAAAAGTATATTAATATAGTATTGCTTCCATTTCAATCAATGAAATAATTGATATTTTTATTTTTTTATTTCAATAGATTTTGATATAAAAAAGTGGAGTTATTACACAAATAATCCATGCCAAAAGTAGAGTTATTACAACAACTCATTTATTTTTTACTCTTAAAAAATGAAAAACAGGTTCCTGAAATTATCTTTTATATCTTTTTCAGAAAAAATTATGAAGATTAAAACCTGACATAATTTTATAGATATAGAATCAGTACAATAATAAAAAAACCTTCATATTATTAATATGAAGGTTTTTTATTTGATAAAGGTATTTACAATTATTTTTGAGCCGCTTCTTCTGCTTCGTCCATCAGCTTTATATAGGTTGCATAACGGGAGTGCTCAATTTCTCCGGTTTCAAGAGCATCTATTACGGCACATTTCGGTTCATTGATGTGTAAACAATTATGAAACTTGCATTCTTCTCTTTTTTTGAATATTTCGGGGAAATAATGCTGTACTTCTTCTTTTTCAATATCAATCATCGCGAATTCACGAACCCCTGGAGTATCAATAACATTTCCACCAAAATGCCAGAAATGCATTTGTGCAAAAGTAGTGGTGTGTTTTCCTTTTAGATGAGTATCTGAAATTTCTGAAGTCTTTAAGTTTAATCCAGGTTGTAAAGCATTAACCAAAGTAGATTTCCCACATCCTGAATGTCCGAAAAATACAGAAGTTTTATCTTTCAGCATTTCCTGAAGCTTATCCAGGTTCAGTTTTGAATAGGATGAAATTTCCAAAGTATCATACCCTATTTTCTGATAATCAAATTCAACCTCTTTTACAATTTCAATTTCTTCTTCATGTAAAACATCAATCTTATTGAAAAGAATTAGTGGGGTTATATTGTATGCTTCACAGCATGCCAGAAACCTATCCAGAAAACCTAATGAGGTTTCCGGGTGCTTCAAGGTAAAAATAAAGCAGGCTAGATCAATATTGGAAGCAATAATATGAGCTTCTTTTGAAAGGTTAACAGATTTTCTGATCAGATAATTCCTGCGTGGTTCAATCTTCGTAATCCATGCAATATCATCCTGTTCCAGCTGAAATTCCACAAAATCTCCTACAGCAAGTGGATTGGTAAGTCTTGTTTTAATCAATTTGAATTTCCCCCTGATTCTGGCCTCGAAAATTTTATTTGTTTCCAATTCCAAAACCTGGTACCAACTGCCTGTAGATTTAATGATTTTTCCTTTCATAGATAATATGGTGCAAATATAAGAAATTAGGGCTTAGGGTTGAGAATATAGGAGAAAACAAATGTTCCGATTTCCTAAATTCTTTTTCCCTAAGCCCTATTCCTATTATCAGCAATTATGATTTAGTTCTTATCAATCATGATACTGTTCTGTACTTCAATAGATTCTTCGTGAATCGCTTTGAATACTTTCTCAATAAAATCCTGAGACATTCCTGTTTCTTTTGCTTTTTGAGTCGCGTATTCTGTAATTACTTTCCAACGTTCAGGCTGGAAGATCGCGATATCATTTTCCTTTTTAAGTTTTCCGATCTTTTCTGAGATTTTCATTCTTTGAGAAAGAAGCTCAATTAATTGGAAGTCAAGATCAGAGATCAGCGTTCTGTGTCTTCCCATTTCACCTTCGAAACCGGCAAGGTTGGTACTTCTAACTTTTAGGTTCCCGATCAGCTCTGCCAATACTTCAGGAGTAATCTGCTGTGCCGCATCACTCCATGCTTCATCAGGATTAGAATGCGTTTCGATAATAGCCCCCTGGTAACCCACGTTAAGTGCTTCCTGGGTAATATCCGCCAATCCTGTTCTGTTTCCACAAATGTGAGAAGGGTCAATCAGCATTGGAATATTTGGAAACTGGCTTTTGAAATCAAGAGCGATCTGCCAGTTAGGGTTATTTCTGTATTTTGTTTTTTGGTATGTTGAGAATCCTCTGTGAATCACTCCCAGGTTTTTAATATCCTGACCTAAAAGTCTTTCCAATGCTCCCGCCCATAAGGCAAGATCCGGATTTACAGGATTTTTAACAAACACAGGTTTATCTGTTCCTCTTAAGGCCATTGCTATTTCCTGTACTGTGAAAGGATTTACCGTAGAACGAGCACCAATCCAAAGAACATCCACATCAGCTTCTAAAGCAGCAAATACGTGGTGCGCATTGGCAACTTCAGTTGCTGTTTTGAAACCGTACTCTTCCTTTACTTTTTTTAGCCAGTTCAAACCGATCACTCCTACTCCTTCAAAACCATTAGGTTTCGTCCTAGGCTTCCATATTCCTGCACGGAATACTGATACCTGAGCATTGGATTCTTTAATTCTTCTCGCTGTTTCAAGCATCTGAGCTTCACTTTCTGCGCTACATGGTCCTGCAATCATTAATGGCTGTGTAAGC
The DNA here is from genome assembly GCF_940807095.1 of Chryseobacterium sp. Marseille-Q3244. Lineage (NCBI taxonomy): Bacteria > Pseudomonadati > Bacteroidota > Flavobacteriia > Flavobacteriales > Weeksellaceae > Chryseobacterium > Chryseobacterium sp. Marseille-Q3244. The sequence goes on along the minus strand of NZ_CALNWX010000008.1, from coordinate 121,668 downwards.
CCATCAATCCACTCGTTTTTTAAATCTATTAAATTCATATTCTAAATTTTATTGTTTTTATATTTTTTGTTAAGTTCACAGCAATAGCCCTTTGATTATAAAATTTAATTTATAATTCTTTTCAAAAAATGCCGTTCAAAATTGTTTAAAGGAATCAGGAAAATAAAAGGGCTCTACTTCTCCTGTATTTTTTGGAAAGAAATTTTATTAACAGTACCAATAAAATCGGTAATACGTTCTAAAATTTCTAAAATAAGAAGCAGAAAAACTAAAATAACCGCTAAAATAATTAGCGGGTGCAAAGAAAGACAGATATGTATTAGATAATTTTTCCATTTTGTTCTGGAAATGTCTTTGTTTTAGCGTTTCTTACTATAATTTGTTTTTGTTGAAAAGTTATTTTCAGCAGAAAACTTTGGCAAATATATAAAAATTATGTCAAATCAAACTTCATTAAATCATCAAGATCTTTCAAAAGTGGATTTTTCTCTATAAATTTTTCGTAAATTTTTCTTTTGGTAACTACCTCAATCTTCAGATTTTCAACGTCTCGCACGTATTCTACCACAATTGAATAATTCTGAACTTTTCTTCTGAAATGATTAAAAAATTCTCCACTTATTTTATCAAATTCCACTTTTGCAGAGTCAGAAGGGAACAAAACCCTGATCTTATTCTCCTCTTTTTTCTCAAGCTTAAATGTTTTTACTGCATTAAAAACAAAATTGTTTTTAATCTGTAGCTGCTTAAGCATAATCTTCCATTCTGCCAGAAGATCTGTATCTGTAAAATGATTTTTAGGAAGATGATCGGTCTTCACAGCAACATCTTCTGCCACTTCAGTTTTCTCTTCTTTATTTAAAAAGGAATTGATACTAAAACCTGAAGAGACTCCTGGTCTGGATAAAGGTTTTGTGGTTTTGCTAATAACAGCAGCCTGAACATTTTCTGCTTGTACAGTTTGTTCTGTTTTAACGGGCTCTTTTTTCTCCTGAACTTTTTCAGGAATTTTTACTTCCTGCTTCTCACTGAGAAACGGAGCCAGGATCAGGAATTTTTTTTTTTAGCAACGTCTGAATTAGCAGTCAGCGAAGCCAATTGCATTAATGCAATCTCAACAGTAAGTCTTGGGTTCTTGGAATTTTTATAATTAATATCCGCGTGGTTGCAAATCTCAATACCATCAATCAGTTGCTGGGCGGCCCATTTTTGTCCCTGCTCCACAAACTTAGATTTCGTCTTCTCTCCTACTTCAATAAGATCTATGGTTGAAGCATTTTGAGCCATCATTAAATCTCTGAAATGATTTCCAAGACCGGCAACAAAAATATGAGGATCAAAACCTTTTTTAACAATATCATTAAAAGCGGAAAGAACTTCTGGTATTTTGTTTTCCTTGGCAAGATCTACAATATTCAGATATTGATCGTAGTCTAAAATATTCAGGACTTCTGCAGCTTTTGCCAGCGTGATATTTCTCTGAGAGAATGTAGAAAGTCTGTCGAAGATAGAAAGTGCATCTCTTAATGCACCATCAGCCTTTTGAGCAATCAGATACAAGGCGTCATCTTCGTATTGGATATTTTCTTTTTGAGCAATATTTCTCAAATGTCCCTGAATATCTTCAATCATGATTCTTTTAAAATCATAAATCTGACAACGGGATAAAATGGTTGGAATAATTTTGTGCTTTTCCGTAGTTGCCAAAATGAAAATGGCATGAGCTGGCGGTTCTTCCAAAGTCTTAAGAAAAGCATTGAAAGCGGCAGAAGACAGCATATGAACCTCATCAATGATATATACTTTGTATTTACCAATCTGAGGTGCAAAGCGTACCTGGTCTATCAGTTCCCTGATATCATCTACAGAGTTATTGGATGCAGCATCCAATTCATAGATATTATAAGCAAAGCCATCTTCTGAAACAGAGCCGTCTTTCTCATTGATTTTTCTTGCTAAAATTCTGGCACAGGTCGTTTTACCCACACCACGAGGACCGCAGAAAAGCAATGCCTGAGCAAGCTGGCTCTCTTCAATTGCATGTTCTAAAGTATCTGTAATATGAGATTGTCCTACAACTGTGTCAAACTCTTGAGGACGATATTTTCTTGCAGATACTATAAAATTTTCCATTGGTCAAAAATAAGAAATATAGTTTTAATTTGAAAATTAAAAGTTTTCAAATTATCCACAAAAACTTATTTTTGGTCCAATCAGAAAACTTTTAATTATCATTTTTTTGTATTGTAGTAATGATCTATAATCTCTACGATAACTTTTTTCACTTCATCTCTTCCTTCGTCAGTTCTCATATCAATACCACAGAACTCTGTCCCGTTGTATGCAGGGAATAGATTCAGATAGTAAACTCCTGCTGCGATTAAAGCTAACATGGCTCTAACGTTGGTAGCATTTTCCCCAAAATAAGGATCAGTCACATTTTCAAATAAATTAGCAGCTACATCTTCTCTTTGTTTGAGGATATTTTTAAGGATTGGTTTACTTTCAGAAAGTTGCCAAAGAATAATTTTCTGGAGTTCTTTATTCTTTTTAAGATTCTCAAACTGCATAAGAATTCCTTGAGTTAAAGCATCTTTCCCTTTACCTACATGTATTTCTTCTTCAATATCCGGGCTGAATTTACTCCAATAATCCTGAGATTTGATATATTCATCAATCAGCTTATCTGTACTTCCAAAGTATTCATAGATAAGCTTTTTATCAAAACCGGCTACTGCTGCAATCTTACTTACTTTCAGACCAGCATACCCTTTTACTCTCAAAATTTTACCCACTGCTGCGAGCAGTTTTTGTTTGGTTTTTTCTTTGTCCCTAATTGGGCCCTGCACTACTTTTCTAGGCATAATTTATTATTTTTTTGCAATATGCATTTTTTTATTAATATCATCAAAGACATTAAGTGTTTTGTCGAGATGTTCTTTCTCGTGTCTTGCCGTTACACTCATTCTGATACGTGCATCTTTTCTGGCGACGGCCGGGTACATAATAGGATTTGTATACACTCCATTTTCAAGTAATATTCGTCCTACATCCCACATTTTATTCTGATCTCCAATTTTCACAGGAATAATTGCAGAACAGGTAATACCGGTATCTAGACCTAAATCATTAAGTCCCTTTTTAAAGTAATTAATATTATCCCATAGTTTCTGTTGCCAGAATGGTTCTTCATCAATCAAATCAATTGCTTTTAAAATTCCGAAGGAAGATGGTGGAGGGGTCACTGAGAAAATATGCTGACGAGACTGGAACTTAAGAAATGATGCAATTTTTTTATTTGCAATCACATATCCTCCCAGGTTACCGAAAGTCTTGCTGAATGTTCCTGTCATAAAATCTACTTTATCAAATAAGGCATCATCTTCTAAGGCTCCCCTTCCGGTTTCTCCTAAAACCCCTACTCCATGTGCATCATCTACCATCAGATAAGCGTTGTATTTTTTAACAAGATCACAAATTTCCTTAGCGCGCGAAGTATCCCCTTCTTGAGAGTACACTCCATCCACGATAACAAGCTTTGTACGGTACGTATTTTCAGATACCTTCAAAATGTGTTCCAAAGCTTCCAAATTATTATGAGGAAATGTTTTTTTATTTGTAAAAGCACATCCTTCATGCACACTTGCATGTACCCCCATATCTAAAATTGCAATATCTTCCTTCTGCATTAAAATCTGTAAAGTGGCGCTATTAGCTGCATATCCGGAAGTAAAAAGAACTACTTCATCATCATTTCTTCCGAAAAAGTTTGCAATTTTTTTCTCTATTGCATTATGATAATCAAAATACCCACCAATAAGAGGTGATGCTCCTGTACCTGTTCCATATTTTTCGATTCCTTCAATAGCAGCCAATTTTACTTTCGGGTGTTGTGTCAGCCCTAAGTAATCGCTGGTTACAAAGCTTACATACTGTTTATTCTGGTTAGCAATATCAATATTTAATATTGCATCGGTACCCGATGTATTTTTCAGTCTGTAATTCATGTGGCCTCTAGATTTCATCTCATCTAGAAATTCATAAAAATAATCTGCCCTTTGAGCAATATCGTAATCTGGGATATTCTCAAAATCTTTAAATGTTGCGGTTGCAAAATCAATATTCATCCTAAGTTATTTAGTGGTGTTTCTATCTAGCAAATATATAATTATTAAAAGGGCATCAGGAGAATAATATGATTAAAAAAATAATTAAAGACTATCATTTTCCGCCCCAATTTATCTACATATCAGCTAATTTTTCAATTTTTGATTTAATTAATTTTCTAGATTTAAATTTAACAAAAAAAATAAATCCATAAAGTAATATAAATAAAGAAATCGTAAAAAAACCTCACACTTAATACAACCATCTCATTTATAAAAGATTATTTTCTCAATAATTTATAAATTGAATAATATTATACCAGGCAACTATGTTAATAACTACACTTTTTATATTTAATCACAAAATAAAGAAATAAATTATATAAAACCATACTATATCTTAGGTTTTTTTAAGAATCAAACTCTTCCTCTGGATAATTTTCTAAAATCACCTGGTGTTTCTCCTGTCATTTTTTTGAAAAATTTTGAAAAATTGGAAGGATCATAAGTAAAGATACGAGCAATTTCTGCAACAGAGCAGTCTGAGTCACTAAGCATTTTCTTGGCTTGTCGAATAATTTCCTGATCATAAAAGTGACAGGGATGCTGACCTGTCCCTTTTTTAATGGTATCGGTAAGATGCTTGTGGGAAACTGCGAGGTGCCCTGCAATTTCATTTACTTCCATAAACTCCGATACCTCTCCCGAAATCACCTGTTGAATATGATTTTCTAAAAAATCAAAATACTGATGAGTAATCTCTTCACTTCTTTTCATCTTGCTTTTTTCTTATAATTAGTTAAAATTATAAAATTAAAAATATGAATTAAAATTGATATGGTGAACTTTTCGGGGAAGTATATCAAGCAAGAATTCTACATTTTTTTACCCTCTAAAAACTGGATTGATTTTTAATCTTTTTTACACTTATTACATTTTGATTTTGTGAAAAAAAAACAAAAGACCCCTTCAAGAGATCTTTGTTTTTTTGAGATAAAATCGTTTGTATTTTTAGAATCCTATTGCAGAAAATAGCTATTTTTCATCATTGCAGGAACTGTTTGCAAAAGTATACAACCTGTTATCCCCAGTCAAAAAAAAAGCTGTAGAATAAACACAATATTATTGTAAAACTTTTACTACAAACTCCTAATAAATAAAGACTATGTGTAACAAGTTCTATAGAATAGAAATCAATAATCCATCCTAAAACTTATCTTATTGTATTTCAATTATTTTAATTCATCATACGGAAACGATCAGTTCCAAAAAGTTCTTATCTATTATTAATAAAAGATCCGAATTCTGCAATAAATCCCTTTTTTTTAAACAAATATGAAAATCAAAAAGCCTCTGAGAACCGATTTCGTAAACAAATTATCACAATATGTAGAATTATTACTACAAAAAAGCAGACTAATATCAGTGTCATTATCAATAAATAAAGACAAAACTCATAATAAAACAAATCAAAACATGCTAATTTATCTGTATAATTTCATTATTTTTACACCATCAAACAAAACATTTTAACGCTAAAAACACAGAAGCAAAAAAAACTAATGACAAAAATTTATTTCCAATCGTTCCTACCTATTAAAAAAACTTCGACTTGTACAAAAACTATTATTAACCGTTTTTTGCTTTAAGGCAAGAAGCACAGATCAGTTTTGCATGAGAGTTTGGGCATTGTTTTTTACTTGCTTATATTTCAACATATACGGACAACGCTATACATCTACGTGGTATAATATTGACAATGGACTTCCACAAAGCAGTGCAAAGGCTATTGTTAAGGATAAATATGGCTTTATATGGATCTCTACAGAAAACGGTCTTGTACGGTATGATGGGAGTTCTTTTATTACTTTCAATAATTTTAAAATAAACAATCTTCACTTTGGTGAATTCATTGGTGATCCTTCGCAGGACAGCATTACAGTCCTTAATGATTTTCAGGAGAACAAAGTCATTATTAAAAATAGATTCCCTAAGCTGACAAAACTTCATCGCAGTGACAAGATAACCTACACAACAGGAAATGAATTCGTGCACCGGGTTGCCAATAACATCCTGGCCTGTAATTTTTACAGCGATATTCAATATTTTGTAAAGCTTAAAAATTCGACTTACAGTTTTACTGAAAATAACCTCATCACTTACAAGGATGATAAAGGGAATGAAACAAAAATATCTATTCCTTTTTCCAATAAGGATCTGAATAATATGTTTGTATTCAATGAAGTTCTTTTCATTAATGACGTAAGGCACCGAAAAACCTATTCTATAGAGAATGGGAACATTTCCATCCATGATGAACCTAACCTTCTTAATGATCCGAATACAAGAATTTATTGGCAACAGATTACCAATCAAACCTTTGTCATCAATGATAATGATATTTACATTGTAGTAGGTAATCAAAAGAAGCCTTCACTTAAGTTCCTGGTAAAATATAATGAAATAGGTAGTCATTCCTATTGTTCTATGTTTTATGGATGGAAGTTCAACAAACTTTACCTCGGAACTCTAAACAATGGTTTGAATGTCCTGAAGCTCTCTGACTTTTATGTGGCAAAGAAAAAAGAGGACTTCGCCAACAACGTTTATTATGCTTCCCTACCCTTTAGCAAGAATACAATTATTGCAGAAGACGGAACGGAGTTCGGGAGAGACGGAATTGTGAAAAAATATCCTTTTGGGAATAATGACAATTATCTTATGATGTATGACAAAGCCGGAAATATATTGATCCGGAAAAGAAGCAGCGTCATTAAGTTCTACAAAAATTCTGGTTATAAAAAGAAAGATTCTGCTTTTATTAAGCAGGGATTTCAGGCTTTCTTACAGAGTGGAAACCTTTATGGAGCTTCATTTTCAGATTCTTCAAAAAGCCAGCTTCAAATCTTTAAAGAAGATACATTCTCAAAACCTGACTATACTTATGAATTTGATAGCTTTGTCAATACTTTCTTCCAATATAGCCAAAATGAAATCTTAATCGGTAACAGTGATGGCTTATATTCTGTAGTATTGGGAAGCAAAACCATTACTCCTATTCACAAAAACATCCATATTAAAAGCATTATCAAAACTAAAGATAATCTGATTTGGGTGATGACCAATAAAAATGGGTTTTATCTTTTCAGAGACCGAAAGCTTATTAAAATGCCGACTGATAGAAATAACTATCTGATGTCTGCCCATTATATTTTGGAGGATAAAAAAGGGTTCTATTGGATCTCTTCCAATAACGGGCTTTTCAAGGTTCCCAAAAAACAACTGCTGCAACATGCACAGGATGGGAAAAGTCCTGTCTATTATTATCGCTTTACCAAAAGAGATGGTTTCCTGACTAATGAGTTCAATGGAAGTTCGCAACCTAATGCTTACGCGCTTGAAAATGGGGATTTTGTATTTCCTTCGATGGACGGATTTGTATTTTTCAATCCGGACAATGTCAGAACCTTCTATCCTGACAAAAATAAAATTTATATTGAAAGGGTAAGGATCGGAAATACTGAACCTCAATACTTTCATCCTATTCTTGATCTTCAAAGCCATTACAAAACAGCAGAAGTCTTTATTGATATTCCTTATTATTCTAATCTGGAAAACCTTTATTTAGAAGCAAAAATATCAGGAAAGGAAAATTCTGAATGGGAACCTGTCATTACTGGAAAGGAGCTGAAATATACCATTAGCAATCTTGCTCCAGGAGATTATACATTGAGTGTAAGAATGTTGGTTTCTCCAGATGGGCAATTTGAACAGAAGTCTATCAAGTTCAAAATTCAGCCATTTTTTTATCAGACTTTGCTGTTCCGTGTTTCTGCATCTATCATTATTCTGGTTATCATCATTGTGATTGTTCAACTGATGACTAACTTTTTAAGAATAAAAAATAGAGTATTGAAGCAGATTGTACACAATAAGAATTCAGAATTAAAAGAGACTTCACTCACTCTTGAAGGAGTAAAAAGTGATTTAAGAAAGGAAACCGAATATCAGAAGAAGCTGGTGGAAACTATCAGCCATGATATTACCACTCCTATCAGATTTATAGCGATGCTTTCTCAGAAACTTCATGAATCTGATGATCTGGAACTTCAGAAAAAGTATTTTGACAGTATTTATAAGTCTTCTGAACAGCTTTACCAATTCACCCTGAATTTAAAGGAATATACTGAACTTTACAAGGCTGAGAATATTTTTGAAGAAGAAGAATACCCCATCAACAGGATTTTGGAGATCAAGAAAAAACTCTTCTGTGAAATAGCAAAAGAGAGAGGAACCCAAATCATTAGTACAGCTGAAAACAATGTATATTCCAATGTTAATGAAAGTATTTTAACTGCGATTATCCATAATATTCTTGATAACGCCGTAAAAAACACTTTTGATGGCAAAATATACCTTAATGCAATAGAAATTAATCAAAAAATCACCATAACGATCTCTGACACTGGAACAGGAATGCCGGATGAACAGATTAACATGTACATGAATTTATTTAAAAACCCTAAATTAGAGACTCCAAGTTTTAAAGGAAAAGGTCTTGGGCTGCACATGGTTATTCATTTGGTAAAAAAAATAGATGCTGAAATCTGTTTCAGACATAACCAGCCCCAGGGAACCATTGTGGAATTAATGCTCAATAAAACTAATTTACCATGAACGAAAGAATCTTAATTGCTGATGATCACTATGTAGTCAGGGCAGGTACCGCATTGGTCCTTGAAACCGGATTTCCGGAACTGAAGATAGATTTTGCAGAAAACTATGCACAAGTAAAGAAAATGCTGGAATCTTATGATTACAGTCTTATTATTTTAGATATTGACATGCCAGGAACCCAATATAAAAAGATGATTTCTGAACTTAAAGCCATACAGAATACTATAAAAATTCTCGTTTTTTCAGGATATGACCAAGATGTAGCCATACAATACATCCGGGAAGGTGCTGAGGGTTACCTGAACAAGCAAAGCAGTGAGGAAGAAATTAAAAATGCAGTACGCACCGTTATTGAAAAAGGGTATTTTTATCCTACAGAGCTGATTGGACTTATCATTCAGAATAAAAAAAGCAACCCTGCTGAAAAACTGTCATCCAGAGAATATGAAATTTTTAAGCTTTTAGCTGACGGAAACGGAAACCTTGAAATTGCCAACAGGCTCAATATTCAGATGTCAACAGTAAGTACTTACAAAAAAAGGATCTTCCAGAAGCTTGATGTGGCCAATATTGCAGAGCTCATTAAAGTGTATGAAATGATGCATTAATCGTCAGTGTATCAATAAGCTGAAAGAAGGAAGTTATTGAGTTTTCAAAAGCTTATATAATCTCATTTTATTAATTGGGAAAAGCGCTTGATCTAATTGGTCGTGAATGTTCAATATTAATATCCTGCTTCCCTCTTCCAGTATCCCTACCCTATACTATAATATGTTCCTATCACAATGATTGAAATAATGATTTTTATAATTAAAAAATAATCGGGAAATTTACAGCACCTTATTTTCTATGATATCACTGCATTTTAATTGAAAAAAATCATAAATCCATTGGAAAAAGCAGATCAGGGAAGCCGACGTTTCCGATATATAAAACTTTGTATTTTTTTTTCCGGCCTTTCGGTATTTGCGCAGCTTTACCTCTTTCAGCCGATGCTGCCTATGGCTGCGGAACATTTCAATGTATCTGTTGGAGATACCTCTCTACTGGTTTCATCATCTACTATTGGAATGGCACTCGGATTATTGTTTTTTGCTTTTAAAGCAGACAGCTATTCCAGGAAGGGTCTGATGACCTTTTCATTGATTTCATCTGCTTTACTCACCATTATTTCAACATGGATCCCTAGTCTCAGTCTTCTGATTGCTATCGGGATTTGTAAAGGATTTGTAGTTTCGGGAGTTTCAGCAGTTGCTTTGGCTTATCTCACAGAAGAAGTAAGTGTTGCTGTTATAGGTGCTGCTATTAGCATGTATCTTAGCGGAAATACTATTGGAGGAATGAGTGGAAGAATACTGGCTACCATTTTAGCCGGAGAGTTTGGTTGGCGTAATGCCGTTTTAGTGATTGGAATAGAAAGCTTTATCCTGGGAGCAATATTCTGGAAGCTTTTTCCTGAGTCCAATTTTTTTAACCCTCAGAAAACAGATTACCATCTTAAGGTAAAACAAATGAAGTTTTTCCTTACCAATCCTTATATGCTCAGGTTATACCTTATAGCGGCTCTTCTCATGGGAGTTTTTGTGAGCGTCTACAATTATCTGACCTTCCGGCTAGAGGCTCAACCGTTTTCGTTAAGCCATTTTATCATTGCTTTCATATTCCTGATGTATATTTTCGGAGTTTTTGGGACAATGGCTGTGGGCCGGCTTTCTAAAAGGTTTCCTGCAAACACGATTCTGAAATGTGCCATCCTTTGTATGGTAGCCGGTGCTTTATTATTACTGTCAAAGAATCTTTATCTCCTCATTTTTGGTCTTGGATTATTTACTTTTTCATTTTTTGCCGCACACACTATGGCAAGCCAGATGGCCGCACTTTATGCCAAACGGGGGAAATCTTCTGCAACGTCCATTTATTGGCTGTTCTATTATTTTGGTTCAAGTATTTTGGGAAGCGGTACCGGATATCTTCTTCATTCTTATTCCTGGAACAGTTTTATTGCTTTTCTTGTTGTTGCTGTACTCATTGCACTTCTGCTAGCGACCGCCAATACTTCTCCAAAAGCAAAAAAAATTTGATACCACACACGTACCACATTTTATTTTAGAGTAAAAATCACGTTAAACACTTATTCCTTTCTATTTTAACATATTCTTAATTTTTTATATTAAAAATTTAACCTAATCTTCACGAAAACATGGTCTTACATTACAATGCGAGGCATACTATTTGATACTTATAAATTTCCATATCATCACTAAAAATTCAAAATATTATGAACGCAGCAGATCTTAAAATCAAAAACTTAGTCGAGTACAAAAATCAGATTTATACGATCACTGAAATTTTTCAGAGTATAGAGCAGGCATATTTTGTTAAAATTGAAAATGATATTCACAGTATTTCAGTTCCGACTGATTCCATAAAGCCTATTAAAATAACGGAAGAATGGCTTGAGAAACTGGGATTTTCAAAAACGTACAGTTCCGATCAAAGTATCAGATATGAAAGACCGGAAGCTTTTATAAAATATGACATCGACCTGAGTTCCAGAAAAATACTGGAAGGGTTGAAAATTTATGGGAATGCCATAAAATGTAAATATATCCACGAGTTTCAAAATATTTTGTCGTGTTTATTCGGGAAAGAACCTGCATTACATTTTGGTTACCTGAAAACAGAGTCATAGTTAAATAGTTCTTAGTTATCAAAAACCACAGTTTAGTTACATAAGCTGTGGTTTTTTTTAGAATAAGAAATGAGAAATGATTGATAATCTCAGGCTAAGAAAATAAGAGCTGTTATTTTTTTAATAATATTTGGAAACTTTAGCATCATGACTGAATTTTAAAATTCCGAAAAACTCACCATACATACTTCATTCGTTTCGTGCATATTTGTATTCATTTATTATTTAAATTAATATAAAAAACACTCGATATGATTTTTAAAATTATAAATTCTTTCCTTATGCTTACCGCTGTTTTTATGGGGTTTAAACAGGGAATTGCTATGTTTTCCGGTAAACCTGAAATGACGACCATGTTCGGAAAATGGGGGTTTGACAAAACCGGACTGATGATTAATGGTGCCATTACTATCCTTGCCTCCTTACTGATTCTATTTCCTAAAACCTTTATCTGGGGAAACTTTTTAATGGCTGCAGGCATTTTGTTAATTATCTGTTTTCATCTTATGGATAAGGATTTTAAAGGAGTCTTGATAGAACTCCCCTTTCTTTTCCTCAATCTGGTGATTATTTATCTTCAACATCCTCTTAAAAATTAATATTGGTATGAAATACTTTAATCTTATCATACTATTGGCTATAGGATCTTCCAATACAGCCTGTGGCCAGAATACAGCCAAAAAAAAACAAACCTCAACATTAACTTCAAAAAAACAACAGACCATGGATTTATCAAAAATAACAGATTCTCAAGTAAAACAAGCTATAGAAGCTCTTCAGATGGGAGATAAAAACTGGTATAGTTTCTTTATTAAAAATCCCGCCATGACTGATGATGGCAATAAAGTAGATTTTAAAGCCTTTTTTGCCAATGCCCTTGGCAAAGAAATGTTTCTCAGCATAGACCGTGTTGAAAATGACAGTAAGAACATTCACGGAAATTTTAAAGCCGGACAATGGGGAACTTTTCCTGTATTTTTCAGGTTTCATAAGAATACTGAAGGAAAATTTGACCGACTAGACATTGGGCAGGATAAATAAAGAGATTTTTTCACAACAGAAAAGGCTATCTCATTTGAGATAGCCTTCACGTAGTTATATCTAAAAATCAATCGTGCTTGATACTAATGATTTTTTTAGCTTTTAAACACTACTTTTTTAGCGAGTCTTAATGTATAAGCATTTTTGTTTTTTGTAAGAGTATACTGGCCTTTTTTATAGATCACTCCTTTTTTAGAAGCAATTTTATCCAGCACTAAGCTTCCATCAGATGCAGGTAGGAATATTTCTGCTTTTTTACTGTCCTCGCTAAGAATTACTACTGCATTAGAAGTATAAGATTTTTTAGAATCTACTTCTTTCAACTGTATCTTTTCATCAAAAATTCTTACACAGTCGTTTTTTATTACTGAGAATGTGTATCCTGCAGATCCTTTACATCCGTGCTTATCTTTATCTGAACCGGCACCTTTGGGACTAAGTTGAGCAGAAACTCCTGAAGCGAACATTACAACAGTCATTGCTGTAATAAATTGTTTTACATTTTTCATATATGTTTAATTTAATAGATGAATTTACTTATTTTTTCTAACATTTATTTCAGTTAGCCATTAAATTTATCTTATCATTTTTCAGTCTCCTTTTTACTTCAATTTCGTGATCATAAAGAGGGGTCATTATTGTGTTTTTAGAATCTTCATTGTTTTTTAAGGTTTCTATTTCTGCATCTTTTTTTCTTTTGCAAATTTTAAAAACTTATTTAAAAAACAACAATTTTATCATACTACATTTATACCACATTTGCTGTTTTTGCCATAAATAAAGCATTTATCGAAAAATATCTATAAAAAATCAGCAAAAAAAAGATTTTTGAAACCCTGCCGTTTCACTATGAGAATTTGTATTTATAAAGAATCAAAGAAAATAAACAGTTCCTGTTCAGTAGGAACATTAAGTTTCTTTCTTAATCTGTGTTTTTTCTGTTGTACAGATTTATGTTGAATAAAGGTATATTCGGCAATTTCTTTTGAGGTGAAATTAAGCTTTATCATAGCACAAAATGTCAGTTCTGAAGCCCCAAGTTTTGGATTGATTTCCAGAAGTCTCGGACAAAAATCAGGATAAATTTCCTGGAATCTTACTAAGAATGTAGAATCATTCTTTTTGGCCAAACCTACCAACTCATCGAAAGAATCATTGATCCTGCTTTTCAACAAAAGTGCTTCGCTTTTGAATTCATCTTTCGTTTGTCTTAATGCTTTGTTATGTCGATAGAATAAAATAACAATAACTAGAGATAAAATAACAATAAAGACGATATAAAGATAAATTTTGTTCTGAGCTCCATTAGATTCTTCTTCTTTATCGCTCAGCATATGATCTATTGAAATATTGATCGCTTCATTCTGAATATCTTCCAGAGCAGTTTTTTCTTCTGTATATTTTTGCATCGCCTCTTCTTCTTTCTGAGGTTCATTGAGCATTTTATACGTTTTTGCTATAGATTCATAGATTCCGGGAATATTATAGAGTCTGTTGGTTTTACTGTAGCAATCCAATGCTTTATTATAGTACTCCAATGCTGTTTTATAGTCTTCCTGGGTAAAATAATAGTCTCCATAAGTGAGATAGACAAATCCACTCTGAACATTCGCTTTACCTGTATTGACAATCTTTTCTGAAGCTTTCTGAAGATAAATCAGGGCAGAATCTTTTCTTTTGGTGTACATCAAATGATGTTTGGCTAAAAGGGTATTCAATAAAACTCCCTGCCCGTCAATTCTTTTTCCTTTCTGTAAATAAATATAGGAAGAATCTGCCTTATTTACTTTATATAAAAAGTCTGCCCTGTTGGCATAAAGCCTATACAGATAAAATTTTCTTTTCTCTGTATCTGGAATATTTTTTAGATAATATAAACCTTTCGCATTCAAATCCAAAGCACTTTTATAAAGGCCTATTACACCATTTAGCTGACTTTGCTCCTGATAGAGTCTTGCTTTTAAAACAGAACTCTTGACTTTCTTAAGTTCTTTTTCAGCCAAGGAAAGATAAGACAATCCTCTTTTATAATTTCCGATGGTTGCTGAAATATTGGAAATATTGATATAACAAAGGATAATTCCTTCCTTATAATCTTTTTCTTCCGCAATCTTCAGATAGTTTTTATTAAGCCGGACAAGATTTTCATAATCTCCCTGGATTCGGAGTGATTCTGTTTTCTTAAGCAAAATACTATCAAATTTTTGATATGAAAAGGATCTCTGACCATACGCCGATCCGGTACAACACAGCAGAAATAAAAAAAAGAAAATATATGAATAAAATATTGTGTTTAATTGAGAAGAGAACATTTTTTTAATTACTTTAGAATAACCATTGTTAAATTTTCAAATCATTTGTCAGCTCAACATAAACATTTGATTGCTAACAAATTCTATCATTTTAAGTTTTGGTATTGCATTACAAATAGTATTCCAATTCTAAAGTAAATCCTTCCTCTCTGAATTTTTATAAGGAAGAAGAAACTGCTTCAAAAGTTATATAAATTGGCTTTTGCCATTGACTACATTGAGTTTTCAATTTCTGACGAAGGAATAATCTTATTAGTAATCAATTATTTGAGATTCTTTACTATGATTTGTGGATAGTTTCTTCAGATATTGAATAAGGATTTTCAAGATCTATAGATTTTTTTGGTTTAGAGGATACAATCTGTCATCCCGATTTAAAGTACCCTTGGCTATCAAATCACTGCCTTCCAACACAACGGTAAACTAAATATTACCCATCCAGTTCTTCAATTTGAATAAACCATTCTTCATAGACATCCTGTGCCGTTTTGATCTGATGCCCAGTAAACGTTTTATCATAACTAAAGTCACTATTGAATTTATCGGTTTTAGGATGATATGATAACTTAAATATTCTTGGAGCTTCTCTCCCGTCATTTTGAAATAGCTCTTCTATATTTTTCAAAATCTGATTGCCTTTATTTAACATACCAAAAGCTTTTTCATTGCTGATGTCATACTGTGTGTCCGATACTTCATTCACTTTATGAGATTTCACCAGATACCCATTAATCTCAAAAAAAACTTTATAAAAATAACCTGATTCTATTAATCCGATAATATAAACAGCATCTACTTCTTCAGAATTATTACGAACAAATTCAAAACCTGTTTCAACCAATTCTGCAAGATATTTTTGAAATTCATTATCAAAATAGCTCATATTTAGAGGATTTACAATTGCTTCAGTTAAGATAGTAAAATTTGGTCATCCGGGCTTCAGCATATCTGAAGACCTAATCTCAATACAAATCATTCTTGATGTTTGCCATAATATTTACGTAAATTTGGGCATTATCTGCCTGCCAGTAAGCAAAACAGGTGATATTACAACTTCATTATGGATACAGATATTATTATTTCTCAACTGACAGAACATTTTCAGGAAATAGTCCCTTTAAAGGAAAAAGAAATTGATCTTGTGACTCAAAAACTGGAATGTATTCAGCTCAAAAAGAAAGAGTATCTGCTTCGGGAAGGACAAGTTTCAAGACATATGCGTTTCATTGCCCAGGGAAGTCTGTACGCTTACCACATCGATGAAAAAGGCAAAGAAAATATCACCCAACTTGGTATTGAAAACTGGTGGATCAATGATCTGTACAGTTATCTGAGTGAACTTCCTTCAAGAATGTTTATTCAAGCTAATGAAGATGCTGTGATCGTTCAGATCAGTAAAAGTAATTTAGAGTTACTGTATAAAGAAATTCCTGCTATCTCAGAATTCTGGCGTCTGAAAATGCAATCAGCTTATGTTACCTTACAGGAAAGAACTTTTGAACACTCAAGAGTAGATGCCTACACTAAATATAGAAATTTTGTAACGGGTTACCGTAATATCGAACAGCGTTTTCCTCAGTATATGATTGCTTCCTACCTCGGAATCACTGTAGAATACCTGAGCTATTTAAGAAAAAAACACCTGTCTGACATTTCTTAAGATATCTTAAGTTTATTCCGTTCGTGCCTGAATAATTTTGCTCTCAGAAATTTAATGAGTGCAATATGAAGGCAAAAATTATCGCCATAACAGCTCTTGCATCAGTCTCTTTAAGTCTGAATGCACAGAAACTAAACTTTACCCCGGATCTTGTTTTAGGGCACCGTTCCTATACCTATATGCACAATGTCAATTATTATTTTAATGATCGGCTAAAGCTCAACAATCTCACTTTATTTGATACAGAATATACCAAAGACAAAGAAAATATATTCTTTATTAGAAATACACTTGCTTATAATCTGACCAAAAGATTCAGCGTAAATACAGCATTAGGAATGAAAAATCCGGGGGCGTTTTTCAGTTTTTATGTACAGTACCGCATTGCAAAACCCAGTTATTCCCTTTCCTACTCTATTGGAACAACCTATCAGAAAGGGTTTTCTCTTGAACAGTCGGTATCATTTGAATATACTCCTTATCTGAAGGAAAACTTACAGGGATATTTCAGTGTGCTAGCCATTGGTAATCTGGATGACAGCGGTTATCCGAGAGGCCTTCAGTTTATCCGCATGGGAGTAAAACAGGACAAAATAATGTATGGAGTGGCTTCCAACTTCGACCAGTTCAACAATGCTAAAAAGACCCTTGAAAATGTTGGGGCATTTGTAAAATATAACTTTTAAATAATAATAAAATGAAAAAAGACATTGATTTAGGACTATTAATCAGCAGAATCGCTATTGGATTCCCCATGTCAGTTTATGGAGTTAACAAGTTGATCCACGGGGTTGGATTTATTGAAGATATGATGATGATGCATGGTTTACCTTCATTCTTCGCCTACGGAGTATTTGCGGGTGAAATTATTGCTCCAATTATGCTGATTGTAGGTTTCAGGGCCCGTCTGGCAGGTTTAATCTTTGCTGCCAACTGTTTTACAGCCACTGTTCTTGCTCAAACGGCTAATATTTTCAAACTTAACGATTTTGGTGGATGGGCGCTTGAATTATTAGTGATCTATATGTTGGTGGGTATAAGTTTCTTCTTTACCGGAGCCGGAAAATATTCAGTTTCTACAGTCAATAAATGGGACTAAATATTATTTGTACTGGAAAGCGTAAAGATGTTATTTTTCTTTTCAATACGTTTTAAGGTCCAGGGATTTTATCTGTGATACAATTTTGACCGCTTATTTTTATTTTAAGCCACGAATGCACGAATGATTTTATTCGTGCATCTGTGGTTAAATATTATGTAAATCGTTTCATTTATACTTATCTTTATCCTGATTTTAATAAGGTATGATGAAGGAAGTAGTCGTGTATCAAATTGATTCTTTTACAAAGGAAAAATTCAAAGGAAACCCTGCAGGGGTTGTATTAGGTGCTGAAAACCTGACCCCTGAGGAAATGCAGCTTATTGCAAGGGAGCTCAATAATTCTGAAACAGCATTTGTACTCAAACCTGATCAGAATGACTATTTTGATTATCATGTACGTTACTTCACTCCCACCACTGAGGTTCCTATCTGTGGACATGCTACCATTGGTGCTCTGTATGCAAAAGCGATAGAAGATAAATTAGATTCCTGTACCATCAAAATCAACACTCAGGTTGGTATTTTACCTATTGATATTTTAAAAGAAAATAATGACTATCTGATTACGATGACTCAGGGAAGTTTTAGTCTGGAACCAGCTTTTGACCCTTCAATCACTCAGAAAATCATTGAGGCTTTAGGATTAAAAATGGATGATCTTAACAAAGATTGTCCAATACAGATTGCTTCAACAGGTCACTCTAAAGTTATGATTGGTATTAACAACAGAGCTCTGCTCAATAATCTTACTCCTGATTTTACTGCTTTAGCCCATCTTAGTAAAGAAATCAGCTGTAATGGCTACTTTGTATTTACTTTTGATTCTGATGATAAGGATATTTTAACGTATGGAAGAATGTTTGCTCCTGCTATCGGTATCCAGGAAGATCCTGTTACAGGCAATGCGAATGGACCATTAGGAGGTTATCTTATTCAGAATAAAATTGTAAAAGTCTCTGATGAAACGTTTGAATTCACTGGAAGACAGGGAGAAGCTATCAACAGAATCGGACAGATGAAAGTTGAGGTCACCATAAAAAATCATATTCCTGAATTGATCAGAATTACAGGGAATGCTGTAAGTGCATTCCGTACAGTGATGCAGGTCTGATATTTATTCTGAACCCAGTTTGGTTTCCTCCAATCTCTTCCTGTAATTTTTCGGAGTAGATCCGGTTTTCACTCTGAATAAATACGAAAAATGAGAAAAGTTTTGAAATCCAAGTTCAAACGCTATTTCTTTGATTGATTTATCTGAGCTGTGAAGTAAATTTTTGGCTTCAAGAATAATTCTTTCTTTAATAAACTCAAGAGGGGAAATATTATACTGTTTTCTGCAAATAACACCCAGATAATTAGGGGTTATGCAGAGTTTGTCGGCATAAAAAGACACATTTTTCTGTGCTTTATAGTATTTGTCCACCAGCATGTGAAAACGAAAGGCAAGATTATCCGGCGTGCTTAATGCTTTATTCCCAAAAGCATGCTCTACCCATAAGTTGATAATAAGTGCCAAAAGACGCACCCGTGCATTAATAAGTTCCGGAAATACAACATCAGCTGCAATTTCTTTCCTGATGGCATTAAATTCGAGACTGAATCTGTGATAGGTTTCATCATCAGGCGCTATCATTTCATATTTACTATAAGAAGAAAAAGTGAATTTAAGGGTCGGAGAAAATGTCTTCAAAATAGCATCATTAATAATCAGTCGTCTTCCGATAGTATGAGGAGCCAGCTCCCATTTGTATTCTCTTTTGGGAAGATGGATGAATAATTGCTGGGCTTTTAAACCATATTGATTCAGACCGGTTGTACATTTTCCACCCTCACATTGATCCAATAAGATAATGGTAAAACAGTTCTCAGGAAAAAAGTTGAGTGAATCACCACTGATCTCATCCTGAAAAACAACGTCAATTCCTTTATTAAACACTTCTTCTACTGAATTTTTATTAATCAACTCTTTATCTATTATCATCCCATTCTTTTCAATACTAATTTATGAAAATACCTCATATATTGTTTTGTGTTACCATTGCAATATATTTTATTTCCTATTATTTTTAGCAGGGTGCAAAGATACACTCTTCTTCTCCGTCCGGAAATATCATAAACTGTGATAAGAATATCATATTTTCATATCGTTTATTATCAATAAGGGCATTAAAAAACAATCAACCCTAACTCTATCATTCTATATATCTTGCTTTTAAAGCCAACATCTCTACTCTATCATACTTCATTTTCAATATTTATATTTCTAGTTTATCGTTAAAACAATAAGTATATTTGTGTAAGGTTCTTTTTCCTATACTCATATGTTAACAGACAAATTCGGAAGACATATCAATTATCTAAGGCTGGCCGTTGTAGACAGATGCAACCTCCGATGTACGTATTGTATGCCGGAAAACGGGCTTGCATGGATCAAGCAAAATGACCTGATGACTGATGAAGAAATGCTTAGAATATGTTCCGTCTTTACCCATCTTGGTGTAGACAAAATCAGAATAACCGGAGGTGAACCTTTTGTCAGAAAAAACTGCATTAGCCTTATTGAAAAAATATCGCAGCTTCATGGAATTACGGATATAAGTTTAACGACAAACGGGCTTCTTACCGAGCAATATATTCCGCAACTGAAAGCATTTGGAATAAAATCGGTTAACCTTAGCCTTGATACATTGGATGAAGACCGTTTCTTCAAAATAACCCGCCGCAAAAGCTTTGATAAAGTGATGAAAACATTGAATGGTTTATTGAAACATCACATCAAAGTAAAGATTAACACAGTAGTAATGGACAATCAAAACACTGAGGATATTATTCCTTTGGTTGAACTTACAAAAGAGCTTCCGGTGGATGTCCGTTTTATTGAAGAAATGCCATTCAATGGAAATGATAATGCGGATATAGTTCCAAAATGGAATTATCCACAAATTTATACTTACATCAGCAATCATTTTCCTGAGATAGAAAAAATAGAAGATCCTAAAAGTTCCACATCTTACAATTACAAAATACCTGGTTTTACAGGAAATATCGGCATTATTGCCGCTTATACACGTTCTTTCTGTGGAGATTGTAACAGAATACGGATAACTCCTTCCGGTATATTGAGAACCTGTCTTTACGAAGGGGGTGGAATTAATTTAAAAGATATCATTCGTTCAGGAGCAACCGATAACGAATTGAAAAATATAATTATCAACAGCATACATCATAAACCCAAAGACGGATGGGAAGCAGAACGACAAAGTCTGAACGCTTTATCCATTCATCAGTCGATGGCAACAATAGGAGGATAACTATGGAAATGATTACCGTACAACAGGCAGAAGAGATTATACTTTCCCAAACGAATAACTTTGGAAGAGAATATATTTCTTATGACCACGCATTAGGAAGAATTTTGGACGAGGACCTCAAAGCCGATCGGGATTTACCTCCTTTTGACCGTCCTACTGTAGATGGAATTGCCATCCAATATAGTGCTTATGAAAAAGGAATCCGCTCCTTCCCTATTAAAGCTATACAGTCTGCAGGAGAACCTTCTGTAGCTATTGATTCAGAAACCGAATGTATAGAAATCATGACTGGGGCTGCTTTAGACCGTTCAGTAGATACTGTCATCCGATATGAAGATCTATCCATCAATAACGGGGTCGCAAGTATTATTATTGATATTAAAAAAGGACAGAATATCCATCTGAGAGGCAGGGATAAAAAAGAAGGCGAAGTTCTGGTAAAAGCTAATCAGACAATTACTCCAGCGATCATTGGAATAGCCTCATCTATTGGAAAAATTACTATAGCTGTTAAAAAATTGCCTAAGATCATTATCATTTCTACGGGAGATGAAATGGTAAACCCGGAATTAACCCCATCTCCTTATCAGTTAAGGCGTTCCAATGGAATCACCGTACAATCTGTTTTAAAAAAATACCATATTGAAGCTGATACTCTTCATCTCAACGATGACTATGAAGAGATCAAAAAAGAAATTTCCCGCTGCATTCAAGAATATGATGTTCTTCTGATGAGTGGCGGAGTATCTATGGGGAAATTTGACTATTTGCCTCAGGTTTGTGAAGAGCTTGAGATAGAAAAGCTATTTCACAAAATAAAACAAAGACCAGGAAAGCCCTTTTGGTTCGGTAAAAATAATGCTCAGAAACTTGTTTTTGCATTTCCGGGAAATCCGGTTTCGGTATTTATGTGCCTGCATCGGTATTTTATTCCATGGTTGGAAAAGTCTCTGGAAATAACTGGAAGCTCACCACAGTTTGCTGTTTTACAGAATGATATTGAAGTTCCTTTCTCACTCCAATATTTTGTACAGGTGGAACTGGGAACGAACCAACTGGGACAGCTCACGGCTGAATCAGTTAATACCAATGGATCAGGAGATTTTTCTCATCTTGCAGATACCAATGCTTTTATGGAACTTCCTTTAGAACAGAATAGCTTTAAAAAGGGGGAAGTATACCGGGTATGGAAGTATAATAATTAAAATAACGTATAAAATATCACAAATAAAATTAATGAGTTCCTAAAAAGTTATGAGCCTATGGACTATAATGCAAAAGACATTAAAAAAATTCGTGCATTCATAGCTAATAGAATTTATATCTGTGGTTTAAAAAAGAATATATGTCAGAATTTAGCCATCTTAATAAAAACGGAGAGCCTGCCATTGTAGATGTTGGTGGAAAAAGTGTAACCAAGAGAAAAGCCGTTGCACAAGCCATTATTTCTTTACCAAACAATGTATTAGAGGCTTTACAACAAGACGATTTCAAAACCAAAAAAGGTTCTGTCTTCCAGATTGCTATGATTGCAGGAATTATGGGTGCTAAAAAGACGAGTGACCTCATTCCTCTTTGCCACCCAATTGGACTTGATAATTGTAATTTACACATAGAACTGAACGACCACAACGAAATTGTCATTGAATGCACTGCAAGTATAGAAGCTAAAACCGGTGTGGAAATGGAAGCATTAACCGGGGCATCTGTTGCAGCATTAACCATTTATGATATGTGCAAGGCACTGAGTCATGATATTGTCATCAAAGAAATTAAATTAATAGAAAAATCAGGTGGAAAAAATGATTTCAGACGAGCTTAATACAATTCCCAGAATCAACGGCCTTGTTCTCGCCGGTGGAAAAAGCGTAAGAATGGGAAAACCTAAAGATCTTCTTCAATGGCATGGAAAAGAACAGCGTTATTTTGCGGCAGATCTTTTAGCTCCGTTTTGTGATGAGGTTTTTATTTCCTGCAGACAGGATCAACTGGATAATTTTGACCCTGATTATAACGCGCTTACCGATACTTTCCTGAATATGGGTCCTTTTGGTGGAATACTTTCCGCATTACGGGCTCAAAGAGATAAGGCATGGCTGGTGGTAGCCTGTGATCTCCCGTTATTGGATCCAAAATCTTTGGAGTTCTTAGTACAGTCCCGGAATCCTGAAAAGATAGCCACAACTTATGAAAGTCCTTTTGATGGATTACCTGAACCATTGATTACTATTTGGGAACCTAAAAGCTTTCCTTTGCTGCTGAATTTTCTGGGGATTGGGAACACTTGTCCACGAAAAGTTTTAATTAATAGTGATACACTTATTTTAAAACCGGATAATCCAGATGCTTTAATGAATGTGAATACACCTGAAGATGCTGAAAAAGCACAACGAATTCTAAAAAATTAATTTTGTTGGAAACGCGAAAGCAAAAATTGCTTATCTGTATGTTTTAAGGCACAAGGATTTTTTCTCTCGTTGATTACGACAATTAGGCAGATGATTGTGGAAAATATTGAGAGCCACGAATACACGAATAAGATTCTAAAATGTAGTGATTGGAATTGATAATAAAGATTAGGCTTTTTATAGATAAATTAAAAGGAATAAACTGAATCATGAATATTAAAAAATTCGTGCATTCGTGCTAAAAGAAAAGTGAAAAAAAAGAAACAAATTATGAGTACATCATTTAAACGTTATCAGTGTCAGATTGCTTTACCCGGATTTGGCATTGAGTCCCAGGAACTGCTTAAAAATGCTAAAGTTCTTATTGTAGGCATGGGAGGTCTTGGATGTCCTTCTGCTCAATACCTTGTCTCTTCCGGTGTAGGTACTATTGGTATTGCAGATGATGATATTGTTTCTTTAAGCAACCTCCATCGTCAGATTTTATATACACCTGATGATGTAGGAGCCTACAAAGTAAATATTGCAGCCAAAAGATTACAGCAGCAAAACCCTTCTGTTTCCATTATCCCCTATCGATTACGAATTACTTCTTCTAATGTGATGGAACTGATTTCGGAATTTGATATCATCATTGAAGGAACCGATAATTTTGAAACGAAATGCCTGTTGAATGACGCCTGTGTTTTAGTGGGAAAACCTTTGGTATATGGAGCAATTTACCAACATGAGGGCCAGGCAAGCATCTGGAATGTTTTACAAAAAGACGGCACCTATTCTCCCAACTACCGTGATGTTTTTCCTAACGCAGAAGAATCTCAGGTTCCTAATTGCAGAGAAGGCGGTGTCATTCCTACTTTAGCAGGGATGGTAGGTTGTATGCAAGCTAACGAGGCTATAAAATATCTCATCCGATCTGAAGAAACTTTAGCAGGAAAACTATGGATGATGAATGTGATGACAGGGAGAGTACAAATCATTAAGTTAAGGAAAACTTCCGTTCAGATTACAGGCTTGTCTCAGACGATCCAGCTTATAAATTTTGAAGAATTTATGAAGGATCAGAAAAATTTTGAAACCATAGATGTCCGTACGAAAGAAGAGCATCAAGATTTTAATATTGGAGGAAAAAACATTCCATTGGATGAATTGGATGATCACTACTCGTTTATTTCTTCGATTTCAAATCCCATCGTTATTTATTGTCAATCGGGTCAACGAAGTATGGAAGCGGCAAGAAAAATCACAAAAAAATTTCCTGGAAAAAAAGTGTTTTCTCTGAAAAATGGCGTTGCTGGAATGCACTGATAGTTTATTTAATCACAAAAGTTTTTATTTTGAATACTTGAGTTCACACCAGAAGTTGATAATAAAACGGCAAACAATTTCATATTAAGATGAAAATCAAAAATTTTCAAAAAAAGATAAGGTGTGTAAAAGTTTATCAATCAAATAAACTTGCATCTGAATAAAATACTTTTCCGTCGCTGATTCTTGCAGCGGCAGTGTAAGGATGTTCTTCTGCTTTTCCAATATTCATAATATGCTCTACATTCCACCCTTTTGCTTTGAGATAATCTGAGATCATAGACCTGTGGCAGCTCCACCATACCGCTTCTGAGCACATAAACGCAGTTGTTTTTGTTCTTGCAATGCCTTCAAGCTTTTCAACAGCTTTGGTAAACTCTTCAGTTTGCATATAATCAGCATACCCACGGAAAGATTCATTTCTCCAGCGGCTATTAACTGAATCAGACTGAACTTTTCTCCTTCCTCCTAATGCTTCAAAATGGATATACTCAATCGTATGTTCAGGCAATACCTTCTCCAGATTTTCTTTACTAAACCAAGGATATCTCTTCGATCCGGCAAACCTCCGAACATCAGCAAGAACTTCAATATTGAATGATTTCAACATTTCAATAAATTCTTCTAAAGAACGAGTGGAATGTCCAATCGTGTAAATAACCAATTTTTCTGAAGATTTCATACGTTGACAATATGCTATATAATCAGTCTATGATTGTTTGTTGCTCTTTCTTAGATACAGTAATCTCCTGTCCTGCCATTTCATGAATCGTCTCTTCAATCATCACACTCATACTATTCAGAGCCAAATCATTGGCTTCTGTCCCAAATGGTTCTTCAATTTCATCTGCTATCGCTTCAAACGCCACAAATGTATAGGCGACAAACACTACAATAAGCGGAGTAAACCATCTCAATGAATCAACCAATCCAAACGGTAAAAGAAAACAGTAAATATATACGGTACGGTGCAGTAAAACACGGTAACTGTAAGGAAGCGGAGTAGAAACAATTCTTTCACACCCTCCCACAATATCAGAGAGTTTATCAAAATTTTCGTCAAACCGGGACTGCTGGATCGTATCTATACTTCCTTCCTCTTTTGCACTCTGAACCCATTCTGCCAATAGCCTCATAATGACCGCTGGTTTATACTTTGCTGCAGAAATTATTTTTAACTGATCTTCATTCAGTCTTTCCTTTAAATCTTCATGAGCATTTGTTCCTCTGAGCTGATGTTTCAATGCAAAAATAAAAGCACCTAATAAATTGATAAATTCAGGAACAGAAACACTGCTCTCCTTTATCTTTTTCAAAGTTAAAGCCTGTCTGGTCAATGAACGAGCTGTATTCAACAATGCTCCCCATAATTTACGTCCTTCCCAAAATCTGTCGTAGCTGGCATTATTTTTAAATCCTAAAAATAAGGCGAGAACAAAACCAAATAACGTTAATGGAGCCGGATTAAGCGGAATTTTAAAGGAAAAAATAACCCCGCGCAGATAGACTACGCCCAACGATAAAATAAAAAGCAAAAAAAGGCGTGGCAACAGTCCGGGTAATACTGAACCATGCCATACAAAAAGCATTTTAAACCAATGTTCCTTCTTCCTTATAATCATACTGTTTTTTGTAAAGCTTTTATTTTAAAATTTATTTCTTAATCTGGCCTATTACCAAAGATTCCAGCTGATAAGAGCTGCGGGCAGGTTTTTTCTCCCCTTCTGCCACAAGACGAAGCGGTCCCTTTGACTCGGACAATGGTTTTCCATCCATGGTATCTGCCACAATAACATTTTTATCTGCAATGGAAGCATCCAACTCTGCTAATGAAAATAAAACCTGATACCCGTCTGTGCACTTTGCCAATACATATTTTGATATATTTTCTCCATGAAGCTCTTTTCCGGAAGGAGCTCCGGCTTTTGCAAGAATATCCTGAACGGCAACTCCTGTATACCTGTGAACACTTCCATCCTTGTCTTTCAGGGATGCTTCTTTTCTAGGCATCTTTGATAAATCTGTGAGACTCAACTCTAAAGGTGTGGAAACTTCCCCACTCACTTTCAATTTGAATCCGGATTGACAAAATGCCCAGCCGGAAAGCAATAACAGCGTTATAGGCAGTATTTTTTTCATAGAACAATATAATAATAATTATGGTTTTTGAATCGCTCCCTGGTACAGCATTTCGTCTACTTTTTTATAGACTTCAGGATCGTGTTTTTTAATCTTGATTTTCACATACTTGGAAGCCGGCATATTACTTTCTTTTACTACATTATTTACCGAGACCAAAACATTGGTTTCCGGGAAATAAGTAACGGTATTCTTTTCAGGAATCTGATAGGAGACAATAATAAACAGAGGAGCCACTCTTTCTATCCCATCATCATAGTTGAAAAGATCCACTTTATCCCCCGCTTTAAATCCGGCTTTATCAATATCTTTTTGGTTCATGAATATAACACGGCGTTCATTTTTAATTCCACGGTAACGATCATCCAAACCATAAATCGTCGTATTGAATTGGTCATGCGTTCGGGTGGTAGCCATCATATATTCATCGGAAGCCAATGTATTGTCTGGAATTTCTGTTAATGTAAATGGTGCACGGCCGCCAAGCTCCTTTGAAAAGCTTTGTTCATCTCTTGCTGCATTGGGAAGATAGAAGCCTCCTTTTTGTCTGACACGAACGTTATAATCTGTAAAACCTGGAATACATTGTTCAATATCATCTCTTACCGCATCATAACTATCATGGAAACGCTGCCAATTCACTACAGCACGGTCTCCTAGCGTGGCCATAGCCATGCGGCATACGATCTGCGTTTCATTGATGAGGTTATCTGAAATGGCATCCAGCATCCCTTTTGAACTCTGAACAACCCCCATTGAGTTCTCTGTTGTAATAATTTGCACTTCTCCATTGACGATATCTTTATCGCTTCTTCCATAAGTGGGAAGAATGAGAGCTTCTTTACCATGTACAAGATGTCCTCTGTTCAGTTTAGTGGAAACACATACCAGTAAATTAAGTTTTCTCAAGGCATTGGCAGTAAATGTAGTATCTGGTGTGGCAGAAAGGAAATTCCCACCCATACAAAACATTACTTTTATTTTTTCTTCGTGAATTGCCTTTATGGCTCGTACCACATCATATCCATGTTTGCGGGGAACTTTAAAGCCGTAGAAATTTTCAAGGCGATCGAGCTGTTCATCCGTAGGTTTTTCATCAATCATCATCGTTCTGTTTCCCTGAACATTGCTGTGACCACGAACAGGACATACTCCGGCTCCCGGTTTACCAATACTTCCTTTCAGCAAAAGGATATTCAATATTTCGCGAATCATATCAACTCCATTAGGCTGCTGGGTAAGCCCCATTCCCCAACTGACGATAATCTTTTTTTTGAATGCCATCATTTCAGCGGCCTGATGAAGTGCTTCCTTGGATACTCCTGAAAGTTCAGCCAACTCCTCCAGTTTATACTGGTCAAATTGCTTCATGAAATCCTCATACCCTACTGTTTTATTTTTAATGAAATCTTCATCAAAAACCTTACCCGGATTTTGTTTTTCAAACTCGATTAAAAGGAGTTCCAACGCTTTCAATAAAGCCATATCTCCATTGATTTTCACTGGTAAATAAAGGTCTGCCAGCTGTACCCCTCCGGTAAGAATTTCTCTCACACTCTGAGGGTTGATAAACCCCATCAGCCCAGCTTCAGGTAATGGATTGATGGCAATAATTTTGGCTCCATTTTTCTTTCCTTTTGCCAAAGCACTCATCATTCTTGGGGCATTGGTTCCCGGGTTTTGCCCGATAATCACAATTACTTCAGCATCATAAAAGTCTTCCAGGGTTACAGTTCCTTTACCGATTCCAATGGTTGGACGTAGTGCAGAACCTGAAGTTTCGTGGCACATATTAGAACAGTCGGGCATATTATTCGTTCCGAATTCTTTTGCAAACAATTGGTAAACGAATGAAGCTTCATTACTTGTTCTACCCGATGTATAGAAAGCTGCTTCATCAGGAGATTCCAATGCATTGAAATGTGCTGCTATCTTTTTAAAGGCATTATCCCAACTTATGGGTTCATAATGAGTGGCTCCGGGGGCCAGATACATGGGGTCGGTAAGTCGGCCCATTTTTCCAATCTGGTAATCATCTAATTTGGCAAGATCATATACAGAATTCTGTTTAAAAAACTCAGGCGTCACTTTTTTCGTTGTAGCCTCTTCTGCAAGGGCTTTTGCTCCGTTTTCACAATATTCTCCAAGAACTGAGCGTTCATCATCAGGATCAGGCCAGGCACAACTTGGACAGTCGAAACCATTCATCTGATTCATTTTGAACAGGGCTCTCATTCCCCGGATAGGTGCTTTTTCTTCAAATAAATCACTAAAAGCTGCCAGTACCGCAGGCATTCCTGCCGCCGATTTTTCGACATGAGTCAACTTAAGGTCAAGTAAAGTGAATGGATTCTCAGCATTAGGTTCTCTGCTGATTTCTTCTTCTATTTTCTTTTTATTATTTTCTTCCATAACCTTTTATTTTGTAAAGTGATTAACATTTAAGATTGGGATTCGGGTAATTATCGCTTTGATCTTCCACAGTATTATCTATACACACGAAATCTTTTTCCACCAAAAGTTTTACTGCTCCTGTCTGCCCGTCAAATCCAACAATATCTGTAGAAACCAATTCTTCTACCATGGCTTCGGGCATTTTCAATACGATTCTATTTTCAATGAATGCTGCAGACAATGTGGTGTCTTCTGTTTTTTCTATGGTATAGATAAACGGCCGGTCTACAAATTCTGTAAAGCTTGAAATAATTCCGGTTTTCCCTAATTCTGATACTTCGGATTGGGTTAAACGAAATCTGATGGAGTTGTCTTTTATTCTTATTTTCATTTGTTTCTTTTTAATGATTAATTCTTCTTATCTATGTACCTGTGTGGTAAAATTTATTTTTTAAAACCACATAGATACATAGGCTTTTATCAATGGTTTATTCTTATTCGTCCATTGATAGGGATTGCTTTTCAACGATGTTATGAAAACTACTTTCGTTATAAATATTAAACCGGTTGTCTCGAAGAAATCCTAATAACGTCATATCAAACTCTTTTGCTAAATCTACGGCCAAACTGGATGGTGCTCCTATTGCCGCAACTGCTGAAATTCCTGCCATAGCGGCCTTTTGAATAAGTTCGAAACTTGCTCTTCCACTCAGCACCAAAATTTGATCCTTTAGTGGAAGTTGCCCGGTAAATAATGCATGTCCAATCAGTTTATCCAATGCATTATGCCTTCCTACATCTTCTCTTAGAGCCAGCAGTTGTCCTTCAAAGTCAAAAATCCCGGAAGCATGAATCCCTCCTGTAGCACTGAAATTATTCTGAAAGGACTGCAGATTTCCCGATAACTGGTATAAAACCTCAAATAATAAGGTATGCTGCTCCCTTTCGATATGCTGAAAAGTGCTTACTGTTTTTATAGATTCTATAGAGCCTTTTCCACATACTCCACAGCTGGATGTGGTATAAAAGTTTCTGTCTGCATGATTTAATTGAGGACTAAAATCTTCAGCCAATTCCACTTCAATAATATTTTCCCGGTTTCTGGAGCATTCTGCCTGTAGATGATCTATCGTTTGGATTTGATGATATTCTGAAATAATTCCTTCTGTAAATAGAAAACCGGCAGCCAATTCCGCATCATTGCCGGGAGTTCTCATCGTTACCGATATATTTTTACTGACCCTCTGACCTTTTGAGCCATAGGAAATCCGGATTTCCAGCGGTTCTTCTACAGAAATATCATCAGTATAGAGAAAACTTTTGTCTTCTTTTACTTTAACAATATCTATTTTCTGTACAGATTTATTTTCTAATGTATTGGTTTTCATATCTGAATAATCTGTTATAGTAAATATACGAATTTCCGGTCTTTAATTATGGATGAGCAGAAACCCATTCTTCACCATCTTCAAAAATCTCTTTTTTCCATATAGGAACGGTTTTCTTTATGGTATCAATAATGTAACGGCATGCATCAAAAACAGCATCCCGATGCCCATCACTTACCACAATGATTACGGCGGCATCACCGGGAAACAAATTTCCTATACGATGATGAACAACAATATTGCGGACAGAAAACAATGTAATAGCTTGATCTGCCACCTTCTTTATTTCTTTTATCGCCATAGACTGATAACATTCATATTCCAAACGGATGACAGGTTTGTTTTGGGTAACGTTCCGGACAGTTCCTATAAATGTCGCGATCCCTCCACTACTAAGATCCTGTGCCAGAGTAAGGCATTCGGTGATATCTAATGTATCTTCTGTTATTCTGATATCCATCATTTCTTTTCGTTTTTGATTTTGATGCTATAAAGTATATTTTTGGGGTGAAACAATGCCACGAATACACAAGTTATGTTTGAGTATTCACAGGTTTTACCCACCACTCACCGGAGGAATAACCGCTATTTCATCTGTCTCTGTAATGATCTGATGCTCTTCTGCATATTCTTCATTCACTGCAATGAAATAGGATTTCAATTTTACGAGCTGGGGAAAATCATTTTCAAGGATCATTTTCAGTTCTTTAACATTGAGATTATCCTGTACCTCAAATTCTTTTTTTGATACTCCGAAAATATCTTTTATGATTCCAAAAGCCAATATTTTAAGTTTCATTTTATTTTTAAACTAAGGTTTTACCAATATTTCATGAGAACATTTATGCCTGCCACCAATACAAGGATTGCAGTCATTCTTTT
This sequence comes from Chryseobacterium sp. Marseille-Q3244, assembly GCF_940807095.1. Lineage (NCBI taxonomy): Bacteria > Pseudomonadati > Bacteroidota > Flavobacteriia > Flavobacteriales > Weeksellaceae > Chryseobacterium > Chryseobacterium sp. Marseille-Q3244. The sequence goes on along the minus strand of NZ_CALNWX010000008.1, from coordinate 90,248 downwards.
TATAATCAAAGGATTCCATTTCAGGGACATTCTTGATCCAATTTGTCCGCCTATAAAAACGGCAAGACATAAACTTAAAATCCTGAAATAATCCATATCTACGGATAATTTTGAAAGTTGACCAAAAATTCCAGATATAGAATTTACTAATATAAAAACACTGGAAGTGGCTGCAATTTTCCTTGGGGTATCCCATTTCATAAGATTCAGCAGGGGAGAAAGGAAAATTCCGCCTCCTATTCCTACCAATCCTGATAAAAAGCCAATCCCGCCTCCTAAAAAGCTATTTCCCAACACTGCAGATTTCGATTCCAACAGCAGTTTCTCTTCGTCTTTAGTTTCTGTTTTAATCCATAATAAAATTGAAGCGATGATAAGGGTAACCCCTAAAATCAGGAAGAATGTTTCCTGACTTATTTTCAGTATTGCTCCTAAATAGGCCATGGGAACACTTACTAAAGTAATAGGAATCACTTTTTTCCAATCAATCTGTTTATTCTTAATATAAATATATACGCCCCCAACTACAACAATTACGTTACAGATCAAGGCTGTTAAGCGAATTTCCTGATAAGGGAGACTATACATTGCTAATACCGCCAGATAGCTGGATCCACCACCGAATCCTACCGATGAGTATACAAAAGCAATTATCAAAAAGAACAGAAAAATCTCCCAATGCTCCATATTATTTTGTTGAAGGTTAATGTTATTACAATAATACTCATTTTGAAGCTTGTTTAATGATAGAAAACAGAAAAGTCTTTACAATGATTTGTGAAAAAAATGTCATACATTGTTTATCGCAAGAATAAAATATTGGGGTACCATTATCATTTATTAAATTTGATTCATTAGAAAAAGTAAAAATGCCAGCAAACGAAACACAAAAAAACATGAATTCTCAAAATGTCACCGATTATCCTAACAACAACACCTATTTTCTGGTTTGGAATTTCAAACAGGATGCAGATCTTTCTAAAATTAAATCTGTATTCCAGAGAATCTGTGCTTTAGTCACCAATCTGAACAATTCAGCTCTTGACCGTTTTCCGAATTCTAAAGCGAGCTGTGTGTTAGGGATTGGGTATGAGGCATGGTTACAGCTTGAGCTGCCTACTCCACTGCCTAAAGAATTTAAGAAATTTGAAGAAATACAAGGCAGTAAACATACTGCAGTAAGTACAAGAGGAGATCTTCATTTTCATATCCGTTCTGATGAAAAAAGTCTGGCGTATGACATGGCCTCTACCATTTCGGATTTCATGACTGAAATTGCAGACTGTATTGTAGAAGTTCAGGGATTCCGGTATTGGGACAGCAGATCTATCTTAGGTTTTGTAGATGGTACGGAAAATCCACATGGAAAAGATCGTGATTTTTTTGCCATTATCGGAGATACAGATCCTGAATACGAAGGAGGAAGCTATCTTTTTGTACAGAAATATATCCATAATATGAATGCCTGGAAATCTCTTTCTGTGGAGGATCAGGAAAAGGTGATCGGAAGATCAAAGGAACAGGATATTGAAATGGATGATGATGTAAAACCTAAAAATTCTCATATTGCCTTGGCCAATGTAGGTGATGATTTTAAGGTGGTAAGAGACAATATGCCTTTTGGAAATGTTTCCACGAATGACATGGGAACTTATTTTATCTGTTATGCAAGTACATTCAGTACAGTGCAAAAAATGCTTACCAATATGTTCATTGGCGATCCTGTAGGAAACTACGACCGAATTCTGGATTTCAGTACTGCCCAAACAGGAACTTTATTTTTTGTTCCTTCAGCAGATATGCTGGATGAATTTTCTTCTTAAATTAAGTTGTATACAAAAAGCTATTTTGAATAATAAAATAAATGAACCATTTCTTGTGAAATGGTTCATCTTTTATAAAAGTCAAACTTATTTTAAAATAACTTCAGCGTGTGCTTCTTCACTAAATAAAATATTCTTCAGTGTATCCTTACGAATCTTGACAACATCTCCGTGCTGAACTTTATGTTTCTTTTGTAAAGATCTTTCATGAACAAAAACAGCATCTGCTTCCATTAATTGATTCAGTTTACTTGATGAAAGGTTTAAACAGGTTCTGATCACGGTTGATAATCTGAGATTAAACTCAAAAGGGCATTTGATTCTAAAACTCAATACTTCACTATCAGAAGCCATCATTTGCTCTATAGAGACTTCATCAAACTGAATTTCATAGGCGACACTCTCCAAATCTGCCTCTGCATTATTTTTCTTTCTTGTTTCCCGGGAAAATGCATATTCCCAGGCCAGATCCGTATCATTCTCCGAAAGACGATTAAAGATTTCCTTACTGATGGATTCTGTTCTGATTCTGGAAAACAGGGTCATATTGTATCGGTGGCTGCATTTTACACATCTGTAAATTAACCAGATATCGATGTTCTTTTTTTGGGCATTCAGCCTGAATTTATCACTGCAATGAAACCTTTCGCTGTCACAATGGCTGCATTTCTTTTTCAAAAGGGGGGTGTTTTGGGCTTTTACTACCCAGGTATACTCTATACTCATTATAATGGGTGCTTACTATTCTTAGAATTTTTTTCACCTATTATTCAACATTATAAAGTCATAACAGAAATAGCTTCTCCTATTCCTTATCTGATCGGTATAGCCGTCAAAATCGGGAATAACAGAAACTGCCTATATCAGCAATGCAATTAAATAATAGGGTTAAATGGAAACCTATTCGGGTAGATTTACCCAAACAAAAGAATAATTAGCCTGTGGTTGGAAGGCTAATAGTAAGCTATAATAGGTTTAAGAGTTGTTCTCAAAACAAATTGTTTACTTGGTTGGGATAAAATTAGTTAATTCTTTACAAAAAACAAATTTTTTATTCCATTTCAGAAAATAAATACCAATCCTTACTCACAAACAGCTTCTGTTAGATACAAAAAAATGTACGTGGAGTCGTCAACGAATGATGAGGAAAATAATAAGTTTTTGAATTCATTTTAAATCCACAGATCAAGGAAAGTTTTAATATTATTTTGTAGCTTAGATTTCAGTATTACAGTGTGTTATTATTTTAACGAATTTATTTAAAACTAGACCATATGTGGTGGGTATATGCAATTCTTTCCGCATTTTTTGCTTCACTGACTGCCATCTTTGCCAAGATTGGTGTTACAGGCGTGAACTCAAATCTTGCTACTGCTATCAGAAGTGTGATTATCTTGCTGGTAGCCTGGGGAATTGTTCTGGCACGAAGTGAATATAAAGGTATCCCAACCCTTTCCCGACATAATCTTATCTATCTTGTGGTTTCCGGATTAACAACAGGACTTTCCTGGATCTTTTATTTTAAAGCTTTACAAGCCGGTAAAGTGACTCAGGTAGCTCCTGTAGATAAATTAAGTATCGCTTTAACAATTATTCTTTCCGTGGTATTCCTTGGGGAATCTCTTACTGTAAAAACAGCGATTGGTGCCTTATTGATTATTATAGGAACCATAGTTCTCATCTTTGAACAGTGATTGGCTTTTAAATGCGAGATTCGCAAGAAGAGAATTCAAAACATTTATTTTTCATCATATCGTATCAATCCATCTATACAGATCAACATCAGCAGAAATTCCAAACGATTTTCTGAGTCTGCTTTTTCTGGTCTGAATGGTTCGGACTGCCAGGTGATTATACTCTGCAATGTCTTTTGTTGTGAAACCTAACTTAATTAAAGCACAAAGCTTAAATTCATCACCACTCATATCAGGGTTAAGTTCCATCAGATTATCATACAAGCCGGGAAACATCTGCTTTACTTTAGGAATAAAGGCAATATCATCATTCATGGCCAGTTTTACAATACCTTCCAGGTCTATCTGATCTTTGCTATTGAGCTTTGTTCTCATGTCTGCAATAATCTTTTCACTTCTTATAGCCTGTTGGTATAATTTCACAATTTTGAATTGTTTGGAGACTATAAAATACCCTAGGATACTAACGCCTAAAAATACTTGCAAAAAAGTAATCAGTCTTTGATTTTCTGAAAACAGAACATTATCTGCTCCTTTAATGGTAAATATTCTGAAATCATAGTAATGACTGATACTAAAAAGAATAAGTACCGTAAGATAAACAAGAAGATTATACCAGACTGTCTTTTTGGAGTTAAAAATAAACAGTGAAGCCAGCATAATGACAAAATAATATAATGACAGTCCATTTTCAAAACCTGTGGTAGATGAAAAAAAGAAGATGATAAATAACAAAAGTTCCAAACTAAACAGCGTCACAAAATGGTTATAACGTAGTTTTGTAAAGAAGAAAAGGAAGAGATAAAAGATCCCCAATGCCGTTAAAGCGAAAAAATTGACCTTCAAGCCAAATAACAAATCTCTGCATCCGTTAAAGATCAAAACAGCTCCAAGGGAAAATGCAAATAAGTTCATTCTCTGCGCCTCAATAAACTCAAGCGGATCTGTATTGGGAGCAATATGTCTGTTCGCTATATAATCCCAGATTTTACGAAACATAATTTATAAATATTGAGCAAAAAACATGAAATTCAATACAAAAATAAATAAAATGCTTTTATATTTCATTCAAATAGTCAATTTTGGTTAAAAAATACATTTACAGAATTTCTTTATTATATTTAAAAACGTCTGGCTGCTATAAAACTGCAGGCATACATTTCACCGGCCTCATTTTCTGTACAGTGAAGAAAATTACAGATATAGGACAGCTCTATATTGCTTCAGAAGCAGCATTCTCAATCAGATTTCCTATATGAATGTTTTTATAATTCGTATTTCTTTTTTCTTTTAAAACAGTATTTATAATTAGTTTATGTTTTGTTTTAATAGATCAATTAAGTCTGTCAATCAAAAGAATATTTTGATTTTTCTTATTCTTATCAGACAGAGTATTTAAAGGTTCCGGCGGGGCGGAGCCCCGCCGGAACTAAACATTAAGAAGACATTCTTTGTGCTGTAATATGAATACGCCTGATGTTATTGGCAGGAATGGTATCATTTAAGTTATCTACATACACAAAAATGGTTAACCGGTACCAAACGCCGTCAATCGCCAGATCTATGGTTTCTATTTCCTGTGAATCATCAGAACTGCTTGTAGAATTTATAGGCGTGGAACTGCTATTCATATTATCTCCCCAGTTAAGGTAGATCCCGTTATCCGTTTCCACATATCCTCCCGGAGCTACTAAAATATTAGCACGGCGAAAACGGTCTACACTGGATAATGCAGCATACCACATTTTAACATTACTGGAAGATACATTTACCAATCTAGGGTTGTAAGTTACTCCACCTGATCCTGTATTGGAACTGGACCAAAAACTAAGATCCAGCCTAACTTTTCCTCCTAAAATAGGAGGATTCGAAATCATCGTACTCAGCAAACCTGTTGTAGTAGCTGGAACTTCATACGTGAAAAACTGGTACTCTCCCGGACTGAGCTTTTTCCCTCCCCCAACTTCTGCGTTACACGTCTGGCCGCCTATAGAAATAGGAAACACTGTTGTATTAGGACTGGATACTGTCGGGGTTCCGGAAATAGTATAAATTAAAGTGCCTGAACCTTGTGCAAAATTTCCCTGGGTAATGGTTGCGGTAAGTCCGTTTACAGGTCCTAATGTCTGGGTAGAATATATTCCACCGTTTCCTCCTGTATAAGGAATAGTCATTGTTCCTTGAAAAGGAGTTCCAGCTGTATAGGTCAGCGGATCCAGATTAGCATCAGTACATCGTAAAGCGCCTATGACCCCCTGTTGCAATAAACGCCCATCCAAAGGTCTCCATTGGCTGCCATCCCAATATACATATCCTGCATAGGTAAATGTAGATTGTGTTCCCTGATTAAAAACCAATAGTCCAGTAGCAGGGCTAGGAATTGTAGAAGAATCATTGTAGGCTGTTAAAGCTACTCTTGGCCCCAGAAAACCTTTCTGCTTTCCTGATGCCAATTGACTCACATTAAGTTCTACTATTGCAGACAGATCAGGGGATGTAGTTCCTACCCCTACACTTCCATCAGCCATAACTACAAAATCATTGGCTTGTTGTCCTGCAGTAGGACTTCCAGTTGCATTATTGTCTTTTTTTCCATCAATATTGAAGATTCCCTGTGGATTGGGAGTATTGATGCCAACCTGTGAATAGTTGAGCGAGTAAACCATTATAAATAATGGAAGAAGATACTTTTTCATTCTGTGTTTATTGTATTTAAATTGAGTATCACAATGGTTTTAGCTAAAGAAGTTTTTTGTTACATAGAGCATACTGAGTACTTTTTCCATAGCTCTAAACTGCTTTTTCTAAATCGATATTGTTGTTTAAAATTTCAATGCAAGATTAGAGTTATTCGCTTCTCAACCCAAGAAAACCAATACGCTATAGATACACTACAAGCCCATTATTACATACGTCACAGATACGTCTAGCGTCAAACAATAAACATCAATATATTGAAAATGAAATAATTAAAATAAAAAAAATTAGTTTTACAAAAATTCAGATTATTTACATTAGGGATTTAAAAATAAACGTTCTATGAAGTATGTTTCATAGAGCGTTTTATTCCATATATTTTAAAAAAAGTAAAATTTCCAAAGGAAAACTTCATTCAGAACCAGGGGAAATGTTGTAATATTTGAAATTAAAACAAAATTTTAGTTTTAATATCCTATGCTTTCAAAGTAACCAAGATAAGTCTTAATCATTAAGATATCATTTTTTACTATTTCCATTCCCAATTCAGTTCTTCATGATAGGGAATTTTCTGGTCGCTACAGATTTCATGGAAATAGTTTTTTAGCTCAATAAGGTTATGAACCTGTTTCTTAGGAAATATCAGATAATTTCCTGCATTCATGTTAATAAAAAAATTTTCCCCGGTCTCTGAAATCCATTCAAAATGAGCTATTGCGTGTTTAACCTCAAGCTGAGCATTCTTAATCAAAATATACTCTTTATTGAATTCTACATCAAAAGTATTGGCTTCACTACTTTTATACTGTTCTCCCAAAGCAATGGTTGTATAATAACGTTTATAGTAACGGCTGGCAAATTTTGGATAAATCAGATAAAAAAGGCCGCCCACAATAAGGATTGCTACACCTAATATTGGTTCGAAAAGCATCATGAACAGTCCGATTACAGCAATCATTCCTGCGAAAACATAGCCACTTACCCTTTTCGACTGTTTCACTTCATCAGATTTTGAGGCTTCATACAGTAAGCTGTCCAACATTGTTTTTTCATTAAAGCTCAGAGTCATTCTATTCATGATGTGTTATTAGTTTTAATAATTTTGATTTAAATTTAAAGAGGTTAGTCCTATTAAAAAATAAGGCAGTTTCTTATTTCTCCTAAAAATACTCTATTTTTAAGAAATTCTATTTTGCCTTCTTGAATTTTATACAAAAGACAGAAGGAGTAACCAGTATCTTCATCAATATTGTAAACCTGAGAAACGATGCCATCTAAGTTAGTATCATTTAATCGGATAAGTTCGTGAAAAACCAAAACAACAGTCTCTTCTTCCAAGTTTTCAATTTCATCTACAGCTGCATCAATAGCTTCATCCAATGTATCAGCGATGATTTTCTTAAGATGAGTATTTCCAAAAGAAATAAACAGAGAATACTTTATATTGCTATGGATATAGCCAATAGCAATCTCTTCTGCTTTTTCTATTTCAGCCTGTAAAACAGGATTCAATTCTTCAAATTTCATATAAAACAGTATTTATTTTTTCTCTGAACAACAGCCACCTGATTGAGAATAAGGCTAAAATACAAAAAACTTAAGCTCCGAAAAGTCAAATGAGAACTGAATGCTCACCACTTTGTCTCTTTTAATTCGATACATTTGTATCCTATTGATATGAAAAAGATACCAGCATTACAAACCTTACAGCTTATTACACTAGAGCGCCAGGGATTAGTACAAGCTACGCCATTTGGAACCGGAAAAAAAGCCGTGCTTACTGCTATGGAACGTCTCGGATATATACAGATTGATACATTATCTGTAGTAGAGAGGGCTCATCATCATACTCTATGGACAAGAATTCCTGATTTCCAGACTAATTACCTGGAAGAACTGGTAGAGGAACGTAAAGTATTTGAATACTGGTTTCATGCCGCGTCCTATCTTCCAATGCAGGATTTTCGCTATGCATTGCCCCAAATGCTTCATGTAAAGCAAAATGATTCTCATTATTATAATGCAGATAAAAAGGTCATGGAATATGTAGTAGATACGATCCGCACAGAAGGCCCCAAAATGGCAAGAGATTTTGAGAGTAAAAAGAATAAAGCAGGAAGCTGGTGGAACTGGAAACCTGCAAAATTGGCTCTGGAAAGACTTTTCATGCAGGGAGACCTGATGATAAGCGGGCGCAGTGGTATGCAGAAAACCTATGATCTTACAGAAAAGGTATTGCCTTCATCCATCAATACAACAGTACCTACTCCATTTGAATTTGCTGAATATTTGGTCAAAACTTCTCTCCGCGCGTATGGTTTTGCAACGTTAAAACAGATCACCCATCTCAGGAAAGGTGATACATTGAAAAAAAATGTGAATTTGGTTTTACAATCCTTACTTGAAAAGGGCGAAATACAAAAAATTTCTATTGAAGGTCTTTCTTATGTTTTCATCCAGAATGATTTACTTGAAAAATCTGATGAGATAACCGGATCAGGTGTCAGATTGCTGTCTCCATTTGACAATTCCATTATTCATCGTGACCGTGTTAAACAAGTTTTTGATTTTGACTTCCGTCTTGAGTGCTATGTTCCCAAAGAAAAGAGGCAATATGGCTATTTCTGTCTGCCCATCTTATTTGGCAACACCTTTATTGGAAGAGTAGACTGTAAAGCCCATAGGAAGGATAAGAAATTTGAGCTGATCCACCTGCATATTGAGAATACAGATATTATTCCGGAACTTTGGATACCTTCTTTTACCGATGCTGTAAAGCGCTTTGCTGTTTTTAATGGCTGTGAATCACTGCTGCTGACCCAAGTGAGCCCACCAAAGCTGAAAAGTCTGATCAATAAAGCTTTGTCTCATTAATTTATAAAACATATCTATAGTGAAAATCTACAATCCCAAGAGTTACAGATTTCTTTTCCTTTCTATTTTAACAACTTTTTCCGTCTTTTCCATTTTATAGCTGTTTTTAGTTTTTAAGCAGTTGCTCCCTATATTCTATTCCCCATTTGGCCATCGTATCAATAATATCATGCAGGCTTTTTCCAAATTCTGTAAGCTCATAATCTACCGTCACAGGCATGGTATTGTTTTGGGTTCTGCTCACCAAATTATTCATCTCAAGATCCTTAAGTTCCTTTGAAAGAGTTTTGGCTGCAATGCCTTCCAGCTGTCTCTTCAAATCCATAAAACGCATCTTACCTCCAAAATACAGGTGACTGATGATAATCGTTTTCCATTTCCCTTCGAGTAAATAGACCGTGTCCTTTACGCCACGGATATGGTTTTTACATTCCGGTCCCAGTTCCATTCTCTCCTTTTTCATACTTAATTATTAGGATACAAAGTTAGATAATTATCAGCCATTCATGGAACTTAGTTACTTCCAGGTAACTGATTACCTATAGGTAACAGGTATATAACAGCAACCACTTAAGATGTAACTTTGCATCACAATCAGTAAGTAAATCATACAACTATGTCACTACAAGAAACACTAAACTGGAGATCTGCGACAAAAGGCTATAACGGAAAAATCATTGAGGATGAAAAGCTGGAGCAGATATTGGAGGCCATTCGTCTTGCCCCTTCAAGTTCAGGATTACAGCCATTTAAAGTTTTAATTATTAAAAATAAAGAACTGAGAGAAAAATTACAGCCGATTTCCTGCAATCAGGATCAAATTGTACAAGCCTCACATATTCTTGCCTTTGCTGCCTGGGACGAATATACCCCCGAGAGAGTTGATTCATTTTTTGCCTTCAGCAATCAGGTAAGAAACCTACCCCATAATGCCACTGATGATTATCGTTTGAATCTATTGGGAATGCTGGAAAAGCAAACCAAAGGCCAGCATTTTAATAATGCTTCCAAACAAACCTACATTGCTTTAGGTTTCGGACTTTTGGCAGCAGCAGACCTTAGAGTAGATGCAACTCCCATAGAAGGATTCGACAATGAAGCTGTGGATGAACTATTGAATTTACCGGAACAAGGCTTAAAAAGTACCGTTTTAATGGCTCTTGGTTATAAAGATGAAGAAACAGACTGGTGGGGAAAGCTGGACAGAGTAAGAAGATCGAAGGAAGAATTATTTGTGGAGATCAACTAAATTAAGCATAAAATTAATAATAAAATTCAGGAGATCTTTTAAAGGTCTCCCTTTTTTTGTCTTACATTAAGGGTCCCATAAATCATTACAATGGAACTAAAATTAAGCATCCTAGACCAAACACCTATTATAAAAGATGGTAATGCTTCTACTGCCCTCAACAACAGTTTGGCATTAGCAAAAATAGCTGATACACTAGGCTATCACAGTATTCTGTATTCGGAGCACCATGGCGTGGAAGCCTATGGAAGTTCCAGTCCGGAAATTCTGGCAACAACAGTTCTTGCCAATACAAAAAACATTAAAGTAGGCACCGGAGGAATTATGCTCCGTAATTATTCTGCATTTAAAATTGCTGAATGGGCAAAAATGCTCGCCACATTTTATCCCGATCGTTTTATATTGGGCCTGGGAAAAGCACCCGGAGGACTGAAAGATGCTATTTTAGCATTGAATGGACATAAACTTCCCATCCTTAATAACATCAATGATAAACTGGAAGAAATTATCACCTATCTAAAAGAGCAAAACTATAAAGATACAGAACTGTTTGCTCAGCCTACTCATGTTTTGACATTACCGGAAATTACCTGGTTGGGTTCCGGAGAAAACTCGGCAAAAGAAGCAGCTAAATATGGTATTTCCTACTCTATGGCTGATTTCATAGTGGATGGATCCAATGCAGAGATCCAGAAAATGTATCAGGAGGCATTTAATGATAAAGGATATGGAAGCCAACCATCCTTTCAGGTAGCAATTTCTGTTTCCGTGGCCCAAAATGCAGAGCAGGCACGCCGTAATGCATTTGGAATGGTCTATCAGTTTGTAGAATCCAGAAAAATTCTGGCTCCCGGAGCATTGAAATCGTCTGAAGAAGTTGAAACTCTTATTGCTAAAAGTGAAGATAAAGAGTTGTTTAATTCCTTATTGGATAAAGTTGTAGTGGCCACTCCAGATACCATCCATTCAAAATTGGAAGAAAAAGCATTGCAGTATGGAACCAATGACCTTGTGATATTATCCAATACGTTCAGGGAAGAAGACAGGATCTTCACCTATGAAAGTCTTATTTAGCAAAAGTCTGCCCTGTTTTCAACAATAGGCAGACCTGTTTTCATATGCTAATCCTTATTTCAAATTCCTTGTTTCCAGTTCTTTTTGTAATGCCTGATTACGTTTGTTCCATTGAATTGCCAGGAGTCCTGCAAAAAACAAGGGGAAAAAGGTGAAAAACCCAATTCCTTTGGTTACACAGCTATATACTGCAACACCCACAAAAAATCCTATGAGAACAGCATTGGTTATTTTGTCGGATTTAGACTTATTCTTTTTTTCTAATAACTCCTGATCGGTTAACTCATTTAATTCTTTTTCTGCCATGATTATTGGTTTTAGTTTTTTTGATTTGAAATCCTTGCTAACTTACAAAAGTTTTACCTTTATAAATGAAAAAAAGTGTACAGCATTTGATTAATTAGCTGCAGGATCAACAAGTTCTGTTGTTATTCTTATGGATTTTAATAGATTTTTATCGTCGAAAAACAATGTGGTAAAATGCTTTCCATTCTTAAAAATAAGTTTTGCTCCGCCGGGAAATTCACTATCAGGTCCAAGCTTTTGAATTTTTGCGTTATTTTTTTTGAATTGAACTTTAGCTTTCTCCAAAGTAGTTTTATTCATCACAAGACCGTATGGTAACCCACTTATGACCAAGTCTTTATTATCGGATACGTCAAAAAACATTTCGTTAATAACATTATTCTTTCCGAGACTACTATAAAGCTCTAATCCTGATTTCGTAAGCCATTTAGCATATTTCTCTTCATTAGCATCTTCATAGAAAACAGTTTCCACATGCAAGGCTTTCGAAATTTTATCTGGTGTCTGTGGAAAAACAAATCCTGAGTTTTTATCCAATAAGGAATTCAAATCTGCTGTTTTTTGTGAAAATGCAGTAACGCTTAAGAATTGAAAAAGGACGGCCAGTGCCAGAGTAAATGGTTTTATTTTCATATTGACTATTTTAATGATTTTCGGACTTAAAGATATTAAATTTAGCGATTTCAGTTTTAGGCTTTTTAGTTCAAGAATGATCGGTTATTGATAAGCGAAACCGGAAAAAAATAATGTAAATTTGTCCTATCTTACCGCAAAGGTTAAGTTTTTAGTTTTTAATATAATGAAAAAAACAGCATTTTCTTTACTGGCGCTTTTGTTACATCTGGCCTGCCAGGCACAAAATTTTGACGTTATTCCATTAGGTATTTATGGAGGAGAACAGGAAGATAACTTATCTGCTTATTTAGTTGGAGGTACCAAAGACAATACATTCCTTTGCCTGGATGCTGGAACGGTAAATACCGGAATCCGAAAAGCAATTCAACAAAAAAGCCTTACCGGCTCAGAGGAAACAGTTTTGAAAGACCAGATCAAGGGATATTTTATTTCCCACGGCCATTTGGATCATTTAGCCGGTCTTATTATCAATTCTCCGGCTGATGCCAAAAAAGATATTTTTGCCATACCATCGGTAATTCAGATTCTGCAGAATCATTATTTTATTACAGATACCTGGATCAATTTCGCAGATCAGGGACAGAAACCTATCCTTGGAAAATATCATTATAATGAACTTCAGGAGGGAGTAGAAACTCCAACACAGAAGACTTCTTTTTTCTTAACAGGATTTGAATTAAGCCATGTCAATCCATATAAAAGCAGTGCTGCATTGGTCAGAAATAATGACCATTACCTTCTTTATCTTGGAGATACTGGTGCCGACAGAATTGAGAAGTCTGACCGCATGGACAATCTTTGGAAAAATGTAGCCCCATTGATCCAAAAAAAACAATTAAACACCCTATTGATTGAAGTTTCTTTCCCAAACAGCCAGCCTGAAAATCTTCTGTTTGGTCACCTTACCCCTAATCTTTTAGTAGAAGAACTGGAAAAACTGAAGGAAAAAACCGGAAAAAAAGATCTGGAAGACCTTACTATTGTGGTTACCCACAGAAAACCCACAGGTAACAATCCTGAGATCATCAAACAAGAATTATTGAAAAACAATCCTTTAAAGGTAAAATATGTTTTCCCTGAACAAGGTAAAAGAATTAACTTACCTTAATAGTAAAAGCGATGAAACATAACCTTCATCGCTTTTTTATCCTACATTCTTCAAATCTTCCACTGATTAATTAATTATTTCTCCTTTATTGTTTTCCAATTTGCCACGAAATTTCTGAAGTTCTTCAGGGTCCGGCTTATTCCAACCGGTTGCTTCCCCAATAATTTTCAATGGAGATTCAGAGCGATAGGAACGGGTCAGATTACCCGGAAATTTTTTATCAGTCAAATTCGGATCATTTTCAAAACTTCCCACTGGTTCTACCACATATACCCTTTCTGGTCCATCCCCTTTTGCTAATGCAGCAGCAAGTCCAGCTCCATTGACTAAGGATGTAAAGTAAATATGATTCATGATAAATTCAGACTTATAATTAGAATGGCCCCCTGCCGTTAACCAATCTCCTATTTTCAGATCAGCTTTGGTTCCATGATAAAAAGGACCTTTATCAAAGATTTTATCTTTTACCGATATTGCCAGCGCATTATATTCTTTTACTTTTTCCGGATCTGAAAGCTCATGATAACATTCGGCAATCTTTAAATAAAGAGTATGAAAAGCACTTTTAGGCGTATCATCATTTGCTTTTAAAGCATGTTGTAGAGCTATTTCAAACCATTGTAGCCGGTTGGAAACTTTTTTTTGAAGTCGGGCCACGTAATACGCTGCAAGAAATTTTTCGAAATCGTCTGTTGCTTCATTCCAGCCTTGCATAAATAATTTTTCAGCTTCTTCAGATTTGTTTTGTTCTTCCATACCCATTCCCTGGATACAGAGTTTAACCACATGGTTAAATGGTGAAAATTCCATAGTATACATATTTTGTTTCAGATTTTTTTAAATTCCGATGCTAACACTTTCGGTAAATTTACACAAATACGTCAATCGTATTGATTCAATTGCTTGGATTCATAAAAACATTTAAGATCTCACATGAATTTGATACAAAAGATCCTACATTTTCCATGATTGAAAAAATAATATTATATTTAAAGGAGCAGCATGTTGGGGTAAAATTTTTCTGTTACTGAAAAATACCATGAAGGCCTAAAGAAATCAAAAATAAGAAATATGGACAAGGAACTAATCAAGAAAATACAAGACAAAAAACATTATTACGAAAATATTGAGGCTTTGGAAAAACATTTAGATCAGCATTTCAAAAGTGAGGAAATGACTGTTTTTCATGAGATGCTGTCTCTCGATTTTCATCTTGACGTTTATTTTATCCAACCTGAAGATGAAGACTTTAATCTGCTAATAACTTCTGGTATGAGTCTACTGGAAATGCAGGTTCCCGATGCCATCGAAAACAAAGAAGACTACACTTTTGCAGAGCTTTTGATGATACTTCCTAAAGATCTAAAATTTGAAAAAATATATCCAAGTGAGGGAGAAAATGATTGGATCATAGGCATGATAAAAGATATGGCAAGGTTTCCTCATCATCAGGATACGTTCTTAACCGAAGGACACTCTCTGCAGGCGTGGAGTGATGTTTCGGAACCTTATGATGAAAATACTCAGTTTACAAGCTGTATTTTATTGCCTTCCGCTACTTTTGATGACGATTTTATGCAAATTGCCAGTGATGACAGAATCATTACCCTGTACACCCTTTTCCCACTCTACCAAAATGAATTGGAGTATAAAATAGAAAACGGATATGGTAAGTTTTTCGACTTATTGATTGCGGGTAATATTCCTGATATTTTTGATAATAACCGTAAAAATTTATTAGGATAAATTTTTGCGATAAACATAATTTTAAAGTCTGATAGTCAAGTTTCCAATTTTGGTTATCAGGCTTTTTCAAATTCAAAAAAATATTGACCTTTATTTTTTCCTGATAATGATATCTCCTTCTGATAATCTAATTTCCTTATTGTTGATCCTTATTTCAATCCATTGAGCTGGATCATCCGATTCACAATCATTCATGATGCGGTAATCAGAATATCCGGTATTAGAATCCGGCAGTTCCAACATGGTATCAATGGTCTTTTTACTGATCTGATACCGATCAGAGATATCCAGTAAATACATAAGCTCTGATAATTCTTTTTTTAACTGAGTATTGGATTCTTTATCTATTCCATTGCTGATTAAACCATTCAGTTTTTCAATTTCCTTACTAATAAATTCCCTTGCTCCTATCATTATCTTTGTGAATGCTTTTGAGCAAAAATAGTTATTTTCAAAAAGAATAAAAGACGGAACTTCTATCAGTCTTACTTACTTTGAAATCGTAGATATTCCCGTTGATGAATTTTATGAGAAGGAGAAATTAGCCTTCTCTCATTTTTTGTTGTGAACATATCAAAAGACAATTTTTATTCCGTTGAATATAGATATTTATTGACGCTTTAATGGACTTTATATACAATTTATAACATTCTATTAAATATCAAGTCTTTATTTTTGCAATAAATGTGCATTTATTCAGATATTTGAATATGACTCTATTCCTAACTCCTGACAATGTCTATAAGCTGTACCATATTGATTCTTCAAAAAAGATGGAAGGTATTGTTATTCTGCATCAACAAAACCATCCCGAAAAGGAATATACAAAGAACACCCGTATATTTGATGGGTTATTGCTAGGATTTATGATAAAGGGATCTATGAAAGCTCAGATCCACTTTCAGGAATATGAACTCAATGAAGGTGATATTGCTGTATTGCAACCCCAACTGATGATTGACACAAAATCCCTAAGCGAAGATGCAGAAATAATAACGATTGGGCTTTCTTTAGATTTCATTACAGAGTTCCCAGTCCTACGTGAATTTGTTATGAACAACGAGGTCCGATGGCAGCCTGTTATCAGGCTTCAATCTGAAGAAATAGGCTTACAAAAAGAATTGGTAACCCTGATACAAAATTTTTACCATAAAAGTCCCACTCCCAAAAAGGCTGAAATGCTACGTCATCTTGTAATTGCTCTAATGTGTCTGATTTCTGAAGCCTATTCTGGACTAATAAATCAAAACAGCTTTACCAAAAACCGTACTCATGAAATCATTGATGATTTTTATGTCCTGATTTCAAAATATGCAAATCAACAACGAAGTGTTACATTTTATGCAGAAAAACTTCATTTAACACCACAATACCTTTCAACTTTTTTGAAACAAAAAACAGGCAAATCAGTATTACAATGGATTGATCATGTAATGATTCTACATGCTAAAACATTACTCAAATCAACCAATTTATCTGTTAAACAGATTAGCCATGAATTAAATTTTGAAGATTCGAGTGTCTTCTGTAGATTTTTCAAAAGAATTACCGGGATTTCACCAGGAAGTTTCAGGAATAGATAATGAACAATATCTAGTTCTAAATTATATGTTGTACAATCTTACAAAAAGACCATTTTTAGGATATTTTCTTCCGTAAAAATAAAAATGACACATTATAAATTGTATACAAATACCATCAAAGTGTAAAAGAAATAGAGCTTGCCTAATCCTACTTTTACACCATGAAAAATTCAACAAAAAAAGCGGCAATCGGGTTTATATTTGTAACCTTACTGATTGACATTACAGGCTGGGGAATTATTCTCCCGGTAGTCCCTAAGCTAATCAAAGAACTTATTCATGGTGATATCAGTGAAGCGGCTCAATATGGTGGCTGGCTTGGTTTTGCTTATGCTTTTACACAGTTTATATTTTCACCTGTGATAGGAAATCTCAGTGACCGGTATGGAAGGCGTCCTATTATTTTAATTTCTCTTTTTGGATTTGCTGTAGACTATATTTTTCTGGCGCTTGCTCCCTCTATCGGATGGTTATTTTTAGGAAGAATCATTGCAGGATTTACTGGAGCCAGCATATCAACTGCAAGTGCCTATATCGCTGATATTTCAACAGATAAAGACAGGGCTAAAAACTTTGGTATGATTGGGGCTGCTCTGGGGCTGGGGTTCATTATCGGACCTGTTATTGGAGGGCTATTGGGGCATTATGGAGCAAGAGTTCCGTTCTATGCCGCTGCCGGTCTGTGTATTTTAAATTTTCTTTATGGATACTTTATTCTTCCTGAAAGTTTAGATAAAGAGAAAAGAAGAAAATTTGACTGGAAACGTGCTAATCCGATCGGATCACTTCAATTTTTAGGAAAGCACCATGAAATATCGGGTTTGGTTATTGTCTTAATTCTAATCTATATTGGAATTCATGCTGTACAGAGCAACTGGCATTTTTTTACCATGTATAAATTTGGCTGGACTGAACGAATGGTCGGAATTTCTCTTGGGGTACTTGGATTATTATTAGGATTGGTTCAAGGTATTCTAATAAGATGGACAACTCCTACATTGGGAGAACATAAGAGCATTTATTATGGGCTTATTTGCTATGCAGTAGGATTGTCTTTATTTGCCTTTGCCACACAGGAATGGATGATGCTTATCTTCCTTATCCCCTATAGTTTAGGTGGAATTTGCGGTCCTGCATTGCAATCAGTTATCACCAAAAATGTCCCATCCAATGAACAAGGTGAACTTCAGGGGGCATTAACAAGTTTAGTAAGTGCTACCTCCATCCTAGGGCCTCCAATAATGACTAATTTATTTTATTATTTCACACATGATGAAGCGCCTTTCAAACTTCCGGGAGCTCCTTTTCTCTTTGCTTCTATTTTGATGCTAGTTAGTGTAATAATTCTTCATTCTGTATTCCATCAAAAAAAGGGAAATAAATTCAAGAATTAGAAAGTTCCTCAATGCTTTTCATGAAAAATCAAAATGAATCTATTTCAAATAACAACACCAGTTCAAAAATGAACTGGTGTTATTTCTAAAAATATTCTGATATCCTATCTGCTAAGTTTATCTTTTATCACTGCTGCAGCCTGTAAAATTGATGTTTGTATAGCTGGTATGTTAGCTAAAGGGTTTAATAAGCCATAATCATGAATAAGTCCACTATATCTTGTTAGGGTTACTTCTACCCCGGCCTCATTTAATTTTCTTGCATAGGCTTCTCCTTCATCACGAAGTACGTCATTTTCTGCCGTCTGAACCAAAGCAGGAGGTAATCCTTTTAATTGTTCTAAGGAAGCTTGTAGAGGAGATGCGTAGATTTCTTTACGTTTTTCTGTGTCTGGAAGATAGTTGTCCCAGAACCATTTCATCATATTTTTGGTAAGGAATCTACCTTCCGAAAATTCATTGTAGGAAACGGTTTCAAAATCCGCATCAGCAACAGGCCATAGCAGTACCTGTAGTTTAATATGTGGACCATTGTTATTTTTTGCCATCAATGCCATAACAGCAGTCATATTTCCTCCCACACTATTCCCGACAACGGCAAGGTTTTTTCCATCAACGCCAATTTCTTCTCCATGTTCAGCAACCCATTGCATTGCTGCATAAATCTGATTGATTGCCAACGGATATTTTGCTTCCGGTGAAGGGGTATAATCTGGAAATACAGCTACTGCGCCACTTTCCACAACCAAATCTCTTACCAGTCTGCGGTGAGTAGGATAATCTCCCAACACCCATCCTCCCCCATGAGTGAAGATAAATACCGGTGCATTGGGCTGACTTCCTTTAGGTTTGGTAATGTGAATATTAACTTCATATCCGTTCTGATTGATTACCTGTTCTGTTTCTTCAATTCCTGAATAATCAACTTCAACGGATTTCTGAGCACCTACCAGGATCTGACGGGCTTCTTCCGGGCTTAATAACTCCATGGGTGTACCCTCTCCCGAGTTTAATGCCTGTAAAAACGTGCGTACTTCAGTAAAAATCTGAGGATCATTTTCTCCTTTGTAAGGTCTTTGTTGTGCCATGATATTTGTATTTAATGTTAATAAAAAGAACCTAAAGCTTTTAAAATATACCACTTTATCTGTCATGAATCGTAATACTCAATTGATATTGCAAATCTACTCCCAACCAGGCAATTTAATAAGACACAAACGGCTTTATTAATTGTACTTTTTTCCCTCGTCATACTTTTTTCTAAAATTTGAGGGTGTGTTCCCAACTTTTAACGAGAATAATCTGTTAAAATACGCCGGATCTTCATATCCGAGGTGATAAGCAATTTCCTTGGCACTCATCGCGGTATGAATCAATAATCTTTTGGCCTCAAGAATAATACGGTCCTTGATGACTTCATTGGGCTGAGTCATATTCATTTTTTTTAACCGGTGGGACAGTGTTTTGGGAGCAATCCCTATTATATCTGCATAGTCTGCAACGGCATGCTTTTCTTTGTAGTGGTTTTCCACCAACAGGCTAAACTGGCGGTAGAAAGCTGTATCGTGGTCAATTCCGTCATTTACTTTGTCCAGATGCTGAACACTCCATAGTCTTGTAGAAAGGATGATGATCTGCTTCAGGTATACTCTCAGCATTTCTTCCTGCTGAGCCTGTTTCACTCTGAATTCATTCTGTATAGCTTTCAGAATATAGGTAATAACAATTGTATCGGTAGCGTTTAAAGTAATCATTGGCATATTGCTTAGATTATTGAATAAAAGGCCATCACAGGCTACCTCCGAATCGTGTATCTGAATACAATAAAAATCCCGGTTATAATAAATCATAAGACCAGGCTCTTCTCCTATATTTTCAATATGAAAATGCTGATTGCTGTTGATAAAGAAAACCGCTGGTTCTCCCGTTGTATACTGCTTAAAATCGACAGTAAGCGTATAGCCTTCCGGTAAATATAGAATCTTAATATAGGATTTATATTTTTCAGAATTAACTTCCTCTAGGTCAGTCTGACTAACCCTGTGCAGTCCCATTTTTTTATAAAATGATTCAAGGAGACATTGTTGAAATTCAATCATACATTCAATTTGAATAATAGGAATACAATACAGATTTACAAATCAATACTAAAAAACAATCCCTATAATTACTCCTGATAAAATTACATTTTTTTTCTTGTGAATGATTAATTTTCAACCACATTACGGTTTAAATTTTATTCTACGCCTTCTGTTACATTCATGATTGCTTTTTACTTTTTTATGTCAACAGGAAATTTTTATCAGACAGAGTACTCTATTGGCTCATTTCTTTTTCCACTTATTCATTACATGCAAAACAATGATAATCAAACTCTTTAAAGGCCGTAAATATTTTAAAATAGAGCCCTATAAAAGGTCTTTGTTTGTTTAGATTTAAAAAACATCAAATTTTATTAAAAAATATTTTGCCAATATTTAAAAACTTCCTATATTTGCACCACTAAAAACAACGATATAATCGGAGTTGAAGGAGAGTTGGCAGAGTGGTCGATTGCGGCAGTCTTGAAAACTGTTGACTGTAACAGGTCCGGGGGTTCGAATCCCTCACTCTCCGCAAAAAAGGTACAAATCAAATGATTTGTACCTTTTTTTTATTATAAAAACTGGACAATAACCAATCCTGATGAAACGCATACTCTATGCATTAACTGTTTTGTTTATTCTCAATGATTCAAAGGGTCAAAAAATCATGAATACAGACATCAGTAATTTATGGAAAGCTTATCATCGTATTCAGAAAAATAAAAAAGTAAAATCCTCCGACAACCTTTTTCTTAACAAGAATAATTTTTGCAGCATTTTCATGATAACCCCACCTTTCAGCTTATAAGTTTTACTCACTATAAAGCCTTAAACTGGAAAAATGAAGCAGAAAAGGACCAAAATGAAGGTTGAAAACTCCAATTTGGTACATCAATAAAAATAATACTTCCTGATAGCCCGATATATAGGATTTTGTTTGTTTTTTTATTAGTAGACTTATTATAATTTTTTATATATTTGCACCACTGAAAACAACGATATAATCGGGGTTTAGGGAGAGTTGGCAGAGTGGTCGATTGCGGCAGTCTTGAAAACTGTTGACTGTAACAGGTCCGGGGGTTCGAATCCCTCACTCTCCGCAAGATGCAACCTGCAAAATCAATGATTTTGCAGGTTTTTTGTTTATAGCAGCTGCTATAATTTTCAAAAATACTCCAATTGTTTGTGGCAGATTCGTGGCAATATTTAAAACATATAAAAACCATCACAAACATTAACATCCTAATTTAATACCCTACTCCATTAATCTATCCTGAACTGAATAAGCAAAAAAAATCATTCCTAAAATGATCATGAGTCTCCCATTATTTGTCATTTTATGAGATGCTAAAATCTTCTCATGTATAATAATATATCAACTATCATAAAAGGAATTATTTATGAACTTCAATAAAAAAATACATTGACGGCACCTTTTTTGCCACAATCTGTATAGTTTATATCTGCAAATGGGAGATGGTGATGTAATTATAAACCCAAACCACACTTATCAAAAAACTTTGTATGAAAAAACTTTTCGTCCTGCTATTATCATTTGGATATTTCAGCGTGTTTTCGCAATCAAAGATTATCGTCAGAAGTTCAGGAGATCATTCCCCTGTTTCTGATGCAACTGTTTCCTGCAACAATAAGCTGCTGGGCAAAACAGATGCAACAGGGACCTTAAACTTCAAAACAAAATGTAAAAAAGTAGAAATTTCAGCCAACGGCTTTCAGGAGGAGGATGCAGTGGTAGACAAAGTGATGGAAGTTTTTCTTTCCAAGGCTGATCCCAATGTCAAAAATATTCAGGCCATCGTTCTGGAAGACAAAAGTGATCCCAGAGCATTGGAAATTCTCAGGAAAGTCAACGAAAACTACAAGCAGAATTCTCCTCAGAGCTTGGATTCCTATTCATATAAATCTTATGAAAAAATTTCCCTGGATCTGGATGAAGACAGCATCAATGCGTATAATGCCTATATTGCCAACCGTATCGATTCGCTAAAAAAACTTCCACAACGCCCTATGAAAGCTGCAGAGAAAAAAGATTCCCTACAATCTGTGAATCTGATGAAGCTTTTGGGAGAGAGTAAAATTTTTCTGTGGGAAAGAGCTTCCCAGACCCTGTACTCAAAAAAATACGGCGAAAAAATCAATATCCTGGACAATAAGATGGCGGGTATCAAAGATCCTATCTATGAGCTGATGACTTTCCGGTCCAACAGAAACCAGATCCCCAAAGAGATTCGTGAAGAAAACAGGAACCTTTACCGTTTCTTTTTAACAGATTCTATAGAAATTGAGGGAAGGCAGAATTACGTCATCCGTTTCCGTCAGGTAGATTACAAACAAACTATAAAGCAGAGGAAGTTCAACGGATATCTGTATGTAGACAAAGAAACCTATGCCCTGAAAAAGATTGAAAGCAACAGTAAAGTCAAAAGTGAAGGTAGTATTACCAGCATCTGGAAGCCCATGGATAACAAATGGTTTCTTGTAAAGGAAAACTATAAGCTGAAAATGACATCCACCATCTTTGATAATGATGATAAAGAAGAAAAAAATAAAAGCAAAGAAGAGAAAGAGGCGGATAAAAAGAATACCACAAGGTTTGGAAGTTATGCTTTTGTAACTGCTGATTATTTTGATTTCAAAACCCCGATCGAAGAAAAGTCGGAAGATTTCAGGGGCTACACTATCGGCGTAAAAAACTCTGACGGAACCAGCATAGATCAGTACCGTACAGAGAAACTTACCGCCCGAGAAGCAGCCACCTATACAACAATTGACAGCTTAAGCAGCAAGTATAAGCTGAACCAAAAAGCGAAAGCATTAACCGGTTTGCTGAAAGGTAAAATAAAGCTGGGAATGGTAGATTTTGACCTTTCTAAAGTAGTCGCCTACAACAAATACGAGCATTTCCGGCTTGGAGCCGGAGCCAAGTTGAATGAAAAGTTCAGCAGGTATATTTCCCCGGATGCCTATTTTGCCTATGGTATCTATGATAAAGACTGGAAGTTCGGAGCCGGAGTGGATATCAGTACCACTCTGGAAAAAAATTCGTTTTTCAGGGTGGAGTATTTCAATGATGTCATGGCAGCAGGTCGTTTCTCTGAAAACTTATGGAACTTCAGGATGAAAATAATGAATTCCGGGGTGGCTTTGAATAATGGCGTTTTCTATGGTTACGAAGGTTTTAGAGTGAGCTATGAAAATGATATCACCAATGCACTGACCATTAATGTTTCGGCAAAAAAAACTCAGGAAGAATCAAAATTTGATTACAATTTTAAAGGCCTTGGAAGTCGGTTTGATATTGCATCGTCTACCATCACCATAAAATATTCTCCGAATTCAAAGAATATCATGACCCCTACCGGTAAATATACGTATGAGCAGAATCTTCCGGAACTTTATCTGAACTATGAGCAGGGATATAAAGCCCTGGGCGGCGATTTTAACTTCAGTAGATTTGATGCCCTGTTTGTTCACAACTTCAAAACAAAGCTTGGGGTAACAGGTGTGAGGCTTTACGGAGGTCTGATTACCGGTGATGCTCCTGTATGGAAAAACTTTACCCTAAATGGATTGGGTAACGGAAGAGAAGGACTGAATTTCAACCTTACCTCCTATCTTGGTTTTGCCACCATGGAAGGCGGAAGGTACTATAATGATAAATTTGTGGGAGCTTACCTTACCCATAGACTGCCATGGTATTTTAAAAGCTTTGGAAAAAATACTTCAAGCTTCGACCTTATCTACAGAGGAACCATTGGTGATATGAAAAATCCGGAATTTCACCAGTTCGATTTCAAGAAGCTGGACCATTTGTATAATGAAGTGGGTCTTGAATGGAATAACTTCTTATCATCCCAATTTAATTTAGGATTTTTCTACCGGGTAGGCTATTACAATACTCCAAAGTTCAAAGATAATTTTGCAATCCAGTTTAAGTTTAAATTGTTAGGATTCTAAACACAGGACTGACAACCTTATTTTTCTATTCATCTTTATCAAAAAAACAAACATGAAAAAAAACTCAGGCCAGTCAACATTTCAGAAAAGAAAAAAAACCGCACTGATTGTACTGGGAATAGTGGTCGTTATAGCCCTTATTTTCCCATTTTTGCTGAACCTTTATCTTAAACACAAATTACCTGACCTCATCAATGAGAAAACCCCATATCAGATAACCCTTAAGGACTTTGATATGAATCTCTTCAAGGGCGATATTTCGGCCCATACCATAACTATAAAAACCAAACCGACCCATGATTCTACCGTGGCCAGGATATCTGGAAATATTAAAAGTCTTCAGGTTGAAAACTTCGGGATATGGAAAGCTATTTTCAATAAATCCTACAAAGTAAATACCGTTAAACTTATTGACCCGAACATTCAGATGGTTCTCGGCAAGTCTAAAAATAAAAAAGATTCAGCACAGAAGAAGGTAGACTTCGGTATTGAAAATATCCTCATAAACAATGGTAATATTTCCGTAAAACAAAGTGATAAGAAAGATCTTTTTACCGGTAAAAACATCAATATCAAGCTTACGGATATCCGCCAGAGCCAGGATGTTTCCAAAATACCTGTAGTCTTTAAAGATTTTAAGATCGATGCCCATGATGTGCTAATCACTGTCAATGATTTTTATACCATTTCTGCAGGTAAAATCGATGCGAAAAACAAGCAGCTGAATATTTCGGCGTTTCACCTGAAGCCTGTGGAAAGTCCTGCCTTGTATAATGCTAAAAATGTATTCGATCTGAAAGTAAGCCAGCTTTCCGCTGAGAACTTCATTATTGACCAGGACTCCCTCATCATTGATAAAACCAGGTTTGTCCAACCTCAGCTGACCGTCACCTCTACCGATAAAAAGACAGTAAAAGAAAACCCGAAAGAAGTCAATCTGAAAATCGGAATCAAAGACCTGGATCTACAGAAGGGTTCTGTGCTGATACAGCAGCAGGATAAAACAAAAACAGCTTCCATAGAGAACTTCCACGTGAACCTCAAAGATATTGTCTTTGACAAAAATACGGTGAAAGAGAAAATACCTTTTGCATTTTCTACCCACAATGTTGAGCTTGAGGATATTTATTTCAAGGTAGACCCTTTACAGGCGGTAAGCGTTAAAAGCATCCGTTCTGACAATGCTGATATTTTCATTAATAATGCACAGTTCCAGGCAATTGGAATCAGCAGTACAAAAGATGTTTTCAACATTAAAACAGAGAAAATTGAGATCCTTAACAATACTTCAAAATTTGCAGGGCAGCAACTGCAGCTTAAGCTGGATGCAATCAATGTATATGCTCCCGATATCCAGATCATTGCCGCCGTTCAAAAGAAGAAAACAGCTTTTAAAAAACAAGGTCCTACCCCTAACCTGACCTTACATCTCGGAGCACTGAATGTAATTAACGGAACGTTCAGTCAAAAACAGCAGGGCATTCAGAAAATGAAGGTTGGAAATTTTAATATCAACCTGAATACTATTACCACGAACAAAAACATCCTGAAAGAGACGATTCCTTTTCATAGTGAAAATCACCTGATCACTGCCAAAGCCATTGATATGGATGCCGGAAAATATTACCGGCTGAAAGCAGATCATATAAAAAACTCAGGCAAGAAAACCAATATCGGTAATTTTGCTTTTCTTCCCAAATACTCAAGAAAGCAGTTCAACAGGATGATTGCTGTAGAGGAAGATCTTTATACAATCAAAGCGAAGTCAATCAGCATAACGGATAAAAACTCGGTAATAGGCGGAAAAACAAGTATAGACCTGGATCATATTGTTCTGGACGGGATAGACTGTAATATTTATCACGATCTTGCGCCACCCGATGATAACAGTGCCCGTTATATGTTCAGCAAAAAACTCCGTGACGTCAAATTCCCGCTGTATATAAGACAGGTAGATATTAAAAATTCAAAGCTGGCCTATGAAGAAATTGCGGAGAAGGCACAGATTCCCGGGAAAATCACGTTTGAGCAATTTAACGCAAAAATCTCCAACGTAAACAGCGCCAAAATGAAAGGAAAGCCTACCGTGGTGAAAGTAGACACTGACTTTAAATTCTTTGGAGATGCTCCTACAGACGTCCACTGGCAGTTTGATGTGGCCAATAGAAATGATGATTATGCCATCAACGGAACCATCAAAGATCTTTCGGTAGATAACGCCAATCTCTTTGTAAGGCCTTATCTGAATGTAACACTTGACGGTAAAATTCATTACCTGAAATTTGATTATAAAGGAAACAGCAATAAAATAGGAGGAAATTTTTATTTTAAATATACTGATATGCATGTTAACTTCATGAATAAGAATACAGGAAAAGAGAGAAAGCTGCTGACCGCCATCGCCAATATCTTTGTGAAAAACGATTCCAAAGGGGAGCCGGATCATGTGGAAGTAGAAAAAGAGCGTGACCCGAACAGAAGTTTTTTCAACACCTTATGGCAGGGTATTATGGAAGGGCTTAAGAAATATCTGATTTAATGTAATTAGGAGTTTATTTTAGAAGTATATCATTTCCTAATTTATCACATCAGAATTGTTCATTCTTATTTCACTCAACAATACAATATTGATAATTTCATAAACAATTAAAAATGTGTTTATTAAAAATAAAATCAATATATTAGATTATTGATTTTAATAAAGATCAAATAACAAAAAACTTAATAACACCTAAATTCTAAAAACCATGAGAAAACTTTTAAAACTTTCGGTAGCCCTAACCTTATTTTTTTCTATTAATGCCTGTCAAGAGGATCAGGAGTCAAAGATTTCTAAAAACGAAATCCCAGCCGTTGCAGTAACCAATAAATTTGGTGTTTCTGCTGATTTTGCGCTAAACCCTTATGATAATGCAGGTAAAGTTCATAATGAGATCCTTCAAAAAGTAGTAGAAAAATGGGATGAAAATTTGACAACGGATGATTATATTAACATTTCCAGAGAGGAATTTTTCAAGTTGTATCCTGGGGAGAATCCAGAAATATTCTTCCCCAACATAAAAATTAAAAGCATTTTGGAGGATTCGGACAATAATTATGCTACTGTTCTTAATAATCCAAACCTTAGCCCAGTGGTAAGAAATCATATGTCCAGTTTTATAAAATTACTAATAGATTTTGAAGCAACCAACAATAATGATTATGCCGCTTTAAAAGAAACAATAATCTCTTTTGAAACCTCAATTATCAATAACAGTGCGATTAATGATAAAGATAAAGCAAGTATTTTATCTGTAACTTCTATTGGCAGACACTCTGCCTATTTTTGGAATACTATCTATTTGGATGCTTTAGCTAATGGCTATTCACCATCAAGTATCATCGCAAAAAAACCTTGGTGGAAATGGGTAGCAGTAGGTTTGGCTGATGTTGCAGGTGGAATATCAGGCGGTGCAGCAGCAGGAGCTGTATCGGGCGGTGTAGTTCTTATAGGAGGTGCAATAGCCGGTGCAGTTGGAGCAAGTGCTGGTGCATCATCATTAGTAGATTGGATCAGTCCACCTAAAGAAGCATCCCGTCAATACACTATGACGATCACCCATTAATGAACATTCCGGCTTTTCCTTAAAAGCTAAAACATTCTTTGAATCTTTGATTACGATTTTTAAGAATAAATATCAATGGATTTGTGGCTGATTCGTGACTATTTTGAAATTAAGCTTAATAAGCAGGTTTTCTTTCGGATGCTTATATTAAAAGGTTCGAATCCCTCATTCTCCGCAGAAATAAATAAAGCCACTGTATCCCAGCGGCTTTATTTGTTTTTTTATTATTATTTAATTTCCAAGATCAAAGCTTGATATAGTATGAAAGGCATCTATTTCTGTATTTTTTTCACCTTGAAAAGTATCATAATTAACGACTAATAATTTTCCTTTATAGATAATAGTTTCACAAGGATTATCCAGTTTTCCATCAGAACCGTCAGCATTGTCGTTTTTCCAAAGCAAAGAAATAGTATTGGTATCTAAGTTCAGTTGATATACGCTGTTATCATCATAATTGGCAATAAAAATTGAATTCCTTTTTTCATCATAAAAAAATCCATCACAGCATCTTAACTGATCTGAGTCAAAAACTATTTTATTCGATACTACTTTTCCGTTCTTGTCAAATTCCAGTTTATTAATAACCCCATCTCCAAAATTTCCTGCGTACAGATTTCCTTTTTTATCAAAAGCAATCCCGTCAATTCCTATCGTTTTTTTAGTAACTTCTGGTTTTAAAGTAAAAGTTGCAATAATGTAATTTTTCTTGTTAGCTGAATCTAAAATGATATTTTTAGCATTTAATTGCTTCAATGAGAAACTGTAAATTCCGCTTTCTCTTCTGTTTTCAAATAAAGCATCTGTAATATAGACCCTGTCCTTATACCACCTTACGGCTTCTCCAAAATTAAATCCTTCAACCAAAACTTCAGCCTTTAAAGGTTTTCCGTCTTTTACAATAACTCTAATCAATCTTGAAAAATTTTCTTTTCCAGTAAAAAACTGATTATCCATTAGATATAAATTTCCATCGGGACCAAATTCCATTCCCATTGGATGTACTTTTTTAGTAATAGGATGCAATGGGAGCCGGTCAAACCAAGTTACGGGTTTATCATTTTCATCAAAAGTTAGAATCTTGCTGCCATATTTATCAAATGAAATGGGGTTTGTGATCGATAAAAATAAATTTCCTTTTTTATCTAAAGCCATTCCGTCGGGCGTTTGGCAGGTTTCTCCCAGATCAGCAAACAGAGTTGGCTGTATGAGTTTAGAAGTTTCGCTGTATATTATTTCTTGTTTGCTCACTTGTGAAAACAAGTTTAAACTATTCATTAGAATTAGAATCAGAATACTAAGTACTTTTTTCATTTCTTTTTAAATTGGGTTTTCATTTACGGATATTAGGTTGATTATATCGTTACTTTAAGCAAATATAGCAGCGTCATTATGGTCCCATTTTATGCGCAGATGAAGAACCCGTTTACGCATTCAAATAAGAGATCTTTACATTTTACCGAATTCATATGCTGAAATACAGTTTTTAGAAGCTAAAATGTACTATTCATATTAATTAATGAACTTTATTCCTATATTTTGTTACTTTGTTGCCAATTAAAATAGAATATGAGCTTTATCAACAGAATTGGCTTAAAAAGAATAGCCCTCCATTGTCTATACTGGATTTTATTTTTGCTGTTTTTCTTTTCAAACAAATCTGACCATGAAGATTCTTATGAATTCATTTTTATTTATTCCTGTAAAATTTTAGCACAAGCCGCCGCCGCTTATGGCTTAATCTATTGGATTATCCCGGAAACATTAAACAAAAAAAAATATTTACTTTTTATAATTTTTGCCTTAGGCTGGATTTATATTGTATTTGCTTTTTTAATGATTTTAAAGTTTTATTATCTCGAACCCCAATTTCCAACTTTCTTCCATGATTGGCCCGGACATACAATGACGGTTATTGAACGTCTTACCTCAGGCAGTCTGATGATAAGGGAGGTTTCTTTTATCACCTATCCTGTTATTATTTTGGGGTTTATTAGCTTTAATCGCAAACAACAGAGGCTTTTAAAATTGGAAGAAGAAAAAAAATCAATCGAATTAAAGGTGTTGAAAAATCAGCTGAATCCTCATTTCCTGTTCAATACTTTAAATAATCTATATGCTTTAACCCTAAAAAAAGATGATAGAGCGCCTGAAATAATCGCTAAGCTATCTGAGATCCTAGACTTTGTTTTATACCGCTGCAATGAAGATTATGTTTCTATTGAAAAAGAAATAGCATTGATTGAAAATTATATTGCTTTAGAAAAACTACGGTATAGTGAAAACAGATTGGATATTTTATTTACAAAAGATATCCAGGAAAGCAATACAATTTCACCTTTGATTCTATTGACATTTATCGAAAATGCTTTTAAACATGGCGTCATTAATGAAACTGAAAAAGCAACCATCAGATTGAATTTAGAAAGCAAAAAAGAACACATTATTTTTAGTATTGAGAACACAAAGCCTCAAAATGAATTGGCTCAAATGACAAACAAATCTAAAATAGGCTTAGAAAACGTCCAGAAACAATTGGATTTATTATATCCCAAAAGACATCAGCTAGAAATTGAAGAAACCCAGCTATTTTATAAAGTCAACCTTTGTTTGAAAAATCAAAACAGGAAAGAACTTTGACAAGGCAGCCAACAGACCGTTCAAAACCATTAAATTAGCTTTTAAATTCCAAAATATTTATCTCAAATGAAACACAGGTGTATTATTGTTGACGACGAACCTTTTGCAAGAGAATTAATTGCTTCTCATTTGGCCAACTTCGAAAATTTTGAGGTAATAGATTCTTTTGAAAATGCATTAAAAGCCTATTCTTTTTTAGAGCATCATTCCGTTGACCTCATCTTTTTGGATATTGAAATGCCTCTAATGAAAGGAAATGATTTTTTGAAAAAACTAAAAAATCCACCTAAAGTAATTCTTACAACTGCTTACAGAGAATATGCGGTTGAAGGCTATGAACTTAATGTGATCGATTATCTTTTGAAGCCCATTACTTTTGACCGTTTTTTTGTTTCAATAGAAAAATTTAAGCAGTTTCAAACTCCCAGGAAAGAAAGTTTTCCCGTATCTGAAAATCATATTTTCATAACAAGTGGCAGCAAAAATATTAAAATTATCTTTGATGAAATTTTGTATATCGAAAGCCTGAAAGATTACATCACTATTCATTTGGAAAATGGAAAATCACATCATGTAAAACAGAATATTTCGGTGTTTGAAAAATTACTGAACTCTGAATTTATTCGAGTTCATCGTTCTTTTATTATTCAGACAAAAAAAATAACCGCTTATACTAAAAACGAAATTGAAATAAACTCCGTCGAAATTCCCATTGGAATTAGCTACAAGGAAAACTGGCTGAATTATTTGGAAACATTTCTTCTAAAATAGTAAAATCCGAATCTTATTATTATTTAAAACCCGGTTTTTTGTGATTAAGTATTCGCCTCAGGTCCCTCCCAGCCTACAGAAACGAGCAAAAACCTACTGAGTATCAATAGGTTTTGTTTTTCTTGTAAGATGATCTATTTTGGTTGCTGTTGGGTTACGCAATGTACCATTCCGCCATTAGCAAAAAGGTTACGACAGTCAATTCCAATCACTTGTTTATCAGGATATAATTGTTGTATAATCTGGTTAGCAACGATATCATTAGGATCATTATAATTAGGAACCAATACACGGTTATTAGCAATATAATAATTAATATAAGATGCCTTTCCTACATTTTTCCCATAGGTGGTTGTCACGTCATATTTCGTTAAAGGAACTTTCACAAACGTATAGGCAGCCCCATTTTTTTGTGTCGCATTGTAAAGTTTACTCATATCACTGGTTGGAACTTGCCAGTAAGCCAGGTCATCAGTATTCATGGTGATAATAGTAGTAGAATTCGCAAATCTGGCAAACCCATCAATATGCATATCCGTGATATCAAGGTTGGCTTTTCCATCCAACCAGATAAATTTTGTAATTCCTAAATTCTTAGTGAAAATAGCTTCGGCCTGCTGCTGGGTCATTCCAGGGTTTCTGTTCTCGTTAAGAATAGAACTTTTGCAAGCCATTAGCACTCCATTCCCATCAATTTCAACACTTCCTCCTTCATTAATCATTACTGAATTAAGATCTACTTTTGGAATTCCATTATCGGCAGCAATTTTAGCAGGAATTGTATTACAGTTGCTATATTGAGCTTTATTCCCCCAACCGTTAAATCCCCAGTCCTGAATAAATAACTTACCATTTTTATCTTTTACATAGATTGGGCCATTATCTCTCACCCAAAAATCATCAGTTGGATACAGTTTAAAGTCGATATTGTTGAGTGATATTCCTGCATGTGTCAACAGTCCCACAATGCGATCCTTTTCTGTACTGTCATAAGCAATGATATGCACTTTTTCACTTTGTACAAGCTCCTTAGTCATTGCTACCCAGGTAGGGTCCAATCGGTTCTGGTAAGTAATACCGTATTGATACTTGTGGGGCCATTGAAGCCAGGTTCCTTCGTGTGGAGCTGATTCCTCAGGCATTTTGTAAACAATGGAAGTTGGGTCAGGTGTACCTGAAGTGGGAGGAACTGGTGTCTCTTCCTGGGAACAGGAAAACATGATAACAGGTAACAATAAGAACATGATTTTCTTTTTTTGCATAGGTGATCTATTTTTTTGATAGGGCAAAATTAGATCGATAAATAGTGTCAAAGTTGTCCAAAATTGACAATCTATTTCAAAGGCAGTAAAATATAAGTCAATTGTTTCTCCTGATCTTCCATATCATCTGCATACCTTTCATATTTCTCTATGATAGGAGTATGTGAAAACTCAAGTCCGGAATTAAAAATCCATCGGGAATAAATTTTTGTATAAGTCTCATCTATTGTTTCATAGGTTCCGGAATGGATAAAACGAGCATATTGACCTCCCAATATGGGTTTTGAAGGGAGTTTTTTATTTTGAGCTTGTCTGGTTGAACAGGCGTCATATCGGCAGTTTATTTCAGTCTTGATTAAAGGCTCATCTGCTATAATTCCAAAATATTCTGCATCGGAACTGAGAAATTCATTGCGGATAAAGCTTTCCCAGAGCAATTCAATTTCCTCATTGTTATAATAGGTTTGAATACTCTGATAATAGACCTGTATTGGTTTAAGGTATACAATTTCGGGTTCCAGCAAAATGTCAGAGGTTACCGGAATCAGATCTGGTGCACAAAGTAACTGTTGCTTACTTCGTTTCGCTTCTTTAGGAGATATCCCAAAATGCTGTTTAAAAGCTTTTGAAAAGGAAGCGATCGTGGAAAATCCTACTTCAACCCCTATAGATGTAAGACTTTCTTGAGTATAAAGTATTCGTTTATAAGCATTTTCTACTTTCAGCCTTTGTTGAAAAGCGCCTATTGTTTCCCCACAACTATACTTAAAGATACGCTGAATATTTCTATAAGAATAATTTGATACATCTTCCAAATCTTTTACAGAAATCTGCTGATCAAAATTTTTCTCAATAAAATTGATGACTCTATAAATACAGTTCAGGTTGTCTTCCATAAACAATGGTATTTTGGGAGGTAAATGGTCTGAAATAAATTGCAAATAAAAGAAATAAAATACAATTATAATGGTATAGAAAATTTCTCCTTTACTACAAAAAAAGCCTTAAATTGTTTGATTTAAGGCTTTTTTACTAATGGTATACAAGCTATCAGCTTAATATATCACAGGGTGCTACACAATAGACCCAAGGACATCTTTTTATTCCCGGAGGAGGGCAACATGCTTCTGAGCAGCTTAATGCACCTCCATTGATGCTCTTCAGCTGATCTCTTGAAATTTTTTTACAATTTTTCATAGTCAAGTCAAATTATTAGGTTACACTTAGAATCTAGGGCTGATTTCCGCCGCCACATCCATCGTATGGCATACATTGCCATTTTCCGTTAATCAAACATATTTGGCCACCAGGGCAATTGATACCACCTTTAATTGTTTTCATTTCCTGTCTGTGGATTTTTTTTAAATTTTTCATACTATTTAGATTTAATGAAAATCTAAATTAATCAATTTTCCTCAGGTTAAATGAATTTATTTTGATAATATTTCTATAAAATTTACTTTATGTTGTGATTTTTTAATCATATAGCAACTTCTAAGAATGTGAAGAGGAAAAATTAAGTGTTCAATTATGGTCTTTCCATTTTCGTAAAAAAGCTTTAGAAAATCTATTCTAATGCTTTTCCTTTGTGGATAATCTTAAATGCCTTGCCTTATTTATACTCTTAAAATCTTGGTTTCTGACCTCTTCTCAACTATTAATACTATAAACATAACGACTACAAAAGCTGCATACACGTACTGAGTACGAGATACTCCTACGCCATACGGAAACCAGATCCCCTGAACATGAAGAGCTGATACTTCCTGCGAAAATAAGCCTATAGAAACCAGTACTGCAGCAGGCAGATAAATCCAGCCTTTTATTCCCTGCTTTTGAATACTCTTACACAGTGTGTAGATCATTAAGAATACAAAAAACAGCCTTATGTATTGAGAGATTTTTTGAAATGAACTATGAGGAACAGATTTGAACAGCCAGGGAAGACCTAAAAGCTGCGAACCTATATACATCAAGGTGAGCACTACACCAATGTTGGCAATCCAGTTTAATTTGGATAATCCATACCAATCTCTCCATGCCATTACCCAAGAAAAAAGGACTAAGGGCATCAGAATTACCGTTGTGACAATGTCAATTCCGTGGGCAGATTCGAATTGAAACCAATAGAAAAAAGCCTGATTAGCGCGTACCAAAGCTAACAAAATCAAAGCAATAATAAACCATAGATACTGTTTGACAGGTTTCAGAACAAAGACCATGATTGCTAATAAAATGAAAAGTATAGGTTCAATAACTTCTACAATATAGCCTTTTATGGTCTGTCCCCATTGATGTCTGTATTTCGCTTCGATACTCCTTTTATCACCAAGCTCCGGAACAATATGAATTCCTCCTGCATCAGGTAACTGGCTTAATGTAGCTTCACTCATCCACACTCTGAATACAATCGTCATCTGGTCTTCTTTCTTTACACTTTCCGGCAGCACAAACATCCGTGGCTGTATACTGTAAGCTGTGGGAACCGGATCTGAAAAATCTCCCGCACTGCCTAATAAGACTCCGTTAACGAATAATTGATACGCATCATCAACAGCAGGCGGGCCGGCTAAGGCCAGTATATTTCCCTTAACTTGTTTTAACGAAACTTTCATCCGATACCATGCATAGCCTGAATATCCCGAATGACCTCTATGAGTCCAGCCCGAAACGTAACCGGAAAGACCTACATCTCCATCATGTGCTCCAATAGGAGCTGTAAGGTCAACCGTTTCCCATTCCGAATCATCAAAATCAGGGGCAACCCATTCCATCTGGTCACCTGTCTTGAATTTCCATGGACCATTGAGGGTTATTATCGTTGGAGTTGAATCTTCTATTAAAGTGGCGCTAGCTTTATATAGGCTATAGGAGCATAACATAACCAACAAAAGCCACAATCTGACGGAAATGCAATTATTTTTAAAATTTGTCATCATCACTAGATCTAGTTTGTTAATTCTCAACAATATAAAAATACACAAATTGATAAATAATACATCAAAATAATGATTTCAACACTTATTTACAATATCATAATAGAATCTTGTGGAAATTGATTATACCAATCCAGAGATCTGATCTGATTCGATTCATAGCATCAGATTCCTGTTGTATGAGGTCGGAAATTCCTTTGTATCTTAAAAACCAATAACCATGTTGTCCTGTAAAATTAGCGTATCGAATTCTGCCAAATTTATGTACATTAGCCTCTTAAAAACATAGCCCTCCTGTAGCACAAATAACTTTAAAACTTTATTAAATGCTACTGGAAAATAATAAACTAATAATAAAATGAAACATGCTATTCTAAGCCCATTGACTCTTCTCAAAAATTCCATGTATACGAGACTTTTTTCAATGAACTTCCTTCTTGTGTTATTTCTTTTTGCAAACACTCCTTTATCAGCAGTTTTACCAAATTTCACGACTAAGAATATAACGTTCAGCAGTGAAGGGATATCGCTTTCAGGAACCATTTTCAAGCCCCAAAATGCTTATGCAGCTGTTGTAATTGTTCATGGGTCGGGGCAAGAAAAAAGAATGACAGAATTCGCAACACTTCTGGCAAACAACGGTATTGCTGTTTTAACTTATGACAAACGTGGTGTAGGTGAATCCGAAGGGGTGTATGCAGGACCTGAGGTGGGTACCAATAATGTAGATGCTTCAAATCTTAATCTATTGTCTTTAGATGCAAGTGCCGCTGTAAATACATTATCTAAGGACTTACATAATAATAAGATACAGATCGGTCTGATTGGTGCCAGCCAAGCCGGATGGATAATTCCTTTGGCCGCAAAAAAAAATAAGAAAGTTAAATTTATGACGATATTCAGCGGTGCCCTTATTACGGCGAAACAGCAACTTCGCTTTCAATTTTACACCAATGGAAATTCAAATTTTTGGGCTACACATACGGAAGATGATGCACGAAAGCATACCATGACTGATCCGGATAGATATGAGTTTACAGACACTGATCCCTGCACTACCCTTGCGGAAATATCAATTCCAGGATTATGGATTTTTGGCAGTAAGGACATACAAGTTCCTGTTAACCTATCCATAGAGCATCTGAATACATTAAAATCCGGTAATAAACAATATGAATATAAGCTATATCCAGCCTTAGGTCATAATACGGCATTTTCAAACTCTAGTGAACCTATTGATTACGCTATTAAGTGGATAGCAAATAGGAAATTATCGAAATAGAAAAATCTAAAATAAAATACTCAGATAATGCATTAGTATTTAAAAGTGAATTTCTGCTTTACTACTCTACAAAAAGTTAATAGAAATAAACAACGGCTATTCTTCTACTCTTTTGGAAAAAGCCCTCAAAACCAACAGGCTTATAATAATTAATATAGGTCCAAAGAAGATATTCCCGGCTGATGATCTTGAATTACTAACAAACTCTTCATAATGTTCTTCTGGATGGCTATTCGTTTTCATAGCAGCATAATGACAACAATAGTTCTTAATTTCAATGCAGCTTCTATTTACATGACTGCTCTCTTCAGCTATATCAATTACACTCTCAAGGGATCTCCCCTGCCCGTTAACAAGTTGGAATGTAAACGTTAGAATCAGAACAAAAATGAAAGATAGTCTGCTCATAAAAAAGATAGTCATGGTTATTCCTCTAAAATAGAAAATTTTATGATAAATAGCAGCATGTAAAAGAAGGTAAAAATATATTAAAATATTGCCTTACTGCTTCACCTGAAAATTTTTGAAATCAAAAGGAACTTTCTGTACAGACTTTTCATTTTCAATGAGCAGTTCAAGAGGAATATCCCCTCTTTCCTTGGTGGTCATTGATTTTTTAATTTTATAAAACTTATAGACAGTCCCCGTTTTAGGATCTTTCAGTGTCATATTGTTGTAGCCAAAATCCAGTTCATCGTTCATCATAGGCACCACAGGTACCATCTCATGCTCTTTATCATCTATTATTGCAATGATAAGGTCGTAGTCATTAAAGTCTATCTTTGTATTTTGATTGGCCTTGTAACTAATAAAGTCCTTAAATATCTTATTCGCTATTTCTATAGACACAAGACCAAAATAAAGTCCTGAATTTTTAGCTAGAATACTTTTATCAATAAGGTTCACATCTTTTTTTAAATCCTTTACGTTACCCAGGATAAAGTAGGAATTATTTTCCTTTGAGGGTTTAAAATATTTAACGATTCCTTTAGCATTTACAGTTTTTAGCTGTTCTTTTGGCAGTTCATAACGTATCAGTATGTTAGCTCTTCTATAGATATTCTTTGCATCATGGGTATCAATCAATAGGTTTCCTTTTTTATCCGTGGCTGTAAGGGTATCAAATTTTATTAAATGAAACTTATCACTGGGCTTATTATCCATTTCAAAGCTCAACTCTATAAAGTCAAAAAGCTGAGTAGCCCGTTCAAAAATAATATTTTGCTGAGAATATAAACTTGTGGAAAGAATGATCCCTGTTAAAAGAAATAGTTTTTTCATTTTTAAAATTTAGATTTATACATAGGATACCAATACTGCTGATATGGGTATCAATTTGCTCCAGAACCTGATAATCTTTACCTGTATTCCCCAACCTATTGAAAGTGAAAATATAACAGCTGTATACAAAAAAATATTAATTAAATTTGAGAAACAACTTTAAACTATAACCAGATGAATGATCTTCACAATATAAAAACATTAAATCCGGCTTATCAGTATCATAAATAAATTTACATTTTATGGATTTCAAAAAAATAAAATACTTCTTTATTACCTTTTTGATTGCAGGGTTTATTTTCACAAAAAACTGGCTACCTGTAACTTATCAGACTCGCCCCATCATTGGACTGATTTTATTAATAGCCTATGCTTATGGAATCTATACCCTGATTTATCGTCCTATCATTCCGGAAAACAAGCTTAAAAAACATTTATTCTTAAGACTGGGAATTCTGACACTTTTCCTGCTCAGTGCCACTATTTCTATGTGGCTTCTTAAAGATCAAAACTCTGGTATGGGAACAGCATATATACTCTTTTTGGGAATGATGGTCTTCGGCTATGCGATCCTGATCTATGGTATTATTGAATCCCTCTTACTATATACCAAGAAAAAATATGAACAAACCTCTATTAATCTGGCTTTGGCCTTAGGGATATATTGTTTTATAATGTTCAGTGGATTATTCGGATTTTAGTTTCTCTGTTCTATCCTTTTCTATAATATGAATATTTTTTTGAACAGCTCTAAAAATAAAATCGTAAAATTTCTATGGTCAATTAAAATAATATGTTGTCGTAAGATCGCCGTTAAAATCCGGTCTGTTTTCCTGTTTTTTTGCATTCAGCTCAAAGAGTTTTTCTCCATTTTTATTGCCGGCACGTATTCTTAGTGAAAACCATCCGTTTTCCAGATTCAGCTGTATGCTGTTCTCATCGTTAATTGTTGAAATATCTTTTAAATAACCAATACCTACAACTCTCAGTTCATTATTAGAAGTCTGAAATATCCAGCCATCAGATTGTGCAGCAACTTCTTCATTTCCTAATACCTGATCTTCATTGGCAGAAATACAGAATGAATAAAAACCTTCTTCTACACCTATCACGGGAATGGCAATTCCTGATCTTGTTATTTCATCTCCGTGCTCATTTTCCACAAAATATTTTAGGATATTGTTCCCCGGAAGATTATGATCCTGCAGATATTTCGCTAAAAGCTCAGGACTGTATATAACAAAGCCTTTGAGTTCTGAAAATATTTTCTTCATATTATTTTTATTAGATTGGTTTAAATATTGTTTACCAAAAATGGCTGTATTTCTTTTTCTATTAAAGCTGACAGACCTCATCTTCTGAAAGGATCAACTCCTTACGCTCAATAATCCATGATTATTGTTAAAAATCAATCCAGTTCTGCTCTTGAAAACAAATCTCTTATCACAGCTTCGTCTTCACAAACTTTTTTAAAATCCAGAATAAAATCTTTCAGCGGGCTTTCTTCAGAGGAATAGGCACAGAACATTCCGGCTTCAGGGTCAAATCGTATACTTTCGCTCAGATCCGGTCTTTTCTCATCCAGAAAGACCTGAGCTAACGAGCCCCAGTCATAGCCGTTTCCTTCAAAACCTTCCTCTGCTCTTACCTCAAAGATTTCCTGTTTATAACTTCCCACATCCAGACATACCGAAAAGCTGTTGGCATGTTCTACCCAGAAAAAGGGTTTAATGGTTTCCTTAAAATGATTACTGTCCATATTCTTAGTATTTTATAAGTTTTCTTTTTCGGCATTAACCAATACCCCTGAAACAAAAGTCTCAGAAAATATTAAAAATGAATTAGCTAATGGATAATGGCAAGCTTTATGAACTGCTGCGGACCAGATGGTACTTTAACAGCTTTTGTTCTTTTCCATTTTTGAATGTTAGGATTTCTCTTTAATTGCCGTCATAGTCTGTAAATTTTAATCGTTATTAATACTTTGTTATTGTGTGATGGTAAAACAAATATAAAACGGTTATTTATATTCAAAAAATTTTAAAGCACCAATCTGAAAAATTGTAGTAGTTCTACGACTTTTTGATAATAATTCCATCATTTTGGATATATTAAAACCAACAACTCCCTCTGTTTTAAAATAATACAAGCAACACAATAAATTGATAAAAATCTTAAATTTTACACTAATAAGAGAAATAATCAACCTTTTTATCTTTATTAAAAAAAATAGTTGCAAATCAACCTTTTGCAACTACTCTTCCTTTACTTATTAGTGGGTTTCTGAAGTTCCAGCACTTTTTTCAGATAAACATCAGACTGGTCCAAAAATTCCTGAAGGGTTGTCCGTATTTCATAATGAGGAATAATTCCCTGCCCTTTTTTCTGATCCGGAAGGTTTTGAGCATCCTGGATCACATGAACGATAGAGAAACCTGTTTGAATTCCTGTATTGGGAAGTTCATACACTAACGGAAGATGTCCATTATGTTCGTAATATCCACCAACCGTTTCTTTTCCAATCACAATCGCATTGGTATAAGATTTTATTAAAGAAGCTAAATGAGACGCAGCAGAAGCTACCCGTTGATCTACCAGAAGATAAATCTGTCCTTTAAAAGTTCTTTCATTAGGTAAGATCGAAGTATTTTTGTCATCTGCCCAATAATATTTTCCCTGGACCTGTTTGGGATAAAGCTGTTTCAGATAAGCATTGATTCCATTTTTATCCTTTACTCCGTTGGAAAGAAAAAGAGGAGTAATCACCAGTTTTTCTTCCATAGGAACTTCATTGAACCAGGTATAGGCGTAATGACTGTCACGAAAAGGTCTTTGAGTAAGGTAAGAGAAAACTTTTTCATAAAGTGCTCCGGTTCCGCCGGTATTTCCTCTCAGGTCAATGATAAGATTTCCTACCTTCTCATGCTCCAGAGTATCCATCATCTGATTAAGGAAAACACTGAATTTTTGGTAAGCCGGATCTTCCTTACCTGTTGCAAAATCAAAACCTCTTACTGACAAACGGTACCTATTATCACCTTCTTTGGTAAAACTGTATTTTTCAGCCATAAGCTTTTTATCAAGGGTAAGTGAATGCCTTGATTCTTGGAGTTTTTTAAAATTCTCCAATGATATTCCCGACATGGTTACCTCATCAATCCGGCCATTCCATTGATACTTGATATCATATTGTTTATGAGTACCGAATTCTATATAAAATTTATCCAGCATTCCCCTTTCAAAACCTGTTGTTTCCCTATAAGGCATAGAATATCCATCAGAAAAATAATATTGGGAAAAACGATTAATTATCTCTTTTGCAGAGATGCCATTAATAGAAATAATTTCAGCAGCAAGTGGAATTTTATTATCCTTTGAATCCTGCAATAAACGACCATCAATATTTTTCAACGTGATGGGCAGATATTCCGGCCCTTGTGTTAAATAGTAAGATGCATGATTAGGAAGGTCTGTATAATTATGGCAGCTGCCTTCAAAGCCTGTAACTTTAGCGATTATCTTATAAAAATCAAAAATATTTTTACTGTTAGCGGCTGCTTCCTCTGCCTTTTGATAGATACTGTCTATCTGTTGTTTGCTTCTGTAAACATATAATCCCGAATTCGCCTGTTCTCTGATGGAGCGAAAAATACGCAAATCTTCTACAAACTGAGCTGGCGTGAACTGCCCATTCAGAATAGGAACATTTTTGGACTCACTGATGGAAATTTTCGAGGCTTTACTTTTTTCAACATAAGATTTACCCCAAATCTTAATTTCATATTTCTTCCCTCTTTCAGGGGTATACAACAACCGTTCTATGCTTTTTATCCCTCTGGAATCATCCTGTTCCTTTATTTTTTTATTATCCATAAACAAAGCGACAGCAACATTGGCATCGCTTGACTGAACGGTTACCCATACCGGTTTCTGAGATTGTGGTGAATATTTTAGGGTATCTCCCGGTTTTAATTCAATATTACTCTGTGCATATACAGAATTTACCAGCAGTAATAAAGGGATAATAAAAGGTTTGGTCATTATTAATTTTTGGATGGCAATATACAAATTAACATTGCATCATTTTAATGACCGTAAATCATCGATTGTATTGAGAACTATAACTTAACACTCAAGTCCTGCACTTCTTCTGCTGAAAAGCCAAAAATCTGCGGGGTTTTAATATCTAAAAGATTAAGATAAATATAGAGTTCGGCCCTGTGATGGATTTCATGCTCTACCATCGCTCTAAGCCATTTCCATATAGAAATTGGATTATTTCCGG
Source organism: Chryseobacterium sp. Marseille-Q3244 (assembly GCF_940807095.1). NCBI lineage: Bacteria > Pseudomonadati > Bacteroidota > Flavobacteriia > Flavobacteriales > Weeksellaceae > Chryseobacterium > Chryseobacterium sp. Marseille-Q3244. Next base: position 47,940 of record NZ_CALNWX010000008.1, on the reverse strand, counting down.
GGGGCAGGCATTTACGATTAAGATCCTCATCTGAAAGGCCTCTAATAATTTCCAGGGTCTGCCTGTGCATTTCATTGAAAAAAAAGATGATATTTTCATACCCGTCCGCCAGCTCTTTTCCACATCCCGCATAAGCACTTTTTCTTCCTGAAATGGTTTCACCATACATATACCTTTCTATAGAAGCGATATGTCTTATCTGGTCCCCAATAGTAAATTTCCCTGGTTTATAAGAAAAATCAAGATGTTCAGGGGGGACGATTTCAATAATCCGATGAGTTCTGGACCTGATTTTTTCATAATAATCAATAAATGATGCTACAGAGGTAATTTCCATTTCAAAAGGTTTATAATCTTTAATAATTATGATTTTCCGTATGGTGAATATAAGAAATCCAGGAACATTTATTTCGTTTCATAACACTTATTTATTAATGATATTAAAAAAATCCCTAATAAGTGATTACAAAACTTGCCAACCTAACAAATAACAAATATTTTAGTTATTAAAAAATGAACAATGATGAAAATATGGTTTTCTATCCTGCTTATTGGACTCAGTTTCAAAACGGTTGTGGCTCAGACTGTGAAAATTGATACTGAAAAACTGCTTGAATATTACGAAACTCAGCGCTACGCAGAGGCCGCTCAATACCTCCAAAGCCTCTACCCTACAGACACACAAGACGCAAAAGCATTAACTCAGATTGCTTATTGCCAGATGATGGCCGGTAAACTTCCGGATGCAGAAAAAAATTATATGAAAATCAACACCCTTCAACCCAACACTATTCCGGTTCTCTTTAGTCTAGCCAGCATTAGTTCAAGAAGAGGAAATAGTGCGAATGCAAAGACCTATCTTCAACAAATCATTCAACTAGACCGTAAAAACTTCAGTGCTTACAAACAAATGGCGACGTATGCAGATACTCCCGAATCAAAGCTTGAATACCTTAAAAAAGCCCATAGCCTGAATGCTACAGATCCAGATATCTCCTATGATTTGGCCACCGTTTACAGCGGACTCAAACAGTTTCAGCCTGCTTATGATGTATTGAAAACCGCCATCGCTGCTGATCCGGAAAATTTCACTTTACAACAGATTCAATTACCGATCACCAATCGATTGGGAAAATATGAGGAAGTGATTGAAACAGGTGAGAAATTATTAAAGGTTCATGCAGATGCCAATATCATGAACGAAATGGGACAGGCCTATTTTTATGTGAAGAATTACCAGCGATGCATTGACCTCTTTAAAATGCTGGAAGATATGGGAATGCAGAATGAAGGGACCTTATATTACATGGCTTTAAGTTACCGGGAACTGAAAGATTATGACAAGGCTGCTATCTATGCACAGAAAACAATTGATGAGGCCATTTCAGACCACACCACTCTTTATTATGCTGCACTGGCAGGGATTTATGAAGCTAAAAAACAGTACAACGATGCGGTAATAGCTTATAAAAGAGGTCTGACCTTTGGAAACAGCAATATTATTCATTATCGTTTGGGACTTTTATATGATATTAACCTGAAGCAGCCTAAAAATGCAGTTACTTATTATCGTTTGTATCTCAAGAACATTCCGGATCAGAAAAAGGAAAAAGAACAGATTGCTTATGCCAGAGACAGGATTACTTTGCTTGCTGTAAAATAGGGTTTCAGATTAAAATAAAATGTAAAGACCAGCCTTAATATACCATTTTCAATTCGTCAAAATCCTGGATTTCTGTAAGGTTCAGCAGTTTTTTGATTTTTAGAGTAGATTTACAGTCTTTGTAACTTCTGAATTACAGCCGGTATTTGAAAATTTTCAATCAATTGTTCCTATACTTTCACACACTTAAGATCAGTAGATGAAGTAAAATATTTATGATAATCCAGTTTTTGTATGCTCTTTTGTGACGATAGTCACAAAGATAACTGCTCTTTATACATTAATTTTGCTTTTATAAAACAATCTATATGAGCAATATAAACCAAAATGTGGCAGAACAGTTTATTCAGTACTTGAATGAAGAAGATTTCGATAAGGCAGAAAGCTGTCTTGATCCTGATTTTAAATTTATTGGAGTTTTGGGTACAAGAGAGAAAGCTTCAGTGTATATGAAAGACATGAGGCAGATGAAATTTAAATATCAGATTATAAAGACCTTTACAGCCGATGAAGATACTTGTCTCTGGTATACCATTGATATGGGAAACAAGACTGTAGAGGCTTCAGGATGGTATCAAATCATTGAAGGAAAGATCCATTCCTTTAAAGTATTATTTGATCCAAGACCGTTGCTAAACGATCAGTAATCATCTTTCAAATATCATATTAGCCATCAAACCCTGTTCAAATAAACAGAATGAGATGGGTAATCATTATTCTGAATTAAAGATTTTGAATCCAGAGTAGGTATCAAATGGGTTATAAAACGGGCTTTGGTCCGTTTTTTTTAAAAATATAAGCTAATATAAAGAGTAATCAAAAATGCCCCAATACCTTTAAAAACGTTAAGTTTTGAACTTCGAATATTGAAACTTATGTCCACCCCACTTTTTTTCTCCAGGATACATATTCCTGATCCCTTCCATCAATTTCCGGAATTTCTTCCGGATCAGGAATCTGATTTATTTCTTTTTCGGATAATGGCAGCAAATTCATTTCCTCCCGTTCTCTGTTCAGGTTTTCTTTATGTTCCACTGGAAATGGGATTCCTCCGGCAATAAGCTGAGTTCCATATTTTTGAGGTTTTCCCTGAAAAAACTGAATCCGGTCATACAAATAGGCTTTATTTTTTAGATTAATGTCATGACTGTATTCCGACATCATCTTGTAACATTCCTTCATAAATTCTGGTTCACCAATGGAATGCTGAATAATAAGCCATGCAGCATCACTTGCTGTTGCCCCAACTTTTGAAATCGTTGGAAACCCTATTTTATCCATTATTTCCCGAAGTCTTTTAGCATTGGCTTTATGAATACGCTCCATTTCCGGATGATATCCTCCTGTTAACTTTCCTTCAGCAGATAGTTTTTCCCTTACTGCAAGATCATGTTCTGCAAGATCTATTAATTCTTTTTCAAATTTGAATTCCATTCTATTCTCAACTAAGGTTAGCTTAGCGGTCTCTCAAAGCTACAAAAATGACTTTAAGAGATAAGCAACTTTGTATTTTATGAAATATTTTTAACAGTATCAAGAATAAACCTGATTCGTTTTTCTACCGTTACTTTGGGAACTTCAATGAGATGATAGCCAAATTCCCGATAAGTTTTATCCATGCATTCAAAGGTATATTGAGCCACTTCCAGCGTTTGCTTTCTTTCCGGATCATTTTCATAGATTTCTTTCCAGGGCGGAAGGATAAAAACGTTGCCGTTATAGTTCATTTTACGGGCTGCAATTTCCATTTCTTTAGGTACAGGAATCTTTTCCAGCTTCAGATAACCGATAGTATCTACTATTCCCCGATCGAAGAAAACAGGACCTGCACCAGCAATTGAATTCATTTTCTGAAAAGTTTTTACAGAAGCATCAAACATTAATTCAGCAAAAAGCTTTTTATTGAGCCATGGTAAACCTTCCCCATTGGAACTTTGCTGTTCTTTGATAATTCTCCGCCCTTCTTCAGGTACGGTAGTGAAACCAATATCATCTAGCCTGTTCAGCAAGGTTGTTTTACCGGCTCCCGGACCTCCCGTGAGGATATAGAAGTTTTGAACGGTATTATTATTTTTCATTTTTCAAATTGTATTGGGTTTAATCATTAGTAAAGATCAACATTTGATAGGGAGATAAAATCAGAAAAAAGATCTTGCTTTACAAGTCTGTAGATCGAGGAGTGATAAAAAGTAAAATCAGGAAGAAGTGAATGTCCGAACAGACAATGGTTATAGAAAACCAGAATATTGTAGAGGTAATATTATAGTTCCAATAGAAACTCAATAAAACCTTGAATCTACCGGAGCTTCTACTTGTAAAGATAATTTATTTTTATGAAAATGAAAACTGAAGGATTTATTATTTCTTAGGTGGAAAAGTAATTCCCGCATCCTGAATCAGATCATACCCATACGTCATAATGATTTCAATAACAGGAATTGCTTTTTTACCTTTTTCGGTAAGGCTGTACTCTACTTTTGGAGGAACAACAGGATATACTTCACGGTGAATCATTTCCTTGCTTTCCAGTTCCCGAAGCTGGCTGGTCAACATTTTATCTGTGATATGAGGAATATCCTTTTTCAGCTCACTGAAACGAAGCGGTTTTTCTTGTAATCGCCACAAAATAGGCATCTTCCAGGTACCGCCAATATGACTTAAAGCAAATTCAATAGGAGTATAATACAATCTTTTATCATGGAAAAACTGAGGCATATTATTATTTTTTATCATTACACTTTCTAAAAGGTACGTATATAACTTTCTAATAGTCTATTCTGCAAATTTGCACAAAAAATTATGAAATTGAAAAGCAATCTTTATGTGCTTGATAGGGAAGCTAAAAGAGGGAGCCTGGATGCTATTTTTCAGCCTGCAATTTCTAATAGACATACAAAACCCTCGCTTTGGCAAGGGTTTGTTTTTAGTATTGTATTTCAGTTAAAATGATTGGACAGTTATTTATTCCTGCATAATTTTTTTAACTTCATTAAATTCATTTTCAATGATCGTATCAGGCTTATAAGTTAATAAGGAAACAATAATATTGGTGATTAAAGAAAGAATAAATCCAGGGATTATTTCATACCAGTCTTTCAACGGATGCTGAAGATATACCCATGCTAACACCGTAATTCCTCCAACCAGCATTCCGGCCAATCCTCCCTGCCATGTTGTTTTTTTCCATAAAAGAGACAATAAAATCAACGGCCCGAATGCAGAACCAAAACCTGCCCAGGCATTTCCTACCAGATTAAGGATGCTGTCTTTAGGATCTAATGATAAAAGTACCGCAATAACGGCTACCAATAAAACGGAAAGTCTGCTGGCAACCAGAAGTTGCTTTGATGTTGCTTTTTTATTCAGGAACGCTTTATAAATATCCTCCGTTAAAGAGCTTGAAGTGACCAATAACTGAGAAGAAATAGTACTCATTACCGCTGCAAGAATCGCTGTCAACAGGAATCCTGCAATAAACGGATGGAATAAAACACGGGAAAAGTAAATAAAAATAGTTTCCGCCTCCGTTTTTGACCCATCGAACTTCATCATCGTTTCTATGTCAAACTTTTGCAGGTAAGCAATTCCTACCAATCCAATCGCTAAAGCTCCGGCCACAGTAAAAATCATCCAGGTAATCCCGATTCTTCTCGCTTTAACCAGGTCTTTTGGTTTATCAATAGCCATAAAACGAACCAAAATATGTGGTTGTCCACAATATCCTAATCCCCAAGCTAATAAAGATACAATGCTCACTGTAGTGGTTCCTCTGAATAAATCCAGATAATTTGGGTCTTTAGCCTCAATGAGTGACAGGGTTTCACCTACTCCACCAATCTGAGTTATAGCTACAATCGGTACAATCACTAAAGCCAATACCATGATGGTTCCCTGTACAAAGTCAGTAAGACTTACCGCTAGGAATCCGCCTAAGAAGGTGTATAAAACTACAACTAAACTTGTTAAAAGCAATCCAACAGTATAATCCATCCCGAAAGCGGATTCAAAAAGTTTCCCACCGGACACCATTCCTGCTGAAGTGTAAAGGGTAAAAAATACCAGAATAAAGATAGAGGAAGTGATCTTCAGCAGATGGTTTTTATTTTTAAACCTGTTTTCAAAAAATACGGGTAATGTGATGGCATTTTGAGCAACTTCAGTATAGATCCTGAGCCTTGGTGCAACAATAATGTAATTAAGAAACGCTCCAAGTGTTAACCCTATTGCGATCCATGAACTGGAAATCCCGGAAAGGTACATGGCTCCCGGAACACCCATCAGTAACCAGCCACTCATATCGGCTGCACCTGCAGAAAGCGCTGTTACAGCTGCTCCCATTTTTCTTCCTCCAATTAAAAACTCCTCCGAGTTGCTTGTTGATTTTCTATAAGAATATATGCCTATACCTATCATCAATAACAGATACAACCCCACAGAAATCCCTTCGTATACTTGCATATCATTTTTTTATGAAGCCGAAGATAACCATTTTTTAAAAAAATGAGAAGATTTTACCAACAAACAGCATTATACACCAAATACAAAATCTCTACCTAATCAGCCTTAATTCCTCAGCAGGATCTTAAAAGCACCATGCACCTGTCATGGGCTCAATTGCTTTGGAATCTAAATACGTTGTTAAATAATAATTATTTACATCTTCATAATACTTCATTTCTCTTCATTACGAATAATATTTTACTTTATCAGATTCTGAGCTCTTCGCAGGTTGTCGGTTGCCTGTAAAATTTTATTTTTCAGAATAGCATTATAATCAGGATTTTTAAGAAGAAACTGATTGACCACCTCCAGTGCTTTTGGATTCTGATAGCTGCTGAATGTGGAACGGAGCCAGTTATCCGGGAAAAAGATATCTCCTGTTTTCTGAATTTCCTGTAAGATCTCCAAAGTTTTAGGAAGATAATGAACAGATGTCTGTTGTCTTAACGGATGGTGCAGATAGCCTAATGCGGAACCAACAGCAGATTCATTGGATCTATTTTGTTTTTGCATCAATCCGTTAAAGAAATCGTCACGCACTTTCTGTTCTGATGAAGCAGCCTGCATAATGATCTTAAAACGATTCACCCGGTCCTGATTTTTAATTCTACCCAATTGTTCTTGCAGCAAATCATTATTATTTGAATTCCTTAATGATAAGGCAAGAGCAAGATTTGTAAAGTCTTCGTCATTAAGCGATACTCCTTGTGGTGGGGTCTGAGACTTCCAGATCGTATACAGATTATCATACGCCTGCTGAGACTGGAAAATACTCTGATATCCATCAAACACAATTTTTTTATTGTTTTTTGCTGTCTGCACCTGTAACGCTTTCCATAGTTTATCTTCCATATTTCCTGATTCTTTCAGTCTGGAATTTTCAGGCAGGAAGTTCCAATAAATAGAAGAAATATATCCGGTAATTAAACGAAGGTTCAGTTCCGTAGTTTCCTTGGGCAACTGTTCTGCAAAAAAGTGCAATAATTCCTGAGCCTTCACTTCTGAACCGTTCAGCATGTTTTCATATAACGAAATATAGGCACTGGCACGATTGATCGGATCTTTTACCAGGGAAAAGTTTGATATGATTGTTTTGTCTGTCCTGAAGACTCCATACCCTATTCCCGATGAATTTTGCAGAATAAACAGAGGTTTTCTTTTTCCTTTTAATTCAGAAATATCCTGTTGCTTTCCATCCAGTTTTATATTCACTTTCTCAATTCTGTCAGCGTAAAATAAACTGATCTCAAATTCCTGAGGCCACAATTTCACTTCTTTTCCATATTCCGGTTTTTGGGATATGGTAAAACGTTCTATTGTATTGCCTTTGTATTTTACATCATAGTCAATCACTGGCCTGCCGGGATCATTCACCCATACTTTATTCCAGCTTTGTAAATCTTTGGGGGTATGATTATCGAGAATGGTGATAAGATCCGGCCAGCTGGCATTGTTGTAAGCATATTTCGTAAGGTATTCATTGACTCCTTTTCGGAAGTCTTCTTCCCCGATCAGCAATTCCAGTTGGCGCATCATAATGGGTGCCTTATTATAAATAATGGGCCCATACATCATTCCTGCATTTTGCAGGTTATCTAAAATCTGACGGATAGGATTCGCTCCCAATGTACGGTCTACAGAATAGGCTGCCGGAAAATGGGTTGTTAAAAATTTCAGATCGTAAATGCTTTTATCTGAGGATACTCCGGTACTTTTATCTGCCATAAAATTGGCAAAAACCTCCTTCATCCAGACATCATTGAACCAATCCATCGTCACCATATCTCCAAACCAAAGGTGAGCCACTTCGTGGGCAATCAGGTTAGAACGGTTATTCAGCTGATTTTGTGTTGCATTTTTATCTAAAAACAATGTGGAGTTTTGAAATAGTATGGCTCCCGGATGTTCCATTCCTCCGAATTGGAAATCTGGAATAGCTGCCATTCCATGCTTTTGGAAAGGATGTTTGATGCCGGTCCATTTTTCATAATAAGCCAGAGAATTTCTATATAGCGAGAAAATAGAGTCCATACTGTTCTTAATTTTTGCAGAATCAGTTTCACGATATAAAATTCTGGAATCCTGCTGACTGATTTTTTCGGTATGGTTTTTAAAATCTCCGGCAGCAAAAGAAAAAAGATAAGTAGGAAGCAAATCCGACTGATTAAACTGCAGCGTTTTCTGTCCTTGTTGTACCGTGGTATCTTTCAGTTTTCCATTAGATATGGCACTCCATTTTTCAGGAATGGTTAAGGTCAGTGAATAATTAGCCTTTAGATTAGGCTGATCAAAACATGGGAACATGGTTCTGGCACGATCCGGTACAAATAAGGCATACAGATATCCGTCACGTCTGTTTAATGCTCCATTTCCTGCCAGAAAATTGAAATTAATCTGATTGGAACCTGATTTCAGGTATTTGGCATCAATCACCACATGTTCGTTTTCAAGAATCGGCTTTATCGTCTGGCCATTCACCGATACTGATAAAAGCGAAGCAGGGTCTTCTTTAAAATCTATTAACAATGACGTTTCATCCTGTTTTTTATAGTTAAAAGTAAGAACTTCAGTTCCGGAAATCCTTTCCGATTTGCTTTCAGGAATTTTCAGACTGAGTTCATATGTAATCTCACTTAATGTACTTTTTCTAAACTGAGCCAGTTCATATGACACTCCGGATTCAATTCTAGATAATGATTTCGTTTGTGCATGATACCCACTATTAAAAACGACAAGAAATAATGCTAATAGACGTACTTTTTTCATACATCAAATATAAGAATTGGAATCCAAGGGGAAAATTCCAATTATAAATTATACCTGTAAAATTTAAGGTTACTTTTTATTAATGTGCACGAGCGTGACGTTCGCACCAGCGATAGGATATTGATAGTAAGTAATGTGATCTATTATGCAATACTATTCTTTCATATAAGCAGTTTATTTTCCAACAAAAACATACAAATCCCCCTATTAATAAATGCTTTACAAAAAAGTCAGCCTTGTTAATTTTTCATCTATTTATATTAATTCCAGATAAACGAAATTATTTTCACTTACTATCATAAATTATTAATAATTTAGCAGGATAATTAAAAACGAATGGGCATACTCCTTAAACCAATTGATATTGTAGATGACATTTCACAGGAAGATTTCCGTGAGAAATACCTTAAGCCTCGCAAGCCAGTGGTAATCAAAAACATGGCAAGAAATTGGCCAGCATATCAAAAATGGACAATGGAGTACATGAAGGAAGTGGTTGGCGATGTAGTTGTACCTTTATATGACAGTGCTAAAGCCGATCCTGCAGCTCCTATTAACACGCCCACTACCAAAATGCCATTTGGTGAATACGTTGACCTGATCCAACGGGAACCTACAGATCTGAGAATCTTCTTTTTTGATCCTATTAAGTTTGCTCCTAAATTGTTGGATGATTATATCCCGCCAAAGAATCTGATGGGTGGATTTTTGGATAAATACCCGAGTATGTTCTTCGGGGGTAAAGGTTCCGTGACTTTCCTTCATTATGATATTGATATGCCTCATATCTTCCATACTCATTTCAACGGAAGAAAGCATGTTCTTCTCTTCGAATACAAGTGGAAAACCCGTTTGTATAAGCTTCCTTATGCAACGTATGCCCTGGAAGATTATGATATTTCCAATCCTGATTTTGAAAAATTCCCGGCATTGGATGGGATTGAAGGGATAGAATGTTATCTTGAGCATGGTGATACCCTGTTTATGCCTACCGGCTGGTGGCACTGGATGAAATATCTGGATGGTTCTTTCTCTCTTTCACTTCGTGCATGGGACAAAAGCTGGGCTGTAAAAGCTCATTCTTTATGGAATCTGACTGTTCAGCGAAATTTTGACAACTTCATGAAAGGCAGGTATAAAAAAAGATACATGGACTGGAAAGAAAAAAAATCTGTTGAAAGAGCCAATATAGCTTTGAAGAAGGGACTTCCAAAATAAATTACATCTTACTTCACTGGTTTTATGCGATATGCAATTTAAAAATGATTAAATTGCATAGTGAAGCCGTTCCCTTAATACCTGTGTATGTTCGAAAAATTGATTGACAGTTTCGAGAAGCTGTGTCTTCAGATTATTATTGAAATATTGCTGGTGCCGGTAACTATTTTTAAATTGTTTCAGGATCCCCGCCGTTGCTATGATCTGTCCGTTCATGAAATGGAGAAGGAAGAAACCGAACGGTTTCATGACTATCTATCGCCCATCAAACTCTCCGTATATACTTCAGTAATTGTATCAGTTCTGCTAATGGATTATGGCGGAGAACAAAATTTCCTGTCACAGATCAAGGGATTAAGTATGGTAGAAAAAGCTTTATTTATATTCCTGATGAACAATTTTACTGCTGTGGTGTTTAGTGTAATATTGTTGTGGTATAAAAAAGAAAAAGTGAATACTATAGCTTTCCGTACCTTACTCTTTTCTTTTATCTATACTACAGTTTACACTTCTACTCCATTTTTTATCCTGATTCTTTCTACCATGTTTCTGGGACATACTATCAATGTACAGTCTTACATAGATCATCTGGATAAAGTATCATTGTCTGGAGATTACAGTTCCGGAGAATATACATTTTTTGTCATTTTCTTACTCTTTTTTGTTATAGGAATGATTGGATTGTTTAAACTATTCAAAGCCCTTCATTATATCCTGAAAGAAAATTTCCGCTATCATCCTTATGTAGTATGGTTCTTTACCCTATTGTTTTTTCTTATACAACTTTATTATGCAAAAGGCTTTGTATAAATAACTATTCATAAAAAACAATGCTAAGCATATCAATACTATTTCATTTAAAACCTGCACTTTACCTATTAAATCTTTGATATAATTGCTTTATTTCTTCCATCTTTCATAGGAATATTGATGTTTTTTTAACAAACATACCAGTCTGTTCATATTTTGTTTAAATTTGTGAAAAACATAACCAATGTCCAAACCTCGTGAAAGAATATTAAGTACCACCCTGCTTCTGTTTCACAAGCAAGGTTTTAACAGTACCGGCATTAATCAGATCATTGAAGAAGCCAATGTTTCAAAGGCAAGCTTCTATCAGCATTTTAAGTCAAAAGATGAGCTGTGTATTGAATTCCTCAACAAAAGATATGATTATTGGGTCTCGGAACTGGAAAAGTTCATCTCCGGAGCTTTAGGCTCTAAAGAAAAGATTCTGAAATCTTTTGATTTTCTGATGTATATGAATGAAAAAGAAAATTTCAGAGGCTGCAGTTTCTGGAATATCTTATCTGAAATACCTGCTGATAAAGAGGAAATCCATTCCGTTCTCCGCTATCATAAGAATAAGCTGAGAATCTTCTTCAATGATGAAATGAAGGATGAAAAGGTAGCAGCCCATATCTATCTCCTTTTTGAAAGCTCAATACTTACCAGCCAGCTCTATAGGTCCAATGAGTTTATTGAAACCTCTAAAACTATTATTAAAAATATACTTCATTCCTCACACTAAGGAAAGATTAAACATACTCAAATAAAAAACAATTAAAAAAACTATGCAAAACTCTACTTTTGTGCAGAAGACTTATTCTGCAGTGTTCAGGCTATGCCTCATCGGAAGTATTTCCATCTCTTCATTATTTTATTCTCAGGCAGGTAGAATCGGGATAAACACCCCAGATCCTAAAGCTACACTGGATATTACCGCTAAAACAAATGGAAGTTCACAGGCTGAAGGGCTTATGATTCCCAGGCTTACCGGAGATCAGATTCAAACGATGACGGCAAGCATCCAGTCCGGAAGTGAATCTCTAATGATTTACGCTACTGCCACACCAGCTTCCCCTACTTCAAAAGTAGCCAAGATAACACAACCCGGATATTATTTCTGGAACGGAACCAGCTGGGAAAGTATGGGAGTTAATTCTAATATTTACACTTCAGATGGAGCTATTACAACCGCTTTGGCTTCAAGAAATGTAGATCTGAACGGTAAAAACCTTGTCTTTTCCGGCATTGGCAGTGTAGGGATTGGAACAGCTCCTTCTGCAACGGCAAAACTGGATGTTGCCGGAACGGTAAAAGCAAGCGCCATAGATTATAATTCTGATGAAAGATTAAAACAAAATATTACAGAAATAACATCATCCCCAGAAATCATCAATAGATTAAGACCGGTTTCCTATTTCTGGAATGAAACCGGAAAAAAGAAAGGCGGAAATGCCCAGCTTCAGTATGGTCTTGTTGCTCAGGAAGTAGAGAAAGTACTGCCCAACATCGTAAGTACCGATAATGATGGATATAAATCTGTCAACTATAATGAATTGATTCCCATTTTATTACAAACGGTTCAGGAGCAGGGAAAAAAAATAGAAGAATTACAAAAAGCATTGCAACACCTAAAAAAATCCAAATAATCTTCATGACGGATTGCCTCTAGTCAAAGAGGTATTATGTTTAGCAAAGGTTGAGACAGCTCTCTCTCAATCTATTACCAATTTTGTAATTCTAAGAACATGAAACATAAATTATATTTCATATTATTATTCCTTGCCTCCCAAATTATTTTTGCTCAGAATAATTATTACTGGGTAGGCGGTGCCGGTAGCTGGAGTGATCTGAATCACTGGCGTATAGGCTCAGCATCAGGACAGGCAGCTACTATTATTCCTTCACGGTATGATAATGTCTATATTACTTCAGGAAGTGGTTTTCCTATTAGTGGAGGTACATTAACGATCCCATCATCAGCTACTTGTAAAGATTTCATTATAGATGATTCATTTACTACTAAGCTAAGTTTTCCATCAGCAAGTGTTTTTAATATATATGGGAATCTGAAATGGAAGTCCAATGCCACGGCATTCTATAATCTTACAATGAATTTGTTTTCAGAAAGCTCCAATCCTACCCCCAATATGATTGACGTCCCCGATAATATGATTGATCCTTCATATATCAACGGTAGTTATCAATCTGCTATTAATCTTAAAGGAAACGGAGCCTTTAAACTGGTGAAAAATTTTGCCAGCAACGGGTTTTTCTATTTCAACATCAGCGACAGTGCTTTTTTAGATACGGATAATAAGAATATCAATTCTATGGTATTCAGCTATAGTTCTACAGCAGCTTCCAACTTCAGGTCCTCAACGGTGACTACCACCAGTACGATGACATTAAACTCAGCGGCTAATCTTACCCAGGCTACAGTTTCCTTTCCTACATTGAATATACAGACTACCCAGAATATCAAAAAAATACTTCTTACTTCCTCAGGTTACTCTCAGATAACAGGCGGAAATCTTCTGACAGTGGATGAGGTAACAGGAATAGGTGCCGCAGGAGGTAATTTTACCGGAACGCAGTTTAATTTTAACAAAGTTAATTTATATGCCTGCTACATTAATGCCAATTTATATAATGCCAATGATATGGTTTTGGGTGATGGAAGTGCTGAAATGATAGGAACCCGATTTGAAATAAAAAATATGACCCTTGGAAAGGGAAATAATATATTCAGAGCATCACAATTTGACATCAATAATCTTATCTTGAATGGCGGACAATACAGCTTCCGACAAACTTCATCCAATACATATTTTCAGGTTAATCAAAGTCTTACGGCCAATACTCCATGTAACGGAATTATCCCAAAGTTTGTAGCTGTAGAACCTTCATTACCTGTCAACCTGATTCTTCCAGGTTCTATCAATGGAAATGGAGCCGTTTCATTTAATGGTTATAATTTAGCTTCGGTAAAGCTTACAGGAGGAGCATCTGTAACAGCAGGCATAGATGGAGGAAATAATACTGGCACTATTACTTATCCAGGGATAGCCGCAAAAACATATTACTGGATAGGTGGCGGAGGTAACTGGAATGATCCTGCCCATTGGTCATTCACATCTGGAGGGCCTTCTGCTAACTGCATTCCTATCATGTATGACGATGTTATCTTTAATGAAAACTCAGGTTTTACTTCAGGAAATAACACTATTAATAATGGCGGGACAGTTGCCTTAATAAGGAATATGACCTGGAATAATGCTCCTGCCAGTCCTGTTTTGAATATTAACACGACTTTGTATGGTAATCTTTATCTTCAGAAGGACGTGTCTGCTCCTGTTAGCATTAGTTTTATTAAATATAATCCAGGAGATCCGGCAGCAAATCGTTATATGAATTTCGAAGGTCAGAAAGTAAGTCAATTGGTTATCTACGGAAATGATAATTTTTATCTTATGCCCTCTAATTCAGGAACTCCTTATGACGTAGAAGTGGCTGGCATTTTCAATTTTGACAACAATGCCTTAACAAGTAATCTTTATGCTGACGGAAGAAAAATAAAAGCCGGTGAGCTTTGGCTGGGAGGAAATAATGTTAATATAGATAATGCTTTGCTAAGTCAGAATCTTCTCAATATTTTAACAAAACAGACCATTACGGCTCCCAATACTTCTGTATACTTCCAAAACTACAACGGGCGTTATTCCGGTTCAGGAAATACCAATCATTTTTTTGGTAAAGCCTATAAAGAAGGCAGCAGTATTGGAAATATACAGTACCTTACTACTGACAACTTTCAGGTGAATGGTGGTGACATCAGATTTTTTGGAAACAACAAAACAAAAAATGCAGTTATTAATGCAGCTTCCAATATTACTATTTCTGATACTACTGTAAAACTTACCATCACAGACAGCTGGATTTTTAATCGTGCAGACTGTGATTTGGTTCTTACTTTTACTGGTCAGGGTGGAAATAATCTGATCCTAGGCAACAACATTAACGGAAATGGATTCGTTGAGCTCAACCGAATGAATATTTCAGGGATTAATGCAAGCTATGTCACTCCTGTTGCAGGTGCAAAACCTATCAATGCCAGCAATTCCGTAGACAGTGGGAATAATTCCGGAATTAATTTCAAGGCCAGCGCTTCTAAAAACTTTTACTGGAAAGGAGGGGCCGGAAACTGGAATGACCTCAGCCACTGGTCTCTGGACCCATCAAGTACCAGAGCAACAGCCAATTGTGGTCTTCCTACGATTAACGATAATGTTTTCTTTGACCAGTATTCAGGGTTCTACACTACTGGAATTACAGCTATACAGATGACCAATGATGTTTCAGTAAATGATATCACATTCAGTGGACTTACTCCAGGATCAAGATCTTATTTTGCAGGAAATAACAATTATTACAAAATGAATGTCAATGGAAATATGGTCTTACATGCTGGATATTATGATGCCGGATACTTCAGTGGATTTACGTTTGTCAACATTAACAAACCTACAGGTGCTTTAAAAAATGTAACTCCCAACGGAGCAACATCTGCTTTAACTTTCTCAGGCGATGCTCAATGGAAAATCAATAGAGGAACGTCACAGTACGACCTTATTGGATCTTCAAGCATCAGCCAAACCAATGTACCTGGTAACAGTTTAGATATAAGTGGTACGATAATGAATGTCAATGCTTTTAATCTCAATGGTTCACAGCTGGTGATGGACAACGCAGATCTTACCGTAAATAGCGGCTTCGCCATCAATACCAAACAACCCGTAGTAAACACGGCCAATAGTGTAATCAAATTATTCAGATCTACAGGAGGTTCCGATGCTGATATTGCTTTCAGCAATGTCAATCATTACTTTGAAAGAATAGAATATACCAATACAACATCTAATATGGATTATATTATTTCTTTTAGTTTCCCTGGCGGGGTTATCAATAATTTCATCATCCGCTCAGCGGTGGTTTCAAGAATTGATAAAGTAAACCCTTCCATAGTTCTTAAAACAACTATGTCAGTCAATAATCTGACTATTGAGAAAAATAATCATATTGCTTTAGAAGGTAATCTGCAGGTAAACCAATCTTTAAAAATGCTTGGAGATTGTTTGGACAAGCTTACTTTTGCAGGAATCAATGCACCATCAAGAACTTTAATCCTTCCTGATTACAGTACCAGTCCATCCAATTATATTATAGATAAAATACAATTAAAGTCGATCTCTTCCTCCGGCGGACAAATGTATACTGCTACTGGAAGTACAGACCTTGGCGGCAATACCGGAATTAATTTTCAGGATGCCATTCCTTCTACGTCAAGAAATCTTTATTGGATTGGAGGTCAGGGATTATGGAGAGATCCTCAGCATTGGTCACTAACCTCAGGAGGAGTTCCTGTTACAGGTTGTGATATCCCAACAGCCATTGATAATGTATTCTTTGATCAGAATTCAGGATTTACTGCTACTTTAAATAAAATACAAATTAGAGGAGCCTATCTTTCAAAAGCTAATAACATTACTTTCAACAATGCGCTCAACCAGCCGGTTCTTGATTTTACTACAGATGGTGGAAATCCTTATTATCTGTCTGTGTATGGCAATCTTACTTTGCAAAGTGATACAAAGATCATCGTTCCGATGTCTACTTTTGGGCTTACCCGAAATATTATTATGGCTCAGGGGACTGCTTCCGGGAAAACACGATATATTGATACCAAAGGAGCCTTCATTCACCTGAATGTTAATGCACAGGACTATTTTGAATTGAAAAGTCCATATCAGGGAGACCTTAACTTTCTGAATGCGGCAGGATTCAAAACTAATAACTTCCCTATGACACTGGTGAACTTTAGCTGGAACCAAAGTATCAACAATAACCCAGTGGTTGATCTTGGACAATCTGTCATTACAGGAACGAGGACGAATAGTGCAGGTATTGCAAACTATTATATGCCTTCAATTCCTTTCTATAATTTTTACAGTCCTTATTTTTATATCAGCACCGGAAATAATCCTCTCACCTTAAATGCCACTGAGGCAAAAGCCGACATGGGATATTTTACGACCAATACTCCGGCAGGTTTCAATTTTGGAGATCTGACCGTTTGGAAAGACGGAATTGTAAATACAGGAACAAGAATCTGGAATTTCAACAAAATGACCTTTCTTGGAAGTACTACTACCAATAGTGTAAGCACATTGAGTTCCGCAGGAAAATACAAAACACTGTATTTCAATCCCGGTTCTTATCAGGTAGACAATAACCAGACCGTCACTGAAAATCTCTTCATGACAGGAACTCCTTGCAACAGAATTTCTGTGCTGAGATCTACAGCAGGACAAAACACAATTAATCTAGACCCTGCAGCAATGTATACCATGTTCTATGCCTCTATCAGAGATATGAATTTCTCCCGTGCGGTAAGTGCGTACGGAAACAGCCAGGACCTTGGAAATACGGCTAACCTTTCGATTATTCCTACAGATGTTCAGGCCGCAGGATTTGGTGGTAACAAAGCAATTTGTGCTTCGGAATTCCCTAAAACTTATGATGCTTCTGCTTTATATGGTACAGATCCTAATGCTGCCTATACCTGGACCAAACTTAATAATCCTAATTCAGGAGTCATAAGTACCGGACGCTTAGTGACTTTTACACAACCGGGAAATTATAGAGTGAACGTAACCTATAGCCAGGATGGATGTAATATTACGGAGGATTTTACCATTTCCTCTATTGCTTTACCTGCTGACAATACCACATATTCACCCATAAGTGCGGCAAAACAAGCATCAGGAGATATACAGGTAAAGTTTAAAGGTTCACTTGCCCAAACCTATATTTTCACATATACCATAAATAATGGTCCGGATCAAATGATTACTTCTGCGCCTAACGGAGAGGCAATTGTACTCCACTCCAAAGGGCAGTCAGGAACAATGGTTTATCGTCTTAAAAATATTCGTTTTGCTACAGGAGAAGCTTGTCCGGTTGCGATCAATAAAGAAATTGTTGTGAATATCAATCCGGACTGCCCTACTCCAGGTGTTGTAATGCTAATGGATAATATTCTTAGAGGATGTACTTCTGATATGGGAGCAAGACGTCTGTCAGAGTTAAACCCAATAACCATATCTAATCCTCCAGCTGACGCAGGCGTAACAAGACTTATTTCAGGGACAGGAATAGTCGTGAAAGAAGGAAATGAGGTATTTATGATCCGAAATAGCAATGCCTTACCTGAAACTCTTACTCTTCCTGCCAATAAATCTTATATTCAAGGAGCAATTATTTATCACAATAACCATTTCTATGAAGGAGTAGAAAACGGAAAATGGATCAGAGTAGATAATGATTAAAAACAATCAGAAATTCATTCAAACCCACTAATAACCATGAGCCGCATTGATGTATTTTCAATGCGGTTTTTGTTTGAATACAATAGTTATTTTAGATTTAAAGTCAATGGAATTCTATCTTCAGGAAAAAGGGGCTGGAGCCCGATCCTATTGATCTTGATACCTCAATGGATAATAGATTTTTAATGACAATACTTTTTACTTAAACTTGTCACGTTTTCTTCACTAAGTTTGTCTTAAAAAGAAATACCATGCAGGAAAATTACAACAGACTCCTAACCTACGCCTATAATATTACCGGTTCTTATGAAGATTCTCAGGATTTGGTACAGGATGTAATCGAAAAATATATTTCTTTAGATAAATCTGAGATCAGAAATGAAACCAATTTCCTGATCAAAAGTACTATTAATCATGCCATTAATTTTAAAAACAGGCACAGCAAAAAAATGGTGTATGGCGAATGGTTGCCCGAACCTCTTTCTTTTGAAAATGCAGAAAATAAGCTCATTAAGGAGCAAACGACACGCTATACCCTACTCGTTCTTCTGGAAAAACTGAACGCTAAAGAACGTGCAGTCTACATTCTAAAGGAAGCTTTTGATTATTCTCATCAAGAGATCGCAGAAACGCTCGATATTTCAGTAGAAAACTCTCGAAAACTGCTAAGCCGTGCAAGTAAGCAATTGCAGCATGTAAAATATACACCGGATAACATCAGCCTATCTTCCGGAACTGATATTCTCCAGAAATACCAGCTGGCGTTGAGTGAAGGCAACATTCCCGATATTGAAAAACTGCTTATTGATGAGATCAGGCTTTCAGCAGACGGTGGAAAACGTGTTCGTGTTATCAAAGCTGTGGAAGTTGGAAAATCGGCTACCGCACAGCTTTTGGCTTATGTACAACAACAATTTCTTGGCAAAAAGCCTCATACCTTCCATCTCTTTAATCATCAACCGGCTATTTGTTTTTGGCAGGATGGTCGTATTTATAACTGTCACATCCTGGATATTGATGCAGAAGGAATGATTCGCGAAATTTATTCTATTGTAGATCCTGAAAAGTTAAAAAGGCTGCAATAAATCTGTCACATTTCAGAAATATAGTGTGTCTTTAAAGAAAAAGTATGAGCACACTCCTTAGAATCGACAGCAGTTTAAGAACAGAGAATTCCTATTCACGAACATTAGGTAACTATTTTATTCAGCAATGGATACTCCACAATCCGAATGGAAATATTCTGGAACGGGATGTTAACCAACAGCTTATTCCTCATATCACCCAACAGACCATTGATGCTTTTTTTAGCGAAAATCCTGATAAGAAAAGTATTCATCTATCTGATGAACTGATTGATGAATTATACCAGTCTGATGAAATCTTAATCACCTGTCCTATGTACAATTATGGAATTCCATCTTCCTTAAAAGCTTATTTTGACACGGTTATCAGAACAAAAAAAACGTTTACAGGAAATACTTCTCTGAAAGGTTTGCTTGAAAACAAAAAGGCTTATATCATTTCTTCTATGGGAGGAATAACTCTTGACCCTCATCATCGAAATCCGTTGGAAAACCATCTCACTTTTCTTTTAAATCATGTAGGAATCACCGATATCTGTTATTTTCCATTGAATGGTACCGTCATCGATGAGGTCAGCAATACAGAAAAAATAGCATTACAACAATCCAAAATTTTAAAACAATTCAATCAATGATGGAACAGATTAAACAAGCCATTGAAAAATTCATTAAAGGTGGCGACAATAGTGATCCGGTGCTTTTGGAAGAAATTCTCCACGAAAATTATCAGAATATTCAGGACGGGTTTTTTGACAAATCCGGAATCTTTATTATTCCCAAACAGGAATATATCAATCTGGTAAAGGATAAAATATTTGGTGGAAAACCTCGTAAAATTACTTATCATTCTTTGCAACAGAAAAATAACATTGCTTATACTCAGGTTTCGTTAGAAAGTTCAGCATTACGATTTTCATCCCTCATCACGTGTGTACAGGAAAACGGAAAATGGCAGGTTATCACCAATGTTCCTTCTATAGAAATTAAATAATTCATAGGCTACGAATGAACGGATTAACATTGCTCATGTATTTTTATCCGTGCATTCGTGGCTAAACTTTAAGATTATTTTTTCAATAAACTGTTTACAAATGTTATGGGTTACGCATACATATCAGATGTAATTTTGATCCATAACAATATATTTATGAAACACATTATTCAGCAAGTTTTCCATGATATTTTAGAAAACCCGGTATTTGATTTATCATCCATTGAGAAATATTTCTCAAAAGACTATATCCAATTTGTAGATCATCATCAGCTCAATTATGATGAGTTCATTCTTCATATTAAAAAACTCAAAGAGAAAGTAGCTGAGCAGAAGATTGACATCATTAATTATGCTGAAAACGGGAATATCATTTTCACCCATCACATGGCAAAATCAGTATTAAAAGATGGAAGTATAGTGGTACATAAAGTATTGGCAGAGTTTACCATTCAAAATGACAAGATCATACAATGTGATGAACTGACTTTATTATTGGAAGGAGATTTTTCATCTAAAAATTTAGGATCTGAAATCTAAAAAATGTCTATAGACCGCTTCTGTATTAACAAATCTTAAAACAACGTTAATTTTAACTTCAACCCATTTTCCAAACAGACGTTTAAATTTGTTCTGATTTTTATCTAATTAAAATAAAGTGAAGAAAATTTTTACATCTGTTTGGCTTTGTGCTTCCATTTTTTTCTATGCACAAACCGGTACTCTTTCCGGAAACATAAACGACGACGCTAAGATCGCCCTGCCTGGAGCCAAAATCTCCTTATATCCGGGAAACATATACACCACCTCTGATGAGCATGGAAATTTCGTTTTCCTGAATGTTCCTCCCGGAAATTACACCATGAAGGTAGATTACCTTGGGTACGGAATTCATCAATATAATGTAATTGTAGAATCTGAAAAAAATACAAAACAAAATATCATTTTTGATAAAAAGGAAACAAGTATTGGTGAAATTGTGGTTTCCGGAGCTACGTTGAAAAACCAGGCAAGAGCCTTAAACAAACAAAAGAACAATGCCAATATTACCAATGTAATCTCTGCCGATCAGATTGGACGTTTTCCTGATGCCAATATCGGAGATGCGCTAAAGCGTGTTCCGGGGATTACCATACAGAACGATCAGGGCGAAGCCAGAAACCTTATTATCAGAGGCCTTGCTCCCAATCTGAACTCTGTAACTTTAAATGGTGACAGAATTCCTTCTGCTGAAGGGGATAACCGTAATGTACAGATGGACCTGATCCCTTCTGATATGATTTCCACCATTGAAGTCAATAAAACGCTTACTCCTGATATGGATGCTGATGCCATTGGAGGTTCTGTTAACCTGATTACCAGAGCTTCCCCTAATGGACAAAGAATATCTGCAACATTGGCTGGAGGATACAATCCCATTCGAGAAAAAGGAAATTATACTGCAGGATTTGTCTATGGGAATCGTTTTCTGAACAAAAAACTGGGAGCAGTATTCAGTTTTTCCTATAACAATAATAATTTTGGTTCAGACAATATAGAACCTGTATGGAGCCAGGCTAATGACAAGGCCCAAACTGCTTATATAAGTAAAATGGGGATGCGTTCCTATAATGAACACCGGATCAGACATAGTTTTGACCTGAATATGGATTATGAGTTCAATTCTA
Organism: Chryseobacterium sp. Marseille-Q3244; assembly: GCF_940807095.1. Taxonomy (NCBI): domain Bacteria; kingdom Pseudomonadati; phylum Bacteroidota; class Flavobacteriia; order Flavobacteriales; family Weeksellaceae; genus Chryseobacterium; species Chryseobacterium sp. Marseille-Q3244. The sequence continues at coordinate 25,876 of NZ_CALNWX010000008.1, read as the reverse complement.
AAAACAAGATCTATGCTTCTGCGATGTACAACTTCAGAAATGATAAGGAAAACAGATTCGCATTAGGATATAAAATAAAACCGGTTTACAATGCTGACGAATCCGAAATTATAGATTGGAAAGGCAGTATTACAAGACAAAATAAAGGTGGAGATGCCCATAATGACAATACCCGTCTTGAGAAGCAAAAAGTTCAGAATTATGCCTTAAGAGGAGAACATCTACTGGGGTCTAAAATAGATCTTGACTGGTCTATGAATTATGCTACAGCTAGTGAAGATAAGCCTCATCAACGTTATATTGAATTCGAAAACAGTAAAATGAGCTTCTCTCCGGACCTTAGTAATCCAAGAGTTCCCATGTTCAATCTTCTTGCAGCAGACAACCTGGGTAGCTATAAACTCAGTGACCTTTCAGATGCCAACAGCTTCACTCAGGAAAAAGAATTTGGAGCCAAGGTGAATGTACGTTTCCCTTTTTCTGTAATTGAGGGTCAAAAAGGAAGACTTCGTACTGGTGCACGAATTCGTTTGAAGGAAAAAGAAAGAGAAAATGACTTTTATACCTTCACCCCTACCAGCAGCATGGGAAGTCTTTTGTCTGTCCCCACTCAATATCTTGACGGACACAACTTTCAACCGGGGAATTATGTTCCGGGAGCATTTGTAGATCCTGCGTATTTAGGAGGATTAGATTTGTTTAATCCCGTTTTATTCAATGGAAAATCCAAGCCTTCAAAATTCCTTTCTAACAATTACAGTGCAAAAGAACAGATTTATGCAGGATATATCCGTTGGGACCAGGATTTCAATGATAAACTATCCATGATCGTGGGAGCACGTGTGGAAACTACCAAGATTGATTATACCGGAAACTACGTCATGAATGAAAGTAACCTGGTGGGAAAAATCAATAATACAAATACCTATACCAATGTACTTCCGAATATCTCATTCAAGTATGTTCCGGTTCAGGACCTTGTATTACGTGCGGCATTTACCACTGCCCTTGCCCGTCCGAACTATTACTCGTTGGTTCCTTATCTTAATGTTATTTCAGAGGATGAGATCGTTTCAGCAGGAAATCCTAACCTGAAGGCAACTTACGCTTACAATTTTGATTTCATGGCAGAGAAGTACTTTAAATCAGTGGGAATTCTTTCAGGAGGTATTTTCTATAAAAATCTGAAAGACTTTATCTATACTTTTTCCCGAAGAAATTATACAGCAAATGACTTTGCGAATGATTTTGCAGGACAATCCAACCCGATTCCGGCTGGTGAAAGCAATTGGAAATTTACCCAGCAGCGCAATGGAGATAATGTAAGTATTTATGGTTTTGAAGTGGCTTTGCAGAGACAATTGGATTTCATCCCCGGAGCATTCTGGAAAGGTATGGGGATCTACGTCAACTATACTTATACCCATTCAAAAGCAAAGGGAATCACTAATGATGACGGAATTGAAAGAACGGATGTAGGATTTCCGGGAGCAGCTCCTCACATGTTCAACGGATCGCTTTCATGGGAAAACAAGCGCTTCTCAGCAAGGGTTTCTATGAATTATGCTTCTCATTATATTGATGAGTTGGGTGGGAAAGCCTTTGATGACCGTTATTATGATAAACAGTTTTTTCTGGATGCTAATGCTTCCTACAAGATTACAAGCCAACTAAGAGTTTTCGCTGAAGCCAATAATCTTACAAACCAGCCGTTAAGATACTATCAGGGAATTCCAAGCAGAACCGCACAGGCAGAGTATTACAGACCACGATTTACCCTAGGAGTGAAATTCGACTTTTAAGACCATGAAAAAGATAATATATTATATATCAGCATTTGCCATTTTTCCTTTGGTGATAGGCTGTAAAGGACAGAATCAATTAGGAGAAAAATTAAAACCATCCGTTATTACAGAAACTGTGGTTCATGATACCGATGATCCGGCCATCTGGATCAATCCTCAGGATGCTTCAAAAAGTATCATCATAGGAACAGATAAAGATACGGATGGTGGACTGTATGCTTTTGATCTGAATGGTAAAATCATCCATAAAGTTTCAGGTCTTAAACGTCCTAATAATGTGGATATTGAATACGGTTTTGTTTTAAACGGAAAGGAAACAGACATTGCAGCCGTTACCGAGCGGGAAACGAATAAAATAAAGCTTTACTCTCTTCCTGAATTGAAGGAAGTGGGTGAAATTTCTGTATTTGACGGAGAAACAGAACGTGGTCCAATGGGAGTATCCATGTATAAAAATCCGGAAACAGGAGAAATTTATGTGATTGCAGGAAGAAAATCCGGACCAAAGGATGGCTATCTATGGCAGTATAAGCTTTCAGAAAAAGGAGGAAGAATCACTGGATATGTTGTCCGTAAATTTGGACAATACAGCGGATTGAAGGAGATTGAAAGTATCGCAGTAGATGATGAACTGGGATATATTTATTATTCTGATGAACAGTTTGGAGTTCACCAATATTATGCAGACCCGGAAAAAGGAAATGAAGAACTTCTTGTTTTCGGGCAAGGTGATTTTAAATCTGATGTGGAAGGGATCTCAATCTACCCTACCTCAAAAGGAAAGGGATACATTTTGGTTTCCGATCAGCAGAATGATACCTTCAATGTCTATCTAAGAGAAAATCCGGCTAAAGGGAGAATTGCCGCTATTCCTGTTTCTACCCTTGAAAGTGATGGCTCTGAAGTTACGAATGTTAATTTAGGCCCCAAATTTCCGAAAGGTGTGTTTGTAGCCATGAGCAATGGCCGGGTATTTCATTTGTATGACTGGAGGATGATTGAAGAAAGAATTCAGGCAGCTGTAAAAGCACAACAAACAAAATGATTTTTTACACATGAATAACACTCATGTTATCACCAATAATACAATGATTAACATTAGAGATATTTGTGGTTATAATATAGGTTTAAACCATTAAGATTCAATAAGGGTTTAAGGATAATTAAGAATCTTCGCTTTAAGTAGAGCTTATTTACAATCGCAGGATTTTCTTTTAATTATGCTTATTTTCTTTAAAATTTTAGTGGTTTAATTTTCTATTCAATATGTTTTCTCAGGAATTCCGCAGTATATGAGGTTTTATTTTTCAATAACGCATTAGGAGTTCCTTCAAACAAAACTTTTCCACCAAATTTTCCAGCACCAGGGCCAATATCAATGATCCAATCAGCCTGAGCAATAATATCCAGATTATGCTCAATAACAATTAATGTATTATGCTGGTCTACAAGATCATTAAAAAATGACAACAGTTTTTGGGTATCACTTGGGTGCAAACCTGTACTTGGTTCATCCAGAACAATAATCTGATGGGTATTTTTCAGTTCCCGGGTCAGTTTCAAACGCTGTCTTTCACCACCTGAAAAGCTGTCCAGACGTTGTCCCAGCATGAGATAATCTAAGCCCAATTTTACCAGCAAATCAAAGTTTCTGATGATATTTTTATCCGCAAAAAAATCTTGAGCTTCCAGAACTGTCATATTCATCACTTCTACAATAGTCTTCTGATGATATTGATATTTCTGAACTTTCGGGTCGAATCCTGAACCACCACATACTTCACAAGGCTGTTCAATATCATCCATAAAAGCTAAATCTATTTTTTCTACTCCCAATCCTTTACAGTTTTTACAGGCTCCTTCACTATTCCGACTGAACAGCTTTTCTGAAACATGATTACACTCTGAAAACAGTTTTCGCACCGTATCAGATATATTTAAATATGTCAGAAGATTGGATCGGGCACTTGCTGTAAATAAAGATTGGTCTATCACTGTTAAATCGGGATAAAATAAAGGTAAAATATGATTAATCAAGGTGCTTTTTCCTGATCCTGCTACCCCAGTAACAACAGTCATAAGGCCTGTAGGTATATTTACGCTTATATCTTTAAGGTTATGCAGACTGGCATTCTTAATTTCAAGATACCCATCAGGTTTTCTGAATTGGGTTTTTATAACAGGCTTTTCTTTAAAATAAGAGCCTGTTTTTCCTTTAGATTTTTTTAATCCGCCGAGATCTCCTTCATAGATAATTTTACCCCCGCTTTTTCCGGAGCCTGGTCCCATATCCACCACCCAGTCAGCCATTTTAACGATATCCGGATCATGTTCAACCACCAAAACAGAATTCCCTTTATCCTTGATCTGCTGGATAATGGTATTAATATTCTGTAGGTCCTTTGGGTGAAGGCCAATACTAGGTTCATCAAAGATATACAATAAATCTACCAGACTATTTCCCAGGTTCCTTACCATTTTTATCCTTTGGGATTCGCCTCCTGAAAGAGAATTTGTATTTCGGTCCAATGTAAGATACTGCAAACCAATATTAAAAATATTCTGAAGTTTTCCGGAAAGCTCTTTAATGATAACTTCATAAGCTTCAGATTTCAGGTTGTTAATAAATTCCAATAGCTCATCAATAGAAAGTGCAGTACAGTCTGCAATATTTTTACCTTTGATCTTACAGCTCAGAATCTTTACATTCAGCCGTTTCCCATGGCATGATGGGCAGGATTCTGTGATGATTACATTATTTAAAGCATCTTTTCGGGTACTATTTTCTTTGGAATCTTTTTTTAGAAATGTCTTTTCAATCCTCGGAATAATTCCTTCATATTTCACAGTTTTACCCCAGCTTTTATCAGGATGTTTAGGTATATGGTTACGTTCATATAACAGGATATCCCATTCTTTAGCTGTAAAATCCTTCAGCTTTTTATCGTTATCAAAATAGCCTGATTGTGTATATCTTGTTAAACGCCATCCTCCCGGTTGAAAAGTTGGAAATTTAATGGCTCCTTCATTTAAAGATTTCGTCTGATCAATCAGCCTATTAACATTTACCGTCTGTACAATACCTAGTCCTTCGCATTCCGGACACATACCCTGTGGATTATTGAACGAAAATACATTGGAATATCCTACGAAAGGATGTCCCATTCTTGAAAAAAGCAGCCTCAGAGAAGCATAAACATCAGCAGCTGTTCCCACCGTGGAACGTGCATTTCCTCCCAGTCTCTTCTGGTTGATGATAATGGGAACATTCAGATTTTCGATTTTGTCTACATCCGGAATGCCATAATGCTGTAACCGGTTTCTTATAAAACTGTTCTGCGTTTCATTAATCTGACGCTGTGCCTCTGCTCCTATGGTTTCAAATACCAGGGAAGATTTCCCTGATCCCGATACTCCAGTAAAAACTACGATCTTATATTTTGGAATTTTTATGGAAATATTTTTGAGATTATTCTGTCTTGCATTAGTAATTTCTATGTTTTCCATTTTAAAATCATTAACTTTGTTAATAGTTAACTAAGTTAATCAAAATTCATTCCATGAAACCTATTGAAAAAAAATTTTTTGACACATTTACAGATTTCCAGTGTCTTATTCTTGCCCATATGAACAGAGGAGATATTAACGGAATAACAGCTTCTCATTATAATATAATCGAATTTATTCTTCGTAAAAAAGGATTAACAGGAAAAGAGATCGCAACTGCTTTTAAAATCACCCCTGCAGCCGTTTCTAAGCAACTGAAGATCCTTATTAACAACGGTTTTATTACTCAGAAACAGGATGAGACAGACCGTAGAAAGTTCATACTGTCCGTCACTGAAAAAGGAAAATTTATAGTTGAGAATTCTGAAACCTTCCGGAAAAGCATGACTCAACAGGCTGCTTCTATACTTACTTCGGCTGAACTTAAACAGTTTAATTCCCTGCTGAATAAGATTTTGAATGAAATCAAGCTTTAATCCATCGGATTCCTTATAATTAATTGTATTTTTGGAAAGCACAGAATGCTGTAACACTACAATCATTTAAAAATTAATTTCGACTCCATGAATGAATTGATCAAACTATTTCCAGCCTATGAATAAGTATTTATGATGATCTGGAAAATCAAAAGAAATATTTTCTGCCTATCAATATTCTAAGTACACTTTAGTTTTTTGAACTAAGTCAAACTATTATTCTGGCATTTGTTGCTTTTATTTATATGTACCAAACAGCCTATCCCAGATGGAAGTATAAAATCCAAAATTCTTGGTTTCATCCAGATGATGGTGATTGTGAAATCTGGTGGTTCCTACAAAAAAACGATCAAAACTGGCGGGAAAAAACTCTCTGTTGAGATGCCCTATCGTTCCCCAAATAAGATTGATAGACAAATAAATGGAAATTGAAATAACAGAAAAATTATAACATAGTAATAAGACCAGCATTATGAGTCCAAATCCTATGGTTTCAAAAGGATGAAGAACAAAAAGGCTCAGATAATTGGTGCTCACATGCTCGTGGTGCTTTCCGTGAATCATTTTATATACAAGTGGTAAATGGGCAGCATAGTGAAAGAAGTACATACACAGATCCATTAAAAGAAGTAAAGCAATAACCTCCAGGCTGATCTTCATTCCTGACTGGGTAGTTCCCAACTCAATCCAGCCATTCTTCCATAAAAAAACACCTATCAGCATAACAAGGCTATTACAGACAACCGTAAAAAGACTGAGGTAAAAATCTGATGCTGAAACAGGATGATCTTTCTCTTGCAATGGGCTTTTACGACAGGTTTTATCAATGAAAACATACAGTCCTATTGAAAATAAATATAAAAGAAGATTGCTAATCACACTGAATACAACCCATTGTGGCCAGGAAAACTGCCAGAACATATTGATATAACCAGAAAGCGCTGTCTCATTAAAATTCATAAAAGCATCTTCTTTCAACTTGAAATCATAAATGTATGAATTTTGGAATAAAACAAGGTATGAAAGATAACTTGAACAGCATTTAGGATATAAATTTTAAATGATTTCTTCTTTTTTACAATGCTGTTTATCTGATGGTCACAATTAAGTAATAAAATAAATTATTTCTGTCTCGCTTTTCTTTTGATTTCACGAAGTCTCATCGTCAGCTTTTTTCTCAGGTCATTATGATAGTCCCTGTAGTTTTTTATACTTTGTTCAAGGTTCTTTTTGTTAATTAGGTATTCTTCATACAAATTTCCCAACTCGGAAATCTGTGTAATGACGTCGGATGAACAGGTTTCTGAATGATCTGCAGCTTCAATCAGGAGGCGGTAATATTCGATACGGCTGGTGAGGCTCGTGTGAAGTTTTGGTTCTATTCCCTGCATGGTTTTAATTTTAATTTTTAATGTCAATGCATATGTTATAAATCCTTGCCAACAGCAATAGGAGGAACATCACTCTGATATAAAATCTTAACTTCTTCGGAAGACCCTCCCTGATGGGCAGACTTAAAATAAGTTCCATTCAAAACAGAAGAAATTAAGGTTTCATTGGGATCACCTAAAGGCAATAAAGGCAACGTAACATACTCGTTCACTGAAACCTGCGGCAAAATTCCATTACTGTATTCACCCGTTCCATTTCCATTAAAAACTTTATAAATTACCGGATGCATCTGCCAACGGATCTTTTGAGGTTTCCGTTTATCTTCTATAGTGAAACCTGCCATATCTTTTCCCAGCGTTACATCTCCAACCTGGATCACCTGCATATAAGGTTTCAGATTATTGATGACTATTTCAGCTGCCGAAGCCGTACTGTTTGAAGTTAAAATATAGACTTTATTCAACCCTAAAGCATTGGTGCGTAAAGTATTAAAATCAAGTGCTTTCGGATCATAGGCGATCTGTTGGGAAAATGTTCTTTTCACCTCACCTCCGTTTTTATTTCCTTTAAAAATAATGAAGGGAGATGCCGATGATAGGCCTGAAGGAATCAGGGAACAAAGAGCAGCAGCTGCAGATACGGATCCACCATAATTGTACCTCAGATCAAGAATTAGTTCCTGTACTCCGGCACCTTTAAATTCGGCAAACTTTTGGCTGAAGGTTTGTGTCATCCCATCTGGAAAATCATAAACATATAGATACCCTACCTTTTTACCGTTTTTTTCAAACACTTTAGATAATAGAGGTTGCTCAAAAGATAGTCCATAATATACTTTGATCTCTTTTTCATCAATGATCTTTCCATTGTTCCAACCTCCTACGGTAAGATCCAGAACTGTGAGATCTTTCATGGAAGAAGTCATAGCCTCAGCATTGCTTGCTGTGACTGTTTTTCCATTGATTTTGGTGATAATCATTCCTCGTTCCAATCCCGCATTGAAGGCAGGTGAGTTTGTAAGAACCAGTTTAATGACGGTGACCACTTCTCCGTTAGCCTGCTGAATAACAGTATAATCAAAACCATACATATTCCGGATTGAACGTGGATAACTGGAAGGATCTTCTGTATTGACAATAAAAGAAAACCGATCCTGAGGAGCCAGCAAACTTTTAAAAAAATCTTTTACAGGAAGATGATAATCCGGCTTAGCAGGCATCTGATCTGCCCAGTAATAATATCGTTTCAGGCTGTCCTGTACCCAAAGGTTAATGGACTCTGTACTTCCCTCCGGAAAGACAGGTGCATTTTCATCATGATCCGAACAGGAGATAAAGAGAATGATGATCGCTATGCATTGAAGTGTAAAAAAATTTCTCATCCCTGATTATAAGTATTCTGCCACGTCAACATCTCCTTTTACAACCCATACTCCATTTTCTGATTTTTCCTGCAGGATGATCATATTAGCGCCCATATCCTGTTTTATTTTTACCTTAATCATTGCTGATCCGGCATAAGGCTCTGTAGTTCCCGGCTTGTACAACTCAAGGTAGACAGGAGCTGTAACACCGAAAGAGCTATAAATCTTAACGGGAGTAAAGCTGTTTTTTCCGATATTATCAAATTCTGCCAGTACAACACCATTTTCTCTTTTTAAAACTCCTTTGACATTTTTAAGGGTTGATCCTGAAAACTCTCCCAGATTCGGAAAAATAAATTCAAAACCTATTTTCCCAAGATTGACCTGTGGCTTTATCACCTCAGCCTGCAAAAAGATTCCCGGAAGATTGAAGAAGTATAATTTTTTATATTCCTCTATATTATCATAAGTAATTTTATATTGTATGATTTCTTTACCTGTTTCATGGTTATATATTTCCAGCTTATTGATTTCTCCCTGATCCAGTACAAACTGAAGTTGGGTTTCGATTTTACTGGTATAAGAGGTTTTCCCATCAATAGATACAGGTTCACCATTAAACCTCAACTGAAGCACATCAGGTTTAGAGTATCCTTTAATGGTCACTTCTCCCGGTTTTTGTATCTGGTCATATCTTTCCATCGCTGTATTGTCTGTACAGGAAAATAATAGGATTAATAATAGGAATGCAAAGATCTTATTCATCTTTTATATTATTTTAAACTTAAAAATATTGCCCCGCCCATTGTGCAGGGCAATACACAATTATAAAAAAACTAGTTGGATATGTTCTGGATAGCCTCTTCTTATCAAAGCGACCATCCATTATTGTATATTAAGATTTCATGTTTTGTCTCATGATCAGTAATAAAAACAGAATGTTTATTTTTTAATAAAGTTCAAACGTTCCGTAGTTTTTCCGTCAGTTACTTCCGCAATATATACCCCTTCTGATAAACCTGCTATATTGATTAATCTTGAGTATTGAGCTGTAAGAACCTTCTGTCCTGCTGCATTATAAAGGTGAATCATTGTTCTATTGTCTTTTAATGCAGGATTAAGCTGTAACTGTAAGTATTCTTTTACAGGATTTTCTGCAATTTTCGTCAGATTTTCTTTCTTTTTTACATCTTTTGTGCTTAGGGTCGTGGCTGTTGCATAGATTGCCATTTCATCAATATTGATATTCATGATATTATTCCCACTGGCATTTCTGTTGGCCCACATTCCTATATAAATTTTCTTTCCTGCAAAAGCTGAAAGGTCTACAAGGTTTTCTACAAATTGGGTAAGATCTGCCGGAAAAGGATTTGTGGAAGATCCTACCTGTATTTTATAGGGACTTTGCTGATAATTTCCAGATCCATCTATTGTCATAGCCTGAAAATCTGCTAAAACAGGGACTGCTTTTTGAGGAGTACTTACATAGATATAAAGATCTCTGCTCACAATAGTATGGGTTGCTCTCTGTCTTCCTATATAAGAAGCAAGAGTGATTGTTCCCGAAGCACTCGTAAGGTCAATCTGAGGAGAAATAATCCAGTCATCTTCACCTCCAAACCCTACTGCACTTCCCGTAGGAACCAGGTTGGTAGAATGTCTCAGAACGCCTGCATTTCCATAGGTTAAAGATGTACCGTTGTGATAGATATTAGGCCCCTGAATCCATCCGTTATTATTGCTGTTCAGATCATGGAATGTCCATCCCTGAAGGTCGGCAGGAGTATCAAAAGTATTTCCCCATACCAGAGATTGTGCTGTAGCCAGCTGAGATAAAAACAAAACAGATGATAAAATTATTTTTTTCATGATACTGATTATTAAGATTTTTTAAAGAGAAAAAAAGCAAGGAACAGCTTAGGCTGATTCCTTGCTTATATAGATTTTAGTTTACAATAGCGAAATTGTATTTTGTCCAGGTTCCCTGGAATCCGCCACAGTTTCTTGGAGATACATTCCAGCTTCCTTCGTTAAAGAATGGCTGGCTCATTCCCCATAATGCAGCTGTACTTCCTGTAAGAAGGTTAGCTGTTGGAATTCCTGCCGTACCCGCTCCTGTAACAGAAGTTGTAAAGCCATGTACCTGGATGGAAGCAAAGTTTGAAGCTGATGAAAGCTCAGATCCTGTATTTTCTACTTTGATTCCTACAGGATATCCTGTTACGACAGCATTATTTAAGGTTAATTTACCATATCTTCTGATGTGGATCCCATTTTCGTAAGCAGCTCCTTGTCCTGCAGTACCGAATTTAGGACCTACAATCGTAAGATTATTGATAACAGGATTTGTGATTAAAGAAGTAGCTGTACCTGTTGCATTGTTATCAAGCTCAATACCGTTAGAGTCAGGACTTCCACCGCTTACAGTGTGTGCTGAATTGTAATCAGCCAAAGAAAGAGCACATGTAATAGTTCCTGTATATCCGTTGTCAAAGTCAAAATTATCGTCTTCTGCTGCAAAAGAAATCAGGTTAGAAGCATTAACAGTTCCTCCGAAAAATTCGAAAGAGTCATCCTGCCCGTAAGATACCTGAATATGATCTAAAGTAGTTCCATTTCCAACACCTCCTAATGATAAAGCATTTACCTCGTTACCTGAGTTAGCTCCTACAAAGTCATATCCTGCAAACTCGATACGTACATATTTCATTGTTCCTGCATTATGAGAAGGATTTGTTCCTCCAAAATAATAATCATCACCCGTTAACCCTTCAATAGTTGTTGTAAAAGGTACATTTGTAGGTGCATCCCCAAGAAGGATAACCCCTCCGAAATCTCCAGGAGTAGCGGTAGTATCTTCATCACCGTCTAAAAGTCTGTAACTTGTAAAAACAATAGGCTGAGCTTCAGTACCTGTAGCATTGATTTTACCTGTTTTGGTAATCACCAGGATTCCTGAACCCTCTCCTATGGCATTAGGTTTTGCTTTGATAAAAGTTCCAGGCTGAATGGTAAGTGTTGCCCCGTTTTTAACAGCTACAGTACCATCAATTTCTATGACTCCGCTCCACGTTGTATTAGAAGTAATAGGCCCACTCACTTGAGTAACAGGAAGTGCAGAAGCTGTAAGATATTCAGCTGAAGTAGGTTTCATTTCAAAAGGAGTTGAAGAATCTGCTAAATGGTCGTTTTGGCAAGCTGTAAGAGATAATGCAGCAGCTGCAATTAGAGTTAATCTTTTCATTGTTATAATTTTTTGGTAGATCCGGTTATTTATTTTTATGACCGGAAATTTTTAATATTCAGAAATATCCGCCTCTATATTTCTGCGATTTGGTTATTGTTTTCATCCTACAGGCCAGGAGGAGCTGAGCTGTCTGAGTTCCCTGTTGATCTCCTATTTTCCGGGAAAAGATAATAGCGTTCGGATTTGTTTGGTTCGGTACTGCTGTGCGCATCATCAGTAGTATTCCGGGTTATTTTTCAGGATTCCGAAACCTGTACACATCTATATAGAGCTCTTTTTATCTTTACAAAAACTGAAGATTCTTCATTTCCGGGATCTCTGCATTTATTATTTATTCTACAATAGAGAAGTCATATTTTGTCCAAGTTCCCCGGAAATTTCCGCAATCTCTAGGAGCAATATTCCAGCTTCCTTCATTGTAGAAAGGCTGGGTCATTCCCCAGGTAGGTGAAGTGGCTGTAGTCAATAGGTTTGAAGTAGGAATTCCGGCAGTTCCCGCTCCGATAGCAGCAAGATTGAACGCATGTACCTGGATGCTGTTGTAATCAGAGTTGGCAGAAAGCTCAGAACCTGTTCCTTCTACTTTGATTCCTGTAGGATACCCTGTAATCAATGCATTGTTCAGCGTTAATTTTCCATTTCTTCTGACGTAGATTCCGTTGGCGTACATCCTGCTAAACGGTTCCTTCCATACTCCTATAATGCTGAGATTATTGAAGGTAGGATGAGTGATTAAGGATGTAGCTGTACCATGAATATTATTTTCCACCTCTATTCCCTGAGAATCATACGTCCCTCCAAGAACCCGATGTGGCGAATTATAATCTGCCAAACCAAGTGCACAGGTAATAGTTCCCGTATATCCCAGAATACAATCGAAATGGTCATCTTCAGCAGCAAAAGAAACCAGGTTGGAAGCATTGACATTCCCACCATAGAATTCAAATGAATCGTCCTGTGCGTGAGATACCTGAATATGGTCTAAAGTGGTTCCTTTTCCAACTCCTGCTAATACAAGGGACGAAACTTCATGAATTAGACCAGGAAGAATATCTGCTCCTCCAAATTCAATCCGTACATATTTCATAATTCCTCCATTATGATTGTTGTTGGTTCCTCCGTAATAGTAATCAGACCCGAAAAGCCCGTCAATTGTTGTTGTGGAAGGCACATTGGTCCATGCATCTCCCAAAATCATAACACCGGCAAAATCGCCACCATGTGGGACCGTATCTTCAGTGCCATCCAGCAGATTATAACTGGTAAAAACAATAGGCTGGGTTTCTGTTCCTACCGCATTAATTTTACCTGTCTTGGTAATAACCAGGAGCCCCGGACCTTCTCCTATGGCATTAGGTTTTGCTTTGATAAAGGTTCCCGGCTGAATGGTAAGTGTTGCTCCGTTTTTAACGGCTACAGTACCATCAATTTCTATGACTCCACTCCATGTTGTATTAGAGGTAATATGATAGTTTACTTTGGTTACAGGAAGTGCAGAAGCTGTAATATATTCTGCTGAAGTAGGCTTCATTTCGAAAGGGGCGGAAGAATCAGCTAGATCATCTTTTTGACACCCTGTAAGGGAGAGTAACGTTATTCCAATGAATAGTAGTTTTTTCATTTCTTAATAGTTTTATTAATTTTCTTTATGATTTCAATGCGTCATTAAAATGTATAGTTAACACTTAACCCGAAAATCCTTCCGCTATAAGCACGAAATAAGATCTTATCAATATCTTTATCATACCTGTTGGTGGCACCCGGCACAAGTTGCTGCAATTCTCTGGCTGTCTTATTTCCTGTATTGTCAGTATAGCCTAAATAAGAATTAAAGTTGTTGTAATATTCTTTTACCCTGTTGAAAAGATTCCTTACATTAAACTTCACTTCAAGATTTCTGTTTCTTAAAAGTTTATAGGATACCTGTGCATCTGCCACCGCGTAAGGACGTTGAATTTCTTCTGCATTATAAGAATATCCTACTGTCATATACTGATCTCCTTTTGCATTGTATAAAAAATTAAATCCCAGCCTTTTTCCATCATACATTAATCCTACATTATATGCATAAGGAGTCTGTCCGTAAAGAGGTCTATCCACTTCATAGGTTTCGTCATTCTCGCCTGTTTTATACTGATCTTTAAAAGCAATTACTTTCGTTGTATTGTAGGTGAAATTTCCACTTATAAAAAGTCTTTCAAATAATGATCCTTCCGCAATAAATCCGAGGTTTTTCCTTACCTCTACTTCTACTCCTTTCAGTTTTGCATTTTTTGAATTTCCATTGTACAAGGATAGATTTCCATCATTGGAAAGGCGGCCCTCACGTTCAATAGGTCTGTCAATATCCTTGTAATACAATCCGGCAGAGAATATCTCCCCCAATCCAGGAAACCACTCAAATTTGAAATCGTAATTATTCACTGTAGATGATACCATCTGTGTATTGAAAATCTGTCCATTCGCTATCGGGTCAAAATAAGGTAATCCGGTTCTCTCATTAAACTGAGGACGAATAACAGTTTTGTTGTAAGCAAGCCTCAGGTTTATTTTATTGGTGGGGCTATAAGTAAAATTGGCAGAAGGCATCCATTGCCATGGTTTATCATCAACTCCTACTCTGGCAAAATTATTGGAATCATTCTTAGACTCGATTTGCTGAGAAATAAGATCATATTGAAAATATTCCGCACGTAATCCCCATACTAACCTGAATTTATTGTTCCAGCGGTTGTCAAACATCACGTATGCAGCATGCTGCTCAACTTCACCCTCATACTTACCATCATCCATGTACAATGGTCTGGTCTCCCATCCAATTCCCCCAGGTACATAATGAGAGCCATCAAACCAATCGGCAAGAGATCCATACATTTCCAAAAATTTCGGATTCGGAACATCCCGGTTTCCATCTACTCTCAATAAAAATTTCTGCTGTTGATTTGTATTGGTTTTTGAGGCTCCTGCATATCCTATCTTAATATCATTTTTAAAATTTCCTCTGTCAAAACCCCATTTAAAAGATGCTCCATAATTATAATCTGTTTCTTTGCTGGTAATATACCCTCTTGCAAAATCACTTGCAGAATTATTGGCGACATGATAATTCATGATTTCACGTCCTACAAATTTGTATAAAGTCCTGTGCTGAGTATAATCCTTAGTGTCTGATGAAACTCCCGTTCGGGCAGCAAACCAGTTGATTTCCATATTCCCTATCTTATGGCTTCCTTCCAGCTTATTTTGTAAAAACATCTGATAAACAGGATATACTGTATTCTCCGTAAAAGGCTTATCTAATGATGGAATTTTTGATGGATCATTATTGGGAATTATCCCGTGATAAAAATAATTATAGGCAGCTTCTGCATTGGCTGGCGAACCACTTCCATTGGTGTTTTCATCCCATCCTGTAATTCTTGTCAGTGTATTATCATAGATATGGGTATATGAATTACGGAATGAAATTCTACTCTTTCCCAACTGTAATCCAAAATTCAGCATTCCTGCCACCGTCGAATTATAATTATAGGATGCTCCTGTATTCTTAAAATTATAAAAAGGCATTTTTCCATTGGCATCAAAAGCAGTCTCTGTAGTATCCAGCCAGCTTCCTCTTCCTGTATGATCTATATCCAGCTTATTCTGTTCATTTCTGATAATGAATGCTCCGGCAAAGCCCCATTTGCTATTATTTTTAAGAGCGTAAGTTCTTCCTAATGCCAATTGCCAATTGGACCCCATATCTCCCCTTGTCTTATATGTCGTGAAATTATCATTCCTGAACTGGCTGGACTGTTCAAAAAACATAGGATTGTTCCAGTTCATTGCTTTAAGACCCTGAGGAAAATCTCTTGTTCCGTCATCGTACCCGAAATAATCATACTTTCCTCTTTTACGGGTCAGAAATTCTTTGAAAGCAGACTGATCGTTATAAGAAGTTCCCATACTTACAGTGGTAAAATTTTCATTAGGAATATCTTTAGTTCTTACCTCTACAAACCCTCCTGCAAAATTGGCATTCATATCCGGCGTTGCAGATTTACTTACAACAACACTTTCCACCATTGCTGTAGGAATAATATCGAAAGAGAAATTCTGATTATAGGCTTCGGTACTGGGCAGGTTGATCCCATCCATCGCTGCGGTATTCCATCGTTCTCCCATAGACCTTACGACTACATATTTGTTATCTATAGTGGTGATTCCCGTTACTCTCTTCAAGGTTCCGCCCACATCATTATCAGGAGTTTTTGCAATCTGTTCGGCAGAGATTCCATCACTCAACTGGGCCGCTTTCTTTTGCTGGGCCAACAATCCTGCCTGAGTATCTGCTTTACGCGTTGCCGTTACCACCACTTCTTTGATGTCAGTAATTTTATCAGAAACCCTGTTCAGTGCAAAGGAAACGGTATTCGTTTCTTTATTGATGATTGATAATTTTTCTACCCTGAGTGTGTTATATTTAGACGCTTTCACTGTCATGTTATAAAGTCCTGAAGGAAGGTCTACAGAGAAATCTCCATTATTATCTGTTACTGCTGTTCTTCCTGCAATATTTATTTCTGCACCCACAACAGGATTTCCCACTTCATCCACTATTTTTCCGGAAATACGCCCGTTTCCCGGTACAGAAACATTAGAATTTTCATATTTTATTGAAATGAGATCCCCATGTAAGCGGAACACTACAGGAAGCCCATTGATAATATCTTTCAGGCAATTATTAATAGAAGAATTTTCACATTTTACCCCTTTTACCTTCAGCTCTTTAATATCATATTTTGAATAAGCCAGTCTCATTCCTGTTTTTCCTGCAAATTCTTCCAAAACTTCAATTAATGGTCTGCTTGCAGGAACAGAAAACGAAACTTTCTGAACCAATTCCTGTGCTTCTGCTGCAACAGTAAAAAATAGGGCTGCTATGGTAAAACCACATTTCAAACTTTTCATACGTAAGTGTTCTCTTTTGATTAAGGTTATCTGATTATTTAATTTTTTGATGGTTATTTTTTCAGGATGTAGATATTATCGTTTTTCTGAACTTCAAATCCCAGGATAAAGGCAAGGGCATCAATATTTTCACTGACAGTTCCTCCTGTAAAATCTGCTGTGATTTTTTTATCCTCCACTTCTTTTGGGTAATGAATTTTTGTACTATAATTACCTTCCAATACTGTAATTACCTCCTTTAAAGGAACATCGTTAAAGCTTAAAGACAACAGCTTAGGATGCTGTTTCCCTGATACTCTGTCAGGAGCGAATGAAATAATAGCTGTGGTACGGGCAACGCCCAGATTCGTCCATTTCTGATTCGGTTTCAGATAAGAAACAGGAACTCCAATGGAAGATACAGCCACCTTCCCTTCATAAAGATCTACTGCTTTTTTCTTCCCGGACTGAGAAACTTTAAATATTGTTCCCAATACTTTTGTACTGAAACCTTCTGCATGAACAATAAATGGATGAGATTTTGATTTTGCTACAGAAAAGATAGCATCTCCTTTTAAATCCACCATTCTCGTAGATGCAGGAAATGATTTTGCCACCGTAAGTTCTGCTCCGGGCAGTAAAGTCACTACAGATCCGTCTTCAAGATGAACAATTCTGTTTTCTGATACTGCTAGATAAACATCCGGCTTTATCAGTGTATGATACGTCAAAATCCCTCCCAGTGTTAAAAACAGAATAATGACCGCTGCAATTTTGTAGACATTCTTCAGAAGATGATTTCTGTATCCTATTTTTTCATAAGGCACAAAATAATGCTCCAAACCTGCCAATACTCTTTCTTTAGATTCCTGCAGATGAACTTCATCCAGACCTTTTTCTGCATGGGCTTTCCATTTCTTTACAATTTCCATTTCTTTTTCAGAGGTTTTTTCCCCTGAAACTTCACGTGTCCAAAGTTTGAAAACAAAGGCCTCGATATTTTTATAATTAAAACGTCTCATAAAATATTTCATAGTATTCACCGATACTTCTATCAATAAGACTATGAAAATGAGAAACTTCCCCAGCGCATTTTTAACGTTCCGTTCATATTAAGGCTAAAACTCAGATATTTTTCAACCTATTTTACATTTACTAAACATTAAATTCACAATTAAGGGATAATTTTCAGAAATATTTAACCATACCATAATTAAAGTTCACAAAAAGTTAATTTTCCTTTAGGTAATTTTGTTGCATTAATATGAATCTAACAGACTCTACTTTATTAAAGAAAATAAAATCAGGCGACCGCCCTGCATTTATGTTGTTGTATGACCGATATTGGGATAGTTTATACCGCTTTGTATTTGTAAGGACAAAGGATAAAGAAGCCTCTGAAGAACTGCTTCAGAATTTATGGATAAAGATCCTTGAAAATACAGAGATGATACAAACGGATGAATCGGAAAGTGCAAAAGGTTACCTGCTCCGACATCTGCATTATCGTATCCTTGATTATTATAATAGCTTTAAAAAAGCTCCCCCTACATTGAGTATTGATGAATTTGATATCCCTTCAGAAATAGATATTTCAGACACTGAGTATTTTGAGATTCTTGAGGAAAATGAAATCTCGGTCTTACTATCTATGATTGATGAAGTAGTTTCCCACCTTCCAACCACTGAACAGCAGGTCTATGATATGAGGATCCGAAAAAATATGTCTGTTAATGAAACAGCGGAAGCACTTGGAATAAGCAATAAGACGGTTAGTAATAAACTAAGCAAATCCCTTGGTGAAATTCGCGAACAGCTTAATCCAGATTATCAATCTTCTAAAAAATTAATATCCATTTTAATGCTGATGGAACTCCTCACAAAATATTGATAAAAGCCTGAAGATGAAAATAATTACTTTTTATTAATAAATAACATTTATATTAAAAGTCTTCAACAAACTTAGAAAACAGGCCACTGAGCTGATGTAAAGTTCAGAATTTTAAAATCCGCATGCTCAAAATCTATACTTTCATCATTATTGGTAAAAACAATAGTTTTCATTCCGGCTGCTTTAGCTGCTTTCAATCCTGAATGGCTGTCTTCAATCGCAATACAATGCTCAGGTAATATCCCTAATTGTTGAGCAGACGTAAGATATACAGCTGGATGAGGTTTCCCCTGTTCCTCAAATTCTGATGAATGAATGGTATCAAAACACTCACGAACCTGCAGTTTTTCAAGAACAGCATCTGCAACACGTAAAGGGGCATTGGTAGCCAGTCCTATTTTATATTCTTTGCCTTTAAGATCTTTAATAAATTCTTGTATCCCGGATATGGTACAATTCTCAGTTTGAATCAGTTCAATTACTTTAGATACAACTTCCTGTTCTACCGAAGAAACATCCAAATTTTTCCATGGAAATTTTCTGTACCAGAACTCTGTAACCTCTGTTGTAGTCATATATTTGGTCTGTGCAGCCAAATCATCAGTTATCTGAGCTCCATAAGACGAGAATACTTCCCGTTCTGCCTTTGCCCAGAAACCTTCAGAGTCTACAAGAACTCCGTCCATATCAAAAATCACAGCTTTTAAAACCATAGATAAAAATAAATTTAAATAATGAAGTCTATTACTGGCTGATTTTATACACACATCGTTGTCCCCCAGAAATAATATGATCTACCCTTTCTACATTGTATTCCTTACCAATCAATGACTGAAAGTTTGATAGTTCCGCCCTACAAAATCCCTGGCATTCTGTAGCCGCCGCACAAATCGGGCAATGATTTTCGATCAGGAAATATTCTTTTCCTTCTTTCTTCCATTCTGCCATATATCCTTCTTTGCTTCGGGCTTCGGCAAGAACTTCCAGGCGTTGTTCTAAATTTTTTGTCTTAGCAAGGTCCTTTTCATATCGTTCGTGGGTATTTTTTTCCCGGTCACTAATTAACAGGTCTAATGCATTTTCCCCTAAAATATTTTTTACAGATTTTAAAAGCTGAACCGTTACTTCAGCATGAGTGTCCGGAAATTGAGCCAATCCCTTATCCGTAAGGATATAATAAGTAGATGGCCGGCCTACTCCTTCACTCTTCATTGTCGGTTCAATCAATCCGGCTTCTGCAAGGTTCAGTAAATGCTTTCTCGCTCCCTCTTTCGTGATGGATAATTCTTTAGCAATCAGAAGTGAAGTAGCTTCCCCTCTCATCTTTAAAAACATCAGGATACGATCTGCTGCCGGTTTCTTCATTTGACAATATTTAGGTTGTTTTATTTTCAACAACAAAGATAGTCATTTTCTATAATCTTAAAATATTAAACACAAAACGATAATTATCAACACGTTACAAATACAAATCATGCCATCTATAAAACAACCAAAAAGTTGTTTTATTCAAATATATTGCTACCTTTGTCCAACATTAATCAAAAATAAATGCACATGAAACCATTTACACTACCTCAATTATCTTATGCTTATGATGCTTTAGAGCCATTTATCGATAAAAATACAATGACTATTCACCACCAGCGTCACCATCAGGCCTATGTAGATAACCTGAATGCGGCTTTAGAACAGACCCATGAAACCAATCCTGATCTTGATTCCTTATTACAAAGAATCAGTGAATATAGTCCGGCCGTAAGAAATAATGGTGGTGGACATTTCAATCATTCTTTATTCTGGGAAATCCTTTCTCCACAACCTAAATTAATCCCTGAGGGAAAACTGAATGAAGTCATTATCTCCACCTTCGGAAGTCTTGAAGAACTTAAGGCAGAAATGAAGAAGGCAGGACTTGGGCAATTTGGATCCGGCTGGGTTTGGTTGTATGTAAAATTCAATGGATCTCTTGCGGTAAGTTCAACTCCTAATCAGGACAATCCTATGATGGATATTCTTCCGGTGAACAGAGGATTTCCAATCCTTGGAATTGATGTTTGGGAACATGCCTATTATCTGGCTTATCAGAACAAAAGAGCAGATTATCTGGATTCTTTCTGGTCTGTATTAGATTGGGCATCTGTAGAGAAAAAATATGAAGAAGCTCTTTCAAAAATAAGATAGTAAATACTAATATTGCTAACAATGGATACCCAGACTTTCGTAAATAAAGCAAAAGCTTCCGGCATTATTGCTTTTGACTTTTTAGACTATAAACCCACTACTGAAATTGTGGAATTAGATATCAAGAATCATCTTTTTATGGGAATGATCGTCAAGGAAAAGGAATTTAAAGAATCAATTGCAGCAGTAGATTATTCTGTGTACAAAAACAAAGCTGTTGGAATTATTTGTTCAACCGACGCTATTATTCCGCCTTGGGCCTATATGTTTCTCATGGAAAAACTATCTCCTTATGCTGCTTATGTAGATTTAAACAACGCTGAAACCGTTCTCCTTGATCTCTGGAAACGTCGTTTAATTTATGCAGACCTAAGACATTTTAAAAACCAGAAAGTAGTTGTTAGAGCTAATACCTCCCATGACCCTGCTCTGTATTTATTAGCCACTGAACTTTTAAAACCATTAGTCAAAAGCCTGATGTATGGCGAAATAGGGTTACCCAAAGTAATTTTCAAAAAATAAAACAAAATGAAAGCAATCATATTCAATGGATCTTTGGAAAGAAGAACAGAATCCACTTCCGGACTGATCTCTGCTTACCTATCAGAGCAGCTGAAAGCGCTTGGAATTCACACTGATGTTTTTACGCTTGCAGATTCCGGAATTCCTTTATTTGATGTCACACTCAACAAAACACCTCTGGCTGTTGAACGGATGACACAAATGTTTCAGGATGCAGATCTTCATTTCTGGCTAGCTCCACTCTATCATGGAAGTATTCCGGGAGTAATGAAAAATTGCCTAGACTGGCTGGAAGTAACAGCTAATACCTATGAGCCTTATCTTACAGACAAAACCATAGGTCTGGTATGCTGGGCAGATGGTTTACAGGCCATGCAGGGAATCAATGCGATGGATGCCATTGCCAAATCATTACGGGCATGGCCTCTTCCTTTCAGTGTTCCGATTCTCAGAACATCATTATTTGACAACGAGAATCCAAAGCAGATCTCAGCATTCTATTCCGGTAAACTTGATAAGCTTATCAGCATAGCTACCACAAAGAAAATAGAAAAAACGATAATAAATCAATCATAACATGATAGAAACAGATATACTGATCATTGGTGCCGGCCCTGCAGGGTTATTTACGGTTTTTGAAGCCGGCCTTCTCAAAATGCACTGTCATATTATTGATGCATTGCCACAGATGGGAGGCCAGTTATCAGAATTATATCCCAAGAAACCCATTTTTGATATTCCGGGATTTCCGAGTGTATTGGCTGGTGACCTGATTGATAATCTTTATGAACAGATCAAACAGTTTGAACCCGGATTTACATTTAATGAAACCGCTGTACATCTCCTGAAACTGGAAGAAAATCTTTTTGAAGTAATTACAGATAAAGGAACAAAACATAGAGCAAAGGCTGTTGTAATTGCCGGTGGCCTGGGAAGTTTTGAACCTAAAAAACCACCTATTGAAAACATTTCCTTGTATGAAGACCGTGGTGTCAATTATTTCATCAAACGTCCGGAAGATTATGCAGGAAAGCGTGTGGTGATTGCCGGAGGCGGAGATTCTGCCCTGGACTGGACTATACATCTTGCGGAAAAAGCATCATCATTGACTTTAATTCACAGACGAAATGAATTCAGAGGAGCTCTGGATTCAGTAGAAAAAGTAAAAAAATTAAAGCATGAAGGAAAGATCAATCTGATGACTCCGGCAGAGGTTATTGGCCTTAAAGGCGAAAATTCTCTACAGGAAATTGTAGTGGAAAAAGAAGGAGCGATTCAAACCATTGAAGCCGATCATTTTATTCCTTTATTCGGATTGGTTCCTAAGCTTGGACCTTTGACTGACTGGGGGCTGGAACTTGAAAAAAACGCAATTAAAGTGGATAACGGTACAGATTTCCAGACCAATATTGGAGGCGTTTATGCTGTAGGCGATATCAATACTTATCCTTTTAAAATGAAGCTAATCTTATGTGGGTTTCATGAAGCAGCCATTGCTTGCCAAAGCATTTACCAGCGGCTGAATCCTAATAAAAAGTTTGTTTTAAAATACACTACCGTAAGCGGTGTTGAAGGTTTTGACGGAACGAAGAAACAAGCAGAAAAACAAGTAGTAGCAACGATTGACTAATATCCATGAAAGATGAAATAACAATTACAGTGACAGATCAGACCGGTATTCAACATACCCTGATCTGTCCACTGGAGATGGGACTTACTTTAAAAGACATCTGTAAAGCCTATGAACTTCCTATGGAAGCCATGTGTGGTGGTATGGCGATGTGTGCCACCTGTCATTGTTATATTCTGAATGGAGCGGCCTCATTATCTGAGAAAAATGATGTGGAAGAGGCCCTTCTTTCAGAATTATTCACCACCAAGGAAACCAGCAGATTGGCATGTCAAATCTATCTGACTGGTCAAATGGATGGACTCTCCATAGAAATTGCAGCAAATTAACAGATTCAAGATCAAGTTTGCACAGTTTATGATATAATAAATTGTTGGAACTGTTTTAATTAAGTTTAGTAGGGATTTCTAAAACAGTATGTTGAAGAAATCCCTTTTTTACAACATTTTAAAAATAAAAATATGGCAATTAAAATAACTGATGACTGTATCAATTGCGGAGCCTGTGAACCGGAATGCCCAAATTCAGCCATTTACGAAGGCGCCATCGACTGGCGTTGGCAGGATAAAACCAAACTTTCGGGTCATATCACCTTCCCGGATGGAACTGAAGCTGATGCAGGAGCTTATAATCAGGCGGTTTCGGATGAGGTCTATTATATTGTCTCTGGAAAATGTACGGAATGTAAAGGTTTTCATGAAGAACCTCAGTGTAAGGCTGTTTGCCCTGTAGACTGCTGTATTGATGATCCGGACCATCGTGAAAGTGATGAAGTATTATTTGACCGGCAGAAATTTATGCATGAAGTTTAATCTTTCATATATTATTCATTAATTTATTTTGTAACAATGACTTAACCTATTTCTACTAATCGGGAAACGAAATATCATCAATAATTTAAACCCAATACTATAAATTATGAAACCGGTATTATTTTTTCTCGTTATGCTCTCTGCTTTAATATCAGCTCAGACAGATGTTCCAAAGCTCAAAAAAGAATATATTCAGCTTTTAGAAAAATCCAATTATGGTAATAATCCAAAAGCAGGTAAATATTATGATATTAATGGAATCAAAATGTATTGTGAAATCTATGGAGAAGGCCAGCCCTTGCTTCTCATCCATGGAAATGGGGGCTCAATTGTAGATTTTTCTAAACAAATCCCCTATTTTTCCAAACATTATAAAGTGATTGTTGCCGATAGCAGAGCACAGGGAAAATCAATAGATAAAGGAAACGCTCTTACTTACGAAATGATGGCTGATGATTATGCGGCACTCCTTCAGACAATGAAAATTGATTCTGCTTTTGTGATGGGCTGGAGTGACGGAGGAATTAACGGACTTTTGCTAAGCATGAGACATCCGGAAAAGGTAAAGAAACTCATTGTTACCGGAGCTAATTTAAAACCGGATTCTACAGCAGTACAACCTGATGTATTTAAAAGAGTGAGTGATAATTATGCAAAATTTAAAGAGGTTTTTGCCAACAAAAAAAACAAAACAGATCTGGATGATATGGTTTTCAAGCTTAAAAGATTATTGAGTGAACAGCCCAATATAGATCCAAAAGCTTTAAAGAGCATTAAGGTTCCTGTTCTTGTAATTGGAGGAGATAATGATGTGATAAAACCGGAACATACCCTGGAAATCTTCAGAAATATCCCTAAAGCCAATCTTTGGATTTTACCCAACTCCGGACATGCTACTTTAGTGGTTTATACAGATGAATTCAATGCTAAAGCAGATACTTTTTTTAAAACAAAATTCAGAACTATTAAAGATCGGGATCGTGAGTTTTAATAATAGCCACGCTATAATCAACATTATATTTAAATTTCTTCAATCTATAAAGGCGGGTTTCAATCCGCCTTTTAGTATTTAATCCGGTTTTAGTCCAAACTTACTTTCCTTTAATTTCATGATATATCTTTTGAGTAAAAGGTGTATCAAGATGAACATCTGTTCCATATTTTAAAACCGCTCCGGCAAACAATTCCAGTTCGTTATCTTTCTTTCCGGAATGAATATCCAACTGTAAGGATGTTGGAGTTTCAAAAGGAAATGTAGATGCTTTTTCAAAGGTTCTTTCTATAATATCTTCCGAAAGGTGAATTTGTTTTTTATCTGCAATCTGTTTTATTTCCTTCATAATTTCCGTTGCTTCAGCTTTCTGCTGTTCATCAGTACATACGGTTCCTATGGATGAATTATGTTTGGCTGTTACCAGTCCAAAGCTGGCAATGAAAATAAACTTCGTCCAGATATCGGCTAAGGAATTATCTTTAAAGTCAAAGTCAATCTTGCTTTCTTCAAGCAGCTCTGTTACCCATGCAACATCACTTGAAAAATGTTCAGGATCTCTTCCTACAATCATTTTCCCAGCTTTTCCTTTATGTTCCACTGTCCCTCTTTCTTTGATATGAGACGCTACATAAATACAGGTTGGTAGAATAATGTGGTCTGGAATTATTTTTCGGATTCTGTCATAAATGTCTGCTCCATTCATCATGGGAAGTACTATTGTCTCTTTGGTAATAACCTCTTTAAGTTGTTTACAGACATTTTCAAGATCATATTCTTTTACACAGATCAAAACCAGATCGGGATTTTTAATATCGCTGATATTCTCCTCAATCGCATTAGGGCGAGTCCGGTCATTGGGATGCTCCGGTGAAAGTAATACTAATCCATTTTCTTTTACTTTATCATAAGTTTCTCCTCTAGCCACAAAAGAAACAGTATATTTCCCGGAAGTTTCGTTAATCTGATTGATTTTAAAACCAAAGTATCCCCCTACGCTACCACTAAGGTTGCCAATGCTACTACAAGAGTTTTGATATAAGTACTTTTCATGTCTATTTTATTTTAAGGTTTTACAATGTTTTAGAAGAAATAATTAGCGCCGAACTGATATCTGATTCCAT
>NZ_CALNWX010000007.1:0-320779 GCF_940807095.1 Chryseobacterium sp. Marseille-Q3244 | reverse complement strand
ATAATACCCCTGTAAAGAAAGCTATAGATGACTTTTATAAAACTTCATCATTACTAAAATATGATAAAATTTTTTCGGTTTCTTACAAAAATATAGATCAGAATATTATCCAAGTAAATATTATTGGTAATGCAAATAAATTTTATATAGAAAATGATAAGCCTTTAAATAGGTTGCCTACAAAATATGTAGAATATAATGGTAAAATATTTTATTGGAATGATAATAGTCAAGATAAATTAGATTCTTCAGTAATTAATAAATTAGGACAATATGGATTGATTGAATATAATACAGATGTTATTGAATACAATATAGATGATAAGAAGAAAGGAGTTAGTTATTTTTTTTGTATGAAAGATTTAACTAGATATAAGAAAATTACATCAAATATTTCTATAACTCAACCTCCTAAAATAAATTGTAAATAACCCAAGCTGCCACACAAAAGGATTTGTGTGGTATTTTTATTATCAATTAGCTATATTTACCAATACAAGGATCATTTGGGAAATATTCGGGTAAGCTTTGCCAAAAACACTGCAGGCATTCCTGGAATTACAGATACTAATAACTATTACCCCTTTGGGCTAAATCATATAGGAGGGGAGAAAGGAGCTGCAGGAGACTGGTATGTATGATTATGGGGCTAGGATGTATATGCCGGATTTAGGAAGATGGGGTGTTGTAGATCCACTGTCAGAAATATATAGAAGATATACTCCATATAATTATACTATCAATAATCCAATAAGGTTTACTGATCCTGATGGGAGAACAATAAATGATCCTAAGAGTAAAAAAGAAGCAGAGCATACTACTACGGGATTAAACATGAGAAAAACATATTTACAAACACAAAAAAATCTGATAACACAGTCTGCAACGGATAAAAATGGAAAAGTTTCCTTAAGCAAATCTCAGAAAAGAGAAGTGGCAAACATTAATTCAATGGTTAATCAAGTTAATCAGTCCCTTAACGATATAACCGATATGATAAATGATAAAAATAATGATTATATTTTTAGAGACGCTTCACTAAACGGTGGGTTACCAGAAACTAAGAAAACAGGCAGTGCAGAAGTAACTATTTATTTTGATGATTATGGCAAGAAAGTGCATAGATAACTTGTATTATTATAAAAAAGTTGAGAATGGAAGTATGGGCTTTATGTTCAAAAAGCGCCCCATAGCCCAAGGTAAATGATTTAATACTATAACAACCCTACATTTTAGGGTTGTTATAATTATAAGTACAATGGAAAGGAGTTGCAAGAGACTGGTATGTATGATTACGGAGCGAGAATGTATATGCCGGATATTGGAAGATGGGGAGTAATAGATCCGTTGGCGGAGAAGCATCCCGATTTAAATCCAATGATGTATACAGCGAATAATCCCGTACGTTTTATTGATCCTGATGGAAGGGATTGGGGATTGAAAATAGATCATAAAAACAAAACTATTAAGATAGAAGGAAATTATTATTATCAGAACCAAGATGGTTATGATAAAAATCAAAATGCTTTGGCTGCGTGGAATAAATTAGCTGCAACTTATACAACTGAAGATGGTATAGAATATGCAGTAAGCTTTGATTTAAAAGGTAGTGTTGCGTCTGAAGGTAAAACAGCAGATCAATTAGCTGCGGCTGATCCGATTGGAAATTCTGTTAAAGAATTGTCAGACACAGGATATAATAATTGGTTTAGTGCTATAGCAGGTGCGGATGCTGCTGCAGAGCATTCCGACAATCAAGGAGGAGGAGGTACCAAGCAAGGAAAATACATTGCCAACAAAAGCTCTGTAGCAATTGATAAAACAAGAGCCCACGAAATGGGGCATACTTTTGGGCAAGGAGAAAATGACGATGGTGTAATGAATTACTCTAGTAGTTTTGATAAAATGTCTAGTCCAAACTTTTCTAATACTAAAGCCATATTTGGTGATGCATATAAAAAAGTGAAATCTGGTCATAATTTAAATTCAGATAATGCAACTGCAGGAGGAACAATAGGTAAATCTCAATTTAGAATAATAGTTACTGGTGGTAATTATTCGGGAAAAGGAAACTTTCTAAAACAAAAAAGCTTTAAAGAAAAATAGGATGTATAATAAAATTTATTACTTAGGACTTATATTTTGTTCACTTTTCTATTCTGCTCAAGATATTGAAATTATAAAAGTTATTTATAGAAACAATCTCAACTATCAAAGCTTATACAATAAAAAAACAATAAGTTATGATGAGATAGATACTTCAAAAAACATATCATTAATTACTAAGGATAACAATTTAAATTTTAGTAGTCTGATTAAATGTCACGAGAATAAATGTTTTACAATGTCCATCGATGATATAATAGTAAGCAGTGACTTTATTTTATCAGGAGATCTAAATATAAAGGGTCAATTAGTGTCTATGAAGAATTATACAAAAGATTATTTAAATAGGCTTGTTATCAATCAAAAGAAATTAAAGAAAAAATCAAGTTATATTTTATATCAAAATGAACTTAAAAATGTAATTATTGTTGTTCTACAAATGACAAAGTCTTACTATAATACACATACAGGTAATTTAAAATTATGTGGAGATCCAAATGAAAAGGTAACATTGTATAGATTTTTAAATGGAAATGATGAAAACGATCTATTATAGATACACAGTAGAGGAGCTGCTTTTGGAACTGGCTATACAGAAAGATTATTGGAACTTATCAAAGAAAATGCAAATGAATTTGCGGATCCTAGTAATGTTGTTGATTTTGTACTTAATCTAGCTCCACATCAATCGAATGCGCTTGACGCACCCAATGGTGTAGATAGTTATTCAATAGATCATAACAGAGACAAGCTATCTGGAAATGATATGAAAAGATTAAAAGGTCCCCCCGCTGGCGCGAGCATCTTGCTCGTGCTAGATTAAATATAAACAGGTTGCTTTTCAAAAGCAGCCTGTTCTTATAAAGCCCAAGCTGGATTTTGTAGGAGTAGCTCTAACAGATAACTTTGAATATAAATATACCGGAAACCGCCTGAATCAGGTGATAGAATCTGCAATGAATGATACCGGGTATGAAGGCGGAAATAATATAATAGATTATGATGTAAATGGAAATATGATTAATATGAAAGATAAAGGGATGAATACTATTGATTATAATCACCTTAACCTTCCCAATGCTTTCACAATCAGTAATGCAAATCCTATAATTGGCCAGCCATTTAATGCTAACCTAATGTATTTATACCGTGCAGATGGAACCAAACTAAGAAAAACGTATTCAACCCGGCCTCCGAGAGGATCGGCTAGAACCAGTATGACCGATTATTTGGATGGCTTCCAATACTCATACCGAGAGGGTGGAGGACTCTGTCTGACCTGTCGTACCGAATCTGCTTTTGAAGAACAGGCTTACGGAAATCTCGGAAAAACTTTTCCTAATATAGGAGATCCACCAGCATGGAAACTGGATTTTGTACCCACTTCAGAAGGCTTTTACAGTTTCACAGAAAACCGTTATATTTACCAATATAAAGATCACTTAGGCAATATCCGGGTAAGTTTTGCCAAAGACAGCGCAGGGGTTCTGGAAATTACCGATACGAATAACTATTATCCTTTTGGACTCAACCATATCTCAGGAATGTTTGGGACTTCTAATTTTGGAGGATTATACAGTTATAAGTATCAAGGACAAGAGTTACAAGAGACAGGTTTTTACTCATTTAAGTGGAGAAATTATATGCCGGATGTAGGTCGTTTCTTTAATATAGATCCTTTTTCTGAAAATATGCTTATCAATCCCATTATAACTTTTCTGAAAATAGGGTTGTTGATGCAAGAGAATTAGAAGGTCTTGAAGCTGTAGATTTTAGAAAAAATGATAAGTATCAAAATCTTGTAGTTGTAGTTCAAGGCTGGTCAGGTAATACAAGAGCAGGTCATACACAAGCTCAAAATAGAGGTGATGGAACAGTTGATAAACAAGGGTTAGGCGCTTTACAGAGTCTATCTAATTCCAACACTAAAGTTGTAGTTTTTGACTCGTCTCGAAATGAGAATACAAAAAATGATATAAACTCAACAATTTCAAGTTTCAATGAAAATCATCCTGATGGTGTGGTAGCGGCGGTAGGACATAGTTTAGGTGGAGATAATCTTGTAGAGAAAGTAAATGAGAATAAGAATTTAAAAGTGGATTTAATGGTTACTTTAGATATAATGGATTTTATTTCCGATACAGAAATAAAATCTGAAAATGTATCAAAAGTCGTTAATTATCGTCAAACAAAAAACTTGTATGGTGGTGAGAAAGTGACAACTTCAGAAGATAATAAAACAACTAAAGTAATCAATGTTCTAGCTCCTAAATCAGATCATAGAAGCATAGATAATGATTTAAGTAAGAAAGTTACGGAAGTAGTAAAAAGAGAATTAATACCCAATCAATAATGAAAAAATTACCACAAATAATTTTGATTATTTCGTCAGTTTTTACTGTAATATTTTTATACCTTGATTTCGATTTTTTAGAGTTAGTTCCTTTAGTAATATTTTTACTGGCAATTAATTTTTATTTGATTTACACATACGATAGTATATTACTGAATTATATTTTAAATAGTTTATTAATTATTTTTCTAATAATTTGTTTCTCTTTTGGAGCAATACTAAGACAAGATTGGCATTTTATGGAATGAGTAATATCAAATATATAAAAATCGCTGTTGTTCAAAGTCTTTTTACTTTGAACAAATAAAAGATGCCACTGCTATTTTTGCAATGGTTTTTGTCTTTAATAAGAATTTTGATTTTTTTATATTTTCCAATATAAAGATCACTTAACCAACAGAGTAAATTTCACCAATACAGCACTATCAACACCCATCAGTTTGTTCATTTCGTCCTGCCCCCTCGCTGGCGCGAGCCTCTGGCTCGTGACCAACAAAAAACATTTCAAGAAGCTCCCGTTTTCGGTGGCTTCTTGTTATTAAAAATAGTATATTTATGATGATACGAGCGGGACGCTCGCACCAGCAGGGGCACAATATAATTATAAAACATATGGACCTAAAAATTAGTACTTATTTTATATTAATTTTGATTTTTGTTTTGATTTCATGTGAAAAACATCAGAAACTATATAACAATCCTATTAGTTCTTTTCAAAATTTAATATGTGATGATCCTATTAATGATAGCACCAAAATCAAAAATGTTGAAACGTTTTTAATTTTTGGAAACTCTACAGATGATACAATCAAAGTTTCTTTGAGAGATATTCAAAAAAATTATAAGCATATTTACGAAAAAGATACTTTTGAAATTAATTTTGAAGCTCTAAACCCAATTTCTATACCACCTCATGATTCACTTGGATTGCCTTGTATGTCTGTAATAGAAAAAAAATTCGCAAACGGTAATGAGATATTTAAAGACGGTTTTTCAGTTTTAAATCTTAAAACAAAAAAAGCAATTTCTGAAACTTCAAATTACAGTTTAGAACAAGTATATGAATTTCAAATGTACCAAAAATGGGGAAAGAAAAGTGGTAAAATAAATTTGTAATTTTGGTGGGAATACGTATAATAATTATAAGTATCAAGGACAAGAGTTACAAGAGACAGGTTTTTACTCATTTAATTGGAGAAATTATATGCCGGATGTAGGTCGTTTCTTTAATATAGATCTTCTTTCTGAAAAATATGCTTATCAATCCCATTATAACTTTTCTGAAAATAGGGTTGTTGATGCAAGAGAATTAGAAGGTCTTGAAGCTGTAGATTTTAGAAAGAAAATGATGAAAACAATCACAAAAATAATTTTAATTATTTCAGTAATTTATACCGTACTTTTATTATATTCTCAATATGATTATTTTTTAGAATTTACCCCTTTGGTGATAGCTCTATTGGCAATTAACTTTTATATGATTTATAAATACAATAATAAGTTGCTAAACTTTATTTTAAATGGTTTATTGTTTGTCTTTCTAATATTTTGCTTCTCCTTTGGGATAGCACTAAGGCAAGATTGGTAGACATAAGCTTTGTTATTTTATAAAATTCTTAGTTTGTTTAAGAAAAGCATCAACGAGAGCAAGACATGCTGTCTGCCTACTGCTCAAAGTCAAAGATTTTTGCGCAGATAAATTTTAAAACCACTACGTTTGTAGTGGTTTATTGTTTTCTAGTCTATTATCATTTTATAAACATAGTTTTATCTTTCAATCAAAATATTCTTAACAACCGTCTGATCTCCCACTTTTAAAATTCCTATATAAACTCCTCTTTCCAGGGTAGAAACATTAATTTTTGTTTCATTATTGACTTTCAATAGTGTTCTTCCTGATACATTGGTGATTTCAAAACTGAAATTTGCTGGTTTATTTGGTAATTCAATATTTAGGATATTATTAGCCGGGTTAGGGTAGAGCCTCACATTTTCCAATCCGTTTTGTGATGCTGTCTTATTCATGGTTAAAGTGGTAGAAGCAGTCGCAAAATGTTGTAAAGCTCCCACCGTGGCCTTCCCGATATTATAGACATACACAGGATCTACATTCGCAAAAGTATCCTTGGAGCTATGGGGGAAACTGCTTCTTATTCTTTCAAAAAAGCCGGTGATGATTTCACCTTTCTGCTCAAAGGGAATATAATCAGTATCAGCTGCCGGGTCTACAGCGGTTTGAAGCGGAGAATACAAAGCCGTGCAGTTTCTGAGTTGTTGCGTTACTGCAGCTGAAGCCGCATTATTGCTCGAAAGACCTCCCTGATCTTCATCACAGTACACCGTGTTATTATTATTTCCTTTTACACCACCTACCTGGTCAAGATTAAAAACAAGTTTAATATCCAGTTTACGAACCCCATTTTGATAGACTACAGTATTAACATAATGTGAGCTTCCAATTAATCCTTGTTCTTCTCCCGAAAAGTGAATAAACTTAATAGAATACTCTGTTGGTACATTTTGTAATATCCTCGCAGCTTCAAGAATGATAGAAGTACCACTGCCATTATCATTAACCCCAGGTCCGTTAATGGTATCAAAATGCCCGCAAATAATTACATACTTGTTAGGATAAAGGGTTCCGGTTTTCGTAATAATCAGGTTTTTTGAGGTTGCTGAACCATAGGTGAATGGGCTTTCCGTAATTTGGCTGGCAGTATATCCATAAGAAAGATATTTGTTTTTAATCCAGTTTAAAGCATTCGTATTAGCTTGGGTTCCGGTCTTTTTAATTCCAAAATTACCGAAATCCTGAAGATTCGTTGTAATGTTAGTTTGGGTTACCATATCAGCCCTGTCTTTATAAGCCTGGATAAAAGTTTGAGCACTAATGCTCTGCAAAATCAATGAAGTGCATAAAAGAGTGGTAATTCTTTTCATATAATTAATTTTTAATTGGTATTGCGAATGTAGTAAATAAATCACAACAAAGTGTTTAAAATATTATGAATACCATAAAATTTCATCTTAAAATAGGGGAAGAGGGCTATATTACCACTATATCAAACAAAACCCCTTCTGAAATAATTCAAAGGGGTTTACTATTTAAATATTTTTTGAGG
The DNA here is from genome assembly GCF_940807095.1 of Chryseobacterium sp. Marseille-Q3244. NCBI lineage: Bacteria > Pseudomonadati > Bacteroidota > Flavobacteriia > Flavobacteriales > Weeksellaceae > Chryseobacterium > Chryseobacterium sp. Marseille-Q3244. Next base: position 313,198 of record NZ_CALNWX010000007.1, on the reverse strand, counting down.
AAATGCTTTATTTAGCTACAATCAACTTTCTTACTACAGTCTGATCACCTCTCTTTACAATTCCAACATAAGCTCCATTTTCAAGGCTTGAGATATTCACTTTTTTCTCATTAACTGTTTTAAGTAAGGAATGCCCTTCAAAATCAGTGATCTCAAAACTAAAATTCTTTGTCTTAGAATCAGGAAATTCAATGTTGATAAAATCCTTTGCAGGATTAGGGTAAATCTTGATGGATTCTAGAGTATTTTTTGAAACAGGTTCCTGGGTTCCTAAAGTTTGTGTAGCAGCAACTGCAAAGTGTTGTAATGCTCCCACAGATGCTTTTCCGATTTTATAAATGTATTCTGGGTCAGTATTGGCGAAAGTGTCATTAACTGTATGTGGAAAAGAACTTCTGATTCTCTCAAAAAAACCTGTAATAATTTCGCCTCTTTCTTCAAAAGGTATATAATCCGTATCTTCTGCGGGGTCAACAGCTGTCTGAAGTGTTGAGTACAAAGAAGTGCAATTCCTTAGCTCCTGAGTTATAGCAGCAGAAGCAGCATTATTACCGGGAAGTCCGCCTTGATCTTCATCACAGTACACTGTATTATTGATATTTCCCATCACACCACCAACTTGATCCAGATTGAAAACCATTTTAACATCCAGAACACGATTGTTTCCTTGATAAACAACATTATCCACATAATGATAGCTGCCTAAAAGCCCTTGTTCTTCACCTGAGAAATGAATAAATTTAACAGAATATTCTGTAGGAATTGTTCTTAAAATTCTTGCCGCTTCTAAAATAATAGAAGTTCCGCTTCCATTATCATTCACCCCCGGCCCCGTAATAGTATCAAAATGTCCACAAATAATAACATATTTATTAGGATAGACTGTTCCTGTTTTGGTTATGATTAAATTTTTTGAAGTAGTATTAGAATAAGGAAATGTATCCTCAGTCATTTGACTGGCTGTATAGCCATAAGAAAGATATTTGTTTTTAAGCCAAGTCAGTGCATTTACGTTGGCCTGAGTCCCTGTTTTTTTAACTCCCCAACTGGCAAATTCCTGCAGATTGGTGATAATATCCGTTTGAGAAACAGCATCCGCTCTGTTTTGATAGGCCTGAATAAAACTTTGCGCACTCGTCGTATGGGAGGCTATAGCAATCAACAGAAAGGAGGTGATTTTTTTCATTGTATGATGTATAGGACTAATAATATATTTCATAAGAACTGAAGTCAGTTCATTATCATTATATATGGGTTATTTGTCAATGATTATTTTTTTAACGATATGATTTCTATCTGTTTTTATAGAGATCATGTAGACTCCATTGCTTAATGGGGTAGTATCTATTTTGTTTTTATTCTCCGCACGAAGCACTATATTTCCGGTCATATCGGAAATCTCAATATTGAACTGATTAGTCTTTTGCGGAAACTCTACCGTTAAAAGGTTTTTGGCTGGATTAGGGTAAATGTTTACATTCTCAGATGAATTTTGAACTCTGGTGTCCTGCGTTCCCAGAATATTATTAGCTGTAATAGCTACAGCAAAATGTTGTAATGCCCCCACAGCTGCTTTACCTACATTGAAGACATAAACAGGATCTATATTGGCAAACGTGTCAGCTGTACTGTGTTCATTTTCACTTCTGATATATTCATAAAAACCGGTAATGGTGTAACCTTTAGCCTCAAAAGGGATATAATCCGAACTATATGCATTAGAAGTAAAAGTCTGAAGTGGGGAATAAAGTCCGGTACATACTGCTAATTCCTGCGTGGCAGTAGCTGATGCAGCATTATTCCCAGACATTCCACTGATGTCTTTTTCACATACAATCGTATTGTTGTTATTTCCCAATTGACCACCAACCTGATCTATATTAAGGACTAACTTAATGTCTAATTTACGTGTATTTCCTTGGTAAGCAATGTAATCCGCATAATGGTAACTTCCTTTCAATCCTTGTTCTTCTCCGGAAAAGTGAATAAACTTAATAGAGTATTCAGTAGGAACATCTTTTAATATTCTGGCTGCCTCTAAAAGAATAGAAGTACCACTGCCATTATCACTTACTCCGGGTCCATAAATTGTATCATAGTGCCCACAAATAATTACATATTTATCAGGATATACTGTTCCGGTTTTGGTAATCACCAGGTTTTTAGAATTTGTATTTCCAAAACTGAACGGATCTTCCTCAATCTGACTTGCGGCATAGCCATAAGAGATATACTTATTTTTTATCCAGTTAAGAGCATTGGTATTGGCCGTTGATCCAGTGGTTTTCACTCCCAGATTTTCAAAATCAGTAAGATTGGTCGTAATATTGGTTTGCGAAACCATATCTGCTCTGGTTTTATAAGCTTGGATGAAATTCTGGGCTGCAATGTTCTGCAATGCTATAGAGGTGAATAAAAAAACAGCAATTTTTTTCATTTATTCAATTGGATTATTTTTCGATTGCTAATATAAGAATTAATCGCGATTTTATTTTGTTAATCAATGTTGTTTGTTTGTATTTAATTATTTTTTTCATAATGATATATCTTGTAATATCGTTTACTCTTAACATTAATTTTATTTTCATTCAAATATCATTTCGGCCTTATTTTTTTACATCGAGGATAAAAGGGGTGAATATCAGATGCTAACCTTTTAAGTGAATGTAAAAAGGTGATATGTTTACATAAAAAAATCCCGGGCAAAAACCCGGGACTATATTGATAACAAAAATAGTGTTCTACATTATTTTACTTGATCTACAACAGCTTTGAAAGCTTCAGGGTGATTCATTGCTAAATCTGCTAAAACTTTTCTGTTAAGCTCAATGTTGTTCTTTTTAAGAGCTCCCATAAATTGAGAGTAAGACATTCCGTGCTCTCTAGTTCCCGCGTTGATACGAGTGATCCAAAGTGCTCTGAAGTTTCTTTTCTTCTCTTTTCTACCACGGTAAGCATATTGCATTGCTTTTTCTACCGCGTTTTTAGCTACAGTCCAAACGTTCTTTCTTCTACCGAAAAAACCTTTAGCTTGCTTAAAAATTTTCTTTCTGCGAGCTCTTGAAGCTACCGCATTTACTGATCTTGGCATAATTTAAATTGTTTTTTTGAAAAGGGCGGCAACTGATGTTACTCTTATTTGCACCGTTTCAGGGTTAAAATTTTGAATTTGTTTTGAATTCTTATAAACCGAATATAGATTTATAAAAACTACTTAATTGCTAATTGACGTTGAACACTTTTTTCGTCCACTTTAGCTACGTAAGAAGTAGTAGTAAGATTTCTCTTCTGCTTAGTTTCTTTCTTAGTTAAGATGTGGCTTTTGTAAGCGTTTTTTCTTTTGATCTTACCAGATCCGGTAAGAGCAAAACGTTTCTTAGCACCTGATTTCGTTTTTAATTTTGGCATTGTTTTGCTTTTTTATTGTTTTTGTTATCAATATCTGTTTATGGTTTCCTAAAGACATTAGGAATAATAGTTTGCAAAGGTACGAAAAAAATCTCAATATTCCCTTTCCAGAACAATACTTTCTAAAAACATATGGTTTTGCGGAGTAATTTCAATTGTTAATTGTCCATTTTTCATGGAAATCTTGGCATTAAAATCTACATTTTTCTCTTCTGATCCTGCTATTTTCCAATTTCCGGAGGGAACATCATCAATAGATAGAGTATAAGACTTCCCTTTATCCATTGTTTTTACCAGTTTATTTCCGGAAAATACACTGAGGTTATCTGATGAAGTCTGGAACAGATATCCGGGAATAATTAATTGGTTACCATTGCTCTTAATACCTGTATTCTTCCCGTACTTATTAAAGAATAGTTGATATTCCTGATTCTTTTCTTTTGTTTTTACCTTAATATAATTATTATTAAAAACCTTATTAGCCTTCAGCTGATCGCCAATATTAAAGTTGAGTTCACCTCCAATATGGAAAATAATAAGGTCAGGATTTCTGTTCATCACATAACTGGCATCACCCAATTCATGGGCTAAAGATCCGTTTCCGAAATTTTTAGGCGGATGCCTTGGGATATAATAATCATTTAACCCCAGCATATCAACGATAGGTAATTCAGACGAGTAAGGAATACAACCTGCTGCAGTTACAGCAACCAATGTTGTGTTGGGAAATGTTTTCTTTAAAGTTTCCCCCAGTTTCATTCCCCTGAATTCCCATCTTTCATCCATCGCACGTTGGTTATCGGGAATCCAGAATTGAATAAAGGCATTTATTACTAAAAGGAAAACAAAACTTAAGCTTACTTTTTTTGAGGTCAAATGGAGCTTTTGGAAATAAGGTAATCCAAAAATAATAGAGAAAACAAAGAGAATCAGTACAACATAATAATGTCTGAATGCAGGAAATATATCTCCGCCAACTAAAGTCACATAGCCCACCCAGGCAGCCGTTAACAATAATAAATAATATCCGAAAAGAAGCTTTTTTCTTAAAAGATAATAAAGAGATATTAAGCCTAATGCAGATAACAGTAGCGTACTGAAGAAAGCTTTAAAATTATAAAAACCTCCGCGTAAAATATGATGGATAGTTACTTTTACCTTCACCAAAGCAGTATTAGGGACCAGTTCTCCGTAAAAACTATAACGAAATGCAAGTTGCCCCAATAAAAATAAAGATGGAATAACAGCGGAAGCTATTCCTATGGTAATGAACTGCTTTTTGTTTTTTCTACAGCTTACCAATAGAAATCCTGCGGTAAGTATAGTAAATAAAAATCCGTCTGGTCTGGTAAGTGCTAATAGGCCTAACCAAAACGATAAAAGATAAATTGTTGCGAAATTCTTATCATTAATGATCTTTGAAACCTCAATTAAGATTAAGGTCAGAAGTAGCACATATAAAGGCTGTTCCAAACCACCAATGGCCCAGACAGCAAAGCATGGAGTAGTTACTAACAGTGCCACTCCGAGAAAAACATATTCTTTTGGGATATTCTTATTTCTAAAATAATAAAGAATACTTCCTATGGTTCCCAATGAGCATACAATGCCTAAAACTCTAGCTGCGAGAATAAGATCCATTCCCAGTTTTCCCAATGCAGACACACCTAAAACCCAAAGCAGATTAGAGTATCCTTCAACGGGTTGACCATCATTCCAGGTTAATCCTTTGCCTTCAATAAAGCGTTGAGCATACCGTAATGAAATCAAACTGTCATCTGAAAAAAAAGGGAAGTAATAAAAGCATCCAAGAGAAAAAATAATGGCTGCTATGAAAAAAAAGGATAAATATCCCAATCTCATGGTTGATATGTATTTATACGAATCGTTTCCTAAGCTTTTTAGGATCACGACTGCAAAATAACGAAAATATAAAAAAACTACAGATAAAAAATACCTGTAGTTCTTTTGTTATATGTAAACTTATCTAGTCGAAGTCTACTTGGAAGACATCATTAAGATTCTGATTATTTCCTCCCAGCACAAATTTCATTCTATATCCTGGAGTAATAAGTGTTCCTTTTCTTGAGAAAAGCTGAAGCTTCATGTGTGGATCATTCACATGAAAGTTAACCGTTTTATTGGTATTCCAAGTAGGAATTCCATTTCTATAAATAACCATATTTCCATCGTTTTGTGCAATCAGTTTCGACATGCTGCCCATTGTGGTATAGGAGTTAGAGCTCCATAATACAGAAGTGTAGCCATCCCTCGTCATATATAGAACAAGGTTATTATCAGGCTGCATAATAAGTTGGTATTTTCTGTCACGTTGCACTAAAGTAATAGCTTCCCCAGCATTTAATACTGATGGGTGATATACCTCCTGTAGAAAATCAACAGTGGTAAGACCAATACGAGAGGTTTTATTTTCATTTACAGAAACTGTTTTTTCACTTGATATTACATTATCACGTGTTTCATCCTGAGCACAAGATGTTAGAAGCATCGAAAGACTTACAAAAGTCATTAATTTTGTTTTCATAGGTTATTTTTTGACGCGGCAAATGTAATGAAACTTTATTATAATTCACTGTTTTAAGAGTTTTTATTTAAAAAAAATGTTGTATTAATGGAGGTTTGTGGATTTTGTTTAAAACACCTTTTAGTGTTTATTTGTAAAAAACACATATGGATTCAATGATGGATTTCCAATATTGTAGGGAAATTTAATTATGATAAAAAAAACTCCAATAAATCTTTATGGACAATTTCTTCTTGTGTTGCAGGGATAGAGTAAATAAAAAATAAATTTCCCGCTTCTGTATAAGAAACGGGAAACATTTATATCTCTGTATTTTATATAATTAATAGAAATCTTCCACAATTATATCCTTTCTTTCTTCATTATTTCCACCAAGAATAACTTTAATTCTGAATCCAGAAGGAATGAAAGTTCCTGTTCTTGAATAGAGCTGAATTTTAATGTGTGGACTGTCCACATGATAGTTAACGGTAGTATCAGCACTCCAGATTGGAATACTATTAACTGGAATACTATTACTAGAATAAATTACCAGATTTCCATCGGTTTGTGCAACAAGCCTTGGACCTCCAACATCAGTCCTGTGGGTATTGGAATGCCATAGTACAGTTCTATGTCCTTGTCTTTCTCTATAAAGAACCAGATTGTTATCCATCTGCATAATTAATCGATATACACTACCATTGTGCTCTAACGTAAGAGACTCCTCTGTGTTTAGTGCTTGCGGATGAAAAGGGCCGGATTCTTTGATGAATTTAACACTGGTAAGACCAATACGTGAGGTATTATTTTCATTAACAGCAACTTGTTTTGCAGTTGGCATTACCTCATCGCGGGTCTCATCCTGAGCACAAGAGGACAATAGCATCGAAAGACTTAAAAAAGTCATTAATTTTGTTTTCATAGGTTATTTTTTAACGCGGCAAATATAATAATTATTTACATTAAATCACTAATTGAAGATATATAAATACGCTTTAAATCTTTTGTTAATAGGAATAAAACAAATAAAGTTAAATGTTATTTTAATTATGACTTGAAAAATTTTAAAAGATCTTTGTTGATTCTCAGCCTTAGTAGATGAGATTCCGACGAGTATCTTCTAAAATATAGCCGATAATCGGGATTGTAGTATTCTTCACTTCTCTCTAATATTGATGAATAAACTTCAGAAGATGAAAACAATAGTATGCAGTATCCTTTTTGTCTTAGCATCGGTTACGGCTTGCACACAGGAACCCAAAGATAATTCTACCTTAACTTCTTCAAAAATGAAGACCATCAATAATGTTCCATTTTTAATCGGACATAGAAACTTTGTTTACGTAGATAGAATAAGTTTGAAACCTGTCAATAATCAAAAATACCAAAGTGCAACCCCTTTTACTTCTACAGGTTTTGCTGTTGTTGTCAACGAAAAAAATGAATACGCCGTTGTGGATGAAAGAGGAAACATTGTATTAGATTTTTCTACTGAGGAAATCAATTTAAATGTCATTAATGGGCTTACATTGTATAAAAAAGATATTGAATACCAAAAGAAAATGCCTATATGGAAATGGGATTGGAATATTATGGGAAGTGGCATCAAAAAACAACAGACTTACCATAAAATAAAGGTTGGTGTTTTAGAAAGCCAACAGGTTTTGCTTCATGAAGATGTTCCATATTTAGAAGATAATTATTACCTCAATTTTATGTCTGTAGATGAAAATCACGTGTTTTGGAATGGAACTCTTTATGAAATCAAGAAAAAACGTCTCAATAAAATCGAAAATAATATTGCTGAGATGTTAGAAAATAAACGATTTATCAAAGGATCAAGTGAAACTTTTGCAATATATGGATTGAATCAAAAAAAAGCAATTCACGACGGCCTAAAGGGCACAGACGCACTTTCAATCCTATTTGGGAAGGAAACCATCATGCTGAAAGAAGTTAATAAAGAACGTTACGAACCGGAAGTTCCTAAGCTTTTGGTAGATCGCAAAACCAATGATGTTTACCCCTTTCCACAATATGAAAAGGTATTCCCTAAAGAAATTAAAAAGGCAACAGCTTCACAGATTGATTTTATTAAAAAGGCTTCTTTAGTGTATTCCATCACCAATTCACCGTATTTTTTACTGGGTATTTTTAATTACGATCATGATGTTTGGGCTTATGATTGGCTTTATATTGATACTGAAGGAAATGTTGCAGATTCCATCGATAATTATGATTTTAAAGTGTTGGATCAGGTCGGAAATCTGGTGTGGCCCGATAGAAAAATGATTTTACCAGATCAATACATTGACAAAAACTGGAAATTCGGAAAAATAAATTACTATACAGGCATGAATGATTCATACCTGATCCGTGTTGAAAATGAAAAACAATTGAGAACCGTGGGCTTGTGGAATAGCGGTGAAAAAAGCTGGGGGATCAGGCCTGAATACCATGATATCTCAGTTTTGGATACCGAAAAACAGATCTATGCGCTTCAAAAAGAGCAAGATGGTTTGTATATGCTTTTTGACAATAAGAGTAAAAAAAATATAGGATCAAAAGCGTATAAATCTATTAATTCAGATGGTTTAGTGAGTGTTAAAGATCGTTCAGGACAAACAATGTATTATTATATTGATATTTATTCAGGAAAAGAATATAAAGAATGATAAATATTGCTGGAAGCTGGAAGAGAAAAGGTGGAAGTTTCTTTGGGTTATAATTTATTCATTAACAATATATGATTAAATTACCTTTAAAGATCAACTGTTATTGCTTATGTTCATCATGACTTATTTCTTCCAGCTCCGAATTTCCAACCATTACATTTTAACTTAAATATTTAAAATATGCTGTCATCCGTAGATTTACATTTGGAAAGGCTATTACTCATTACTGTTTTGACCCTCTTTTTTGGAGCGGGGTTTTTATGTACACTCATTATTTTTATCATTAATTCTATCCGGAAGAAAAATAAGAAGCCGCTTTATTATTTTCTTTTGTTTTTGATTTCTGGAATTATTGCGATAGGTTTAGCTGCATTCTATTTTTATATTACTTTCATTAATGAATCCTATACCTATTAAAGGGTCAGACGAATTGAAGCCAAAAAAACCACTATTATCAGGGATATTTTGATTCAACATCTTTCGTTATCTTTAATTCGAAGATTTATTAAAGACAAGAGGGTGAAACATTTCGTGATTTTAACTTCACTTTTGGCATTATTGGGATGTAAAAGCAATACTGAGAAATTGCAGGTGACTCCCATTTATACAGAACCCCAACGGGTGACAAAAGAAATTCCCGAAACAGGTAAAAATCATACTTACATGACCCGTATGGAGGTTACGGATCGACTGAATCCGATGATTTTTATGCTTACCAAAAATGCTGAAACGCTACAGTTTCGTATACAGGGAAATATCAGTTCCGGTGGGTATACCATTCGTCAGGTAAGAAAAATACGTTTTGAAAAAGGAGAACAAACCGGTAATACGATTATATTGAGATATTACGCTGAGATCAAAAAGTATCCTGGTAAAGAAAGTGCCAATGTACAAGGGTATAATTATATAAAAAATGAAATTTACAAAATACCGAATAGTGTTAAAATCATAAAAGTTGAATTGTACGAAGACCCAATCAACGATACTTCAGATACAAAACCAAAGCTTATTATTCAACAAACTTTTAATTTCTTTGCCAAGATCTAAGCACCTTAAAACTAATATAAAAAGTATGCTTGAACAATTTAAAGAACTGATCAAAAAAGCTGAAAAACTGGAGAAAAAACCAAAATTTTACGGGGCTAATTCAGAAGAAAATATCAGCAAAGTAGAACATGCCTTACAGTTGAAGTTTGATGTCTTTTTGAAAACCTATCTCCTGGAGTTTGGAGGGGGTGGAGTTTCCGATTTACTGTACACTAATGGAATTTTACCGGAAAACCCATTGAGTAATGATGTTTGTACACTTTATGGTGCTACTGTTTATGCCCGTCAGGAGTTTCAATTACCAGATAATTTTTTGGTTATCAATTCTAATTTCCCTTCTGATGTTTTGGTTTTAGATACTCACTGCGGAATTATATACAATTATGAGATGCTCTCAAAAAACAGGAGTTCAACATTGTATCCCAGTTTTGAGAATTACCTTTTAACGGAGTGGAATGCTCTTATTGAAGAATACTAAACGAAACTCAACATACCTATCTATTAATAATATGAAAAAAGAATTAGCAAACCCACCATCAGATGAACGTGATCGTGAACTGTGGATGCAGCATGGAGCAGGATATATTATCTTTGAAAATATTAGGAAATATGCCATTGGGAAAATCCCGACAGAAATAGATGAAACACTTCGTGAAGCTCATCTAAAAACCATCGACAATACAATTTATGGAATGATGATGCAAATGGACGGAATTTTTAATCCTTTAGAAAATGAAAACTATCGTTTAGCCTTAGAATCTCATATTGTCCTGTATAAAGAAGATGAAATAATAGAAGAACTGAACACCATTGATGGTGATGGAATGTGTATGGGATTTCATGGATGGCTGGAAAATGATTTTGGAAGCGATGAAATTGTAATAAAGAAATAAAATGTAATTAGGAAGTCCTTTATTCAGTGAAGCTACTGTTTTAGAATTATTTTGGCTGGCTCAGCCACAGGATTTTTTGCAATATAAAAATATAAATAGGATATAACATTAAAAGACAGCTACGAAATAGCTTGAGAAATCCCCAAAATATTTGAAAAACCTGTTTAAGAATAGATATGAATACTTTACAAGATTTAGAAAAAGAATATAATTTCACCTATCCTGAACTCTATAAAAAGTTATATACTGATAAAATGCTCGATTGGGGTGTAGAAGGACCTGGTTGGTACACTAATGTTTTTCCTGCTTTAAAAGAAAATCCGCCTTTGCTTTTGTTTGGAAACGATATCGAAATCTGGGATCCAATCGTTTATCAGAACGGAATCAGGGAGATTATTAACCATGAAGTATATGATATCAATCCTAAATACAGGATGGTTCCTTTTGCAAAAAATGGGGCGGGGGATTTGTATGTTTTTCAATTGGATATGGAAACCAATGGTGAAGTTCCCATTACTTTTTTGGGGCATGATTCTGATGCTGAAATTCTAGCTAAAAATCTTCAGGATTTTATCTTTAGACAACTTTTAGAATCTTTGACAGAAATGGATGAATATTCTATGTTTGAAGGGAATTCTGAAGAGGAAATCAAGATCCTTCTACAAAACCAATTAAACACCCACCGGAAATATTTAGCCCCAAAACAGGTTGAAATTTTGGAAGATATTTATACACGTGATATTTTTGAATATACCTATAAAGTGTCTAATGGTGGTGAATTTAAAGCTGAAGGTATGTTGACTTTTGATGAACTTGAAAAAATGATTAATAAGGAAATTGCTTTTGAAAAATTAAATACAAAATTTAATTATTGGGAATAAAATAGTTGAATAAGTAATATAGAAACGTAATGATAAAAAAGAATTTTACGATCCTATTTTTGAGTGCCTTGTGGATAATGATCTTCAGTTGTAAAGAGCCGGAAAGAAAAAAAACGGATTTTCCCAATTATCTGAAAAATACGCAGTGGATCGTGAAGGAAGGAGGGCTTATTACTCCCGATGGCGGAAAAACCTACTATATGTCTCCAAGAGATACTACCTTGATTTTCAACTTTCATGGGGTAAACTTTTCAGATGAAGAGCATTTCAATAGTTATGATTCCTGGCAATGTGGAAACGATTGTTTTACAGGAGTATACGGAAAGTATTATTTCACAGAAAAGAACCAAATACAAATGGAAGTGGATAGTATTAGGAAGTCTGAGTTCTGTGATACTCCCACAAAGATTTTAAAAGCATCAAAAACCATGACTTTCGATCTTGTAAAAAAAGAAGGTCAGCTACAGCTTATAAGAAAATAAAATGACAGATTTAATAAAAATTTTCCCGGAATACGAAGAGGTATTTTATGATGATATAGAGAATCACAAAAAGTATTTTCTTCCGATTTGTTCAATTAATTTAAAAATCATCAATTCATCAGAAGATCAATGGCTGCATATCGTTTCTGTAAAGGAAATTTATGATGGTTGCGTTGGAGAAGACAAACCGGAATATCATACAAAATATACCAAAGCAGATATGTTTGGTTTTGATGTGATTGACGGTAAATACAAATTTGATGCAGACTGGAATTATTTTTCTGCATATACCAAAATCTCTCCGGAAGATTATGGAAACAGTTATTCGGATTTAGAGATTGAATACAATATGAATGAGGCAATGTATCAATTGAAAAAAGAATATTACCAAAAACATAATAAGCTTTATGACAAAGATTTCAATCGTCCGGGCTTAGAGGTTTATGACATTCGCCGCTTAGAGCGTTTACGTAAGCTTACAGTTGAAGATCTGGAGAAAGATAATGATTCAGAATATGCAGAGGAACGTTTACAAAATAAGATTTTCGGTGTTTTTGAAGAACTTAATATTAATTCGCTCCCCTTAGAAGAATGCAATTTCGGAGGTGAAAACCTCATTGAAAAACCCTTTAAACCTGACGGAACGCTGATGGATTATATTGCATGTTTGGAAGGCTATGATTTTCAACAAAATTCAGCAGACCAAGTATTTTTATTTTATGACAAAGAACTTAAAAAAGCGGTCATTTGTTTAGAATACACTTAACCTGTTAAATAGCATATCCTTATCAAGGTTTTAAACCTTGACAAGGATTTAAGTAAAGATGCGGTGTTTAAAAAATGAAAAAAATCTTCCGAAATGAAACTCTTTTATTGAATGACGTCGTTTCAAAATTGAGTAGAAGTATTTTACTTATATTTACGTTCTTTACTACAATAAAACTTAATAAAGAGAAGGGTTTGAGGTACAGATTGTTATTTATATTGACGGTGTTGATTTGTCCGTTTTTTGTTCAGGCACAAGAGGTTTTAAGCAAATTAGAGAAGGAGTATAACAATGCTTCCAACCAAACTACAGAGCAATTGAGCCTGGCTCCCAAATATGCTACTGCCTTATTCTTCCATAATTTTAAACCGAAATCTTACCAGATATTAGCCAATAATATTTCTGTGGCCACAAAGATGCCTGATGGAAAATATGCCACTATTTTATATGCCGTCCAGGCCATGAATTACAGACTTGATAACAAAGATGCAGAATCTTCAAAAAGCCTGGAAATGGGTAAGGTGTATAGTTTAAAAACAAATAGTAACGAAGCAAAAGGATATCTGGAGTATGCACGAGGCTGGATTCTTACCCGTAATAACAAGGTCACCGATGCTGTAGCTGCTTACCTGAAAGCTATTAATTATTATGAAAATTCACCTACGACTTCTACACTGTACGGAAGATATGGAAATACAGCCAAAGAACTATCCGCGATTTATGCTGACCTGAACGAATATCAATTGGAAGAAAAATACAGTAAACAGTTTCTGTTGTTAGCCTCCAAACAAAATGACCCTAATCTGATTTTCGATGCCTATATGAGAATGGGCTATATGTATGAACAAAAATATGCTCAAAACCCATCAGATATACAGTTGAGAAACAAAACAGAACAGTATTATCTGCAGGCTATTACCACTTTCAATAAAAATAAGGGGTCTATGGTCAACAAGAGCAATCTTTCTTATGCAGCTATTAATTTAGCCAATTTATATACAGAATTTAACCCAGACAAGGCAATGCAATATGCCCAATTAGCTAATAAGATAAGTCTGGAAACCGGAGATCCTATTCATATCGCTTCTTCATTTGGAATTTTGGCAGAGCTGGCCATTCAGGATAAAAATTATGATGTAGCAAAATCTTATTTTCTGAAAGCCTCTATGGAAATTGGGAAAAGTCCTGTCAGGGATCATAATATTGAACTTTCTATTCTTGAATCACTATCCCGTGTTAGCGAAGAACAGGGGAATTATAAAGAAGCACTGACGTATTATAAAAGTTATGTTGATAAATATAAAAGTGTATATGATCAGGACAAACTGGATATCACCAAAAGATTAGAATCCCAGTTTGAAAAAGAAAGACAGGAACAGAAATATATAAAACTGCAGCTGGAAAGCGATAAAAAAGCACAACAAATTAAGCTTATCAACATCCTGCGTGCGCAGCGTGAACAAGTTTATAATAACTTAAAACTGGTGGAAGAAAATCAGCGCGAACGATTGAAATTTTCTGAGCTGGAGTCAGAAAAAAAAGAGCAGCAACTCCGTTTGGCAAAGTTAGAAACCGAACAAAAGAACAACGATATTAACAGCTATAAAAAACTGTTGGCATTCAAGGAAAAGATCAATACCTACTATATTGTTTTTATTGTTATTTTCATCGTTTTAATATTCCTGTTACTGTATGCCTATAAACAACGTGTAAAATCAATTAAACAAAGAGATGAACTGCATGCTCTAGCTATAGAAAAAGAGAAGCAAAACTCCAAAATATCTACACTAACGGCATTGCTTGAAGGGCAGGAACAGGAACGTGGCCGTTTAGCCCGTGATCTTCATGACGGATTAGGAGGATTGCTTTCAGGAACCAAACTCCAGTTGTCTATTTTAGATCTTCATCAATCCGAAAATATAGAGGAAGGAATTTCTAAATCGATTAACCAGATTGATGGAGCTGTAGAAGAGCTGAGACGGGTAGCTCATAATTTAATGCCTGATTTATTAATGAAATACGGTCTGGTAGCCGCCATTCAGGAGTTTGCTTCCCGAATGTCCAATAGTGCATTACATATCCATACGGAGTTTATTAATTATGGTAATTCTTTATCAGAAGAAAAGCAGCTGCTTATTTACAGAGTTATTCAGGAATTGGTCAACAATGCCATAAAACATGCTAAAGCCTCTGAAATTATTATTCAGATCAGTGAAGAAGAAAATATATTACATCTTACTGTAGAGGATGATGGAAAAGGTTTTGACCTCGCTAACCTGGATTTTAGAAAAACAGCGGGCTTTCATAATATAGAATCAAGAGTCCAGTTTTTAAAAGGAACGATGAATATCACGTCCCAATTGAATATTGGTACCAGTATAGAACTTCAAATACCTACTCATTAAACATGATAAAAGTAGCCATCACAGACGATCATCCACTTCTATTAGAAGGGCTGAAGAATATTTTAGGAAATAACGAGAGTATAGATGTTGTAGATTGTTTCAAAAACGTTTCAGAGATGAATGCCGGCTTAAAAAAACAGGCGGTTGATATTTTGTTGTTAGACATCAATTTAGTAGACATTAACAGCATCGAACTCATAAAGCCTTTAAAGAAAAAGTATGAGAATCTCCAGATTATCATGCTGAGTGTTCATAATGAGCTGCCTGTTATTAATAGTACTTTAGCTGAAGGTGCTTTAGGCTATATTCAAAAAAACGCTTCGGTTTCAGAAATCCTGGAAGGGATTCATACGGTATATGCCGGTAATCAATTTTTATGCTCGCAAACTCAATCTGTTTTAGAGAAAAAATCATCTGATGGATTGAACCAGGTTCCTAAATTAACCCGCAGGGAAAAGGAAATCCTTGCCGAAGCAGCAAAGGGATTGACCACTAATCAAATGGCAGAAAAACTCTTTATCAGCCCACACACTGTAGAAAGTCACCGGAAAAATCTTATTGAAAAATTTCAGACTTCTAATCTTAGTTCAGCCATTAAACTGGCCATAGA
Source organism: Chryseobacterium sp. Marseille-Q3244 (assembly GCF_940807095.1). Classification (NCBI taxonomy): domain Bacteria; kingdom Pseudomonadati; phylum Bacteroidota; class Flavobacteriia; order Flavobacteriales; family Weeksellaceae; genus Chryseobacterium; species Chryseobacterium sp. Marseille-Q3244. The sequence continues at coordinate 297,504 of NZ_CALNWX010000007.1, read as the reverse complement.
GTACGGTCTGATTATCGAATAATCTATTTATAAGGTAGTGCAATCTGTGGGAGCCTAAAGATGAGTTCCCACAGATGTATAATTACTTCAAAATCTATGGGCCTATGTGGTTAAATACCTGTAACGTATCATAAACCAGTGCTTCATCAGAATTGATATAATCAATTCATGTCTTAGCCATCAATAATCAACCTTTGTGTCATCAAAAAACAAGATAAAATCTAAACCTCTTAATGGTTTAAAATATTTCCAAGACTTTTGAATCAGATCCATATTCATCCAACAAAAAGGCCTGCTTACATCGTAAAAGCAGACCTTTTCTATATATAATCAAATAATTAGGTGTGTCATTTTTAGTCTTTGAATCTCAACGCAGCCTGAAATAGATTTTTCTTTCCCGTTACATCATATTCAGCGTTATACACAGGCTCATACATGAATAGATAAACTCTTCCATCAAAATCTTTTAAATTGACAGGCTGGTCTACCATGATGTCATAGAACCTGGTAATGGTACGCGTAGCGGTCCACTGTTTTAAGGTACCTTTAGGGTTTTTATCAAATCTGTGATCTTTCACACTTGTATAGTACCAGTAGGATGGCGCGGAATCCATCAGAAACAGTTCTTTATCTTTGTTATACAGTTCCTCTGCCATACCTGTATTTTGAAACCACGGAACATCAGTATTAAATACCCCCAGTGCTTCTGCATAAACATCCTTATTAGTCGTAGCTCCTACTAAGAAACCTTCCAGATTGTTTGCTGTAAACTCCAATATAAAAGGCGATTTTTTTAGATCATAAACATCATTTACAGGTTCAATTACTTTTCCGTCTTGTTTAATAACTACTTTTAATGATTGAGCGAAAGTTATCAAACTAAGTAAACAGAAAAGAAATGTTAAACTTATTTTTTTCATGGTATTCTTTAATTAAGTGCTGCAAAGATATTAGACTTTACCTCGATAAACACTGGCCGATTTCAGGGGTTTTTTATTGTATTCTAAGTCCAAATGCACTTCCCTTTAAAGCAGATTTGCCTTCAACTGAATTTTTATATAAGCAGTCTTTTGCTTTTTACCATTAGCCGCTGCTGAATTGATAGGATAAACTTCTGCATAAAAGGTTTTATCATCTTTCCAGAAAGCTTTTGTATCATCAGCAATTTTGAATTTGGTAAAGTTTACATACAAAAGGTTTTCTTGATTATGGCTTTGGTCCATATAGGTCGTGATTTCAAAATTACTCCCGACATCATTATTTGAAGAGATAGAAGAAATCCATTTTTTACCAGGAAGAATCTGTGGATATCCACCTGTAAATAAGGCAAAATTAGCGGTTGATTTTACATCATAAAAAGAATAATACATATCTGTAGTCTCCACCGAGTTTTCTTTGAAAACTTCCAGATGCAGGGAAGGAGACTGTCCAATATATTCATTGGATAAATACCCGTCTTCTGTAGATATATTTTCATGCTGTGTAATCACAGTTTCTTTTGAATTTCCGGTAGATATCCAATCTTCACCTTTTAATTTAATCTGAGGATTTTTCACCAAAACTTCATTAATTCTATTTTTAGAAGCTGTTGCAAATTCCTGTTCAGAAACTTCTGTAATGGTACCATACTTACTGAATGACTTATTTTTAAAATCCTGAGATCCTTTCCATGTGCTGCTTCTGATCTCATAAAGGTCCACACCTTGTAAAGTCATATCAAATGAGGCCATGAATTCTGACTTTAGAACAAAAGCTTCTATGCTGTTCGAAATATTATTATTAATACTGTAGTGAATAGAGTAGAAGTCATCAAACTCTTCAAATCCGTAGTAATTATCTAGCTTATTGTATACTATTTTCAGACGGGCAGCATCTTTATTGGGAGATACAAAAAACTGTATAGAATCTAACTTAGTAAATAGTTGAAAAGGTACTTCCTGTATATTATCTACTCCTTTTATTTTTTTGAAATCAGCAAATGTTATGATTTTCTGTGTGATTTCAGTTCCAGCCTTGTTGGTTTCTGGTGTCTTATTCTGTGGATTACATCCCATCAGAACAACGGTAGAGGTGATAAAGACTTGATATAAAGGTTTCATTTTTATATTTTTTTGACAAATGTATCGGTATTCAAACCGGCTGCCAACAAAACCTCTGAATATGGGCAAAAAATGGCTGAAAACAGGGATTTATCGAATGCTATATTTTGGACAATTTTGCAAAAGACAAAACTAAGTATTGATAGGAGATGAAAAACGTAATAACCAGCTTTTCAGTAGCAGTCGCTTTGCTAGCTTCCTGTTCACCAGCTACAGAAAAAAAGGCAGATAGTACAGGTGTTATGGCTATAAAATCAGATACAGTTGCTAAGCTTACTCCTGCAAAGAATACGATTTCACAAGTAGAAGTGCCGGTGGATTTTTCAACATTGGTTCCTATAGATATATTGGATATCAAAAGTAAAGATGTATATGAAAAATATGGTATAGAGTTCTCGGGAAACTGTTATTCTTGTGATTTAGCAAGCTTATCCGTAACCAGGAATAAAATAGTATGGACCAATGTCTGTGATGAAAAGGATGCCTTTGAGGTGAGTAATTTTACCATCTCCAGCGAAGGAAACAAAACTATTTTGAAAACACCGGACAGAACCTATATTTTAACTCAGATCGAAAAAGCACCCGTTTATGAGCTGGTTGTAGAAGGTCATAAACTCGAATTAAATAATAAACGAGTAGCGAAATATTTTACAACAAAAAAAGCGCTTCCTCTTTTTAAAGAGCATGACTGTGGCGATTTTGAAGGATAAAAACTAATACTAGCCTATAGAAAGAGGGGAATATTAAATGAATACAAGTGATGTCTAAATACCTCTTTCTATTTTCTGATGAAACGATACCATGTAAATTTGAATAAAAAAAAACCTCAAAGTAATTTGAGGTTTTTATATGTAAAATAATGATTGAATTATTTTGCTGGTTTTTTAGGACTCATCATCATAATCATTCTCTTTCCTTCAAGCTTAGGAAGCTGATCTACTTTACCCACGTGCTCTAGTTCCTGAGCCAGTTTTAAAAGCAAGATTTCTCCCTGATCCTTAAAGATGATCGAACGTCCTTTAAAAAATACGTAGGTCTTCAATTTAGAACCTTCTTCAAGGAATTTCTCAGCATGCTTCTTCTTGAATTCGTAATCATGGTCATCAGTCTGAGGTCCGAAACGGATCTCTTTTACAACCACTTTTACTTGCTTAGCTTTAAGTTCCTTCTGTTTTTTCTTTTGCTCATATAAGAATTTTTTATATTCCAATACTCTTGCAATAAAAGGTTCTGCCTTGTCAGAAATTACTACTAGATCCAATTCTTGTTCCGCAGCAATCTGTCTTGCTTTGTCAATTGGATAAATTCCCGGCTCTACGTTATCGCCCACCAAACGAAGCTCTCTCACACGAATTTTATCGTTGATCAAGTGTAAGTCCTCCTGTACAGGACGTCTTTGTGGGCCCCTGTTGTTAAATCTTTGTGCTATTGTATTATAATTTTATTGGTTAACTACTTATTTATTTGATTAAAGTATTGAGAGCGTTGTTGTTACCTCTCAATACTTTAATTTTGTTTTTTTAAACTGCTGCTTCTTTTTTGAAGTAAGCTGCGAAATCTTCCAGATTCATGACTCCAAGATCTCCTTCACCACGTCTTCTTACAGAAATCGTACCTTCTTTCTCTTCATTTTCTCCTACTACAAGCATGAAAGGAATCTTCTTTAATTCAGCATCACGGATTTTTTTACCCGTTTTCTCGTTTCTGTCATCAATCTGACCGCTAATATCGTGATTTTCCAAAAATTGTGAAACTTTTTTTGCATAATCTACATACTTTTCACTAATTGGAAGAATGATAAACTGATCAGGGCTTAACCATAATGGGAAATCCCCGGCAGTATTCTCCAATAAGATTGCGATAAAACGCTCCATAGATCCAAAAGGCGCTCTGTGGATCATTACCGGTCTGTGCTTCTCATTATCATTTCCGATATAGTGAAGATCAAATCTTTCCGGTAAGTTATAATCTACCTGAATAGTTCCAAGCTGCCATTTTCTTCCCAATGCATCTTTCACCATGAAGTCAAGCTTAGGGCCATAGAATGCAGCTTCACCGTATTCAACAACTGTTTTTAAACCTTTCTTCTGAGCAGCATTGATAATCGCATTCTCTGCTTTTTCCCAGTTCTCATCAGACCCGATATATTTTTCTTTGTTATCTGGATCTCTTAAAGAAACCTGAGTTACAAAATCTTCAAATCCTAGAGATTTGAAAACATAAAGCGTCAAATCAATTACTTTTTCAAATTCTTCAGAAAGCTGATCCGGAGTACAGAATAAGTGAGCATCATCCTGAGTAAATCCACGAACTCTGGTTAATCCGTGAAGCTCTCCACTTTGTTCATATCTATATACAGTACCGAATTCCGCATATCTTTTTGGAAGATCTCTGTAGCTCCATTGTGATGTCTTATAGATTTCACAGTGGTGCGGACAGTTCATAGGCTTCAATAAGAATTCTTCTCCTTCATTCGGAGTTTTGATCGGCTGGAAGCTGTCAGCTCCATATTTATCCCAGTGTCCGGAAGTTACATACAATTCTTTAGCTCCAATATGTGGAGACATTACGAATTCATACCCTCCTTTTTTCTGAGCATCACTAAGGAAATTTTCTAATTTTCTTCTTAAAGCAGTTCCTTTTGGCAACCATAATGGAAGACCGGCACCTACTTTTTCAGAGAACGCGAAAATACCTAGCTCTTTACCAAGCTTTCTGTGATCTCTTCTTTTAGCTTCCTCTAATCTTTCAAGATATTCAGTAAGTTCTTTCTGTTTAGGGAAAGAAATACCATACACTCTTGTTAACTGAGGGTTGTTTTCATTTCCTCTCCAATACGCTCCTGCAGCATTTAAAATCTTAACAGCTTTTACGATTCCTGTGTTTGGAATATGCCCTCCACGACATAAATCTGTGAAGTTATCATGCGTTACAAAAGTAATTTCTCCATCATTCAGATTAGAGATCAATTCTACTTTGTAAGGATTGTCTGCATAGGTCTTTAAAGCTTCTTCTTTAGAAACCGGATATAAAGAGAACGTTGATCCTTTCTTTGCATTTTCAAGAACCTTCTTTTCAATCTTTTCAAAATCTTTTTCAGATAAACTTTCATCCCCGAAATCCACATCATAGTAGAATCCGTTTTCAATTGCCGGACCAATAGTCAGCTTAGCATTAGGATAAAATTCAAGGATAGCCTGCGCCAAAAGGTGGGCAGAAGAATGCCAGAAAGCTTTCTTTCCAAGATCATCATTCCAGGTCAAAAGCTGTACCGTAGAATCCGTGGTTATAGGTGTGGTGATTTCTACTTGTTTGTCATTAACAATTGCGGAAATGGTATTTCTAGCCAATCCCTCGCTTATAGATTTTGCCACATCTAGGGGAGTAACTGCTCCCTCGAATTCTTTGACACTATTGTCTGGAAGTGTAATTTTTATCATTGTTTACTAAAAAATTTTAAGATGCAAAAATACGCATTTTTTACATAAAATACTATATTCGTACCTATTTAGAATGATAATTAATATTAACTATGAAAAAGGCACTGTTTATTTTAGTTTCACTGAGTTCCACATTTAGTTTTTCACAGAAAAAAACATCTAAATTTTCTGTTAATTACAATAAAAATGTTGAAACCTATTTTCTTGCAGAAATTCTTTCAGCAGAACACCGAAAAAATAATAAAGATTTTGAACTTTATAAGATAAAAGAATGTTCTGTTTATCAGCCGATTGTAGACAGTGCGTTGAAAAGATATAAATATTTGAAAGATTCAGATATTGCAATTGCAACAGCAAAAATTAATGATATTCTAATAGAAAAATACGGTTCTGGAAATGATGTTTTGATGAAACCGTTAATGTACCACAAAGAATTTCCAGCCACAGAATGGATCAATGATTATCAGTTTCATAACAATAACTTAACGGAGGAACAGAACAAAGAAGCGACTCAATTAATTAAAAATTATCTTTCCGAGCTTTCGAAATTTTATACAAAAGAACATATTGGACAGTTTTTTATTGAAAACAAAGCTTTCTATAAAGGAGGAGAAAATGAGTACAATAAACATATTCCTGAGGGGTTTACCAATGCTATGGAGCAATTTTATGGTGAAAGTTTTGATTCATATACTATTCTGATTTCTCCGATGATGATGTGGCCTATAGAAGATCATGAAGGAAGAGGTATCGGAACAAATGTGATTTCAAAATCCGGTAAAACAGATATTTATGAAATTGCAAGTCCGTTTGTAAGAGTTGAAAAACAAGGACAGTTCGGATATGATAACCAATTCCAGGCAAGGTTTCTAAGTGTTCATGAATTTGGGCATTCCTTTGTTAATAAAGAAGTTTATCCCCATAAAGATAAACTTGAAAAATTCAAGGATTTATTTGAAAAATCAAATTTAAAGGAGGTTATGATTAAAACCGGAGGGTATGGAGATTACCAAACCTGTGTTGCTGAACATTTAGTCAGACTTGGTGAAATTCAGACTGCAAAAATCCAGAAAGATTTTGAAAGAGCTAAAAAACTTGAAGACTACCATTTGAAAAACAATTTTATCTTCCTTCCCTTATTAGAGCAAAAAGTAAAAGAATATAATTCCAACAGGAAAAAATACGAGAAATTCGGGGATTTTGTTCCTCAATTGTTAGAGGTTTTTGAAAATACAAATATTGAATTTATCAATAATGCATTAGATCAAAACAAGAAATAAAAACGATAAATTGCCTGCTACTATGAATACAATAAACATTGATCTACACTGTGACCTGCTGTACTATTTACTAAGGTCTGATTCAACAATTGACGATAAAGAAATAGGATGCTCGTTGCCTTATCTACAGGAAGGGAATGTAAAACTTCAGGTGATGGCTATTTATGCAGGAACCGGTGAGGGAAGTACAACTTACGGGCTGCAGCAAAGCCAAATATTTTCGGATCTCATTAAAAATGAAAACTTTTTCCTGTTTGAAAATGAAAATTACATGAATCCCGAGAATGAAAATCGGGTAGGTGTCATAGCTTCCATTGAAAATGGCTCTGCTTTTTGTGATGAAAACCAAAGCTTGGAATCCGGATTTAAAAATCTTGAAACCATCATTGAAAATACTCAAAAAGTGCTTTATATCGGAATTACCCATCATTTAGAAAATCGTTTTGGAGGTGGAAATAATGCGACTGTGGGGTTAAAGGAAGATGGCAAAGTGTTAATTGATTATATTGCAGACCGAAGAATTGCTATAGATCTGGCTCACACAAGTGATCAACTGGCTTACGATATTTTTACTTATATCGATCAGAAAAATTATTCAATTCCTATTCTGGCGAGCCATTCCAATTACAGAACGATATATCATAATAAAAGAAATCTTCCGGATGAATTAGCAAAAGAGGTTATTAACAGAAAAGGACTTATTGGATTAAACTTTATCAAAGATTATGTAGATCTTGAAAACCCTGAAATGCTTTATGAGCATATTCAATACGGGCTTGATCTGGGAGGAGAAGACAGCATTGCCTATGGAGCAGACTATTTTTATTGGAAAGATCATCAGGACACCTCACGTCATCCGTTTTTCTTTGAAGAGCATTCCAATGCATCCGTTTATCCAGCTATCAATAAAGAAATTGAAAAAAGATTCTCTGCTGAACTTGTAGAAAAGATCAGCCATAAGAACGCCTTAAACTTTATTGAAGGTATTTATAAGTAAGCAACGGGTTCAAATATCAGGTTTGGGTATGTACTAATATCTGATATTTATTGTAGTTTTGCACCCGATTTAACAAAAGTGTTTTAGCGGAACTTTCTTCAATAAATAATTTTAAGAAGAAAATAAGTTAGAAACCCTCACTCTTTTATTTTTTATAAAAACAATAACCATCTTCTCAGTGGGTGTGAAGATCTTGAAAGACAAATTATAGCATGAAAAAAATTATGTTATCTGCAGCTATCACGGCCTGCAGCTTTATGTTCGCTCAACAAATCACTTTAGAACATACATTTCCAATTAGTGAAAATGTAGATGTTTTTCCAAATGGTAATGATATTATTTTTGTGGCTAAAGGAAATGGGAATACAATCAATATCTATAATTCATCATACGTATTAGTAAAAACAGTAAATGTACCTATACCGAGTGGATATATATTTGAATTCTACCCAAGTTCTGACACCAATTTTCAGGTTACAAAACATATTTTCAATAATGATGATAAATTAGAGTTTGTAGTAAGTGCTAAAACTCTAACAACTCCGCAACCATCGAGAAAACTTTATATTGTAAATGAAGATGGAACTATTATTAAAGATTTTACCACTAATCCAAACACTTCATGGACGGGTGATTTTAATGTATTCCACAATAATGCTTCAAATACAAATAAAATAATTATTACAAATGTTGATAATAATGATAATTTATTTCGTGAAGTATATACACTGCCAAGCACAACCCTTTCAGTAAATGAGATCCAATCTAAAGGGAAACAGCTTTCTGCATTTCCGATACCGGCAAATAAAGTTCTGAATATCATCAATCCTTCTAACGGAAGTAGCACTGTTACGATCTATGACATGACAGGAAAACAGGTAATAAATAAGTCTTTTGGTTCTATGGATCATCAGGTTTCTGTGAATGTAGAAAGCCTTCCAAAAGGTAGTTACTTTTATAAAATTGGTGAAGCAAGCTCTAAATTCATCAAAAACTAATATGATCTTCGGCAGGCTCAAAGAGCCTGCCGAAGATTTTTATAACTAATTTGCACATTAATCTATATTAGCTTTTTCTTTTGTACCTTACTTTTCTTTTGATAATCTCAATGACATCCACATTTTGAACCTTAGATTGGATCCAACCATGAATGTCAATATAAAATAAAGACCTTCTGTAATATTCATTTTCAGAGAATTCTTCAAGCTTTTTGTCAAACATTTCAAAAGCCTTCTGTCTCTGATCCGGAAGCTGATTATTTACATTTTTAAAAAACTGAATGCTTTCAAAGTGAAATTCTTCCGGCTTTTTCATCTTTTTAGCAAACTTCAGGGTAGAAGTAATGAATTCATCATAGTCTTCATCATTTCCGGATTCATATTTGGACATTAAAATCAGTATCCTTGTATGAAAGAGTAGATCTTCCTGTACATTTCCCTTAGATTCTATTACCCGCATAGAGTATTCAATGGCTTTTTTGTACATCTTACTTCCAAAAAACATGGCGGCCATTTTAAGATAAAGAATCATAAAGTGGTGTTCATCAATTCGTTCCCGAAGCTTTTCCATTTTCAACTCAATTTCCGGGATAAGTTTTGTTCCTGTGAAAAATTCACCTTTTACAAAGTGAATATTCATCAATGTATTGTAATGGGTAAGGAAAATAAGCGACTGAAGGTTCTCATTCTGAGAAAAATTTTCAGCATTCACTCTTATATTAAATTCCTTAAAATTCTCTTCCAGAATATCAATATTTCCATACAGGAACAGGATTTTCAACAAATATGTATTTCCTTTAATATACCAAACCGGATGACTGAAAATCATTTCCGGATTTTTATGAAATAGGTCTACCCATTGATAGGCATATTTCAGGGTGTATTTATAATCCTGAAGCAACTGGTTTTTCCAGACATGGGCCTTAAAATACCATAGTTTTTCAGTAAAATTCAGCTTATCAAATCTTATGTTTTTAATTTGAGCATTGAAAACTTCCAAAACTTCTTCACGGTCTGCATCATTTTTTACATACCCGTGAGTTAGCATTTCACTGTATAACTTCAATGAAAGATTGGATAGTTTTGTGGTATATCGGTTTTGTTTACTTAATTCCTGGGATTGTCTAATCAGCTCTTCGGCACGTCCTTCAATACTTCGGGTAATAAATTGAGATTCAATTACTTTTTCCAGGTCTATTACCTCGGAAGCAATGCTCTTTTCATCTAATTCCAGAGCAGACTGCTTTGTTTTGTCCAGTATTTTTAAAGCTTGTTTGTAAAGCCCTTTTTGGTATAAAATATTAGCAAAATCCAATTGTTCCCGAAGCTGGATTCTGTAATTCTGATGACTCGGGTTCATCCGTAAGCTTATTAGAATTTGTTTGTAAAGGTGGGCTTTAAGATTAGAAAGCTGCTGCTTGGTAGATATTTTTTTTTCAATAATGATGCTTTCATCATATTCCTTCATTTTATCCATTTCGGAAAAAAGGAGTAAAAATTTGGCATCTACATTAATTCCGAGACGGTTAACATACAGTTTAAACTGTCGTTTTTCGGAAGTGGTCAATGACTTTACCAGTACGAACAAGAAATCTTTCTGCAATTCTGCCATTGTAAATTTTTAAAATTTAAATAATTAAATATCAATGATATACGCTTAATTCTTCAACAGTTGAATATTGTAATTTTCTGGAAAAATGAAAATGAAAAAATATAGCAAGCTGTAGTTTTGAGCCAAAATTAAGTAAAAAACTTTTATTTATGAACTCTGAAAAAATTGAAATTTTTGATACCACGTTGCGCGATGGAGAGCAGGTTCCTGGATGTAAATTGAATACAAAACAGAAACTGATTATTGCTGAAAAGCTTGATGAACTGGGAGTTGATATCATTGAAGCAGGATTCCCGATTTCCAGCCCAGGAGATTTTGAATCGGTTTCTGAAATTTCAAAACTCGTAAGAAATGCAAAAGTTTGCGGATTGACAAGAGCCAACAAAAAAGACATTGATACGGCTGCCGAAGCTTTGATATATGCGAAAAAACCTAGAATACATACAGGGATCGGAACTTCTGATTCACATATCAAATATAAGTTCAACTCAACAAGAGAAAATATTATAGAACGTGCTGCAGAAGCAGTAAGATATGCTAAAAGATATGTAGAAGATGTAGAATTTTATGCAGAAGATGCAGGAAGAACAGATAATGCTTATCTGGCACAAGTTTGTGAGGCTGTCATTAAAGCAGGTGCTACTGTACTCAACATCCCTGATACTACAGGGTATTGTTTGCCAGAAGAATACGGACAGAAAATTAAATATCTGAGAGAAAATGTAAAGGGGATTGAAAAAGCAGTTCTATCATGCCATTGTCACAATGATTTAGGGTTAGCAACAGCCAATTCTATTTCCGGAGCGATCAATGGAGCCCGTCAGATTGAATGTACCATCAACGGATTGGGTGAAAGAGCTGGTAATACGGCATTAGAAGAAGTCGTCATGATTCTGAAGCAACATAAACATTTAAATCTGCATACCAATGTCAATTCTATAATGCTGAATGAGATGAGTACTATGGTTTCTGACCTGATGGGAATGTCTGTACAGCCGAATAAGGCGATTGTAGGGGCTAATGCCTTTGCTCACAGTTCAGGAATTCATCAGGATGGTGTCATCAAAAATAGAGAAACGTATGAAATCATTGATCCTGCTGAAGTAGGGGTAAATGCTTCTTCCATCATTCTTACCGCCAGAAGCGGGCGGTCAGCATTAGCTTACCGTTTTAAACACATTGGTCATGATGTCACCAAAGATGAATTGGATTATCTGTACCAGGAATTCCTAAAAATAGCAGACCTTAAGAAGGAGATAGGCAATGAAGACCTGGCATTGATCATGGAAACATGCAGCAGAAAAATAGGATAGGGTTTGATTTAATTCAAGATAAAGTAAAAATGAATAACAATAAAAAGACACTTTTTGATAAAGTTTGGGACGCTCATGTTGTAGATACCGTTCCTGATGGACCACAGATCATCTATATTGATAAACACCTGATCCATGAAGTAACCAGTCCACAGGCTTTTTCAGAACTTGAATCCAGAAATCTGGACATTTTCAGACCTGAACAGATTGTAGCTACAGCGGATCATAATGTTCCAACCCTTCACCAGGAAGAACCCATCCGTGATGAATTATCAAGGAATCAGGTTCAGCAATTGACTGAAAATTGTCAGAAAAATGATATTGAACTGTTCGGATTGGGACATCAATATCAGGGAATTGTACATATTATTGCTCCCGAACTTGGGATTACGCAACCGGGAATGAGTATTGTCTGTGGTGACAGCCATACTTCTACCCATGGCGCTTTTGGAGCCATTGCCTTTGGAATCGGAACCAGCCAGGTTGCCCAGGTTTTTGCCAGTCAGTGTCTGCTGCTTAATAAACCTAAATCAATGAGAATTACCGTTAATGGGAAGCTCAATGAAAATGTTCAGTCTAAAGATGTTATCCTTTACATCATTTCAAAAATAGGAACAGATGGCGGAACAGGCTATTTCTGTGAGTATGCCGGAAATGTTTTTGAAGAAATGTCAATGGAAGGGAGAATGACCGTTTGCAATATGAGTATTGAGATGGGAGCAAGAGGAGGAATGATTGCTCCGGATGAAACCACTTTTGAATACGTAAAAGGTAGAGAATTTGCACCAAAAGGAGAAGAGTGGAGTGAAAAGGTTGCCTATTGGAATACCTTGAAGACGGATGAAGATGCAGTTTTTGATAAGGAACTTACTTTTGATGCAGCAGATATTTATCCAATGATTACTTACGGAACCAATCCTGGAATGGGAATTTCTATTCACGAAACCATTCCTGCCCCTCAAAATGAATCTGAAGCGAAAGCTTTACAATATATGGGACTGGAAGCGGGACAAACTCCATCCAGCATAAAAATCAATTACGTATTTATAGGAAGTTGTACGAATGCTAGAATTGAAGATTTCCGTTCTGCTGCCCAATATATTAAAGGAAAAAGTAAATCTGAAGCAGTCAAAGCTTTAATTGTTCCCGGTTCTCAGCAGGTTGTAAAACAAATCTATGAAGAAGGACTGGATAAGATCTTTAACGAAGCAGGATTCCAGATCCGTCAGCCCGGTTGTTCTGCTTGTCTGGCAATGAACGATGATAAAATTCCGGAGGGAGAATATTGTGTTTCTACTTCAAACAGAAATTTTGAAGGAAGACAGGGACAAGGCTCAAGAACAATCCTCGCAAGTCCGCTTACAGCAGCTAAAGCAGCCATAGAAGGCAGAATATCAGCTTTTGAAAGTTTAAATTAAAACAGTACATGCAAAAATTAGTTATTATAAAATCTAGTGCCGTTCCATTGCCGGCAGAAAATATAGATACGGATCAGATTATTCCTGCAAGATTCTTAAAAAGTATTGACAGAAAGGGGTTTGGAGAGAACCTGTTCAGAGACTGGAGGTTTAATATTCATACTCATGAACCTAATCCTGATTTTGTTCTGAACAATCCCAAATTCACTGGCGAAATTTTAGTGGCAGGAAATAATTTTGGATGTGGAAGCAGCCGTGAGCATGCGGCATGGGCATTGACTGATTATGGGTTCAAAGTAATTGTTTCCAGTTATTTTGCCGATATTTTTAAAGGGAATGCTTTAAATAACGGTCTTCTTCCGGTAAAAGTTTCTGAAGAATTTTTAAAGGAAATATTAGAAGGAATTAATGAAAATCCGGACAATGAAATTGCGATTGATGTAGAATTACAATCTATCAGTTTCAAAGATACTACCGAAACTTTTGAGTTGGATTCTTATAAAAAAATATGCCTTTTGAACGGCTATGACGATATTGATTTTTTAATCAGCAAGAAACAGGCGATCAAAGAATTTGAACTAAAAACACAGAAAAAAAATGAACAACAATTATTTTAAAATCGCAGTCCTTCCAGGAGATGGAATCGGACCGGAAATTATCAGCGAAAGCATCAAGATTTTAGACGTGATTGCGGAAGCTTTTCAGTACAAATTCCAATTCGATTATGGGCTGATTGGTGCGGAAGCCATTTTTAAAACAGGAAATCCGTTACCTGAAGAAACGCTAAAGATTTGTAAGGAATCAGATGCTGTACTTTTCGGAGCGATTGGAGATCCTGCGTTTGACAATAATCCTGACGCGAAAGTAAGACCTGAACAAGGGCTTTTGAAACTTCGTAAAGAATTAGGCTTATTTGCCAATATCCGTCCTTTAAAAACGTATGCTTCCCTGATTGAGAAAAGTCCGCTTAAAAGAGAAATCATTGAGGGAGCTGATATTCAGATTTTCAGAGAATTGGTAAGCGGAATTTATTTTGGTGAGAAATTTACAGATCCGGAAGGTGTGTATGCTTATGATGTATGTAAATACAGCAAAGAAGATATTCTTCCAATTGCTCACATGGCATTTCAGGAAGCGCAGAAAAGAAATAAAAAGCTGACATTAATTGATAAAGCAAATGTGCTGGATACTTCCAGATTATGGAGAAAGATTTGTCAGGAAATCGCTTCTGGATATCCCGATGTACAGTTAGACTATATGTTTGTAGATAATGCAGCCATGCAGTTGATCCTTAATCCTAAACAGTTTGATGTCATTTTGACGGAAAATATGTTCGGGGATATTATTTCTGATGAAGCGAGTGTGATTGGAGGGTCTATCGGATTACTTCCTTCAGCATCAGTAGGAGAGAAGAATGCTTTGTTTGAACCAATTCATGGTTCCTATCCTCAGGCAAAAGGAAAAGGAATCGCTAATCCTATCGCTTCTATTTTAAGCGTGGCAATGATGCTGGATCATCTTGGATTGCAGCCTGCAGCCAACAAGCTGAGACAGTCTGTAGAACATGCTATTGAAAACAAATATGTTACAATAGACCTTAATACAAAGCAATATTATTCTACGAGCGAAGTAGGAAGCTTTATTGCAGACCATATTAAATATTCCGAGAAATCATATTATAATTTCGAGAATGTGAAAATTGGAAAATCCACCATTGTATAGATTTATAGTTCACTTAGATAGATAGTTAGAAGAAAGGATCTGCCTCATAAGAGACAGATCCTTTCGATTTTATTTTCTGAAATATTTTAAATCAATAGGAAAAATGAATTTCAATGATTCATTTTACTCTTTTGTATTATCCGTTTTTCCCGATTTATTTTTGGAAGCCTTTTGAATGTCTTCTTTATCAATGTCTGGGGGATTAACCTTTTTCGACGAAGCAGGAATATTCTGGAAATCCTGATTTTGCTTTTGAGTTTCTGCAGTGTTGGCAGATTCCTTTTTCTTGTTATTTCCTTTTGAGTCCATTGTCTGAATTTTTAGAGTCCAAGAATACCGATCTTTCCGGTCTTATCTTCTATAGTATAATTCAAAGCCTTTGCCAAAACAAAAATATTATCAAGGTTTTCCATTAATTGCTTGCGCCCTTCAGTTCTCAGTTGATTCTGATCAATAGATTTAATCGCTGTTTCCTTAGCTTTTGCAGTAACGTTTTTAATATCTTTTTCAGAAATTCTATTAAAAAAAGAATCATCCATAGACTGAATCTCAACGCTAGGTATGATTTTTATGTCTGCATCAGGAAGTTCAGTGATGACTAGTTTTTTGTTGATGGAATCTACTTCAATCTTCATTTTATTCAGATCATAAGAAACCTGTGCGCTGGTTTTGGTAAAGGTAATGATGCTGTTACTTGAAACTTCCTTGCCCATAAATTCATAGCCCATTTTGGTTTTCTGCATGCTAGAATTGTTCTGTTCTATCACCACCATCTTGTTCATTTTGGAGATCTGATTAGTTAGGATATAATAATCCGACTTTTCCGTTTTCTTCCCAAGATTCAGACAAGATTTAAGCCCAAAAAACAGAAGGACCATAACACCGGCACCGGCTACAAACGATATAATTGGTTTATAATTTCTCAAATCTATTTAAAAATTTCTTTAATTACAGATGAGTTATCCTTTTTCAGAATTTCAACTAAATCTCTTTCAATATATCCAGTGGTAGGCATTTCTATAATTCTGCCCAGTTCTTTTCCATATTGTTTTACAATAATAGTTGGAACTTTTTGGATGTTGTAAAGGGATTCATCTCCACTTGGAGATTCTTTTTTACGGTTAACAGCAATAATAGTCAGTTTTCCTTCCGGATAACCTACTTCATCCAATATCTTCATCAGTCTTGGAAAATCTCTGTGACTGTCTTCACACCATGTTCCCATAAAAACGACAATATCATAAGTGCCTATTTTTTTCTTTTTCAGTTCACTGATCGCTTTCTGATCCAGAGCATATTCATCATGTTCCTTTACATACCAATCAGCATAAGGCGCTTTCAAAAACTGTTCTTTCAATTGATGCCCCAGAAGCATTTTACCGTCTTTCTCGGTAGTAACTTCACGGTTAACCACTACTTTTTGAGCACTAAGCTGCTGAGTAGCTAAAAATAAACTTGAAGCGGCAACAATACGGGTAATAAATTTTTTCATATTTTATTTCTCAATGATTGACTTTAGATCAGCAGGAGAGTAGTATTTGTTTTTTAATACTTTATGATCTGCTTTTCTGTATACATTGAACTTTTCACCAGATTTCTCATAAAAAGATTCAACGTCTTTTTCTTTATAGAATTCAACGGTTTCATTAGCCTGTTCTTCGTTATCACATGCTTTCGACATATTAGAACGCTGAACTTCGTTGAATAGCTCTACAAATTTGTTGCCAAGTCCGAATTCCAGTACAGCACCACTTAAAACATACTGTAGATCACAAAGAGCATCAGCAATTTCTACAATATCGTTGTCTGCAATGGCTTGTTTTAATTCATTAAGTTCTTCCTGTAGAAGCTCTACTCTAAGGTTACATCTTTCCGGGGATGGAATTTGTGGGGTGTCTAGAATAGGGGCTTTAAAAGTAGTATGGAATTCTGCTACTTGGTTCAAACTATCAATTTTATCCATGAAATTTTTTATTTATGACAAAGATAGAAAACCATTTGCTAATTGGGAAATATAGGAGGTAAAATAAGAATCATTAATTTTTTTACCACAGATGAATACAGATCTTTGAATTTTAAATTTCTATTGAGTAATAGTCCATAAAGTATTCTTATGTGTAATCATCCGTGCTAATCTGTAAAAATCTGTGACTAAATATAACAATACAAAAAAACCACAACGATGAATTGTGGTTTTGATTTTAGATATGCTGATGGTATTCAATTATTCAACTTCCTGATACTCCCAGATCCCTGAGATATTTAAAATTTCTAAACTCGGCTGTTTTTCTCCATAGCTAAATAGGCAAATATAATTTGTGTTACAGGATGTACAACTAGTTCCAAAATATAGTGTAGGCAAATCATTTACCGTTAATTCTCCGTAATGCTGCATTCTCGGTGATGTTTCAGTAATCATTTGATTCTTTAATAACTCAGATTTTGATAGTACTTTGTCTTCATGGTAGATTTGAAGAATTGGAAATCCCGATTGATAAGGTGATATTTCAATGCGATTTTCGTGACCACATTCACAGCAGCTAAATTGGGTGACTGCTGCCGGAATGGCCTCATCATTAATGAATCTGTCTTTTTGGATTAAAGCTTTTCTACCAATCTTTATCTTTTTTGATATTGAATGCATCTGAATCTAATTTAGTTTTGAATAACGGTTCCTTCCAGGTTAGGATATTTTCCACTAGGGCTTTTTTTAATGGTAATTTTTATATACCCTTCTGATGCTAATTTATTCCAAGTTTTCGGAAATCCGGTATTAATATCAATAGGAATTTTCCACATGGTCTGTTTCCCGTTTCCAACCTGGTTAAACCAAGGAATGATATCTGCCGTCTGAGATTTAAAAGGTAATGCATTAAGAACGTCGATCTGGTAATAGAAATCATATTTGTTTTCCGGTTGGTTCAAAGCTCTTTCGGCAAAAGTATACACGTACCCATTAATGATTGGGCTGGTAAAGTTTCCGCCTAACGTTGGATTTCCGGTTCCATTATAACTCCCGACAGCACCGCTGTATCTGTCATATTTTTGACCGGCTTGTATTGCGACATCATCTACAATATTGTATCCTCCGTTTGCTGGTGGCCAACCGCCGTTCAGGTTATTTGTCTGAAATAGTTTTTCCAGTTCTTTCCAATTTCCCTGTTTGTATAGGTCAAATGCCTGAATTCTGACGGTTTGACTTACTTTGTTATCAGGATCATAACTGGTGGCAAAATCATCAGCACTTTTGTAAAATACAATTTTAACCGGGCTCGGTTGGATAACGATTTCTTCTTCTCTGTCATCAGAGCTACAAGCTATTGAAAATGTGGCAATGGCCAGAAAAAAGAAGTACTTAAATAAATGTTTCATATAAAAAAAATTAAATTATGTGAAAATTAAATAGGTATTTTCAGGGATGCAGACCAATGCCAAGCTTAGGTATAGAAGATTATCTTTTACATCTGTACAGTTTTTCTTAAACATAAAAATGTTTGACTTTCAATAGGATGAATAAGTTTCTCACATTGAAAAAAGAACTCAAAGAATAGAGCAAGATCCATTGTTAAAAAAGCCCTTGAAAAGCTTCCCCTAAATACAAACGGATAACGGTACAATAAAAGAATAATATTGAGTGATAAATTTAACTAAAAATATAATTATATGTAATATTATTTTTAATAAAACATGATTATTGTAATTAATTCAATGAATATTAGTCTTTTAAATGATAATGTATTGAAAATTGGTACAGGGATCAAATGAAAAAGACTACTCTTAGAGCAGTCTTTTCAATTTATATTTGAATTGGATTTAGTTTTTAATGAACATTTTGGAGAATTTTTCAATCTGGATTACATAATTTCCTTTTACCAGCCTGCTTACATTCACCGTTCCGTTTTGAAGAGAGCCTTCAATAACAAGCTTTCCGGACATATCATAGATTTTAAATCTTTCTGATCCTGTGTTTGAAAGGGTTAAGATATCCTTCACCGGATTTGGATACAATTTAATTTCTGTAGAGCCTTTCAATTGAGTTTCCGATGTAGACAGCTCACTAGTAGTTACAGAAATATTAGCATTATTCACATCAAAGAAGATATGGTTGCTTCCTTTTACCATAATTCTTCCTGAATTGGTAGCAACATCAGGAATCAGGACAGCTTCCGAACCATCATTAGGAGTAGCCGCTAATAGAGTAGTCCAGGTATCTCCGTTATCGGTAGACCAAAGAATATCCACGTTGGCAGTATTGATATTATTGGAAGTTGTTCCAGCTACATCCCAAGTCACTGTTTGGGAAGTTCCTCCTACATAAGATACAGCATCATTCTGAGACGTAATAAGGAATGGTCCAGCAAGAGCATTAACCGTTATTTTAGCATCATCAGAATTGTTTCCTGCACCACCTAATTTATTATCCCTAACTGTAAATCTGAAGTTTAGATCTCTTGAAACTGAAGATAGAGCTTCAACTCTTATTTCTTCTCCTCGGGTTTCTGTTGATCCTTTTAGAATACTAGCCATTTTAGGAAAATATCTTATTGGTGAAGCTGTAGGTACCCATGATCTGAATGTCGGTCCGGCAGTTTTAGTAGCTGTAGCTACAGAATTACTTCCTGTTTGGGAAGAGGTTCCATTGTCCATCTGTTCCCAGATATAGGTAAGTGAATCTCCATCAACATCAGTTCCTGAACCTGTCAGTACAAATGGTGTACTTTTAGGAATGGTATAGTCTGCTCCTGCATTGGCCGTAGGAATTGAATTTCCTGTAGGAGTATTCACAGAGCAGGTTGTTGCTTTAATGGTATTGGTTATCTGTTCAATACTTCGGGCATGGAAAAAAGGATTTGAATTTTGTTGTACATTATAGGGTGAAACTCCCGCATATCCCATAATAGTAGATCCTGAACCTGGTTCTACAGGCTGTAGCCCAACCTGTGTAGTATATGAAAATGTATGGTTCCCCCCAAACTGGTGTCCCATTTCATGAGCTACAAAATCAATGTCAAAAGTATCACCTGAAGGAATACCGTTAGAAGGAGAGGTGTAGCCACTTCCTTTATAATTTTCAGGATAAGTAGTTCCCATATAATTATAGGTAGACATATCATCACTGCATATACAGCCAATACATCCTGCATTTCCACCTCCACCAGTAGCACCAAATAAATGACCAATATCAAAATTAGCATTCCCTATTTTTGAGCTTAAATCATTCATAAGTTCAAAATTCCATTTGTTCATTTTATCGGATGGTGAAAAAGGATCAGTATTCGCATCAGTATAAATTATAGAATCATTATTAGGAATCAAGACCATTCTTGCGGCAAAGTCATTTTCAAAAATACCATTCACACGAGTTAATGTATTATTCATGGCTGCCAGCGCCTGAGCTTTTGTTCCCCCAAAATAAGTTGCATATTCTCCCGTACAGGATAATGCAAGCCTATATGTTCTTAGAACAGCATCATCAGCATTTTTAGCGGTGTTCACATGAGAAGTTCCTTTTTGAGCTGATTCCAGTACTTTACATTCAAAATCATTCAGATCATTCTTTCTGTCAGATCGTTTATAAACAGCATAAGTAGAAATGTCTTTGGTATAAGGCTCAATAAAAACAGCTGATTTATCACCATAAATTTCCATAGAAGACAAACCTAAAGGAGAAATACTGAAATAAACTGTTGAAGTTTTATCTTCTACTCCCTGGCCGATATAAGACTTAATATCCGGGTATTGAGCAGCCAGTTCAGGATCAAGATTTGAATTTTCTTTTACTGTAAAGCGCTCCATCTTTCCCGATGAATTGGGAAGAGAAATAATAACCGATGATTTTTCCGTTGCTCTTTTGGGTGTTCTTGTCAACGCACTTTTCAATCCATTAATGTCCAGATGAAAAATTCTTGGATCATCAATACTTTTCATATTTTCTAAGACTGAAGACGAGCTTTGTTGAGCTTTTCTGGACCATAAACGATCCGTTTGTGCAAAAGAAACGCCAGATAATGCCAGCATCCCCATCATTAATAATTGTTTTTTCATGTTGCCGTGAATTCTTTTATATCATTCAAAACTACTGAAAATATTATTAAAATATTATTTTTCTTTAGAATAATTTAAAATAATAATTGAATAAAAAATACAACTCTCTGAATGTAAGTAAATAAAAAAAACTGCTCTATAGTAGAGCAGTTTCACATCGTTTAAAATTTTTGTGGTGATTAGTTTTTAACAAATCGTTTAGAAATTTCTCCAATTTGGATCATATAAGCTCCTTTAATCAAATTGCTTACATTCACAGATCCTCTCTGAAGTTTTCCTGAGTCAACTACTTTTCCACCCATGTCAAAGATTTTGTAATCTTCAGAAGTTGTATTGGAGATATACATGATATCTTTTACCGGGTTAGGGTATAATTTAATATCTGTAATCAGATCTTTCGTATTGGAAAGCTCTCCTCTTCCTGAAGAAACAATATTAACTGTATAATCTTCAACTTGTCCGTAGGTATAAGCCTCACAAGATGAAGTAGGAATTGAACTATATTTCATCATCACTCTCATTCTTGTAGAACCAAGAGTTGCTGTTGAAGGGATAGTTACTGATCCTGTAACCGGACTTGTTGTAGAACCTGCTTTAGACCAAACAAGTTCGCCACTGTCTGCAAAACTTCCGTTTCCGTTATAATCAATATAAACAGCATAAGCTTCATTGTACTTAGTAGAAGCCCAAAACGGAGTGATAGAAAGCGTATAGGCAGTTCCTCTCGTTACATTGGTAGAGATAGAGGTAAAGTCTTCATATCCTGCTGTTCCCGTTGAAGTATTGTTGATAGTCCCGAATTGTACTTTACCGATTCTTTCATCAGCGGTATTGGATGCTGAAGCTGAACAGTAAGTTACATTTCCTCCACCAGCAAGTGTTGTAACGTTCACTGTATTACTTGAAGATGATGCATTACCTGCTGCATCTTTTGCTTTCACAGAGAAACTATAAGTAGTAGATGGAGTTAAACTTGTCACAGTATAAGTAGTGGAAGCTGTAGAACCGATTAACGAAGCTCCCAAATACACATCGTATCCTGTCACTCCTACATTGTCGGTAGCTCCTGACCAAGAAAGATTTGTACTTGTAGAAGTAGTTCCTGAAGCTGCAAGGGTTGGTGCCGTAGGAGCAATCGTATCAGGTGTTCCTGATCCTGCATTTACAGTAATATTGGCATTATTTACATCAAAGAAAATGTGATTGGAGCCTTTTACCATAAGTCTTCCTGTAGTAGTAGATGCATTAGGAATGGTTACAGCTTGTGAACCATCATTAGGCGTTGCAGATAATAGGGTAGTCCACGTATTTCCACTATCTGTAGACCAAAGAATATCCACATTGGCAGTGTTTACTCCATTTGCTGTAGTTCCTGCTACATCCCATGTTACGGTTTGTGAGCTTCCCCCTGTATAAGTAATTGCTGAATTCTGAGAAGTAACAGCAAAAGGTCCTGCAGTACTGTTCACTGTAATTACAGCATCATCTGAATTGTTTCCAGCACCTCCGGCCTTGTTGTCACGAACAGTAAACCTGAAATTTAATGTTCTGGCTACAGAAGAAAGTGCTTCCACGGTAATTTCGGTACCTGCAGTAGTTGTAGCTCCAGTTAGAATAGAGGCCATTCTTGGGAAATATCTAGTAGGAACGGTTGTAGGTGCCCATGATCTGAAATTAGGTCCTGATGCTTTTGTTGCACTGGCTGCAGAGCTAGCTCCGGTTTGAGAAGAGGATGCATTATCCATTTGTTCCCAGATATAGGTTAACGAATCTCCATCTGCATCAGTTCCGGTTCCGGTCAGTACAAATGGAGTTCCTTTTGGAATGGTATAATCTAAACCTGCATTGGCTGTTGGAATAGAGTTTCCTGTATTTGTATTGACTGAACAGGTTTTAGCTTTAATATTATTGGTGATCTGTTGAATGCTTATCGCGTGGAAAAATGCGTCAGAGTGAGGCTGAACATCCTGGCTGGTAATTCCGGCATATCCCATGATTGTTGACCCTGATCCTGGCTCCATATTAGCACCCGTTCCTTCATTGCTCATTGAGAAAGTATGATTTCCACCGAACTGATGCCCCATTTCATGAGCTACATAATCGATATCAAAGTTGTCTCCCGATGGAATGGCATCTGCAGGGGAAGTATAACCGCTTCCTTTTGAACCATTGGTACAGATACATCCTATGCATCCTGCGTTTCCACCACCACCGGTAGCTCCGAATAAGTGGCCGATATCATAATTGGCTTCTCCAATAACAGATGTCAGGGTACTTTGTAGTTGGGAGTTCCAGCTGCTCATTCCGGATGCTGCAGAATAAGGATCTGTAGAAGCATTGGTATAAATTACAGCATCATTGTTTGCAATAAGAACCATTCTTGCTGCGAAATCTTTTTCAAAAACACCGTTTACACGAGTCATTGTGTTATTCATAGCTGCTAAAGCCTGAGCTTTTGTTCCGCCAAAATAAGCAGTGTATTCTCCTGTACAAGATAACGCTAATCTGAATGTTCTTAATTTTGCGTCGTCAGCGTTAGGTCTTGCTGCAACACTTGCATTGGATACTCCTTTTTTAGCAACATCTATTACCGTACATTCAAATTTACTAAGATCATCATTTTTGTCAGTTTTTTTGTAAACAACGTACGTAGAAAGATCTTTAGCATAAGGCTCAATGAAGACTGCTGATTTATCACCATAGATTTCCATGGATGATAGTCCTAATGAAGAAACACTGAAATACACTGTTGAGTTAGGATCTTCAAGTCCCTGGCCTACATAAGATTTAATGTCTGGGTATTTGGCTGCTAATTCGGGAGTGAAGTTGGAATTTTCTTTTACTTTAAAGTTTTCCATTCTTCCATCAGAATTCGGAAATGAAATGATGACTTCTGATTTTTCGCCGACAGCCAATCTCTTCGGAGCTTTTGCTAAAGCATTTTTCAATCCATTAATATTCAAGCTGAATAATTTAGGACTTCGGATTCCGGATTTGTTTTCAAAAATCCCTGAGGATGTTTTTGAAACTTCTTGAGACCAAAGGCGGTCAGTCTGTGCGAATGAAACTCCTGTAATGAGAAGCATCCCAAGTAGGGTTAATTGTCTTTTCATATTAAATATTTGTTTTTATTATGGTATATCGAAATTAATAAAAATTATATTACGAAAAACAAAAATTTTTAAGAAAATTTTAGAACATTCGTTCAATATATTATGCGATACATTGAATATACGTAAAACAATAATGTCTCAAAATGAAAAAATGACATGCATCAATTATGCATGTCATTTTTTATTAATTATAATAATTATCGGTTATCTCACATCATCAGCAGTGGGACCATAAAGTCCAGGAACTTTATTTCCGGTTGACCTTAAATAAACAACCAACTCACCTCTGTGATGGTACAAATGATTATAAAGAAAACCTCTTACTACCTGAACTCTTGGAGAAGCGGGAAAAATTGCGTTTCCGTTCACTTCCATTTTCCAATCATTAAAATAAGTGCTTTCATCAGAGTTTTCCAAAACCTTTTGTGCTTTAGCTACATTTTCTTCAAATTTTGCTACAATATTTTCAGCTTTGGAAATATCACCTTTATCATACTGATATTTACCCATGTCAAAGACATCCTGATTAAAGGTTGGGTCGTACCAGTTGTAAACTTCTGCAATATGAGAGGCCAGCTGACCGGTTGTCCAGTTTTTTTCAGATGGTTTCCAGTCTAAAGCGCTGTCAGGGATTGCTTTCAAAATTTTTCTGGTGTTTTCAGCTTCGTGCAGAAACTCACCTAAAAGTGCCTGTTTAATCATTTGTATGAGGGTTAAAATTATTTTGTAATATCTCTTCCGATGACCAATCTCTGGATTTCAGAAGTTCCTTCACCAATGGTACAAAGCTTAGAGTCTCTGTAGAATTTTTCAGCAGGGAAGTCCTTTGTATATCCGTACCCTCCAAAAATCTGAACACCATTATTAGCAATTCTTACACAAGCTTCAGAAGCATATAATTTTGCCATAGCTCCTTCTTTTGTCATTTTCTGTTTAGCATTTTTCAATGTTGCTGCTCTTTGGATCAAAAGTTCTGCAGCATCAATTTCCGTAGCCATATCAGCCAACATAAAATTGATGGCCTGGAATTCAGAAATTGATTTTCCAAACTGATGTCTTTCTTTAGCATATTTTAAAGCCGCTTTGTAAGCACCTCTTGCTGTTCCTAAACTTAATGCAGCGATCGAAATTCTACCTCCGTCAAGAATTTTCATAGCCTGTTTGAAACCTTCACCTACTTCACCTAAACGATGAGAATCCGGCACACGTACGTTATCAAAAATTAATTCTGCGGTTTCAGAAGCACGCATTCCTAATTTATTTTCTTTTTTACCGGAAGTAAATCCAGGCATTCCTTTTTCTAAAACAAAAGCGGTAGAATTATTTTTAGCCCCTTTTTCACCTGTTCTGGTCATTACTACGGCGATATCACCTGAAATAGCGTGAGTAATAAAGTTTTTGGCTCCGCTGATGATCCAGTCATCACCATCTTTCACTGCAGTGGTAGACATTCCTCCTGAGTCTGAACCAGTGTTATGCTCCGTTAATCCCCAAGCTCCGATTACTTTTCCGGAAGCTAACTGAGGAAGCCATTTATTTCTCTGTTCTTCATTTCCAAACTCATAAATATGATTTGTACAAAGAGAGTTGTGCGCTGCTACAGAAAGACCAATAGACGGGTCTACCTGAGAAATTTCATCCAGGATAGTAACATATTCGTGATAGCCTAAACCGGAACCTCCGTACTGCTCAGGAACTACAATTCCCATAAAGCCCATTTCTCCCAACTGGTGAAATAAGTCTTTTGGAAAAGTCTGGCTTTCATCCCACTCCATAATATTCGGTCGGATATTCTTCTCTGCAAATTCTCTAGCTGTCTCCGCTATCATTTTGATGTTGTCAATTGTCTCTGTATTCATATTGATAATAGTTAGTTCCCAAAGATAACCAAATTGACGGAATGCTAAAAAAAATTATCACATCCATAATATATATCATGTCAATATTTTAATTTTCAATTTTTTATATTTCAAGAATTAATGTTTTCTTAATAAAATATTCAAAGTTTTACGTATTTTATTTTACTAATTTAGTTGCCCAATTTTAAGGCATGAAAAAAGTTCTACTTCCTATTATTTTGATTTCATCTTATATATCGGCGCAGGCTCCTGCCGGATATTATAATGGTACTGCCGGATTAACCGGTTATGCCCTGAAATCTAAGATTCATGATATTATTTCAGCGAACAATGTGAACTGGCATTATGGAGACCTCCCAGCTTTGTATGGACAGACTGATCTTGATAAATATTACGATCATACTGCTACCAACACTACCTACCTGTTGGATATCTACTCAGAAATACCTTCAGGGCCCGATGCTTATGAATATACGGTAGACCAATTGATCGGAACAGCTGGTCAGGAAGGAATGGGGTATAACAGAGAGCATATGATGCCGCAGAGTACTTTCAGTACAAGTTCAAAGATCAGTGATTATCCCATGTATTCAGATTTGAACTTTATTATTCCTGCAGACGCAAGAATCAATCAGTTAAGAAATAACTATCCTTATGGTATAGCAGGTACTACCAATTATTATACCTTCACTAACACTTCGAAGATATCCAAAGCAGCAATCCCTAATTATCCTTATGCAGGACGAGTGTATGAGCCTATTGATGAGTTCAAAGGAGATGTAGCGAGAACTTTACTGTATTTCGCTGTAAGATATGAAGGTAAATTAGGTTCGTTTAATACAGCATACAGTACCTCCGCAACCATAAATCCAACTACAGACCAATGTCCGCTAGATGGGACCGAAGAGAGAGCAATTGATCTTCCTTATGTTGCCATGCTAAAACAATGGAGTGCAATGGACCCAGTCTCGCAGAGAGAAATTGATAGAAATAATGCTGTATATGCCATACAGAAAAACAGGAACCCGTTCATTGATCATCCAGAATGGATTGATATGATCTGGTCTGAAACTCCGGATGCTATTGCACCTACAGCTCCGGGAGCACTGAATTCTCCTCAGCAAAATGCCTATTTTATTAACTTGAGTTGGACCCCTTCTCCAGATACTGATGTATTAGGGTATAAAATATATATGAATGGTGCTGAAGTACCTGTTGCAACTACCAAAGGAAGTTCAATCAGTATAGATCACCTTGATCCCTCTACCACTTATACCTTTACGGTAAAAGCTTTTGATAAAGGATATCTTGAGTCTCCATTTAGTAATACGGTGACCGCTAGTACAATGCCCTCGGATTCTTATGCTAAAGATCTGATAATTACAAAATATATCTCCGGAACTAATAATAATACAGTCAGCAATAATGCGCTGGAAATTGTCAATAAAACCGGACATGAGGTAAACCTGAACAATTACAGGATCAATGTACACCTTAAAAACCCTACAGGTACATTTTATCATGCAGATACTTATGAACTGGAAGGTAAAATAGGAAATAATGAAACTTTTGTCATCCTGAATCCCAAAGCCGCTTTATCCTGTTATTCCAATGATCAGGCTAAATTTGTAACAGCTTCCGATGCTATGACCTTCAGAGGAGAAAATTATGTAGAACTTGCCTATAACAAAACCGTTACTATAGATGCGATTGGAATAAAATATACCTCGAATAGCAATGGAAATGTTTCATTGTACAGGAAAAATGCGGTCAATCAACCCAATAGTACATTTACGATCAGTGAATGGGATTCTTACGCAGCCAACTATTGTCAGAACCTGGGAACTTTATCAACTTCAGAGCTTATCACTTCTGTAGACAAAACATTAAAGATATACCCGAATCCGGTGTATGACAACCTTTTTGTAAATGGGGAAACTGAAAAGATAAAAACAGCTCAGATCATCGATCTTTCAGGGAAAGTAATCTATACAGAGAAAGAACCGTTCAGAAGTAAGAAAAATATTTCTGTACAGGGGATTCCTACAGGAATTTATATTCTAAGACTGGATGATCAGGTGCAGCAGTTTATTAAGAAATAGTAACTAATGTTTTAATGATACCCAACCTAATAGGTTTTTGAAACCTGTTAGGTTTTATTTTTTTGAGACTGTAGTCTTAACCTTGCCAGAGTTTCAAACCCTGGCAAGGTTAATTAGCCCTGATAGCAGCGGTTACCCCACAGCAGGCAGCAGGAAAAGACAGGGGAAAGGAGTATGAGCGGATAGCAGGAAACAGCTTCTTAAATAAAAAAGGAGTAGAAAATTTGAGTTAATATTCAATTCTACATGAATTTATTTCATTTTACTTTGTCTTTTTATTATTTTTTAGTTTTATCTAAAGCTTTAAAAACCTTATGTTTACTACATAATCGATATAAGCAGATTCACTAATAATCAATATCTATAAGTGTTTCGGCTTATATTTTTTATTTATAAGTAATTATGCTTATATTTGCAGTATGATAGCGGTCATTACCGGTGATATTATAAATTCACAACATGCAGACACTGAAGTTTGGATTACCAAGCTTAAAAATCTTCTCGAAACCTGGGGAAGCGCTCCCGGCACATGGGAGATCTACAGAGGGGATGAGTTTCAGTTCAAATGCAGTATTGACTCTGTTTTCTGGCATTTTCTAGCCATAAAATCACTTATTAAGAGTCAGGAAAATCTGGATGTAAGAATGGCCATAGGGATTGGAGAAGAAAGCTTTTCTTCTGAAAAGATCACCGAATCCAACGGTACTGCTTATGTGAATTCCGGACGACTTCTGAATGACTTGAAGAATGATGGGCATACGGTGGCTATAAAAACATCAAACGATTCTGTAGACAGGGATCTCAATATTTTATTGAAATGGTCATCCAAGGATTTTGACAACTGGACTATGGCTACCTCTGAAATTATTCATGAAATGATTATGAATCAGGATATTACCCAGGAAGATCTTGCTAAAAGATTTGCTATTTCACAGTCCTCTATCAGCCAGAGACTGAAACGAGCCAACTATGAGCTCATCGTGGAAACCAATCAGTATTTCAGAAAGAAAATATCAGAACTATAGGCATGATCTTTATCAAACTCATATTGGCACATCTACTCGGAGATTTTATACTTCAGCCAAATGCATGGGTTGCTGATAAGGAGAACTATAAACTAAAAAGTAAGTATTTATACTTTCATGTTCTGATTCACATTGTTTTAAGCCTCATTCTTCTTTGGGATCTGCAGCTTTGGTGGGTGGCAGTTTTAGTGGGAGTTACTCACTTTATCATTGATGCTGCTAAACTTAGTTTCCAAACTATAAAAACAAAAAAAAGATGGTTTTTCATCGATCAGATGCTCCATGTCTTAGTGATTGCGGGAGTGTCATTCTATTTCGCTGAATATAATTTCACCTTTTTACAAAATCAGGAATTTTTAAAGATACTCATGGCAGCTTTGTTTCTGACAACACCAGCTTCTATTTTTATCAAAATCCTGCTATCATCCTGGACACCTGCTCCAGATGGCCCCAATACGATCCAAACCGAATCTTTATCAAGTGCCGGAAAATATATCGGAATTTTAGAACGTCTGCTGGTATTTACCTTTATTATGGTGAATCACTGGGAAGGCGTAGGTTTCATGGTGGCTGCCAAATCTGTTTTCAGATTCAGCGACCTTGCACAGGCAAAACAGAGAAAACTTACGGAATATGTATTAATTGGTACATTGTTAAGTTTTGGACTGGCTGTCTTAACAGGAATAATAATAAAGTAAATCAATAAATCTAACTACAATTTAGAAAGTAAAATTATGAGTCAAAAGAAAGAAATGTTGTACGAGGGGAAAGCAAAACAGGTATTTGCTACCGATAATCCTGATGAAGTAGTAGTACGTTTCAAAGACGATGCTACAGCATTTAATGCTCAAAAGAAAGGCCAGGTTGACCTTAAAGGAGAGATGAATAACGCCATCACAACCCTTATTTTTGAATATTTAAATGAAAAAGGAATCAAAACTCATTTCATTAAACAATTAGACGAAAGAGAGCAGTTGGTAAGAAAAGTATCTATCATTCCTTTGGAAATGGTGGTAAGAAACTACTCTGCAGGAAGTATGGCACAAAGATTAGGAGTAGAGGAAGGAATTAAATCGCCGGTAACTATCTTCGATATCTGCTATAAAAAAGACGAATTGGGAGATCCGCTTATTAACGATCACCACGCCGTATTTTTAGGGGCTGCTACTTACGAGGAACTTGACGAAATGTATGAATTAACGTCAGACATTAATGAAATCCTTATCGACCTGTTTGACAAAATCAATATCATCCTGGTAGATTTCAAAATCGAATTAGGGAAAACTTCTGACGGTGAAATCATCTTGGCTGACGAAATTTCTCCTGATACTTGCAGACTTTGGGATAAAGATACCATGAAGAAACTGGACAAAGACAGATTCAGAAGAGATTTAGGAGAAGTAACAGAGGCATATGTTGAGATCTACAACCGTCTTAAAAATCTTTTAAAGAAATAAGATTTCAGATACCAGATTTCAGATGTTGGTACTGAAAATACTTGGTTAGTTAAAACAAAATTAAAATTTGAAGTTAGCTTTTGGTCTGAGATCTGAAATCTGACTTCTAAGATCTATAATTAGAAAAAATAGAAATGAAAAGTTTAGACATTCATAAAAGTGAATATTTAAAACAGTTTGAAAACCAGGTCTATGGGAGAAATCTCTTCAGAACTCAGGAAGAGGAAAGATTAGATGCTCCTAATGAAGAATGTGGAATCTTCGGACTTTATTCAGATGAAGATCTGGATACGTTTTCTCTTTCACAATTCGGACTTTTTGCATTACAGCACAGAGGTCAGGAAGCTTGTGGTATTTCCGTTTTAAAAGATGGAAGAATCACCAACATGAAAGATGAAGGATTGGTTTTAGACGTTTATAAAGACATTCAGGAACCTGAAACTTTTATGGGAAATTCTGCAATTGGCCATACCCGTTATACCACTGCAGGAGATAAAAAGAAATATAACTTCCAGCCATTTTTCGCCAAAAACGAATATGACCAGATTATACTTTCTATAGCACACAACGGTAACCTTACCAATGCGAAAGAATTAAAAAAGGAATTAGAAGCTGAAGGTGTCGTTTTCAGAGCAACTTCCGATTCTGAGGTGATCTTAAGATTAATTCAGAAAAACCTTGATCTTGGACTTCGTGGAGCCATTAAAGCTACTATGGAGAAAATTGAAGGTGCCTATTCCGTAGTAGGAATGACGAGAAATAAATTTTTTGCTTTCAGGGATTTTAATGGTATTCGTCCATTAGTTTTAGGAGCGATTAATGAAAATTCTTATGTAGTGGCTTCTGAATCTGTAGCATTAGATGCTGTAGGAGCTCAGTATGTACGCGATATTCTTCCTGGAGAAATCATTTACACTAACGAAAATGAACCTGGAAAACTTCATTCTTATATGATGGATGAAGCCAAAGGAAAACAGAGAATCTGTTCTTTTGAATACATTTATTTCGCCAGACCTGACTCTACCTTAGAAAACATCAATGTTTATGAGATCAGAGAAAAATCCGGTGAAAAGATCTGGGACCAGGCTCCTGTAGAAGCTGATTTGGTAATTGGAGTTCCGGATTCCGGAGTTCCTGCAGCTATTGGGTTCTCAAAAGCCTCAGGAATACCTTTCCGTCCTGTTTTGATTAAAAACAGATATATTGGAAGAAGTTTCATTGTTCCTACACAGGAAATGAGAGAAAGGGTAGTAAATCTTAAGCTAAACCCTATTATTTCAGAAATGAAAGATAAGAGGGTCGTTATTATTGATGACTCTATTGTTCGTGGAACAACATCTAAGAGGTTGGTTAAAATTTTAAAAGATGCAGGCGTAAAAGAGATTCACTTCAGAAGTGTTTCTCCACCTATTATTGCTCCATGTTATCTGGGAATTGATACTCCGTCAAAAGATGATCTGATCTCAGCAAATATGTCTACAGAAGAACTTAGAAACTATTTAGGAGTAGATTCTTTAGAGTTTTTAAGCATAGACAACCTAAAAGATATTTTAGGATCTTCTAATCACTGCTTTGGATGCTTTACAGAAGAATATCCAGTAGGAAAAGGAGAGGAGGTAGAACTATTTAATTAAAATATTTCTTACATATAATAGAGAGCCAGGTATTTACTATCTGGCTCTTTTTGTTGTATTATGTCATTCCGGGGAAATCTCAAGAATATTCATCTCTCTTCTCATTATATTTGGCTCCATTCAGTCTGCTTTTTTTACTCCAAAACGCCATAAAATGTAGCATAACCTTAATGTTCCGGTATTATAAAATACACCAGTAAGTTTTAATTTTATCAGATTAAAATTTCAGTAATATGAAGAACGCATTTTTATCAGGTATATTTATTATTGCCACTCAACTGTATTCAGCACAGTCTTTCGATAACCAGGCACATCGCGGCGGAAAATCTTTATATCCGGAGAATACAATCCCGGCGATGAAAAATGCCTTACAAATGAATGTTACAACCCTCGAAATGGATCTGGCAATTACAAAAGATAAAAAAGTGATCCTTTCCCATGATTCATTTCTATCACCGGAGTTAATTACCAAACCAGATGGAACCTATATTCCGAAAGACTCAGGTTTTTACTATAAGATTTACGAAATGCCCTACGCAAAGATTCAGACATTTGATGTAGGATTGAAGAAACTCGAAAATTATCCTGATCAAAAGAAAGTGAAAGTTCAGAAACCTCTTTTTTCTGAGGTAATAGATGCTGTGGAAAGTTATTCCCGTGAGTTGAAAAGGCCACTACCATATTATAATATTGAAACAAAAACACGTCCTTTCTCGGATCATATTTTTCATCCTGAGCCAAAAGAATTTGTGAATCTGATGATGAAGATTATTATAGAAAAAGGAATTCAGGATAGAGTAATTATTCAGTCATTTGATCCCAGAACCCTTGAGATCATCCATAAAGAATATCCTAAAATGATGACCGCTTTACTTGTAGAAGAAGTGAATGATAGAAAATTAGCACAACAACGGGCGAATTTCAAAAATATTCCGGTTGAAAAATTTAAATTATATCCGGATCATCTGAATGGAGTAGCAGGTGATATGAAATTTTTAAGCTTTACCCCAACTATTTATAGTCCGGATCATAGACTGGTTACCTCTAAACTCGTACAAGAATGTCATGCATTAGGCATGAAAGTGATCCCGTGGACCGTGAATACTAAAGAAAGATTAAACGAGTTAAAAAGCATGGGAATTGATGGTGTGATCAGTGATGACCCAAGAATATTTGAATAAGAGTTCTCAAGGGGTTGAAAGAGATTCTTCATTTCACTCAGAATGACACCGCACATAAAATTATGCATCAATATTGCAACAGGTATTTCATCAAAATATAAATAGCCGGAAGAAATTCTTCCGGCTATTTTATGCGATGCAGAAATCTGCATCTGAAGTTAAAAAATTGGTTTATTTTTTATTAGAACTTATAGTTCAGACCTAATTGGAAAACTCTGTTGTTGTTTTCAGCAGCTGGTCTGCTCTTATCGATCTTTGTTAAACTGTTAACATATCTTGCGCTGATCCCAATGTTATTGGTGATATCATATCCTAAACCAAGACCTAAACCGAAGTTAAATTTGTTGATATCATCTTTATTAAGATCATCAGACTGAGATTGTGTTGTAGTTGTAGTTATTCCTCCTGTGGTAGATGCTACAGTAGCTTCTCCTTTAGTTTTACCGTTGATAAAGTAACTGAATTCAGGACCTGCTTCAACATAGAATTTATCCATAGGTCTCATCTGAACCATTAAAGGAACTGAAATATAGTTCATTGTTACTTTACTTTCTCCTTTAGTTTTTACAGTAGTTGCTCCTGTAGTTACTTCTGTTGAATAGGCTACATCTCTTGCTCCCATTTGGTTGTATAATACCTCTGGCTGGAAGCTGAATTGTTTAGAGATAGGAATGTTTACAAAAGCTCCGGCGTGGAAACCTAATTTCTGGCTGTTCATTCCGAATTTTTGCTCACTGAAATACGCTGAGTTACCTCCGGCTTTAATACCAAATCTTACAGGTTGAGCATCTTTTTTAAGAGGTGATGTATTTACAGTTGTTGATTCCTGAGCAAAGGCTAAAGTTCCAGCAGTTAATGCCAGTCCTAAAAATAACTTCTTCATAATTTTTATTTTTTAATTTTTACTACTTGATGGTCTTTCAACCATTCGCAGTTTATTTTGCAAAATGCTTGCCAAACTCAAAAAACATAGATATACAGGCTGTTTCAACGGGTTTTTCCAATTAAATAAAGAATCATTATATCCTGTTTTATATAAAATATTTCAATATATAAGGAGTATTTATGATAAATTTTATGTTAAATTTATTCTATTTGGATAATATATCTTAATTGGCAATAATTTTATTTCTTTAATGCTGAGAATTTTTAATTTCCAGATCTCTACATCAAAAACAAAAAACCAGGTATTAAAAAATACCTGGTCTACATCGAAAAATAATAAATATCTATTTGAATTTATAAGCTACACCTACTTGAAAAGCATTGTTTCTTATTTTGTAATCCCCTTCAGTATCCTTTAAAATATTGGTAAGTCCTGCAGTAAATCTTGCTGTTACTCCAAAGTTTTGAGTAAAATAATATCCTGCACCAATCCCTAATCCAAATTGGAATCTGTTATAAAGATCAGTGTCTAATTTTTCAGAAATGCTCTCTTTAGTGATAACTGTTGAGCTCCCTGCCGACTTTCTGATTGTAGTTACATCATCACCTTTAAATCTTCCGCCCATCAAATATCCAAACTCAGGACCTGCTTCAACATAAAGCTGTGGAAGAATATTATATTGAACCATCACCGGAAGAACAAGGTAATTAAAGTTTGCTTTATAATCCGAATCCCTTTTATAGCTATAATCAGCTACAAGGTACCTTTCTCTCTCTTCTATTTTTGCCCCTAATTGGCTGAAAAGAAGCTCTGGTTGAATACTGAATTTTTCTGCCACTGGAATATTAACAAAGACTCCAGCATGAAAACCAGCTTTTATTTTATTTTCATCATCATGATACTCACTATATTTATTGTTTTCAGAAACAGTAGAGAGATTTAATCCTCCTTTCACTCCAAAAGTAATAGGAGAAGGAGAAGATGATTTGGTTTTTTCCTGCGCATTAATAAAAAGGCTTCCTGCAAATGCCAATCCTATGAATATTTTTTTCATGGTTATAAAATTTAAATTTTCTATCAGGCTGCATCAAAAGTCCCGCCAAAGAGACAAAAATGATAAAAATCATATAAAAGCGAAAAAGTCAGATTTAACAAGTAAACCTGACTTTTTCTATTGAAATCAAAATGTATTCTATTTATTGCGAAAATATAAATGTATACTTTCATTATCTGTTTTTTAGCTTTAAATCAATATGTGATAAAATATTTTAATTTATTTTTAAATTATCTTCTGATTTTAAAACCATAAAGTAAAAAAATAGAGTTTAAATAAACTTTCAAAACAGATACAATTAATACTCTATACGCAAATTCCTTGCCAAAAAAATAAATTTTAGACTGAGATATAAAAAAACCGGATTAAATACATAATCCGGTTATAAGTTTGTTATTAAAGCTAAGTGATAAAGCTTAGAATTTATAAGCTAAACCAACTTGGAATGCTCCGTTTTTAGCAGAATCACCACCGATTCTGTCTTTAACGATATCAGTTAATCCAGCAACATATCTTACGTTAACTCCGATGTTAGGAGTGAAGTAATATCCTGCACCAAGACCAAGTCCGAAATCAAAAGTTTTCAATCCGTCTTTAATATCTAAAGAACCGTTATTATCTTTTGCTTTAGCGCTTACTAGGAATCCAAATTGAGGACCAGCTTCTAAATATAGATTAGGTAGTGCGTTATATTGGAACATTACCGGTACTGCGATATAATCTAGATTAATTTTATCGCTGCTATCATATTTAGATTTAGCACCCATACCACTATATAATACTTCCGGTTGTACAGAGAAATCCTGAGCTACTGGAATAGTAGCGAATAAACCTCCATAAAATCCAGCTTTTGAATTAGCATTATAGTTAGAAACAGTTGAAACGTTAAGACCAGCTTTAATCCCGAATCTAACTGGAGAAGATGAAGCTGTATTGCTTGAAGTTTTTTGTGCGAAAGAGAAAGTACCTGCTACTAATGCAAGACCAAAAAGAATCTTTTTCATAAGTTTTTATTTAATAGTTTTTAAGTTTTGTTTAACAATTTCTTTATCTTCAAATTGCGTGCCAAAAATACAAATTCCCTTTATTTGTCTTTATAATAGAGTATTGCCATTAAATTTTAAAGAATTACACTAATAAAAAAACTATATTTCATTAACACAATTTAAGATTGTAATAAAAAAAGACCAGATTAAAATTTAATCTGATCTTTTATTGAATATAAAATTTGTTACTGAATGTTTAAGAAGCTTATTTAAATTTATAAGCTAATCCTACCTGGAATACATTATTTCTTGTTGCATCAGATCCACTAGGTCTGTTTTTAGCAATATCTGTTAAACCTGCAACATATCTTGCAGTGATTCCCAGATTAGGAGTGAAATAATATCCTGCACCTAAGCCAATACCAAAGTTGAATGTATTAAAATTATCTTTGTAGTTGTCTGATGTAGAGGAGTTCCCGTTAGATTCGTTCTTGAATTTGTTTTTAGCGCTTACCATGAAACCAAATTCTGGTCCTGCTTCTAAATAAAGGTTAGGAAGTGCATTATACTGGAACATTACCGGTACTGTAATATAATCTAGCTTTCTTGAAGATGAATATTTTGTACCTGCTAAAGTATAGTCGATTTTATCACCATACTGCGAGTATAATACCTCTGGTTGTACGCTGAATGAGCTTGCTACCGGAATGTTGGCAAATACACCAGCATTGAATCCGATTTTAGATTTTTGGTCATCTAACCCATTGTCTTTTGAAAGTGAAGAAACGTTCATTCCTCCTTTTACCCCAAATGTTACCGGATTAGAAGAAGTTGTTTGTTGAGCGAACGCTAATGTTCCTGCAGTTACTGCTAATCCTAAAATTAACTTTTTCATAACTTTAAATTTTTAATTTTACTCTTTCTTAATTTTAAATTTTACTACTTGTTCACATTTCTGTTGAACGCTGGAGATCTTTCAAATTGCTTGCCAAAAAATATTTTCACTGGTTAAAATCAATAAAAAAACAGTTGTTTTCCATATTTTGTTTTAATTTAAATGATTGATTAATAGTGTTTTAAATATTTAATTAAACATTTGTTTAGAATGAGGCTAAATTAAAAACCTTACCAAAAAAAGAGTTGAAAAATTGACTTAAGGAGCAAAATTCTTTGGTGAATCATATGAATTTTTACAAGAATTAATAGATTCAAGGATGTCTTTTGGATCTTACCAGCTGTTTTTTGATTCCCTATTTTGTTAAGCATTAGCATCATTTGATAAAATGAGACTTTCTCTCAAATTACAATCTTATTGGAAGACAGTTATATAAACCCAAATTTCTGCAAAAGAGCATTACCAAACCATTTTGCTTTACTAATTTTGTATTTCTTTTACAATGATAACCTGATACTCTTACAAAACATCTCATAGAATTTTGTAAGAACTCATTAACCTTTACAACATGAAAAAATGCACATTGCTGCTGTTACTTCTTTTTTTTGAAAATAACTTACAAGCTCAGATTGGGATCAATACGGTAACACCTAATCCATCCTCTGTATTAGATGTCGTGGGTTCTAATAAAGGAATATTAATCCCGAGGATCGCATTAACTGGAAACTCAGATACTACTACAATACCATCACCTGCCAATTCTTTAATGATTTATAATACAGCTGCTGTAAACGGTGTTCTTCCAGGATATTATTATTGGAGTGCCAGTGCTGGACGATGGACGAAAGTGTTGGATGACTTAACTCCCATTGTGATGACAGGATGGAGCCTGACGGGGAACTCGGGTATGGTAAACGGAATTAATTTTATAGGGACTTCTGATAATGTAGATGTTATTTTTAAAAGAAATAATATTGTATCCGGGGTCTTAAATACCACGAATACCATCTTTGGAGTTAATAGCCTGACAGCTAATACAACAGGACTTAACAATACTGCGGTAGGTGTGAATAATTTAATTTCAAATACCATAGGCAGCATGAATACTGCCATAGGATCAGATGTATTGAGTAGTAACAAATCGGGGATACAAAATACCGGGTATGGATACCGAGCTTTATATTCGAATCTGGATGGAAATAATAATGTTGCCAACGGCTATTTTTCACTCTTTTCTGCTAAAAGTACGATAGGCAATGTTGGTATTGGAGCTAGTTCTCTTCGTGAGCTTATTTCAGGAGACGATAATATAGGAATTGGAGGAGACTCTTTCCGAATGATGCCTGGTGGAAGAGGAAATACAGCGATTGGTGGATCAGCTGGATATAATTTAAATTCTGTAAATAATTATAATACTTTTATTGGCTTCCGGGCGGCAGCCGGACTTGTTTCCGGAAAATCAAATACCATTATCGGAGCTAATGTCAGCGGGTTACCGGCTTCACTTTCGAATAACATCATCATTGCAGATGGTGACGGCAACAGAAGAATCAATATTGACCAGAATGGGAATATCGGCATTGGAACAAATACTCCAAAATTTCCATTGGACATTAGGTTAAAAACTACTGTATGGCCTTTGGCGGCATCAAGCCTTACTTATTATGGAATAAGTCCGGATTCAGGCTCTTTCGACGGAACGTTAACTACTTATTCTAATTACACCAATGATATAGGTACTTTCAATTCCAACACTTCTATTTATGCGGATGGAAACATTATATCGGTAGGAAAATTGAGTGTAGCACAAACCTCTCTTTTTTCAGATAAAAGAATTAAAAATATCATCGGAAAGTCAGAGGGTGCAGAGGATTTGGAACTCTTAAAAAAGCTTAGTATTACCAATTATTTCATGAAAGATGAATTGGTCTATGGTAAACAGAAGTTTAAAAAGGTGATTGCTCAGGAGGTAGAGAATGTATATCCGCAAGCAGTCAGCAGAAGTGGCTTAAAAACTTTTATTCCTAATATTTATCAGTTGGCAAAACAAAATGGCGGAGTTTTTATTTTTGAAAAGCCTATTGTTATTGATAAAGAGGACAAATTTCTTAAAATATATGATGAAACCGGAGAAATTATTTTAGAAATACAGGACAGTACTCCTAATAGTATCACAGTGAAGTTAGCAAATAAAAACCTTAAAGGAAAACTATTTGTTTACGGAACTGAAGTATCTGATGTGAGAACTGTAGACTATGATGCTTTGTCTATGTTGAATATCTCTGCAACTCAGGAACTCGCAAAAAAGATTGAAACATTAGAAAATGAAAATGAAGCATTGAGAAATTCGAATATAGAAATGCAGCATAAACAGTCTGTTTTTGAAGAGCGTTTAAAACATCTGGAATCTTCCTTGTTGAAATAAATCATCCTGACCATCATTAATAAAAAAAGCCTGACCATTTACAATCAGGCTTTTTGTGTTTTAAGGTCTATTATCCATCATTATTCGTTAAACCAAAGAAAGGATGATTTAAAGATCATTCAATTTTCTGTAAAAATGAATAGCTTTCAGGATGTTTTTTTGACTGCACTGGTGATCATAATTACATGATCCGATTCCTGTAAGCAGAGAAAAATTAATTTTACTGTCCACGTTCTTTTTATCATTTAATAATAAAGCTGTAATATCTTCATCTTTAAAATCACTGATATCTAAATAAGGATAGTAACGCTGGATGTTTTCAATGATCATTGTTGAATCTTCTTCTGAAATAAGGTTTTCAAGAAATGCCAGGTGAGCTTCACTAATCATTCCCATGGCAACAGCCTCTCCATGAAGAATAGGATTTCCTTGTTGTAAACAAAGGCTTTCTACAGCATGCCCTATTGTATGTCCGAAATTCAACGTTTTTCTGATATTACTTTCATGGAAATCTTTTTCTACAACATCCTGTTTGATATCCATGGAATTCTGTATATAAGGAGAAACGGCCTCTACATCAAGTTTGTTAATCTGGATCAGCTGATTCCAATGAGCTTTGTCTGCAATCAGACCGTGTTTAAGCATTTCTGCAAATCCACTTCTTAATTCTTTAAAAGGTAATGTTTCCAAAAATTTAGGATAAATAAAAATTTGCTCCGGGAAAGCAAATGTTCCCACCATATTTTTATAATGCATCAGATCAATTCCTGTTTTCCCACCAATAGAGGCATCACACATAGATAAAAGGGTAGTGGGGATATTGATGAACTGGATTCCTCTTTTATAGGTAGATGCTACAAAACCTCCCATATCTGTTATAACACCGCCACCCAAATTAATAACTAATGCTTTTCGGTCTGCCTGCATTTCTGTAAGAATTTCCCAAAGCTGATTGGCCGTCTGGATATTCTTCATTTCTTCTCCAGCTTCAATCTCCAGAATTTCAAACCCAAGATCTGTTTCCATATTACCTAACAGAACGGGAAGGCAGTATTCATGAGTATTTTCATCCACCAAAATAAAAATTTTACTGAATGTTTTCTCATGAAGAAAATCGTTGAGTTGAGAAAAATTATCGTTTAATATTGTTATCATCTTCGAAAATATGTATGGTTAAAATGTAAACTATTCTGCAAAGTTATGATTCTTAATTTTTAACTCGTAACTAAATTACTATCTTTGCAGAAATTTTTAGAATGAGCAGAGATAATAATAATTCAGACAGACCAAAGAGACCAAGAATTTCAACCAAGAAAAGTTCTGATGATTCTCGTGCTTCCAGATCTGGAAATTCTTCAGGATCAAAACCTTTTAAAAAACCTTTCTCTAAAGACGGAGGAAGAAAAGGTCCCGAACATTCAGGATCCAACTCAAGATTTGAAAAGAAACCGTTTAAGAAAAATACTGAGAGATTTAATAGCTCAAGTGATGATTCTGAATCAAAATCTGAAAGTAGAGCTTATATCACGAATAAAAGTGAAAGCTACGAAAAGAAATCTTTTGGAAGACCTAAAAGAGGGGGGAAAAGCTTTGACACAAGAGATAAGTATGAAAGAGGAAGCCTGAAATATGGTAGAAGACCTTCTGCTAATGGAGAGGATAGAAATGATGATAAAACAAGATCTTTTGTACAGAAAAGAAGGCTGAACAAGATTGATAAAGACATTTATAAAGACAGCATCCGTCTTAATAAGTATATTGCTAATTCCGGAATATGCAGCAGAAGAGAAGCTGATGAGCTTATCACTCAAGGGCTTGTAGAGGTAAACGGAAAAGTAGTAACTGAAATGGGATATCAGGTACAGAAAACTGACAGAGTAGTTTTTGACGGACAAAGTATTACACCGGAAAAACCAGTATATGTACTTCTGAACAAACCAAAAGGGTATATTTCTACCACTAAGGACGATAAAGCAAGAAAAACAGTAATGGATCTTGTAGCGAATGCTTCTCCTTACAGACTTTTCCCAGTGGGGAGATTAGACCGTTCTACTACAGGAGTTATCTTATTGACTAATGACGGACACATGACTAAGAAACTGACGCATCCATCTTTTGATGCTAAGAAAATCTATCATGTAACGTTGGATAAGAAACTGACTGGTGAAGATTTACGTCTTATTGCAGAAGGAATTCGTCTTGATGAAGGAGTAGCCGTAGTAGATCAGATTTCGTACATTGATGGTAAGCCTAAAAATGAAATCGGTATTGAGATCCACATTGGATGGAACCGTGTTATCAGAAGAATTTTCCAAAGATTAGGATACGAGGTAGAATCTTTAGACAGAGTAATGTTTGCCGGATTAACGAAGAAAAACATTAAGAGAGGACACTGGAGAATTCTTTCAGATCTGGAAGTAAACAATCTTAAAATGCTTTAAAATAATTTTAAGGTATTGTAAATAAAAAGCGCAGAGATTTATCTCTGCGCTTTTTTGTATTATTAATCGAATAAAATGCTCCACTTATTTGAACTTTTGTCTTATTTAAAATAAAATGTCTCATTTTTGAGACATTTGTCGTAATTTTGGGTCAATAAAGAATTTATGAATACTCAGCAGAAAATTATTGAAGCAGCGATATCAGTTTTAAACGATGATTTTTCGGCAACATTGGAGGATATAGCAATACATTGCAGTCTGAATAGAAGAACACTTCACCGATATTTTAAAAGCCGAAATGAATTACTGGAAGCATGCAATAAAAATATGATGGAGGCATGGCAGGTGGCGGCTATTAAAGCTTGTAACAGCTCTGAAGATCCCTTAGTACAACTTGAACATCTATTATATGCCGGAATTGACAGCGGAACAAAGTATGCTTTTCTCATTAAACTGAATGATAATGGTACATCCTCTTCAACACGATACGAAAGTGAGCAAAGTGCAGCTTATTTTAAAAGAAGAGATCAGTTGTTTGATGCTATTCAGAAATTACAAAAACAGAAGGTGATAGATGACCGGTTTCCTTTACCCTGGATAAGAATTCTTTTTACCAGTGTGATCACGGCAACGATTATGGCGTTCAGATCTGGAGATATTGCCCAAAATGAAGTAAAAAAACTGGCCTGGTATTCATTCAGCAGAAGTATTGGTATACAAATAAATAAAAAATGATACATTCCTTTTTAATGATAGGTCAGTCGAATATGGCTGGTCGCGGCTATTTTAAAGAAGTCCCGTCTATTTATGATGAGCATATTAAAATGCAAAGAAACGGATTATGGCAAATCATGTCCGAACCTATTAATTTTGACCGTCCCAGTTCCGGTGTGGGACTTGCCGCTTCATTTGCTGCATCCTGGAGGCTCGATAACCCGGAAGATGAGATTGGATTAATTCCATGCGCTGATGGTGGAACCAGCCTTGATGACTGGGCTGTAGGGAATGCTTTATTTGAAAATGCGATATCACAGGCTAAACTTGCACAACGAACAAGTCAGCTTTCCGGAATCTTATGGCATCAGGGTGAAAATGATTGTTCTCCGGAAAAAGCTTATATATATAGTGAAAAATTTGCTGTAATAATTAAGACATTACGTCAGGAATTAAATGTTCCGGAAATTCCTCTTATGATAGGTGGTTTAGGAGACTTTCTACCTAATGGGATCTTTGGGAAATATTTTGCTTCATACGCTTTAATTAATCACGAATTGGAAGACTTTGCAAAAACACATGCCAACAGTTATTTTGTTACGGCGAAAGGACTTACGGCCAATGCTGACAATATTCATTTTAATGCTTTGTCACAAAGAATATTGGGGGTCAGATATTACAGTGCTTTTCGTGATTTAAAACATCTTCTTGAACCTCATAATGATGAAGAAAACAGATTAACAACAATCTATAACCGTCCTTATACCCAAACCGAAAAAATCAAACTATTGGAGCATGAATTTGCAGTTGGAAATATTGAATCTAAAGATTTTCTGTCAGAATTAGCTATCCTGAGTGGGACGTAATATATTTATTTTAAAAAAAACAGCACCAATGATGGTGCTGTTTTTTGATCCTTTCAAAGATCACATTATTATTTTATCCAAGTACGGTTACTCCTTTTTCAATCATTTCATAGATTGCATCTCTGCCATTATCAGGCTTTACATTGACAGCTTTGGTTCCATTAAAATGAAGACAAGTGATATATCCATTGGCTACAGCATCCTGAGCTGTGAATTTTACACAATAATCCATCGCCAGTCCTGCAATTTCCACTAACTGAATATCATGGTATTTCAAGAAATCATCCAATCCGGTTTTCATGAAATGATTGTTGTCCTGAAAGCCACTATAGCTATCAATTTCAAGGTTTTTTCCTTTTTGTATGATATGGGTAACCTTGCTTTGGTTTAAGTCTTTATGGAATTCAGCACCGAAAGTTCCCTGTACACAATGATCCGGCCACATAAACTGGGGTACACCATTTAGAATAATACTTTCTCCTACTTTACGTCCGTTACTGCTTGCAAAGCTTTTATGTCCTATGGGATGCCAGTCTTGAGTTAAAATAATCTGGTCATATTCATTTTCATCCATCAGAAGGTTGATATAAGGAATAATCTCATTGGCTCCCGGTACTGCTAATGCTCCGCCTTCACAAAAATCATTCTGTACATCGACTATTATTAATGCTTTTTTCATATTTTGATTTCTCGAATTTTTGATAAATTTACAAAACTAATTGGCAAAAATTTGTCCAAAACCAAATTATCGGACAAATCGGCAATAAAAAAGTTAAAAGGAGGGAAGCTGGAAGTTACTTTTGTTTTGCAATTACTAACTGTTCCTTTAATAAGGAGTATTATTGTTTTTATATCATCATTAC
Organism: Chryseobacterium sp. Marseille-Q3244; assembly: GCF_940807095.1. Taxonomy (NCBI): domain Bacteria; kingdom Pseudomonadati; phylum Bacteroidota; class Flavobacteriia; order Flavobacteriales; family Weeksellaceae; genus Chryseobacterium; species Chryseobacterium sp. Marseille-Q3244. The sequence goes on along the minus strand of NZ_CALNWX010000007.1, from coordinate 253,079 downwards.
TTCCTTTTTCCATCACCCAGCTTCCAGCCTTTTAGCGTATCTTTGCAGCAAATAAATAGTTTTATGTCATTTGAATCGTTAGGATTATCACACAATATTATTCGTTCCGTTAAAAAACTTGGGTATTTAAAACCTTTCCCAATCCAGGAACAAGCCGTACCTGTTATTTTACAAGGGAAAGATCTGATGGGAATTGCACAGACAGGTTCCGGGAAAACAGCTTGTTTTGTGATGCCGATTTTAGAAAAATTACAAAATACAGAAGCTAAAAAAGGACGAAATATTCAGGTGTTAATATTGGTGCCTACCCGTGAATTAGCCATTCAGATTGATGAGGTTTTCAGAGCATTTACGGAAAATCTGAAACGTGAAATCCGTACTATGGCTGTTTATGGAGGAGTTTCTATCAATCCTCAGATGAAAGGAATGTTTGGGGTTGAAGTTCTTATCGCAACTCCCGGACGTTTACTGGATTTGATTGACCATAATGCATTGAGTATTTCAGAAATTCAGCATTTAGTCATTGATGAAGCGGATAAGATGTTTCAGTTAGGCTTTGGCGAAGAAATGAATAAGCTTTTTGCTTTAATGCCTGTAGTGAAACAAACTACTTTATTCTCAGCGACTTTAAATGATAAAGTTTCTGAAATGAAAGAACGTTTATCTATTCACCCTACGATTATTGAAATTAAAAAAGAAGAAGTTGAAATTGACAATATCGAGCAATTTGCTTATCATGTTTCTCCGGAAAACAAGGGTCCTTTTTTAAGGTATTTAATTAAAGAAAAGAAAGTTGAAAAAGCCTTGATATTTGTTTCGTCCACGAGATCTGCGGATAATTTAGTGGAAAAACTTAAAAAGAATAAAATTAAAGCGGTTGCTATTCACAGCCAGAAATCTCAGGGTGCCCGAAAAAATAATTTAGAAGAATTTAAATCCAATGGAGCGCAAATATTGGTGGCTACAGATTTAATAGGTCGTGGAATCCATATCGATTATTTACCTTGTGTTATCAATTATGAATTGCCACGCTCACCTTTGGATTACATTCACCGTATTGGTAGAACAGGTCGTGCCAATGAAAAGGGTGTTGCTATTAATATTTTGACGGATGATGAATTGCAGCATTTCAGGGTCATTCAAAAGAAAATGGGTAAAAAAGTAACCTTAGAGAGAACAGAGGGAATTGATTTACATGGTTACTAAAATATAAATTAAAATAAAAGCTCCAATTGTATATAATTGGAGCTTTTTTGTATTTCATATATAATCATTACAATTAACATTTTTTTCATATTCAAATTTCTTGAATTTTAATAAATTTACAGAATCAGATAAAGGTTTGCCTTAAATTGAAGGAATAGACCAATCGATACTAATTAAAAATTAAAACCTGAGCAATGAGTGATCTCTCAAACAAAAAATTTCCTATAGGACAGTTTGAAGCCCCTGAAAATATCTGTGATACCACTTTAGATATTTATATTAAAGCAATTAAAGACTTTCCCGGAAAACTTAAGAATCTCATTGAACATTTTACAGATGAACAACTTGATACGCCTTACAGAGAAGGGGGATGGACCGTAAGACAGCTTGTTAATCATATTGCTGACAGCCATATGAACAGCTTTATCCGCTTTAAGCTAGCTCTTACTGAAGATAACCCAACGATTAAACCTTATGATGAAGCCAAGTGGGCTGAACTTCAGGATAGTATTGAGATGCCTTTAAAACCGGCTATGAGAATGATAAAGGGAACGCACCAACGATGGACTGTGCTTCTTAAAAGTCTTACCAATAAACAGTTTGAAAGAACTTTTCATCATCCTGAACACAACAGAAATTACAATTTAAGGGATAATCTTGCATTATATGTCTGGCATTGTGACCATCATTTCGCCCATATTGAAAATCTGAAGAAAGAAAAAGGTTGGTAAAAAAATATTTAGCTCATCCCATATACTTTAAGGAAATTACAGACAGAATTTCCAGATTATCTACAGACAGCCAAAGAAAATGGGGAAAAATGGATGTTTGTCAAATGCTAATGCACTGTGATCTAGTTCTTCAGGTAGCTCTGAAGAAAATAGAACTTCCACGCATTAATCTTCTGTTTGAGACAATAGGAATCGTTACAAAAATAGAAATGTATGTTTTCAATAACGGAATTCCCAGAAACATGCCTACTTTTCAAAAACTAATCGTTAATTTTGAGTGTGATTTTGATGAATCAAAAACCAATCTGCTGAAAACGCTGGAAGAATTCCGGGAAGCCTGTGAAAACAAAAAACTTCCGGACAGCCACAGATTATTCGGTAACATGACTGAAAAAGACTGGGAATTTTTAGAATATAAACATCTTGATCATCACTTAAAACAATTTAATGTATGAGTTTTTTTGATAAAATATTCGGTGGAAATAATCAACCCTCTGATCAAAAATCTTTCTGGAAGAATATAACGTCTGAAGAAGACCTGACAAAAGCCATTGAGAGTTCTTATCAGCATAAAATAGCTATATTCAAACATTCAACTAGCTGTTTTATCAGCAAGACTGTATTGAGAAACTTTGAAAAGGAGATTGAAAATTCAGAAGATAAGGTAGAAGTATATTACCTTGATCTATTGGCTTACCGCCCTCTTTCAAATAAAATTGCTGAGGATTTTGGGATAAGACATGAAAGTCCGCAGCTGATTGTTATAGAAAACGGAAAGCCCGTTAACAGCGCTTCGCACCAGGACATTTCTTTAAGCCAAATCATATAATGAAGAATATTAATAATTATTTAGCCAAAGTTTTAAACGTTCCCCTTCAAAGTGTGAATACCTGCAGCCTGCATTATGAAGTAAAAAAGATTCCTAAAAATCAATTTCTTCTTCAGTACGGCGAAATATGCAGGCATATATTCTTTGTAGAAAAAGGTCTTTTGAAAATGTACTCCATTGATAAGAATGGAAAGGAGCATATTATACAGTTTGCTCCTGAAAGTTGGCTGATTTCTGACCGAAGCAGTCTTTATTTTAATGAAAAATCCAATTACTATATAGAAGCGGTAGAAGATTCGGAAGTTTTATTTTTACATCCTGATTTCTTCAATAAACTGGTAGAATAATTCCCTAACAGCATTGAACGTAGTGATTTTCTGCTTCAGAAACATATCAGAAGTCTTCAGAACAGGATTAATTCCTTGCTGGGAGAGACTGCAGAGGAAAGGTATATGAAGTTTATTAAAATGTACCCGGATCTGCTTCTTAGAGTTCCTCAATGGATGATTGCTTCTTATCTTGGTATTACTCCTGAAAGCTTAAGCCGTGTAAGGAAAGAACTGGCAAGAAAGAATTTCGTACCTGACAATAAATAAAAAAAGGCTGGAGGCAGGAAGTTCTATTGAGTACAAAATAACTTTAACTGCATTGTTAAATTATTCTTCATCATTGCAATGTCAATAAGACTAACTTAAGATATTCTTAAAACTTCAATTTCTGTGTTTCTTATCTTAAATAAATCCTTTTGGCCAGTTGTCCGACCTGTTTTAGTTTTGCCTGCGTATCTTCTGACCATGGAAGCCCGATACAAAGTCTTAAACAATTTTCAAATTGCTCCTGGAAAGTAAACATTCTTCCGGGTGCAATACTGATATTCTGTTTGATGGCAAGATCATAAAGTTCTGTGGTTCGGATTTTCTTATCAAATTCTACCCATAAAGATAATCCTCCCTGTGGACGGCTGGTTTTGGTGCCTTCCGGAAAAGAGTCAGCGATGGTTTGTACATAATTCTGATAATTACTCTGTAACGTTTTTCTAAGCTGCTGAAGATGCTTTTCGTACCTTCCGGATTTCATGAAATTGGCTACCGCTTCATTCACAATCGAAATGGAGGAGGTAGAATGTAAAAGCTTAAGTTTTAGTATTTTATCTTTATATTTTCCAGGAGCAATCCAACCTACACGGTATCCTGGAGCCAATGTTTTTGAAATGGAGCTGCAATACAGTACATTTCCATCTTTATCAAAAGATTTACAGCATTTCGGACGGCTGGAGCCAAAATATAGATCTCCATACACATCATCCTCAATTAATGGAATATTATTTTCTGACAGAATTTTTACAATCTCTTTCTTATTTCCGTCAGGCATACAGCTTCCCAAGGGAGAATTAAAATTGGGAATTAAAAGACACAAATCAATTTTTGGAATTAATTTCTTTAGAGCATCAATTTCTATTCCTGTAGTAGGATGAGTAGGAAGTTCAAGGACTTTTAATCCTAATCCATTTGCCAATTGTAAAATTCCCGGATAACACGGACTTTCAATAGCAATGGTATCACCTGGCTTTCCCAGAGCCATTAAACAGAAGGATAAAGCATTCATCCCGCCATTTGTAGTTACCAGATCATTTTCATTAAGATTTCCGCTCCATTGTAATGAGCGTACAGCAATCATTCTTCTGAGTTTCAGATTTCCCTGCAGTTCTTCATATTCTGTTCCACCTTCTTTTAATTCTCTTATGGCATGTACAATCTCTTTTTTCAGTTTTGCCTGGGGAAGAAGATCTCCGGAAGGAATTCCAATAGAAAAGAAGGTAATGTCTTTTTTGCCCATATTTTCATAAACCTTACTGATCAATTCATCAGGTTCATCATTATTGGCAATCAAAGAAGGGCGGCTTACTGCTGGCAATGGAAGCTTTACAGATAATAATTGGCTTACAAAATATCCGGATTGTGGTTTCGATTCTACGAGGGATTGAGATTCAAGTTCAAGGAAAACACGTTTTGCGGTGTTCATACTTACCTTATGTTCATTGCATAGCATTCGTACGGAAGGAAGTTTATCTCCTGCTTTTAGTACTCCATTTCGAATCTGATAGGCAATACCGTCTGCAATTTCTGTGTATAAGAATTCTTTACTCATATTTTTTAACTGTGCTCATGCAAATATACAAAACTGATACTGTGTTTGTCGAATTATCCTTTTTAATTTTGACCTAAATAATTAAAGCTTATCAAAATGATGACAGATACAATTTCAAAAGACCAAGCTGTAAGCGGTTGGATCAATGGTTTTATAGGGGTATTGCTTTTTAGTGGTTCTATGCCAGCTACTAAGCTTGCAGTCATGGAAATGAATCCTATATTCGCAACAATTGCACGTGCAGTAATTGCCGGAGTACTGGCCCTTTCAGTATTGTTGATCTATAAAGAAAAACGACCTGCAAAAAATCAGTTATTTCCTCTAGCTCTTGTGGCTATAGGCTGTGTGATAGGATTTCCATTGCTTTCCTCATTGGCATTGCAATATCTTACCTCTGCGCATTCTATTGTGTTTTTGGGAATGCTCCCATTAGCTACTGCTATTTTTGGGGTTTTTCGTGGTGGAGAAAAGCCACATCCTGTATTCTGGATTTTTTCTGTAATCGGAAGTCTTTTAGTAATTGGCTATGCGTTTTCGCAGGGAATTTCAGCTTCTCCGATCGGCGATATTCTGATGCTTCTTGCCATTATTCTATGTGGAATGGGGTATGCAGAAGGTGCTAAGCTTTCTAAAACATTAGGAGGATGGCAGGTTATTTCATGGGCACTTGTTTTATCTCTGCCTGTTATGCTTCCTTTATTTTTTATTTATTTTCCATCCAATGTAGCATCCATAAGCTTTAGAGGGTGGTTTGGCTTAGGTTATATTTCTCTGTTCAGTATGTTTATTGGGTTTATATTCTGGTATAAAGGACTGGCACAGGGTGGAATTACCACAGTAGGGCAGCTTCAGCTATTACAGCCGTTTTTTGGACTTGCTTTAGCGGCATATTTGCTTCATGAGCAGGTAAGTATAGGAATGCTGGGCATTACTGTTGGAGTTATTTTGTGTGTGGCAGGAACTAAAAAGTTTGCGAAATAAATAAAGTAAGAAGAATACATTCTGATTTAAACGGATTTAGATAAAGACCGCTTTCACATTTTTGAAAGCGGTTTTTTATCTTATATATAAATGTGATATTTTAAATTGATAAAAAAAGAAGTAATTAAATATCAAATAATTATTAATAAAATATATTAATTGAACATGGCGTGGTGTTTTTAACTTTATTTAACATGTATAATAATAGTTAAGGTTTGATTTTTGTATATATCTATCTTCAATTCCTAATGATATTTTTACTAAGACTAGAAAGGAAAAAACAACATTAAAAAAACTATTATTATGGTTATTGACGAAAATATTTTAAGATTAGCAGGAGCAGAAGTAAGAGAATACAAATCCACAGAAAGTATATTCCTGGAAGGAGATATTCCTCATTATTATTATCAAATTATTACAGGAGAAGTAAAACTTAACAACTATAATGAAGAAGGGAAAGAATTTATACAAAATTTTTTATCAGATGGGCAGAGTTGCGGAGAATCTATTCTATTTATCAATAAGCCTTATCCTATGAATGCAGAAGCCATTACTGAATGTAGTGTTTTACGGCTTGATAAATCTGCATTCTTCAATTTATTAAGTACTTCTCCCAAGTTATGTATGGAAGTTACCCGTTTTTTATCACAACGTATTTATTATAAATTCGTTATGATGCTCAATATTTCCTCACAAAATCCAACTATCAGATTGAAAGGACTGATGGATTACCTTAAGAGTTTTCAGGATGATGAAAGCCCTTATTCTTTTATGATCCCATTAACGAGGCAACAGATGGCAAGCCTTACAGGCCTTTGTGTAGAGACGGCTATAAGAACGATCAAACACATGGAAAGAGATAAGATCCTGAAAATTGAAAATCGTAAAATCTTGTATTAACAATAGAGAGTTTTGTCATTTTTACTAAAATTTGTAGGGTAATATGAAACAATAAGCTGCATACATTTGAGGAAGAGTCCAATTTCATGGGATCTTGGGTAGAAAATATGATCTATACCTTAAAAAAGATAGAACATGGTTGGGATATCATGTTTAAATACAAAACTCTAAATTAATATTCTCAAACATGATTCAAGTCATAAAAAAGTGAGTTATTCGGACGTACATTTGATTGATTAGTTTTCTAAAGCTCCGGAGGTACGATGACATCACAAAAATCAGAATCAATAGCGAATGCTAACAACTAATAACTTTTTATATATGGTATTTGAAAATGACACCTTACAACATTCCGGGCTGAATGATAAAAATAATGCGATTGAAAATGAGTCTTTATTTCCAAGTATTATCAATTCATACGGAGTAACAGCCTTTCTGATTAAGTCTTTAGAAAAGATTAAAAACAATGCAAAATGTGAGATTTTAAAAAAGATTATTGACAACTATATTAAAGAATACCTCCTGCACATTCATGAATTTCATACCAGAAATGTAATGGATATTTCCGAAAGGGTTACAGAGATAAGAGTTGAGCCACCATCCTTTACTTTATATGCCAAAACGGCTTATTATAAAGTATTGAAAGAAGAAGAATCAATCAATAAGCTGCTTAATATGTTGGAGCATGGTAAAAATAAATAATGTTTGTTTACTATAAAAAACACCTTCATACCCACTATATTCGATATATTATATGAAAACACACTTTTTTTACCCTCAAAGCTCCTGAAATTTATTGATGATAATTAACCAAAGGAATTCACATCTACGGCTTTTAAAAATGAATGTGCAGGAATTCTAATCAAAATTTCTTAAATAATAATGTTATGGAATTTCAAAAAAACCTTCTCGAATATATCAGTCATTGTCTGATAACAGCTGATGAAACAATTTCTATTGCTGAAAGCGTAACATCAGGTTGTTTACAATTGGCTTTTTCACAGATGCCCAACGCCTCTTTACTATACAAGGGAGGAATAACTACTTATACCTTGACGGAAAAAGTAAGATTATTAAAAGTAAACAAAAAAGAAGCAGAAGAGAATGATTGTGTTTCGGAAAATATTGCAGAAACCATGGCATTACAAGTAGCTCATCTTTTTGAGTCCGATTGGTCTATTGCTGTAACAGGTTATTCTACTCCAATCCGTAATTCATCCTATAGAATATTTATTTTTTTCTCATTTTCATACAAAGGAGAGATCGTTCTTACTAAAAAATTGGAATTGCACCCAAAAACACAAGCACTGGATGCTCAGCTCTATTATACAGAATTCATTTTGGGATGTTTTAAAAGCGAGCTCAATAGGCTGTTAATTTTAAAATAATCATTTAAATAGAGGATATTAATAATACAGTCAAACAAAAAGTCTTTAATTTTTATACACTTTAGGTTTTGCCTTCATCACTGCAAAATAGGATGAGGTAAAGGCGGATAAACTTTGATATCCTACTTTGTAAGCCACTTCGCTTAAAGTGAATTGCTTTGTATCTATAAATTCTATACTTTTTAAAATTCTGGTCAGTTGAAGGTATTTCTGTAAGGTAATGCCTGTCTCATTTTTAAAAATCCGTTGTAAACTTCGTACAGACATTTGTGCCTTAGCAGCCAATGCATCAATATCCAGATTATATTTAAAATTGGAATTGATATCATTACAAACCGGAATTAATCTTGTGTCTTTGGGGATAGGTATTTCAAGGCCATTACTTTCTTTGCAGAAATTAGGAAGACTTTTTAAAATCGCTTTAAAGAAAATATCCTGTTCTTCGTTTTCATCCAGAGATTGATTCCATTTTGCCGCGTATAATAACATTTCCTTCAAAACAGGTGGAACTGCAAATACTTGAATATTCTGATAAAACTCTTCTTCAAATACAGATTTGAATAGGAAAACCATGAGATTAACCGTTTGAGCTTCGGAAGTAATTTTATGTGCTTTTCCAGAGGGAACCCAGATCACATGATGCTGTGGCACAAGATAGATCTTCTGGTCAATATGGAAATACTGATACCCGTCTTCCACAAAAGTTAACTGAGCACGGTTATGAACATGCTCATAGTCATCATGTTTCCAGTCTTTTTCGCACCATACGTATGCTTCTTTTTCAATGGTATCTACAAACTGGCTTTCTGTTTTTTCAATCAGTCCACATTTCATGCTGTCGTTTTGTATATATTTTTTGGCAAATTTAATAAAAACGCCATTATTAATTTTGTATTATTAATTTATACCCTGTTCAGAATGAAAAAAATATGTTCTTTTTTTATTTTAATTTTACTATTTAACACCACACAGATTATGGCACAGAATAAAGCTAAAATACTGGTTCTTATACATTCAGATAATGGTGGAACCTATGAATTGGCCAAGGAAATTGCTAAAGGTATTGAGAGTGAGAATAATGCTACTTCTTATATCAAATTGGTTAAACCATCAGAGAATCCCAATTTGAAAAATCTTCCTGTTGCAACAGTGGATGAGCTTTCCGGCTATGATGGAATTGCTTTCGGGTCACCTGTTTATTTCGGAAATATCAGTACCGGAATGAGTGAATTTTTATCTAAAACTGTTCAGCTTTGGACCAATCATGCTCTGGAAGGAGTTCCGGCAACTGTTTTTATGTCTGCAGGAAGCGGAGCAGGAAAAGAACTGGCTCTTCAGGCATTCTGGAACAGTCTTGCTGTGCACGGAATGGTTCTGGTATCTAATGGAATCCGCGGAACCGAAGGACTGAATAAAGCAATCCCACAAGGAAATACAGTACTAGGAATTACTACTATGGCCTCTCTGAAAGATGTTGAACGTCCTACGAAAGGAGAAAGATCTTTGGCAGAACTTCAAGGGAGAAATTTTGCAAAAGTATCATTGGCTCTAAAAGATACACACCCGAAAAAAGTTGCTTCCATCGTTGAAAACCATCAAAATTTTAATGAAGTTTTAAAACAGAAAAATATTGTACTTCCACAAGTTCCGAAACCTGCAGGAAATTATCAGCCGTTTGTTCGTTCAGGGAACCTTGTTTTCATCAATCAGGTTGCCTTAAAAGACGGAAAGATCTTTAATCCGGGAAAATTAGGAGTGGATCTTAATGAGCAACAGGTAAAAGAAGCTACCAAAGTTACGATGCTGAATGTTTTGTCTGTTCTTAATGAAGCTGTAGGCGGCGACCTCGGCAGAGTCAAACAGTGTGTACAGCTTACGGGAATTTTCAACACAAAAGATGATTATACCAAGCATGCTGATCTGATGAACATCGCTTCTGATCTTACGGCTGAGGTTTTTGGGGATAAAGGGAAGCACGCAAGAGCAACGTTCGGAGCTTCTTCTATTCCTGTGAATTCTTCTGTTGAGATTCAGGCTGTTTTTGAAGTAGAATAGTTCTTTTTTCGCAGATCTTACTGATTCACAGGCGATGTGGATCATTAGCAGATAAATTATAGCGCAAACATTCACCTGTTTGCGCTATTTGTATAATTTTAGAAATGATATTTAATCTCTTGCCTATATTATGGATGTAGTAGTTTTTTAATCACCAATTTTTGCAGAAGGGAAAACAGATAAAGATCTGTGTTATTTGTGAGATCTGTGGGAACTTATTTTTAATTTTTACGGTTTTTCAACCACAGATTTTCGCAGATGGACACAGGTGATTGTGGATAGGATATAAATCTGTATTATTTGTAACCTGCGATACCTTCTATTGAGAAAGCTGAGAAAAGACACCTGCAATAATCTGTATGCTTTGTTCCAATTGCTCTTCTGAGACTGAACCATAGCTTAATCTGAATCCATTAATGTGATTTCTACTGTATTGTTTTGGATGAATGATCTTAATGTTTTTCTCTAGGAGTATTGACGCCACCTTGTCCCAATCTAATGTGAATTTTGGAACAATCCAGAAAGCTAATCCTCCTTCAGGCAAAACAAAATCAGCAACATCTTTCATATACTTATTCAAAAGGCTGTAGACAAAATCTCTTTTATGTTTATAGTGTGCTGTGGCTTTTCTGATATGTTTTTTCACTGCTCCTTCTTTAATAAGCTGTAAAACGGCCTGTTCCATAATAACATCTCCATGTACATCAATAATCTTTCTTAAACTTCCAATCTTTTGTAATAATTCCTGGTTTTTCGTTGCCAGATATCCAATCCTTAATGCTGGAGCTACTACTTTGCTTAAAGTTCCGATATATACATAATGGTTGAGTTCAGGAAAGCTGGAAATAGGCAGAATAGGACGGTAACCAAAATGAAATTCATTATCGTAATCATCTTCAATGATGGTGATAGTATGTTGATTGGCTAGCTCTATCAATTTTAAACGCCTTGATAAGCTTAAAGTAACCATTGTTGGGTATTGTCTATGAGGAGTAATATAGATGGCTTTAATATTCTTATGTTGAGATAAAAGCTTTTCAATAGCCTGTACATTGATTCCTTCTTCATCTACAGAAACAGGGAAAAGCTCGGCTCCTGCATATTCAAATGCCTGCCATGCCGGTTGGTAGCCAGGATCTTCAACAATGACACAGTCTCCTGGACTTAAAAGACTTTGAGCAGTCAGAAACATCGCCATTTGGCTTCCTCTTGTAATGGATATTTCATATTCATTAATTTGCATACCGCGCTGATGATTCAACATTTGAGAGATCATTTTCCGGAATTCTATATCTCCATGTTCATTTCCATATCCCATCATCTGCCATTTTGCTTTTATTCCAAAAATCTGCCGATAAGCTCTTGCCAATTCAGTGACAGGAGCAATTTTACTGTCCGGATGACCATCATCAAAATTGATGATAGCCCCATGAGCCATTGTGGGGTTCTCCAACGCAGCAAACCTTTTTTCTGTTCTATTTTCATGTAAAGCAGGAAGCTGATCTGAGACAAAAATCCCTTTTCTTTCTTTAGAAATTACCCATTCTTCATTGATTAAAACCTGATAAGCTTCTACGACTGTATTTCTATTGATTTTCAATATGTTTGCCAGATTCCGGCTTCCCGGAAGGGTATCCCCGGGCTTCAGCCTTCCTGAACGGATATCAGCAATAATGGTATCTGCTATTTGTAAATACACGGCTTTATCAAGCTTTTTATCGATTTCAAATTCTAATTTCCAAGGCCTTAACATCTGGACTATCTATTTATATAAAAACTGAATCATTTAAACAGTCCAAATATAAAATAATTTTGTCATGCAATAAAGCACAAAACTTTAAAATTTTAGAAATTATGGACAAAAAACAGTTCAGTTCAAAAGACTTTCACGAAACGTTTGCAAGACCAAAGTATGTAAAACCAAGCCATTTAATTCATAAAAATGTAGAAAATGCAGGAGAGCACAATCAGTTTTCAACAGAAAGGAAACATCCTGTTTTCTTTGTCGATCTTCCGAGTAAGAATGTCAGTATGACCATTGGAGGATTAACTCCTGGACAACAAACGAACAGACATCGTCATACTTATGAAACCGTATTATTTGTCATTGAAGGAAAAGGCTGGACGGAAGTAGAGGATGAAAGAGTACACTGGGAAGCAGGAGATGCAGTATATATTCCTTCATGGGCATGGCATAAGCACCAAAACTTAAGTGATACCGAGCCTGCAAAATACATTGCCTGTGAAAATGCTCCTCAATTACAAAACTTAGGTGTTGCTCTGAGAGAAGAAGAGGGCAGAGACCTTTAATACCTATGCTTTTAACCATTAAGAGACGATTTTGGTTGATTTTATTGATCATGGATATGATTTTCTTTTTCAAAATGAAATTTTACTTAAAATGAAATCTCTCTTAGGGGTTAAAACTTTTTTGCTAAAAATTATTTTAAATTTTTAAATGAATAAAACATGAAAAATGTGCCATTTAAAGGGATTATAGCTTATCCCATAACACCTTTTGATGAAAATGAAAAAGTAGATATTCCGCTTTTCAAATACTTGGTAGAAAGGCTTATCATTTCAGGAAATCATGGTATCGCTCCATTGGGAAGTACAGGGGTAATGCCTTATCTGTCTGATGAAGAAAAGGAAGCCGTTACAGAAGCTACATTACAACAGGTAAAAGGAAGAATTCCAACTCTTGTAGGGGTTTCCAACCTGACCACAGAGAAAACGATTCACCATGCTCAATTTGCAGAGAAAGCAGGAGCAGATGCCGTGATGATTATTCCGATGAGCTACTGGAAACTCACAGATGACGAAATTGTTGCGCACTATGATGCTGTAGCCCGTAAAATTTCTATACCGATTATGGCTTACAATAATCCGGCAACGAGTGGAGTAGATATGTCACCATCTCTGTTGAAAAGGCTGCTTGAAATTCCTAATGTAACCATGATTAAAGAAAGCACGGGAGATATTCAGAGGATGCATTATTTGAGACGAGAACTGGGAGAAGAGGTGGCTTTTTATAACGGCTCAAACCCTTTGGCTCTGGCTGCATTTTCTGCCGGAGCAAGAGGATGGTGTACAGCTGCCCCCAATCTTATCCCTGAGCTCAATATCAGTCTTTATAATGCGGTTGAAAAAGGGGATCTTGAGAAAGCAAAAACTATTTTCTATCAACAGTTTGATCTTTTAAAATTCATTGTCAACAAAGGATTACCAAGAGCTGTGAAATCAGGTCTGAATATTCTGGGTGAAGATGGTGGAAATTTGAGAAGTCCTTTAAAGCCTTTGCATGAAAAAGAAACCGAAGAATTAAGAAATATTATTCAAACCCTTATTCATTAATACCATCTTATGAAAAAATCCATTTTTTATCATGCAGGATGCCCTGTATGCATCAGTGCAGAACATGATATTGTCAGCCTTATCGGGTTAGAAAACGTTGAAATTATCCATTTGGGTAATGAAAAAAAGAAAATTGAAGAAGCTGAAAAAGCAGGGGTAAGGTCTGTACCAGCTTTAGTAACACCTGGCGGGAACGTTCTTCATATTAACTTTGGAGCATCTATAGAAGATGTGAAAAATTAGATTATTAATATTATATCAACGGCTCAATTTCTTGAGCCGTTTTTTTATCTTTTAAATGATAGCATTTCCTTCTACACCATCAGCATTATTAGTTTTATGACCTGTTATTGCTGATGCAACAAAACTAAAGAGACTGACCAGTTTCCCAGCTTTGGTATCCCAATAATAGGTTTCTTTAGGTTCCACACGGATAATTGTCACATTGGGATCATCTTTTCCGTCAAACCAGGCTTTTGCAAGAGGTGACCATTTTTCTTCTATAGTGGCTTTGTCTTTATAAACAGAAGCCGTTCCATACACCGAAAGATATTGGGAATCTTTATTATTCATGAAAAATAACTGTACTCTCCGGTCATCTTTTATTTCAAAATTCTTATTACTGGTTCCGCTGCTGATAAACCATAAGTTCCCGCTGTCATCTGTTTCCTGTAAGGTCATAGGCCTTGAATTGACAGGTATCGTTTCCAATTCTGTACAGAACATACATATTCTTGCATTTTCCGACAGTTCTTTGATTTTTTTGATCGCTTCGAGGTGGGTAAGATTTTGTGTTGACATTATATTATATTTTAAGTGATTGGTTGAATATCAAAAGAAAATTCTATTACAGAAAATAGAATCTTTTGTATTTATTAAAACATTCAAATACCTGACCAAATGAAAGAAAAGTGTGGTATCTTTACTTAAGTTTTTTAAATTTTATAGTTTTTTTACTTATTGGCCGTTGTAAAAGTGCCCGTATTTTTTCGGTGTGAGATTTATTAAGAATAAGAAAAATATTCCGGCACAAATTATCACCATGAACGTCACTAATAAAAAGGGTTCATACATTCATAGCAAGCAATAACATCAGTTAAAATCATGCGTGATGAAATTTTGCGTACATTTGAATATGCAGATTTCCCCACCAAAACATCTGGCTCCTTTTATCCGACATTATATCTTTCTGGAAAACCATGAAAAAGATATAAAAAATGTCAGATTATTTACTGATGGAAGTACCGGATTGATCTTGTCTGCTAATATGAATCTGTATTCTGATTTTTCAGAGGAGCATATACCTGCTTCATTTTTTTATGGAACATTGAACAGCTATAAAGATTTTTCCTCAAAAGGTAAATTTTCTTTTATAGCAGTGGTTTTTCAACCTTATTTTCTAAATATGATCCTGAATACTTCTGCAAAAGAAGTTAAGAATCAGATTGTTTCTGTTGAAGATGTATTGAAAGATAAGCTCATCCGATTCCAGGACCAACTTTTTGATAAAATAAATCCATTAACGATTATTGATGATCTGAATATTTTTTTTACCCGATTTATATCGAAAGAAACTGGAACTGATTATCAACTTATAGCAGCTATTCAGCAATATATTCTTCAACATAAAGGGTCTGTTTCATCAAAAGATCTGGAATATTTTACAGGATATTCTGAACGGCACCTGGAGCGAAAATTTGAAAACTATATGGGAGTTTCACCCAAAAAATATACGAATATCATTCGCCTTCATTACTTTTTAAGCCTTATGAATCAAGGAATCAGTGATGAAAATATGACTTCACTTTCTTATCATGCCGGTTATTCGGATCAGTCTCATCTGATCAGGGAATTTAAAAAAAGCATAGGACTCACTCCGCGACAGTATATAAAAACGGAAAATAAAATGGCGGTTAACTTCATTGAGTTATAATTCTCATGTCGGTTTTATACAATTTCTCTCTGGCAGATTGCAATAGATTTGCTGAAAAAAACAATGAATATTAAAATTTCAACTGCCCAATTTGAAAATAAAAGCGGAGATAAAAAATATAACCTTGCTGTCATAGAAAAACTGGCTCAGCAGGCTTCCGCTGAAGGTTCTGACGTGATTGCTTTTCACGAATGCTCCATTACAGGATATACTTTTGCCCGAAATCTTTCCAAAGAGCAGCTGCTGGATATTGCCGAACTTATTCCTGAGGGAGAAAGCATTAAAAGGCTACAGCAGATTGCTGAAAAATATAATATTGTCATTCTAGCCGGGCTTTTTGAAAAAGATGTGGATAACAATCTCTTCAAAGCTTATGTATGCGTAGATCAAACCGGACTGAAAGCCAAATACAGAAAACTTCATCCGTTTATCAATCCTCATCTTACTCCAGGTAATGAATACTGTGTATTTGAAATTCTGGGATGGAAATGCGGTATTCTGATTTGCTATGATAACAATATTATTGAAAATGTAAGAGCAACCAAGCTTCTGGGTGCCGATATTATTTTTATGCCTCATGTTACTATGTGCACTCCTTCAACAAGACCCGGAGCTGGTTTTGTAGATCCTCAGCTTTGGGAAAACAGGGTAGAAGATCCTACTTCTTTACGACTTGAATTCAAGGGGATGAAAGGAAGAGATTGGCTTATGAAATGGTTGCCGGCACGGGCTTACGATAATGGAGCTTATATCATTTTTTCAAATCCAATTGGGATGGATGATGACCAGCTTAAAAATGGATGTTCTGTGATTATTGATCCTTTTGGTGATATTATTGCGGAATGCCATTCATTTGAAGATAGTTTTGAATCAGCTGTCATTACTCCTGAAAAACTTACCCAGGCAGGAGGATACAGGTATTTGAAAGCAAGAAGACCGGAACTTTACAAGGATATTATAGGGAAAGAACATTCTTCTGTACAAAAAGTAGTATGGCTAGATGAGAAAGACAGTTAAACAATCATTTTATAATAGAAAAATAAAGATGTAATAAAGGAATCAGAGTAGATCGAAAATCTACCCTGATTTATTGTAATCAGACGCAAAATCTTAATCTTATAATTTCATATTACGGAGGCAAAGAAGAAATTAACAAGTTGATTTGACTAAGCTAATGATAGGATTCTATTATCTAGGTCTGTCTGGTTTTGTTGGATCGATGGTATCGTCTGGATTATCACCTTGGATGGGGGGTGTAGTTTTAGAAGTGGATGATTCTATTTTCATCCCTTGTCGATTTAAAGCATCAGTTTTCATGGTTGCTTCTTTCGGAGTAATATTTTCATCTCGTTCAGAAGTGCAGGAATTAAGTGTAAATATAATAGCAGTACTTGCCGCTAAAATAACTAGTTTTTTCATGGTAATTGTTTTATATTAAGGGGTAAAAATACTAATTACTATATGATATTTTGCTATTTATTTTACGTTTTTATGAACGGATAATTCTTTGACTGTAAGAAAAATCAAACTTCATAGATCTCAGCATCTGTAAACACAAAAAACTTACTTTTCTTAGGCAGATTTTTAGTATCCAGGCCTGTAAATTCACTAAACGCAGGAAGTAATAACTGGTTTTCACTCAGTGCAAAGCAGGGAAGCCTGATCCTTTTTACCGCCGAGTTTAAAACAATTCCAGGGTGAATATGACCTGTAATCTGAAAGCCGGTTCTTTCTTTATCAAAATCATGAATCAATGTAAATACGCTCAATTCTAATAAAGATGCTTTAAAATGCAGACAGAGTTTTTTCTCTAAAGATTTTGAAAGACGGTCATGATTTCCCTCAATAAGAAAAAATTGCAAGCTGGGATATTGATTTCTCCATCGGCAAAACTCATCCACATCAGAATTGTCACCGGCATGAAGCAAATCTCCTACCACGATAAACTTTTCCGGATTGAAATATTCAATCAATGCAGATAATCTTTCCAGATCACTTTTCATAATATGATTGGCCACCGCAATACCATTTTTACGAAAATGGGCTGTCTTACCAATATGAAGATCAGAAAGAATTAAGGCTTTTTCTTTTTTCCAAAATACAGCACGCTGATTAGTAAGGATAAAGATATCATTTTGAATGATAATTTCTTTAATGGCTATAAACACGGTGAATCAAGTAAAGGTTGGGGTTAAAGTTTAAGTTTTCTTACAAAAGATTGCTCTAATAATAATTATTCTCTCTTCTGCTTACATGAAATTTTTCATCAAAAATATAAGTGATTGGAACTCCCGTTGCAATTTCTCTTTCCAGAATTTCGTCAGGAGATAAGTGTTCCAGGTACATGATGAGTGCGCGGAGGCTATTGCCGTGGGCAACAATCAATACATTTTCACCTTGTTTCAACAAAGGGGTAATTTCTTTTTCAAAATAAGGAATCACCCTGTTATAAGTATCTTTAAGGCTTTCGCCACCTGGTGGAACTACATCAAAAGACCGACGCCAGGTATGAACCTGCTCTTCTCCGTATTTCAATGCGGTTTCTGCTTTATTAAGCCCTTCAAGATTTCCATAAGAACGTTCATTCAAAGCTTTATCCATGACAATAGGGATATTGGGTTTTCCTATTTCATCCAGGATAATAGAAAGAGTATGTTTGGCTCTGAGTAAGACTGAGGTGAAGGCAATGTCTATTTTTTCTTTTTTTAAGGCAATTCCTGCATTTTTTGCTTCTTCAATTCCCGTTTCTGTAATATCGATATCCTGCCAACCTGTGAATCTGTTTTCAAGATTCCAAAGTGACTGTCCGTGACGGACCAAAAACAATTTTGCCATTATTTTAATATTTTACTCTTATAAGAGATACTCTAAGTTACGAACTTATTAAAAGCTTTTAGTTATAAAAAGGACATTTTTTTATCGTTGAGACCTGATAATCATCATGTATTAATTCGTTTCAAAGCTTCAGCATTCTTTTAATTCTTGCATCCAAACCTTCACTGGAAAGGGTCTGTCTAAGACTGTCAACCTTGATTGGGAAACTTAAAGGGGTAAAGGAACGGGAATGTTTTAAAATAATTCTGGATTTTTCAATTCTTTTAAAAGCTTCCACGAGCCTCTGTTCCTGAAGTTGCATATTAAAAACTTCTGTATAGGCCTGTTTGATTAAAAAATGACTGGAATCGTAATCTTCCAGCACTTTAAAAATCAACCCTGCCGAACTCTGTAATGATTTATTGGATCGTTGCTTACCTGCATAATTTTGAATCACCATTCCTGAAATCACGGCAATATCTCTGAATTTTCTCCTTGCCATTTCTGCAGAATTGATACTGGCAATCACATCATTCATGAGATTATCTCTGGTTACTATTTGCTGAATATTTTCTTCATTCAACGGAATTTCCTTATCACTGAATAATTCAAATCCGTAATCATTCATCGCCATTGAAAAGGAAATAGGAACCAGTTTTGAGATTCGAAAGGCAATCAAAGCTGCCATTACCTCATGGACCAGACGACCTTCAAAAGGATACATAAACAGATGATAGCCTTCGCGGTTTTTAATCATTTCGACCAAAAATTCATCATCCTTTGGAATATGAGAATTCTCCTCCTGATTCACCAGCAGCGGATGCAGGAACTTTAATTCTTTTTCTGAAGCTTTTGGATTTAAAGCATGCGAAAGTTTCTCTCTCAAAAAATGCCCAAGATCGGAACTTAAAGGCAGCCTTCCACCAAGATAACTCGGAACCAAAGCTTTTCCTTTAGCTGATCTCACATAAACAGTCATGTCTTTAATCATCGCCACTTCAAGAGTTCTTCCTGCCAGAATGAATTTCTCTTCTTTTTTCAGTTTGGATATAAAATATTCTTCAACCATTCCAATATAGCCACCGGAAATAAACTTAACTTTGAGCATGGCATCACTTACAATCACTCCCATATTCATCCGGTGAAGCATGGCTATTTTTCGGGAGGTCACTTTATATAATCCATCTTCCATAATCTCAATTTTATGGAATTCTTCATAGTTTTTTAAAACACTGCCACCGGTGGTGAGAAATTCAAGAATACTTTTCCATTCTTCATCCATTATTTCCTGAAAGGCATATACTTTTTTAATCCTTTCATATAGCTCATCAGGATAAAAACCATTTCCTACGGCCAAAGTCATGAGAAACTGAACCAGCACATCAAAACACAGCACCTGTGGATCTCTGGGTTCTACTACTTTTTGTTTGACGGCTTCTTTTAAAGCAGAAACTTCGATTAATTCTAAAGAGTGGGTGGGTACACAATATATTTTGGAGGTTTCAAAAGGGGAGTGACCACTACGGCCTGCCCGTTGAAGAAACCTGGCGACTCCTTTTGCTGAGCCAACTTGAATGACGGTGTCAACGGGTTTAAAATCTATTCCTAAATCTAATGAAGAAGTGGAAACAACCGCTTTTAATTTTCCGGAACTTAGATTTTCTTCAATCCAGATTCTTAAATGAGCATCGATGGAACTGTGATGAATGGCAATTTGACCCGCAAAATCCGGATAAGCATCTAAAAGCAACTGATACCACATCTCACTCTGGCTTCTGGTATTGGTAAAAACAATGGTGGATTTTGAATCAAGAATAATAGGCACTACTTTATCTGCAAGCTTGTGTCCAAGATGCCCGGCCCACGGTAGTATTTCAATTTCATCCGGAAAAACAGGAATAATATCAATCTTTTTTTGTTCTTTGGCCGTTATTTTTGTTTTTTTTATATCATAAGGAATCAACACGTCCATTGCTTCCTCCAGGTTTCCAATGGTAGCCGTAATTCCCCAAATCTGCATTTTCGGTACGTAATTTCTGAGTTGTGATATTCCTAATTCTACCATAACCCCGCGTTTTGAACCTAACAATTCATGCCATTCATCTACAACAATGCATTTCATCTCCCTGAAAAAAGTTTCATGATTTTTCTGAGCCAACAGAAGGTGCAGGCTTTCAGGCGTTACAACAAGAATTTCAGGCATTTTTCTGACCTGTTGCTGTCTTACTTTAGGATCTGTATCTCCATTTCTTACTCCAACTACCCAATCAATGCCAATCTCATCCATCGCTTCCTGCATTGCTTTAGCAATATCTTTGGATAAAGATCGAAGGGGAGTGATCCAGATCATTTTCAATCCTTTTTTATAGTTGTCAGGATGGTTTAAAAAGTCCGAGATTAATGCTAAAAAAACAGAAAAAGTTTTTCCGAATCCTGTAGGAGCTACCACCATACCGCTATACCCACTTCCAAATTTCCGCCATGTATCAGTCTGAAATTTAAAAGGGGAGATGCCCTTATCCTTCATCCATTGCTGAATGATGGTAAATCCGTTGGTATGTTCAAAAGCTGTCACGTTATTGTATTAATTTTTTAATTTCTTCCAGGTTATCAATTTCATCTACCGTCTTATCTTTCCGCCATCTTACAATTCTTGGAAACCGAAGTGCTACACCACTTTTGTGCCGGTTACTGAAACCGATGCCTTCAAAGGCAATTTCAAAAACCAGCTCTGCTTTTACAGTTCGTACTGGACCAAATTTCTCAATGGCATTCTTTGTTACAAATTTGCTGACCTCCATAATTTCCTTGTCTGTTAATCCTGAATAAGCTTTGGCAATAGTTACCAATTTGTCTTCATTTTTTACAGCAAAAGTATAATCTGTATAATAAGCACTTCGCCTTCCACTGCCTTTTTGAGCATAGATCAGAACGGCATCAATGGTAAAAGGGTTGATTTTCCATTTCCACCAATCGCCTTTTTTCCGGCCTGCATGGTAAGGTGAGTTTTTTTGTTTTAACATGAGCCCTTCACTGTTCACACTTCTTGAATTTTCCCTGATCTCATTCAATTCATCCCATTTTTCAAAATCTATGCTCTGGGAAAGTAGGATGTTTTCAGGCTTTTCATTCAACAGTAATTCTTCCAGCATAGCTCTTCTGGCTGACACTGGCTTATCTCTTACATCGTGATTTTCAAGTTCCAATAAGTCATAAGCAAATACTTCAATTGGAATTTCCGAGAGCATTTTTTTAGTTAAAGTTTTTCTGTTTAATCTTTTTTGTAATTCATTAAAATTTAAAACTTTACCTTCCTTCACCGCAAGTATTTCTCCATCTAAAACAAAATTACCTTTCATTGCTTTTACAACTTCCGCAATTTCAGGAAACTGTTCAGTGACTAATTCTTCACCTCTGGACCATATAAACACTTCATCATTTCTCCGGATGATCTGTCCACGGATGCCGTCCCATTTATATTCTACCAGCCATTCATCAGGTTTTCCTAATTCTTGCAATTGCTTTTCAAGTGGATAAGCCAGACAAAAAGGATAAGGTTTGGAATTATCAGGATTTATATTTTCAGCGGAAATTAATTCTTTAAATGAAACTTCATCAGGCTGCCATTTCCCCATTAAACTGTGGGTCAATGTACTGGATTCCTGACCTGAAAATTTACTCAATGCATTAATCAGCGTCTTATCTGATACACCGATTCTAAAACTTCCGCCTATTAATTTATTGAAAATCAAACGTTCTGTATAATCCAGACCATTCCATGAATGGAGCACAAATTCTTTCTTTTCTGCCTCATTTTTCTCCTTTAACGCCATAATATCCTTCATCCATTGGGAAAGGCTTCGTTCAATCTTTTCTTCCGGTGGTGGAAGAATCAAAGAAATTGTTTCTCCAAGATCTCCGACTGAGGAATAGCTTTCCTGAAAGAGCCAGAAAGGAAGTTCTGTAATTTCCAATGCCCATTCCTTCATCAAGTTAGTATTGACATTCCTTTTGGGCCTTTTTCCTGTAAATAGGGCAATAAACCATACCTTATCTTCATCCGGAGCACGCTCCAGATAATCAATGATGGCAACAATTTTAGCATTGGTTTTATTGGTGGTTTCCAAAGCGTTGATAAGATCTGCGAAATGTCTCATAGCTCTGGATTTTCAATGGTTTCTTTTTCAGATACTTCTTCATCTTCACCAAACAGCGTTTCTATCACATCTGCGTTAATTCCAATTTCGTTCAGATATTTTGAAAATATTTCTGTCTGTCCATGGGTAACGTGTACGAGTTCAGCCTCTGTAGCTTTTACAGTTTGCAGAAGTCCTTTCCAATCGGCATGATCGCTCATGGCAAAACCTGCATCGGCACTTCGCCATCGTCTGGCTCCCCGAACCTGCATCCATCCTGAGCATATTGCAGTGGCAGAATCGGGGATTTTTTTGATTATATTACTATCCAGCAAAGCGGGAGGAACAATGACAATTTCATGTTCCATTTCTTTTGGACGTTCTTTAAAATCGGCAATGGTATATTCGGGAAGATCTATTCCTACATTTTCAAAGGCTTCATTTAACTTCCCGATAGAATAATGAACATATATTTTGCCTAATCCTTCTACAGCTTTCATAATTCGTTGGGACTTTCCAAGTGAATATCCAACGAATACTGAAGTTTTGCTGTTTTCCTGATTTTTCAATACCCAATTCTGCAGTTTTTTATTTAAATCGTCAATCTCTAACCAATTATAAACGGGCAGCCCAAAAGTACTTTCTGTAACAAACTCATTACATCTAACCAGCTCAAAAGGAGTGCTGAGACCATCATCCTGAACTTTATAATCTCCGGAAATTACCGTTACAAATCCTTTATACTCTAATCGTATCTGAGCAGAGCCAATAATATGTCCGGCAGGATGTAATGAAACCTGAACGCCGTTGATATTGATTTTCTCTCCATATTCTACCCCCTGACATTCTATATCACTTCCAATTCTTTGATACAGAATAGGTTTGGTAAAATGATGGCAAAGGTATTTCTTCATTCCCCAACGGGCATGATCAGCATGTCCATGGGTGATAACTGCCAAATCCACAGGCCTCCAGGGATCTATGTAGAATTTCCCTTGAGGACAATAAATTCCTTTTTTGGTAAATGTGATTAACTTCAATGGTGTGATTGGTTTGTATACACTTCTTCAAAAACTTAACCAATTTACGATAAACTGTTAATTTTATTATTATTTATTGCTATATCAAAATAAAATTGGGTGAAATGCTTTGTGCTAGAAAATAGAAAAATGTAAAGAAGCTTACATTGTTAGAAATATTTTTAAGCTGTAAATATTTTATTGGTCATAAAGGTTGAATACTGGTTTTATAATTGCAACAAATGCACGAATAAAAATAATTCGTGCATTCGTAGCGATTGTATTTCCCCGTAATTATGGAATTATATTTTCAGTGCGCAGTCTTTCAAATACTTCGATAAAAGAATCTTCTGTCCTTTTATAGGCAGTAAAGCCCAATTTCCTGCTTTTTGACAGATCACACATCACTTCCAGGGGTCTGCCAAGGTCTAAATCGGTATGCCAAGCCGAAGATAATCTGTCTAAATTTTTCTCTTTCAGATTATACTTCTCAGCAATGACTTTCCAAGTTTCCTGATCGTTTTCCAGCTCTTTTTCAAGAGGTCTTATTGTACCGTTGAAACCTTCTGCTTCTATACTAAACCAATCTGCCAGTCTTTTCCAAAGCCATTTCCATCGGAAAACCTCTCCATTTGTAATATTGAAAGCTTGATTTTTTGCAGTTTCTGTGTTGGAAGCCCAAACTATTTGTTTAGCCAGAATTTTAGCATCTGTGATGTCTGAAATCCCATTCCATTGTGCTTCAGATCCAGGCCAAATGAATTTCCTTCCTGTTTCTTTACAGATACTGGCATAGACTGCCAGGGTTGCAGCAATATTCATTAAGTTGCCAACAGCATATCCTACAACGGTGTGAGGGCGATGAATACTCCATGTAAAGCCATCTCTTTCAGACGCTTTGTAAATTTCATCTTCCTGAGCATAATAAAAATTGGGAAGCGGAAGTCTTGGATGTTCTTCACGAACAGGTGTTTCCGGTAATTTCCCTTCTTTAACATAAGATTCGAAAGGCCCCAGGTAATGTTTTAATCCGGTCACTAATGCCACATGCTGAACTGATTTTTTAGGAGATACTACATTCAGCAGATTTCGTACAAGCATACTGTTGATCCGAATATTTTCTTCTTCCGTATCATTTCGCATCCAGGTTGTGAAATAAACATGAGTAGGAGAGATGCCCTCCAATGCTTCGATAAGACTATGCTCATCCAACAAATCTGCTTTTACAGGAAGAAGACCTGTAATGCAATTATTGGGATTTCTTGATAGCCCATACGTTTTCCAGCCCTGTGCAATGAGTTCTTCTGCCAGATTATTCCCTGTAATTCCGGTAGCTCCTACTACCAATGCAATATTTTCTGTATTTCCCATAAGTATTGTAAAAATTCTATGGCAAAATTATGATCATATACAGGCGTATACCCTTGATCTGGATCATGCATTTGAGTTGATCTGAATCAAGTATTATTCAGGGAATTCTTTTTACGGATCCTGCTTATGGTTTCAGGAGCCAGTCCAAGATAAGATGCGATGAGATTATGAGGAACCCGTTTAATCATTTCCGGATTTTTATGGGCCAGTTGCAGGTATTTTTCTTCAGCAGTATAACCATTGTACACTATAAGTCTGTAATCCTTGGTAACGAGACTGTTTTGGTACAGAATTCTGAAATAACGGTCCATTGCGGGGATTTCCAGCATCATTTTTTCATAGTTTTCCAAGGTAATCATCAATATTTCAGTATCTTCTACCGCATCAATATTTAAAACTGCTTTTTCCTGATGAATAAAACTATTGAAATCGGAGATCCACCAGCCTTCAAAAGCAAACATATTGATATGCTCATTTCCTTTTTCATCAGGAAAATAAGACTTTAACAATCCTTTGCTTACAAATGAAAGACATTTACAAATATCTCCTTCCTGTAGTAGGTATTGTTTTTTCTTCAATTTTTTGACTGTAAAAAAGGACTGAATCAGCTCTTTCTGTTCATCATTAATCTCAACTTTATTCTGAATATGGGACAGTAGCACATCGAACATCCGAAAAATATTTCATCAAAAATACTGCTTTCATAGGTAATTGAAGTTTTATTTTTCAAAATCATAGAAGTTAATTCCGGTTTCCAAATCTTTCGTTTTTACCGTCCGGGTATTTAAAGGATAAAAAATAAACTCTCCGGCTCCATGTACTTTTGCTTCTAAAAGATGCCCCGCTAAAGCTGTATAATCTTCTCTTCCCAAGGTAACATGCAAATGAAGTATGGGTTTTTCCTCTATTACAGAAACATTTCCTGAGATATTGGCAACTTCCATTTGTTCATTGAATGTTTTATCCACATATTTTTTGGTCTTAAAGCTAAAAAACCTAAGTGTTGCTTCACTCACAGCTCCAATTCCGGTAACTTCTCCTGACTGGATATTCTGATGTTGAACAAAGTCTAATAAAGCTTCTACAATATTGGAATGATTCTTAAGGCTGACAATATAAACCTGATCTACCTTTCTTGCTGACCATTGGTTTCCTTTGAAGTTTTGTATTTTCATAATGATGTATATTTAATCTATTGAAAAAACACAAAGGCACAAATCAACAATCAAGCAAGGTCGTCCATCACATTTAATTTCATCACAGATAAAATCCTTGCCGCTTAAAGTACTTACCTGAAAAACTTGCATCTTAGTATTTTCAACAGCTACAATTAATGCAACAATCATGCTTTTCACTCTCTATTGAATGATATTTTTAATCCAAAAACAAGCTATTAATAAAAAATTAATGCAGCTTTCCTTTATAAAATCGAGAAAAATTGCGGAAATTTGCCGAAAATTAAAATCAATGAAGATTGTAGACCTCGAGCAATGGAACAGAAAGGAGCATTTTGAATTTTTCTCTCAAATGGCAAGTCCATATTTTGGTTTCACTACCGAAGTAGATTGTACAAAAGCTTATGAAAAAGCTAAAGAAAACGGATACTCTTTCTTTGCTTATTACTATCACAAATCGATGATGGCCATTAATATGGTTGATGAATTAAAACTGAGGATTATTGATGGCAAGGTTGTTCAGTTTGATACGGTTCATGCCGGAAGTACGATTGGTAGACCGGATGGAACTTTTGGTTTTTCATTCACTCTTTTTTCAGAGGACTTTGAAACATTCAATGTTGCATTACAAGATGAAATTAGAGGTGTACACCATTCTACAGGACTTAGATTAAGTAATGAACGATTGGGAAAGGATCATGTAAGACATACGACTATTCCATGGAATTCATTCAGTGCAATTCTTCACCCAACAAATTTTAACAATGATGAATCGGTACCAAAGATTTCTTTTGGTAAATTCAATATCCGCGATGGCAGAAAATACATGCCGGTTTCTATTGAAGCTCACCACGGACTGGCAGATGGTATTCATATTGCAAAATACCTGGCAGAATTCCAGAGACAGCTTGATCTGTAGAGACATAGAGTTTTAGAATTAAAAAAACAGGATATTTTTAATAATAAATTTTCCTTTTCTCAATCTTTACAATCTTATCTTTTTCCATCTGTTTAATGGTCCGGATTACTGTTTCTACACGAAGTCCTACCAATGAAGCTAATTGTTGTCTTGTTAGGGGAATCTGGAAAGAATAAGGAACTTTATCATCATGGTAACTTTTCAGGTAATCTAATAGTAATTTCAGTTTAGATACCGGATTCTGAAAGGAAAGATTGTAGAACATAATATACTTATAATACATTCTTTCAGCCAGACATTGGTAAATATTCAAAGAGATTTCCGGATTGCTTTGTATCAAATTCAGAAAGCTGGCTTTGGGTAATCTGAAAACAGATGAATCTTCTATGGCTACAGCATTCATAGGATAGGGACGTTCTACAAATAAAAGAGATTCTCCAAAACTATGTCCATCAGAGAATATATTCTGAATAAATTCCTTCCCCTCTTCGGTATAATTGTTTAGTTTTATTTTTCCTTTTTCTATCTGATAATAGTGTAATGGCAGATCTTCTTCACGGAAAATGATTTCTCCTGCTTTGTAGTTCTTTGTTTCTGCTCCAAATGATACTAATAAATTTTCAACGATCATATCTCTGATTTATTGCCAGTTACAATTTCAAAAGCCTTAATAAACACAAATTCTTCCAGCATTTAAATGCTATAAGTACGTTTAGGATTTTAAAAAAATAAAGAAACGTTTATTTCATTCATTAACCATATCATAAGGTACCATTCAAATACCACAAAAATTTATTTTTATCATATTATAATTTTAAAAACTATTGATTTGAATCATAAAAAGTGAAAGATGTAACCTCCTACATTTATATCCTGCAAAAAAGATTATAAACAGGCTGATAAAAGCAGTTGGGATATTTTGTTGAAAAACATAACGTGGTATGTATGTGGTACTCTGTTTTAATAAAATTTTAATCATTTTTTATTTCTTTGCCCTATACAAAAATGAATGAAAATTCAGATGTATGAATTTTTTAACTTAATCATTTAATAACTACTAGACAAAGTATTAAAATTATTAAATATTATCTAAAAAACAATGAGGTTTTGAATACATGAAAACTATTTTATTTCCCTGTAATCAATTATTAAACACAGACTTATAAAGAAAAAGATTTTGTACTGCTATGCAAAAGATGCATAACAGAAAAGAGTAGAGATGAGAAAGTATTATGAAAAACAAAAAAACTGAACCGAATTTAGAGGAATTGAATCAGAAGATTCTTGTACAAGATGAAATCATAGCATTAGCCAAGGCAAATTCTCCCCGTCTGCTTAACAAATTCAGATTGTTCTATCCGGATTTTTTTGAAAAGTTATCTGCTATACAGCCTGGCCTTAAAAATTCTGAACTGATCTTTTGTATTTATCTTAAGCTTAACATGACAACAAAAGAAATAGCAACCTGTATCTTTGTTACTCCAAAAGCAATACAAAACCGGAAAAACAGACTCAGAAAGAAGCTTAATATTCCCTCTGAGTTTGATATCTATAAATGGTTTAATGAAATTTAAACCATTTTTTAGGTGTTAATAACAGTTTTATCCAGATCATGATAAAGAAGTATTTTCCAATTGTTCTCCTTGGCTTCCTTTGCCCATAAAAGCCTTAGCTCCATTGCTTTTCTGCCATCGAAGTCACTTTTGTAGGCCAGGTGGTATTTCAAATAGGAAGCTTGTGGAAGATCATCTGCGCCATAAAAAACAGTTTCCTCATGTTCTCTGATCCAGAACACCTGCATAAACGGAGTATGTCCACCAACCACCTCATAGGAAATTTCTTTACTAATCTGACCTTTATCATCATTCATCCAAACAATATTCGGTAACTGAATAAGCTTTTCCAAAATAGTAAAATCAAAAGAAGGATTTCCTTTATTTTCCATAGCAAAATCTAGTTCACGTTTCTGAATATAGATTTGCGCATTGGGGAAAGTGGCTTCATAACCATTATCTGTAATGGTTATTGCTCCATCAATATGATCTTTGTGAAGGTGAGAAAGAAGAAGCTTTGTAATCTGTTCAGGATTCACATTTTCTCTTTCAAGAATTTCTGATATCACTGTTTTACCTGTCTCATTCTTCCATCCAATTCCGGCATCTAGAAGGATATAATCGTTTTCAGTAATGATTAAAAAAGGCTGAACAGACATTTTTACTCCACGAACGGTATCAAAATTTTCTTCTGTTAAGAGCGTAAAGTCTTTGATTTTACTGGCTGAGAAATTGCCTTCTTTAAGTGGAATAATTTTCATACTGCAAATTTCCTGAATATTTCCAATATTCAAAAGGTTTTTCATCAATATAGATCATCGGCAAAAACAATGAAAATTTCTACCAGCTGTTCAGTCCGTTTTCCAAAGCCTTTTCATAATTTTCTATATCAAAAGAATAAAGATCGGGAGACCTGTGGGCTCCTACATATCTCTGTTCATCAAGCTTTTTTAAAACATTCAGATTTTTAATCTTTCTGTAGAAGTTTCCTCTGTTGAGTATTTTACCCAATATCGCTTCGTATAGCTTCTGCAGTTCCGGAAGGGTGAATTTTTCAGGCATTAGATTGTACCCGATTGGTTTGGAAGAGATTTTTTCCCGTAAAGTAAGCAACGCCTTTTCAATAATTTCCCGGTGATCCATAGCAAAATCAATTTCAGGTAACTGATGCAAATAGACCCACTCACAGGCTTCACTCACATCATCGGCTACAGGATTAATTTCAGAAGAATTGTAAAGTGCATAATATCCTACCGAAATAAATCTTTGCTTTTGGAAAAGGGTTTCATCAAACTCTTCAAAATAGAGCTGACTTCTGTTTTTTCTCCCAAAAACGCCAAATTCTTCCAGAAATACATCAGTAACCCCAGCTCTGTCTTCCAACACTCTTACGACTGCTTCATCCAAATCTTCATCTCTTCTTACATAGCCTCCCGGCAACAACCATTGTTTTCTGTACTTCATTTTTACCAGCAATACCTTAAGTTCATTTTGGTCAAAGCCAAAAACTACGGGGTCTACTGAAATATGAGGAAGAAAAAGTTCTTTTGCTTCTGCAGATTTCTGTAAGATCTGTTCCCTGGAATCCATATAATCCATAAAAATAAATGTGTGTTCTTACAAATGTAAAGATAAAATCGGAGAATACTTGAAAAAAACTCTTTATTGAAGCAGGTTATAAGGAGAAAATCTATAACACTGACAGGTGAAATCAATTAAAAATATCCGTCTATTTTATGAAAACACTTACCTTTGAGGTCGTTAAAAATATATCGAAAACATAAAGTCATCAGGATATATTTTGTTCAATAAAAATTTTAAGATGCAGGAGAACTCTACCAACAACATTTCCAGAACAGTAGTCTGGCTAATGGCAATCATTTCAGGGCTTGTAGTGGCTAACAATTATTATAACCAACCCTTATTGGCATTGATCTCTGAAGATCTTAACGTTTCTGAAGCTGCTGCCAGCAAAATTTCTGTACTCACCCAGATTGGCTATGCACTCGGATTGTTACTGATTGTACCACTTGGAGATAAGTTTTTTCGTAAAAAATTAATTCTGATCGATTTATTTCTTGTTTTTGGTTCCTTGTTATGGATGACCTTTGCCAATCAGCTGTGGATGCTATATGCTGCCAGTTTATTGATTGGAGCTACTTCGGTTATTCCTCAGCTGTTTGTACCTATTGCAGCAGAACTTTCCTCAGATAAAGAGAAATCGGCTAATATCGGATTGGTAATGTCCGGACTTTTATTAGGAATTCTCCTTTCCCGTTTCATTGGTGGAATTGTAGGGGAAGTATGGGGCTGGAGAGCCATGTTTGGAATTGCTGCAGGATTAATGATTGTAGTTTGGCTGGCCGTTTACAAAATGCTTCCTGAATTGTCTCCCAATTTCAAAGGAACTTACAAAGAATTAATGCGTTCCGTAGCTCATCTTGCTAAAACCCAACCTATTCTTCAGCTGGCATCTTTCCGGGGTGCTATGGCTTTCGGATCGATGTGCGCTTTATTTACCACACTGGTTTTCCATATGGAGAAACCTCCTTTTAATGCTGGTTCATCCGTAGTAGGAAGTTTTGGGCTGGCTGGAGCTGTGGGTGCTTTAGCAGCAGCAAAGGTTGGTAAGCTACAAAAGTACCTGGACATTAACCGTATCATATTATATTCACTACTGATTCTGATAGGAAGCTGGGGATTCACTTATTTTGGAGGGGAAACCTATTGGGGCTTAATTGTGGGAGTAATACTCGTAGACCTTGGAGTACAATCCAGTCATATTATGAACCAGACCAATTATTTTTTAATTAAATCCAATGCGGTGAACAGGCTGAATACTGTTTATATGGTTTCTTATTTCATTGGTGGTTCGCTGGGAACATGGCTGGCTTCCGTTGCCTGGCAGAAAGCGCAATGGACGGGCGTTTGTATCGTAGGAACGGTATTTGGAGTTCTTGCACTGATTGCCCATGTCTTGTTTTGTAATAAAGTCAATAAATCTTAATCCTTATTTGTTGGAATACATCACAAAATCTTATTCTGATTACAAACATTTTTAATGATTCAATTGTAAGCTTGGAAAATACTTCAAAGTGATTTTCTGTTTTTTATTATATGTGCCCTTTGTAGTGAACAATAAACTTCTTATTTTTAAACCGCAAAGGGCATAGATTTTTATACATACTCAAAAATCATTCGTGCATTCGTGGCTATAAAATATTTTCAAGTTTTCAGTTTTGTTATCTACTTTTACAACTGATTATTCTTTACAGTCTTCCTGCTCTTCAATAAGTTTTCGGTGTTTTCCGCCCCAGTTATTCAGGGTATCCCATATAGGAATCAACTCTCTGGCAATATCAGTAAGCTCATAATCAACTCTTGGCGGAACTTCCGCATATACTGTTCTCTTGAGCAGTCCATCTTTTTCAAGTTCTTTCAGCTGAAGGGTAAGCATCCTTTCCGTAATTCCGGGAATAGCTCTTTTAAGCTCACTGAAACGCAATTTTTCATCTTTTAATTTGCTCAGAATAAACAGTTTCCATCTTCCGCCAATCTTACAAACGGCATAACTTAAATCACATTCCTGAATGTATTGCCTGTTGATATTATTCGTTGAACTTTCTTTTATCTTTCCCATTACTTACAAATTTGTTAGTACCATACAATGATATCCGTATAGTGCAAATGTAAGGTATCAGGCCTAAATTTGTTCCATAAAAGCAGATAAATAACAATAGCGCTACTGTTCACTGCAAAACAATATTAACTTAAATTAAAACAAATGCAGTTAACACCTAAAATCAATCAGATTTTAACCCATTTAGAAAAAATACAGTCTTTTAATCCCCAAAATCCATTGGATGATACCCGAAAATACCTTGAAGCTATGTCTTTACAGCTTAGTGCTAAAAAAGAAGCCATTGCAATGATTGAAGAGCTGAATATTCCAGGAGAAAATCATCAGATTCCGGTCAGAATTTACCGTCCAAAAGGAAAAACCGTTGAAAAATCATCAGCTATAATTTATATCCATGGCGGATGGTTTATCGCCGGTGGTTTTGAAACCCATGATGCCGTTGTTCGTAAACTAGCCAATAGAACAGAATCTGTTGTCATTTTTATAGATTATCGCCTCGCTCCGGAACATCCTTTTCCCGCAGGTTTAAATGATTGTCTTGATACGGTACAATGGGTTGTAGAAAATGCAGATTCTTTAGGAATTGATCAGAACCAGATTGGAATTATTGGCGACAGTGCCGGAGGTGCATTATCAACCGCAGTTTCTACTCAGATTGGAGAACGGTTTAAGTTTCAGGTTTTGATTTATCCTGCTGTGGATAATCAGCTTAATACAAAAACCTGGGACACTTATGAAAACGGACCGGTACTTAATAAACAAGGTGGAGTAGACGCCTGGAATTGGTATCTTCCCAAAGAAGAAAGTAATAATCCGTTGGCAATTCCTGTTTTAATAAAGGATTTCAAAAATACCCCACCAACACTTATCATGATTGCAGAACATGATCCTTTGGCTGATGATGCTAGAAATCTTTCTGAAAACATGAAAAATGCAGGAGTATCTCTTACCACAAGCTTTTATAAAGATATGGTTCACGGATTTATGCATATGGGAGAAATTTTGGAAGAAACCCAGCTGGCCATCAATGAAATGGGAAGTTTTGCACAACAGCATTTTAAATAAATCAACCTACAGAAATAGCCATGAAAAAGTATGCCTATATTGGATGTTTAGGGTTTGTTGCTGTTATTACTACAGAGTTTGGGATCATTGGGATCCTGCCACAGCTTGCAGCGTATTACAAGATCAGTATCGATAAAGCAGGATATCTTTTAAGTGCTTTTGCTTTGATTATTGCTCTTACAGGACCTTTTATGACTTTATTTACCTCAGGAATTGACCGCAAGAAGATCATGGCAGCAGCTATCTTTATGTTTCTGTTCACCGGGATTGTTTCTTCTTTTTCACCACCATTTTGGTTACTGATGGTCGTGAGAATTCTTCCTGCATTTTTACAGCCCGTATATATTGCAACCGCATTGTCTGTAGCGGTATCCGAAGCCGATCACACTAATAAAAATGAAATGATGAGCATTGTTTTCAGTGGTGTGGCTATAGCAATGGTTACTACGGTTCCTTTTGCTACCTGGATTTCAGCACTTTATTCGTGGGAATATTCATTTATGATACAGGCAGTCGTGAGTTTGGTTGCGTTGGGGACCATTTATTTTCTTCTTCCATCAATGCCTGTCAAGGAGAAAAAGTCATATGGAAGCCAGATCAGCATTTTAAAACAGCCCCCGTTTATTTTAAGTACACTCACTAATTTTTTTATGATTACAGCCTGGTTTTCCACCTATAGCTATTTTGCAGATTACCTGGGTAAAGCTAAGGGAATGGATACCACCATGGTAAGTTATATGTTATTTTTATTTGGAGTTATAGGCATTATTGCCAACAGGATGGCGGGTAAAATGCTTAATAAAAATATAACAGCAACATTGGCGTTTTTTCTTTCCGGGACGGTATTAATTCCTGTATTATTATTTGTTTCGGATGGAAATTTATGGGCTACTATTATTGTCATCGCAGTTTGGGGATTCCTATATTCACCAAGTTTCCTGAATGCTTCTACCTATATGATCTCTGCAGCGCCTGATGCTTTGGAATTTGCCAATAGTCTCGCCACTTCTTTCGGTAATCTGGGAGTTACTTTAGGAACGACTATTGGAGGATGGATCATTATCACCCAAGGAGTAGCGTACACACCTTGGATAGGTTTTGTATTTGGGATTCTTGCGTTCCTTATGATGGTATTGAGAAGTATATTTGAAAAGAAGAGGCCACTTCTTCAAAGTTGTTCGGAATAAATGTAACAAATTTTATTACATTAAAATAAATTCGTATCTTTGTTATACTCAATTCGAATTAAAATTAAATAGAATGAAAATAGAAATCTGGTCGGACGTGATGTGTCCGTTTTGCTATATCGGGAAAAATAACTTTGAACAGGCCTTGGAAAAATTGCCATTTAAAGATGAAGTGGAAGTAGAGTGGAAGAGCTTTCAGCTTGACCCAACTTTAGATTCTGATAAGACTCAAAATACGATTCAATATTTTAGAGAAAAAAAAGGAGTTCAGGAAGCTCAGGCTAACCAAATGCTGGCTCAGGTTACGCAAATGGGAAAAGGAGCCGGAATTGATTTCAATTTTGAAAAGCATTAATTACCAATACATTCAGTGCTCACAGACTTCTTCATTTGGCTAAAAAGCATAACAAATCCAATGAAATGGAAGAAGCATTATTTATCGCTCATTTTATTGATGGCAAAAATGTAGGAGATCCTGAGGTATTGATTTCCCTTGCTGAAAACCTGGGCATTGATAAAGAAGAAGCCAGAGAAGCCATTACTTCTGACCAATTGGATTATGAAGTAAATCAGGATATTATGGAAGCAAGAAACAATGGAGTTTCCGGAGTTCCTTTCTTTGTTTTGAACGGAAAATATGCCGTTTCCGGAGCACAGCCTGTAGAAGTATTTGAAAATGCATTGCAGCAGACTTATAAAGAGACGGTAAGTCCTTTTAAAGATCTTTCAGGAAGTAACGGTGCTTCCTGTGATACAGATGGATGCAGCATTTAATCATATAAACCCCAAGCTATTTTAGTTTGGGGTTTTATTTTTATTATAATCTTGTGAAAGGCTATTTATTTTAATGCAAAAGATTAAGAAACTTTATAATGATTTGTATCTTTGTAAAACAGTATAAATCTATATTTTTCAATGATTAAAATTAATAATGAATTTCATTTTCCTATTGTAGACAGTCTTTTTGTTTTTGCTCTGGATTCTGAAGCAGGAACGGTATTTGATGGGAAAAATAAATTAATAACAGGCATCGGGAAGGTAAATGCAGCGATAGAATTGACGAAGGAAATTCACCTTAGAAAACCTAAATTAATTGTGAATCTGGGGTCTGCAGGAAGTAAGGGTTTTCATAAAGGAGAAGTGGTTTGCTGTACCAAGTTTATCCAGAGAGATATGGATGTGAGAGGCTTAGGTTTTAAACTGTATGAAACCCCATTATCCGGAGTTCCGCCTGTTTTGGAATATGGTCTTAAAATGGACACTTTAAAAGAAGGAATCTGCGGAAGTGGTGACAGCTTTGAAATGAACCATTCTGAAACGGATTATAATATTGTAGATATGGAAGCCTATCCTTTAGCATTAATTGCACAAAAAGAAAACATCCCATTTCTATGTTTAAAGTATATTTCTGATGATGCGGGAAGTGATGCTGCCGATGATTGGAGTGTACAGGTACATCTGGCATCTGAAGCATTCAGAAAAATATTATTTTCATAAAACTTTTTAAAAATGGCCTCAATTATCATCAATAAAGCCTCTGCGGAAGATATGGATATTATCCAGAAACTTGGTGTCCAGACATTTTCTGAAACGTTTTCAGAAAACAATACGGAAGAAGCCATGGAAAAATATCTTAAAGAAAGCTTCAATATTGAAAAAATAACTTCTGAACTTAAGAATCCTGATTCTCATTTTTATATTGCCTGGGAAGAAGATGATCCGGTAGGTTATCTGAAAGTGAATTCCGGTAAAGCACAGACCGAATTACAGGATGATACCAGCCTTGAAATTGAACGGATCTATGTAAAGAAAAGTCATCATGGTAAGAAAATTGGGCAGCTTCTTTACGATCAGGCATTGAAAACCGCTCAACATCTCAAAAAATCATATCTGTGGCTGGGAGTCTGGGAAGAAAACCTGAGAGCATTACATTTCTACAAAAAGAACGGTTTTGTTGAGTTTGATAAACACATTTTCAGGCTTGGAGATGATGAACAAACAGACCTGATGATGAAGAAAACTCTGGAGTAAAAGTTTCTATACGTACTCTAAAGTGCTTTGCTAGCCTTCCTGTAGCCAACATGTTATTTCTTTGATACAATGAACAATTCAGAATTCCTACATCAAATCAATACCTATTATCCATTATCAGAGGAAACAACCAAAGCCTTAGTGGAAATCTGCAGTGAGGAACATTTTCAAAAAAATGAACTTCTTCTGGAATCCGGGAGTATGGCCAGATATTATTATTTCGTTAAATCCGGTTTAATAGGGTACTACACAACAGATGAAGAAGGAAATAATATCTATAAGATCTTTTTTGAGGAAAACAGTTTTGTAGCTTCCACTTCTGCCATTATTAAAAATGAACCCAGTGATTTCAGCATCATTGCCCTTGAAGACTGTTCCGTTATTAAATATCCGGTTAAAACTTTTCGCGAACTACTGGAAAAGCATCATGATCTTGCGCTATTTCAAATTAGATATCTGGAAAAGAACTGGGTGGTAAAAAAGGAACCGCTTGAAGTTTCCTTGAAATTTGAAACCGCAAAACAACGGTATATAGTATTGCTTGAAAATAAATCTCTGCATGATAGACTAAAGCAACATCATATAGCTTCCTATTTGGGAATAACTCCTACACAATTGAGCCGTATAAAAAAGGAAATCAACAAATAATTTTATCAACTTTCTTAGTTATATCTTAGATATAATCTTTTACTAATAGAATAATTTTTATTAATACAGCTTTTACATGGTATATTTTATTAATTTTACATTAAATCCCTATAGTGGGAAATAAATAAATTTAATAAAACCAAAATCATGAAATTAGGTCACACTTATTTTTATCATCCGGAACATGCGGAAACCAATGAGTTTGTTATTGAACAATTTGAACAGAAAAATGTGTCTATGCAAAAAATTCAAAATGCATTAGGACGAAGCAATCGGTTTATTGCAACTGAAGATTCGGAAGAGACAACATTATCTATGGGAATACATGCAGCAAAGGGAGCCCTCAGAGAAAGCAATACTTCCATTTTGGATATTGATATTATTGTATTTGTAACCAGCACTTCAGAACACCTCATCCCCTGTGATGCGATCAAAATTCATCAGGCATTACAGGGAAAGGCGAATACACTGTGTTATGATATCAATGTCAATTGTATCGGAGCTTTTGTAGCCTTGGACCAGATTACAAAATATCTATCGGTATCCGATACAGCTCAAAAAGCATTGATAATATGTTCTGAGAAATTATCAAGTATATTGGACTCTGAGAATCCTGTAACAGCATTTTGTTTTTCGGATTCATCTTTTGCTTTTATTGTAGAAAAAGATGATTCTACTTCAGGATTAATGGATGTTCTTTACCATACAGACAGTAGTATTTGTAATACGGTTTTGTTTCCTCCTAAAGGATATTCTTGTTACCATCCGAATGATGTTACTTTATGGGATAATAGCTTCGATGGAAGTGGTAGTGTCAATTTTGCACTGAATGATATGAACGGTTTTTTAGAACGTAATCATTTAAATATTGAAAAAATCGACCTGTTTTTATTTTCTCAATTTTCATTAAAAAACATCAATATTATTGGTGAACATTTTAATTTACCGCCAGAAAAAATTCCGTTCTATTCAAGAGAAGTAGGGTATACCGGCTCTTCCAGTCCATTTCTGGCTTTGCATCAATATCAAAAGAATGTAAGAAAACTCCAGCAAGGAGAACATATTCTGATTTGGACATTGGGGGCAGGCTATCAGGCAGGATTAATGCTATGGAAATACTAATTCCAGCAATAGTATAAGAAATCAATTGACAAAAGCTTCAACATTTGTTGAGGCTTTTCCTTTTTTTCCGGTGCAACTTTGTATTGTTATAAGATCACACGGATGCATTGATTATGTAAACAAAAAATCTTAAATTTAGGTAACATGTATCTGATGGTCAGTCATTATTAATTAAATATTTTTAAAGCATGAAAAAGTTAATCAACATTGTTGTTGTTCTGACTGCCTTTGCACAGTTTTCAGCACAGAAGATCATTCATCAGGAAGTTTTCAGTCCTAAGATGAATAAAAAGATCAAAACGATCATCATCACTCCAAACGTACAACCCAATACAACATATCCATCGGTATATATTCTTCATGGTTTCAGTGGTAATCCAGACAGAATACTAAAGGAAGATATTCCAGATATCGTTAAGAAAGCTCAGGAGTATAAAACCATTTATATATTACCTGACGGAAATTACAGTTCCTGGTATGTAGACAGTCCGATCATTAAAGACTCCCAGTACCAAACCTTTATCGGAAAAGAATTGGTTGATTTTATTGACAAAAATTATCCGGTAAAAGCTGAAAAGAGATTTAGGGGAATTTTGGGATGGAGTATGGGCGGTTATGGAGCTACAAATATTGGGGTCACCTATAACAAGACATTTGGAATTGTAGGAAGTTCATGTGGCGCTTTAGATTTTAATGCTTTTGGAGAAGGCTATAATAAATATATGGTTAATAAAGTAATAGGACCATTGGAATCTATAAACTCTAATCTCTTTACAGACAACAAGATTAAATTAATGGCTACAGCCGGACAACGTTATATTTTCGACTGTGGAACGGAAGATATTCAGATGATCGGACAAAACAGAAAATTCCATGCAAAACTTACTGAACAAAAGATACAGCATCTGTATACAGAATCCCTAGGAGCTCACGATAATCAATACTGGAGCCGCTCACTTTCTGAACAATTAACCCTGTTTGATAAATACTTCAAATAGTACAGATCACGAACACTTCTTGCTACAGGACTTATTATTTATTTAAAACCGAAAGAAGAAGAAACTTCATATCAACAATAAATAAATACCAAGCCTCTATCATTGTAGAGGCTTTTTTATCTTTATCTAAAATGGAGGATATTCTGGGAAAGGATCTCTATACTTTTATCCATCTCCTCAAAACTCAGATCTCCAAAGCCCAGCCTCATCGCGGTAAGATTTTTATTCTGATAAAGCAGGGTTTTAGGAATAAAAAGATTATCCTGAGCACATTTCCGGCTCAGTTGCATCAGATTAATCGGAATATTCCATTCCATCCAGATGGCGAGACCTCCGGAAGGTTTTTCAAAAGCAATCACATCACCAAGGTTTTCTTGGAGCAAAACACTGAAATAATCCCGCCTTTCCTGATAAACCTTTAAGGATTTTTTCAGATAACGGTTGATTTCTCCTTCTTCAATCATTTCGCCCAGTGTTCTTTCCATCAGAATATCTCCCTGACGGTCTATAATTCCAAGGTGTTTCCGCATTTCCACCATCAGATTTTCAGGAGCTACAATAAATCCGGTTCTGAATCCCGGCGCCAATGATTTCCCGAAAGATCCTATATAGATCACCATTCCGTTTGTATCAGCACTTGCCAAAGGTAAGATTGGACTTTTATCATAATGAAATTCATAATCATAGTCGTCTTCGAGAATAACAAATCCATATTCATTCGCTAAGTCCAGCAGTTCCAGCCTTCGTTGTGCACTTAAAGCTACAGTAGTAGGATAGTGATGGTGTGGAGTAAGATACAGCATCCTTATTTTCTTCTTCTGACAAGCTTCCCTTACACTTTCTACGATAATTCCATCTTCATCAATCGGAAGTGTGACAATATTTACTCCTGCTTTCTGGAAAATCATATTCACTGAGAAATAGCTCAGATCTCCAACCAGTACGGTATCACCTGGAGACAAAAGAATTTCGGAAACAATATAAATACTCATTTCCGTACTTCGGGTAATCAGAAGGTTGTTCTTAGAAATGGGTAATCCACGGGATAAGTTGAGATACCTTGACAAATGTTCTTTAAAAAATTCACTTCCGTCATGATTATAATGTCCAAGTCCTTTTTGGCTAGACTTTCTCTTAAGAATAGAACTATAATATCGTGAATGTTGCCCGATTTGGGTAAGTCTGATATCCGGAACCCCATCATTAAAAACATATTCACAATCCGAATGTTCAAAAGGGTTATCCAGAATATTGGAAGTCTTAAAAGTAAAGCCTGTCAATTGAGGATAGTTCTGAAGACTATTATCCTCAAAATCTTTTACTTTTACGGGTTTTTCCTGGTCTTTCCCGATGACAAAAGTTCCTTTGTTAGGAAAACTTTCCACCCAGCCTTGTGCAGACAGTTCATCATATACTGCCACGGCCGTATTTCGATGCACATCCAGTATTTCACTAAAAGCTCTGGTTCCGGGAAGTTTTGTACCAAAAGGCAAAAAACCTCTTTGAATCGCATTCACCAATTGATTAGCTATTTGTAAATAGATAGAAGTCTCTGATTTTCTATCTATTTTAATAAAACTTTCATAAGGAATCTTAACCGGACTATCCATAATATAAAAACTGGCACCATAGAACCATCCGGCAATATACTACTTTTGACATCAAAATAAAAATCTATGGAATTTCATCAACTCCTCAAAAAAATAGTACTGGATGGCAGTACCCATGCCAAATGGCTGAATACCCTTTCCTTTATGGAAAATGCCGGTGCAAGAAAAATATCAAAATGTGAACATCCGGTAATGGTTACCCTAATTCAGCTGAAACATGCTGCTGAAGAACATCGCCATGCTTATTATCTTAAAAAACAGATCGGAAAAATAGATCCGGAACTTTGCAAAACTTATGAAAATAGAGAGCTGCTAGCTCCCACAGCAACAAGACAATATCTGCATTCATTGGATATTAAAGCCTGCAGATATCTTCAGGGTGTTTTCCAGCTTACAAAAGAAGAACTGAAATATGCTGCTTATCTCTTTGTTACTTATGCTATTGAAGTTCGAGCTGATGAGCTTTATCCGGTTTATCAGGAAATCCTGACAGAAGAATCTTCAAAAATAATGGTAAAATCTATTATCCTGGAAGAAGAAGGCCACCTCGAAGAAATGATTCATCAGCTTAATGAATTCTCTGAAGACTGGCAATTGCATGCAGATCATATTCTGGGAATAGAAAAGGACCTGCACCAGCAATGGATTAATGCTATTACGGAAGAAGTAGCTCAATTGAATTATGCTTAAAAACATCAATCGCTTTCAGGAGGAACTCTACAAAAGAGAACAGAAGGGAACATTAAGAACTTTAAAGCCAAAAGCTGAAGGGATTGATTTCTACTCTAACGATTATTTGGGATTAGCAAAAAATAAGGAACTCCAAAAGATAATATTGGAGAAAATCAATGAATGTCCTCAATTGCTTTCAGGAAGTACAGGCTCCAGATTGATTAGCGGAAACAGCGGAATAACAGATTTTACAGAGCGTTTTATCGCTGAAAAACATCAGTTTCCTTCTGCATTGCTTTTTCCTTCCGGTTATAATGCCAATTTAGCGTTGTTTTCAACGCTTCCCAACCGTCATGATATGATTATTGTGGATGAACAGATTCATCGTTCCGTACATGACGCTTGTAAAATGTCAAATGCCCGAAAATTAAAATTCAGGCATAATGATCCGGAACACCTGGAAAGCATTTTAAAAAAACAGGAAGAACATTGTTATATCGCTATTGAAAGCCTTTACTCCATGGAAGGAGATATTGCTCCTATCAAAGAGATCGCTGCACTGGCAAAGAAATATGAAGCCGGTTTAATCGTTGATGAAGCTCATGCTTTTGGAGTTTTTGGATATGGATTGGTAGAAAGATATGGCTTAAAGGATCAGGTTACAGCCAATGTAATCA
Source organism: Chryseobacterium sp. Marseille-Q3244 (assembly GCF_940807095.1). Lineage (NCBI taxonomy): Bacteria > Pseudomonadati > Bacteroidota > Flavobacteriia > Flavobacteriales > Weeksellaceae > Chryseobacterium > Chryseobacterium sp. Marseille-Q3244. Next base: position 210,917 of record NZ_CALNWX010000007.1, on the reverse strand, counting down.
CTTATGGCAAAGCATTGGGTGCTCATGGTGCTGCCATCCTTTGCAATGACACTTTAAAGTCTTATCTGGTTAATTTTGCATCTCCCTTTATTTATACTACTTCTGCACAGGACTTCCAATGGATGAGGATCAAAACAGGATATGATTTTTTAGAAAATAATCAGGAGTTATCCATACGCCTTCAGGAAAATATAAAAACATTCCGGAGCCAGGGATTAGCATCTCCATCTTCTGTAATAAGTCCGGTTCAGGCCATTATCATTCCCGATAATCAGAAACTAAAGTCTTTACAGAAAGAACTATCAGATGAAGGATTCTTAACCTATGCCATATACAGCCCAACGGTAAAAGAAGGAAGTGAAAGACTCCGGATCTGTCTCCACAGCTTCAATACAGAAGAGGAGATCATCAAACTCACAGGAATTATCAAAGATTTCATGTAAAGAAATTTATAAAATATTGTTTTACACTTCGTATTACAAAACCCTAGAAACCTAATGAAACTATTTATAACAGGAATAGGAACCGAAATTGGAAAAACCGTCTGTTCCGCCATTTTAGTGCAATATTTCAAAGCTGATTATTGGAAGCCCATACAATCAGGAGATCTGCATTATTCAGACAGTCATAAAATTGAAATCTGGACAGACCATACATTCTGCCATCCTGAAACGTACCGCCTACAATTGGCTGCTTCTCCACACCAATCCGCAAGAGAAGAAAACATACAAATCAATCTTGATACATTCCAATTGCCGGAAACTCAAAATTCTTTAATCGTAGAAGGAGCAGGAGGACTTATGGTTCCGCTTTCAGATGATACTTTTATGATTGATCTGATTGAAAAGTTAAAACTTCCCGCTGCATTGGTTGTGAGAAACTATTTAGGTTGTATCAATCATACCTTACTATCAATAATAGCCCTAAAGCAAAGAAATATCCCACTGGAATACCTGGTTTTCAACGGAGATTTTCCAGAAGATACAGAAAGAGTAATCTCTAATTTCATCACAGAAGAAACAAAAATTATCAAAATTCCTGAAATCGAAAGTACGGATAAGGAACATATCACAACGACCGCAAAACAATTAAAAATAACAAAACTATGATAATGGATAGAACAACAATCAGAAACAACTGGACTAAAGAAGAAATAGAAGAAATTTATCATTTACCGCTTATGGAACTTATTTATAAAGCGGCAACCGTACACCGTGAATGGCATGATCCATCCGAAGTACAGATCTCCACTTTATTATCAATCAAAACCGGAGGCTGTCCCGAAGATTGTTCATACTGCGGACAAGCAGCTCGTTATCATACGAATATCAAAGTACAAGCTTTGTTACCTACTGAAACGGTAATTGCTCATGCTCAAAAAGCAAAAGACAGCGGCTCATCCCGTTTCTGTATGGCTGCTGCATGGCGTGAGGTACGTAACAACCGTGATTTTGACAGGGTTATCGATATGGTAAAAGGAGTAAATGAACTTGGCCTGGAGGTGTGCTGTACACTGGGAATGTTGACTGAAGAACAGGCTATAAGGCTTCAGGAAGCAGGATTATATGCTTACAATCACAATCTTGATACTTCTGAGCAGTATTATGAAGAAATCATTTCCACCAGAACATTTGATAATAGAATCAATACGATCAATAATGTTCGAAAAGCAGGAATCACGGTATGTTCAGGAGGAATCATCGGACTTGGAGAAACACACAGAGATAGAATTTCCATGTTACTCACTTTAGCAACAATGCCTAAACATCCGGAATCAGTTCCTATCAATGCATTGGCTAGAGTAGAAGGAACTCCGTTGGAAGATAACGAGAAAGTGGATACATGGGAAATGGTAAGAATGATTGCCACCGCAAGGATTGTAATGCCTTCTTCTATGGTAAGGTTGAGCGCAGGACGTATAGAGATGACCGAAACAGAACAGGCATGGTGCTTCATGGCAGGCGCAAACTCTATCTTCACTGGAGAAAGAGAAACATTACTGGTAACTCCTAATCCCGGAGTTTCTGAAGACATGCAAATGCTGGAAACCCTGGGGTTAAAACCAATGATGAAAAAAGAAACCTGCTGTTAAACAATTATCAATGAGATGGTAGAGTTTCTGGGTTTTAATACAGAGCATCTTTTATAGAGCCTTTGCAAACGTTGCATTAAAAAACAGAAACTCTTATCTCAAAATCATCAATATAATATATGGATACAATAACACCAACAAGCCTCCAACAAAGAGATAAAGCCGTCAACTGGCATCCTTATACGCAAATGAAATCTGCTGACAATATTATTCCTATTGTAAGTGGAAAGGGTCTTTATCTTTATGACAATGAAGGTAAAAAATATATGGATGTGGTTTCTTCATGGTGGGTAACCCTGCATGGACATTCACATCCTTATATTGCCCAACGCCTATTTGAGCAGCTTAATACTTTGGAACAGGTTATTTTTGCCGGATTTACCCATGAGCCCGCTACTCAACTTTCAGAAAATTTATTGAAGCTTTTACCCGACAATCAGAAAAAAGTGTTCTATTCTGACAATGGATCTACCGCTGTGGAAGTAGCTTTGAAAATGTGTATTCAATATGCTCACAATCAGGGAAAAGAAAAAACCAAAATCCTTGCTTTTAAAAACGCCTACCACGGTGATACCTTCGGAGCAATGTCTGTAAGTGGAAAAAGCTATTGGACGAAACCTTTTGAAAGCAGACTGTTTGAAGTAGTTTTCATTGATACTCCTACTCCAGAAAACCTGCAAAATTTACAATCACAAATTGAAGCTATTGCTGATGAGGTAGCTTGTTTTATTTATGAACCTTTAGTTCAGGGGGCTGCAGGAATGCTTATGTATAATGCAGAAGATCTCAATACCCTGATGAAATACTGCAGAAAACAGAAAATTCTGATGATTCAGGATGAGGTTTTTACAGGGTTTGGAAGAACCGGGGAGCTTTTCGCGGCCAATTATCTTACCGAACAACCGGATATCATGTGTTTTTCAAAAGGACTGACTGGGGGAACCATGCCTATGGGAATTACAACATCTTCCAAAGCAATTTATGATGCTTTCTGGTCTGATGACAAACATAAAACCTTATTCCATGGACATTCATTTACAGCCAATCCTTTAGCCTGTACCGGAGCTTTGGCCAGTATGGAATTATTACTAAAAAAAGAAACCCTAATGAATATTAAACGCATCTCCCAACAGCATTCAGCGTTTGTAAAAGTTTTGACTGAACATCCTAAGGTTGAAAATGCCCGCCAGATCGGAACTATTTTGGCCTTTGATTTTAAAACCGGACAGGGAACTTCTTATTTTAATGAAATCGGAAAAAAACTTTATAATGAGTTTTTACAAAGGGAAATTATTATGCGGCCTTTAGGAAATGTTCTTTATCTGGTGCCTCCTTATTGTATTTCTACTGAAGAACTGGATACAGTCTACCACAATATTCTTGAAGTTTTGGATCTGTTTAAAGACTAAAAGCCATTCTAAGAATTTAATTCATTTCCCCAGGCATGAAGCTCGAAAAGGATAGGACCCAGCTTTTGCCCTTTCTCTGTCAGTTGATAATAGACTTCGGGAGGAAAATTATACACTTCAATCCGTTGAACAATATGATCTTCCTCCAGTTGTTTAAGCTGTTCTGCAAGAACTTTTTTGGATACTCTTGGCATATTCCGCCATAATTCCACAAAACGGACCTGATTTTCTTCAAAAAGATTATGGAGGATTAATGGTTTCCATTTTCCCGAAAGAATATTCAGACTTCTTCTCAGTCCACAGTTTTTAAACTCTTCAAAATTCATAGGTTACTTAGATGTAAATGAATAACCTTTTGGTAACCTTCGATTGTTTTGCCTGAGTTAACCAATAGATTTGCTTTACAAACTTAAGCAAATGAAATTACAATTATGGCGCAATGCAACATTGCTATTGACTATTGGTGACCTCTCCATTCTGGTTGATCCGATGCTTGGAAAAAAAGGTTCTTTGGGAAAATTCCCAATGACAGATAATGAATTACTGAACCCTTTGCTGGATCTTCCTTTCAGCCGGGAAGATTTAATCAAAAAGCTACAGATGGTAGATGCAGTTGCCATTACTCATTTACATCCGGATCATTGGGATTCTGCAGCCATAGAGATGATTGATAAACAAACAGTAATTCTCTGTCCTTCTGTAATTTCAAATCAGATCAAAAAACAGGGTTTTCAGAATATTATCGCAGTCAACGAGCAACTTCTCTGGAACAATATTGATATATCCATAACAAAAGGACAACATGGAACCGGAGAAATTGGTGATAAAATGGGAGTAGTCAACGGATTTGTTCTTAAAAAAGACAATCAATCCGTTTATATTGTGGGAGACAGTATCTGGTATGATGGTATCGCAAAAGAAATTGAAAAACACGAGCCCAGGCATATTATTGTAGCAGGAGGAGCCGCTACATTTTCTGTAGGAGATCCTATTATTATGACTAGTGAAGACATTTTCAAAGTCTGCGAACATGCTCCGGAAGCAAAAGTTTGGGTAACCCATTTGGAAGCTGTAAGCCACTGCAAAGAGGACAGGGCATTTATTCAGGAAAAGATTTATGAAAAAGAATATGAAAATCAATGCTTCATTCCTGAAGATGGTGAAGAAATAAATTTGTCCATTTATTAGAATAATCTGATTACAGGAGAAAGTATTTCCTTTTTAAAACTGGGTTTTCAATAAAAAATGAGGCTTTTCAAATAGAAAAAGCCTCATTTTATTTACAATTAAAACTAAGAACAATTAATCCTCTACACATTTATTTCTCGCAGCCCTCAACCCAAAGTAAAGCATAATCAATACTGCAATGCTCAGAAAATAGAATGAAGTATTCCAGGAAACATCCCAATCATGCAGCTTCCCAAATACCGGAGGCCCGAATGCAGCAATCAGATAACCTACTGACTGTGCCATTCCTGAAATTTTCACTGCATTGATGCTGCTTTTCGTTCTTGTAGAGAAAAACAGAATGGATAAACTGAAAGACAATCCATTGGAAATCCCGATAATGACAGCATTTACATAGATCCATTGAGATTTCAGAAAAACAAACATCATGGTACTTCCAAACATTAGAGCACATATAAACAGAATCATAATTCTTTGATCCTTCATTTTGCTGGCGATGATCGGGCAGCAGAAAGTGATAGGAATCATAGTGATCTGAATGACAAACAGGACCCATCCTGAACTTTCACCCGGCATATTGTAATCTGTAAGGAATGAAGGTAACCAGGCAACCATACAGTAATAAAACAAGGACTGTAATCCCATAAAAATACTGATATTCCATGCTTGGGAAGACTTAAACATATTAAAATCAGAAGTTGCCAAAGCCGTTTTAGGCTGGTTAGAATTCTTTTTGTTAAATAAAATTTCAAGAATCAATACGACAAATCCAAGTGCGGCAATCACCAGCCATATACCCAGAGAGCCACGCCATCCAAATCCGGTCCATTCACCGATTCTCACACTAAAACCGGAAGCCAAAGCAGCTGTAAGGTTCATAGAAACAGCAAAAATTCCTGTCATTAAACCAATTTGTTTCGGAAAATTATTCTTAACATATCCGGGAGTCACTACATTTCCGATACAAATTCCCAAACCGATAAATACCGAGCCAACAAACAACAGCCAAAGTGAGCCTGAAATTCTCAGAAATAATCCAAAACTTAAAATAATTAATGAATACATCAACAGTTTGCTGATTCCAAACTTATTAGAAAACCTGCTCACCAAAACCGAACAGACGGCAAACATAAAAAGTGGAATAGAGGTTAAAAGACTTACCTGGAAATTATCCAGCTTCAAAGCATCTCTTACATCTCCCAGGACCGGGGATACAGCGACAATAGGCGACCGAAGATTGCTGGAAATTAATATAACCACCAACACATTCAGAAACATTAAAACATAAGAAGCATTCTTTTTGACTTCGTTCTTCATCATAGTAAAAACTTTTGTACAAAATTAGTATAGTAATTTTGTTTAATTTTGCCAAAGTTTTAACCTGAAACGACATGAATGCTAATGACAGTATAAAAATAGATGATCTTCATAAACCCTATTTTGTATGGTTTGAAGAAAACTGGATTCATGATAACATTCTCCATCAACATGAAAAGGGGCAATTGGTTTACGTAGAAAGTGGATTTCAGTATATCACCATTGAAGAACGTATTTATCTCCTTCCTCAAAATCATGCAGCCTGGATTCCCCCGAATGCCATTCATAAAACCAATTCCCATTCTGAAAAGATCAAACTGATGATTATGTTTGCAGACACAGATCAGAAAAATTCATTTTATGATGAGGTGAACGTATTTTCAGTTCCTTCCGTATTGAGAGAAATGATAAAGTATGCTGAAAAATGGTCCAAGCTGATGAAAAAAGATGCGGATGAAATGGTATTTTTAAAAGCATTATTTAATGAGCTTCCTCATTTTGTAGAACATTCCCTGAAACTTCATCTCTGCCTGCCTAAAGATAAACGCTTAGAAAAAGTCATTGAACACCTTCATCATTTTTACAACACAGAAATTAAAATAGAAGGGCTGGGAGAGTTGGCATTGCTCTCTTCCCGAAGTCTGGAGCGCATATTTAAAAAGGAAACCGGTCTCACCTTGAGTAAATATCAGCAAATGCTCCGTATCATTAAAAGCCTTGAACTTTTGAGTTCAGGAAATCTGACCATTTCAGAAACAGCTTATGAAGTAGGGTATAAGAGTGTACAGGCTTACACTAGAAGTTTCCAGGCGGTGATGCAGTTCAGACCTACAGATTTTATGAAAAACATTAACTTAGGTATAGGAAAAGGGATTTATTAACAATTAAAAATCACTGTATTCAGCTATGGTAAGGTATTAGAAAATTATTTTATAATAAATAATTCCCCTTTTGTCCATTTATCATATCAATAGTATATTCTTTATTATATAGCTTATAAAAGCAAAAAGGCCCCCAGTACTGGAGACCTTAAAAAAACACAAATGATGAAAAAAAATTATTTCGATTCACAAATATAAGCAAAATTTATATTATGCAGTGCATCGTATGTGCTTTTTAATTAAAAATTATTTATTTTAATTAAAAATTATCATTCATTAATAGATACTGGTTTTTCTTAACATTTTGAAATTTAACCCTATCATATAAATGACTCCACCAAACACAATCCATTCTATAATAGCACTTACAACATAAATACTTCGGATTCCATACAACATTGGTATAATAAGAAGGGCAGGAATATATAATACCAGTTGTCTTAAGATACTGATTACGGTAGCAGGTCGGGCATTTTCTACAGAAGGAAACCAGACCATTGCCATAAAAATAAATGGTAAAGCTGGTAAAACGCTCATATAAATCCTGAAATCAGTTAGCTGGCTTGGCTGAAAAGATACATTGGGAATCATTACAGACAATACCTCTGATGGACAGAACATCACAAAAAGCCAGAAAGGAATCAAAATGATAAGCCCTGTAAAAGAGAAAAGACGATATGCCTTGATGCTTCTCTCATATTTTTCGGCTCCGAAATTCATGCCTGATACAGGCTGCAAAGCTCTCATCAATCCCCAAAGTGGAGTATTTAAAAGAATATAAAACCGGTTGACTGCCGTAAAAAAGGTGATATCTGTATCTTTTCCATATTTGGCAATTACATTGAAGACTACAATATTCTGAACCACAATCATAACCATCATGATAAACCCGGGCATTCCCAGGGAAAGAGCTTCCCTTATAATGGCTTTGTCATACTTTAAGGACCAAAATCGGGTAACAAAAGAAGCCTTTCCGGATGCATAATACCAAACGCCTAGTACCGTATAGATCATCATGGAGATATTGGTAGCCCAAGCTGCACCGCTTACTCCACCACCAAAAGAATCAATAAATAAAGGCTTTAATGCCACATCTACAATCAGACCTACGGCAATCATCCAGGCAGCAGTTTTCATTTTTCCTTCTGCGCGGATCAACATGTTCAGTGCCAGCCCATGAATCCAGAAAAAGCTTCCAAGAATGGTGGCTCTGAAATATTCCACCCCTAACGTTAGAATTTCGCCTCTTCCTCCCATCATATACACCAGATCTTTGGCGAAAATATAACAGGGAATTGTAATGACAACAGAAAAGAGCAGGGTAAGAAAATTAACGGTTCCCATAGCTTTGCTTAGTTTATCCTTTTCACCTGCACCAATCCAAATACTTATGGCAGCTCCTAAACCTGTACCAATCAAGGTCCCAAATCCCTGGGCAAATTGTGCCAGGGGATAGGCGACGCCTACTGCTGCCAAAGCTGTATTGCTAATTAAATGACCTACAAAAATTCCGTCAAGAAAATTATTCAATCCATAAAGTACCATTGCAATAACTGCCGGCCAGGACATCTGCCACATTACTTTATGCATTTTTCCGTTTAAAATAAGCTGTTTCTGTTGTTCCATTGTTGATTATAAATGAGTTGAATAGAGTGCATAATATAAAGGAAGCCAGAGCTAGGAAGAAGGAAATTATAAGGTATAAAAACCATTAAATCTACATTACTCATTATCAACAAAAATAATCTCAGACTTCTTTCTTCTGACTTCCCATGAACACTCACTTTAACAATTAAATTAGTGATATTTATCTATGTAAGAATTATTCTCAATAACTTTAAACAAACTTAGTCTTCAAAATTCTAACTCGAGATCCCTAAGACGGAATAAAAACTCCGCAAAAAGGAATATTGATTAATTAAGTATAAACTCAGTAAGTGTTAAAGCGAAAATTTTTAACATTTTAAGCATTTATTTACTCTATTGTGATTATACTCATAAAATAAAATGGATAAATTCTTTTAATTTGAATAAAAAGAAGTATGAAGCCAAAACAGATTAAAGGGGTTCCCAATCAGCAATCAGGTGGCTTTCATGATACAGAAAGTTATGCAAAATTTGACCCTGAATTCCTTTCATTGAAATTTGAGATATTAAAAACAAGGTTTTTCTCAATTAATCAATGGAAAAGTTATTGTGGAGAAGCATTTGCTGCTTTTAAACTCTATGATCTCAAAGGTATTCCGGTTGAACGGGATCCACAAAAAGGGGACTTTGTAAGAATTAATATTCCGGGACCCGGAGAAATGGAAGCCAAAGGATTTGACTGGGTCGAAATTACCGATATCTGTTATTTTGAAGATACTTATTCTGAAAGTATTCTAATGACCTGCCGGCCTTCTCAGAACCCTACCCAAAAAAGCGGCCATATTGCTCACTTTTATAGCTCAAAAGCCACTTCTACATTCATGATTCAAAGAAATGCCACTTATTTAAAAGCCGCAGTGTACGGACGGAATGAATCACCCAATTTTAATGCTACCTTTATTGATATCAGCAGGAACCTAATGATTGCAATAGGAGGTATGATGGGAGTTGCTAAAATTCAATGGAAACAACTCACTGATGGATTGCTAGATTTTGATTGAATTTTCACTTAAAATACGAGCGAAAACAATGATGGATTAAGCCCGAGAATATTTTCCATTAATAAGATCTGTTTGCTGCCATCCGGTAAACTTTATCACTTTTTGATCCCTCCCAAAAGTTTATTCAGACTGTAGAAGATTTTGGAATACAGATAAAAGACCCAAAAACCTCTTTATTAAACAAAAATTAATCTTCTTGTCTTTTCTCAGGAAAAATTTAAGCCTTATATTTGCAGGGATGTTAAAATGGTTCTCCATAATATGTTCAATGATGTATGTACTGGCTACCACCAATGCGGGGGAAGTATTGAAGGTGCCTATGTTTGTAGAACATTTTATAGAATATGAAGGAAATCTTTCGGAATTCGTCATGGAACATTATGACAACCATAAAAAAGATGCTGACTGGGATCTGGATCAGAAGCTACCATTTATCAACCCTCCCATTGTATTGACAGTACATGCCCAGCTTCCTGATTACACCTTTGAAATCAAAAAACCTAAAGAAATCAGAATTCCTCAAAAAAATAGCATTTATCAGGAAAAGGATTTCTCAAACCTTTACCTTTCTAATATTTTCCAGCCTCCACGGCTTTCTTAATTGATGTTGAAGTAAAAATGAATACTTTAAGTTTTACTTAAGGTAATCAATTGTTATTGTTTATCAATCAATTTTGTAGTACAATATTATTCTGCTTGTTTTTTTTAATAAAAAGTACAATTAGAGTTGTGAAATTCTTTGATTTTACTCTTTTGCAAACTTTTTATCTGGTATTATTTTAAGCTTAAGTAAACATTCTAAAGTATTTAAAAGCTTTTGTGACTTTTGCGGTTCAGATACAAAATATAAGCAGTTTATAAAAAACTACAGATTTACCCATTAATAATTTTTCATGTTAAACAAAATTATTGAGTTTTCTGTAAAGAATAAACTCATCATTGCTCTGTTCACCATAGGCTTAGTCCTTTTCGGAGTATATGAAACCACTAAACTACCTATTGACGCTCAGCCTGATATCACCAATAATCAGGTACAGATTATCACCACCGCACCGTCTTATGGAGCCGCAGACATTGAGCGTCTGGTAACATTCCCCATCGAGCAGGCAACCAGTAACATCAGTGGAATCACCGAGCTTAGAAGCCTTTCCAGATTCGGGTTGTCGCTGGTCACTGTAGTTTTCGATGATAATACCGATGTGTATTGGGCCCGCCAACAGGTTCAGGAGCGTTTACAGCTCGTTCAGGATAATATTCCGGACGGAATTGGAAAGCCCGAACTAGGACCTATTTCTACAGGATTGGGAGAAATCTTCCAATATGTGGTAAGGGCCAAGAAAGGCTATGAAAATGTGTATGACGAAACAGAACTGAGAACTATTCAGGACTGGGTCGTGAGAAGACAGTTATTAGGAACCAAAGGAGTGGCAGATGTCAGCAGTTTCGGGGGAAAACTGAAACAGTATGAAATTGCTATTAATCCTAATAAGCTTCAGGCTTTTAATATCAATATCAATGATGTTTTTGCCGCTTTGGAAAAGAATAACCAAAATACAGGAGGAGCTTATATTGAAAAGAAGGAAACGGTTCTTTTTATCCGCAGTGAAGGTCTTTTGGGAACAGCAGAAGATATTGGAAGTATTCAGGTAGCAGAAACCAAAGAAGGAATTCCGGTTCACATTAAAGACGTAGCGTCTGTAAAAATCGGATATGCGACAAGGTATGGTGCTATGACCTATAACGATACCGGAGAAGTATCCGGAGCCATTGTATTGATGCTTAAAGGAGAAAATGCTAACGAGGTAATAGGCAATATTAAACAAAGACTAGAGAAAATCCAGGAATCTCTGCCTGAAGGTGTTGTAATTGAACCTTTCCTTGACCGCGCTAAAATGGTTAATAATACCATCAGTACAGTAAAAACCAACCTGATGGAAGGGGCCCTGATTGTAGTTTTCATTCTTGTTTTATTCCTTGGGAACTTTAGAGCCGGATTATTGGTTGCTTCCGTAATTCCTTTAGCCATGCTGTTTGCCATTATTATGATGAATATCTTTGGTGTTGGAGGTAACCTGATGAGTCTTGGAGCGTTAGACTTCGGTCTTATTGTAGATGGAGCAGTTATCATTGTGGAAGCCGTTCTGCATCAATTGGCTCATAAAAAGCATTTTGGAAAAGACAATATATTAAGCAAAAAAGAAATGGATGGGCAGGTTTCCAGTTCAGCCACCAAAATGGTTAACAGTGCTGTTTTCGGGCAGATCATTATTCTTATTGTGTACCTTCCGATCTTTACTCTACAGGGAATTGAAGGAAAAATGTTTAAACCAATGGCCCAAACCGTAGCATTTGCACTTATTGGAGCGTTTATTCTTTCCCTTACTTATATTCCTATGATGAGCTCATTGGTATTAAGCAGAAAGAAAAAGGAAAAGGACAATATTTCCGATAGGGTAATGGCTAAAGTAGAATCAGGACACCAAAAGTTCCTGATGAAAGCATTGAAATACAGAAAAACAATCATTCTGGGAGTTCTTGTGCTTTTTGCAGGTGCTGTTTTCACATTGTCAAGAATGGGTGGAGAATTTATCCCATCGCTGGAAGAAGGAGATTTTGCTGTTGAGATGAGAATTCTTCAAGGTAGTAATATCAATGAGACCAAAAAAATAACGACGCAGGCTTCCGGTATTCTTTTAAAACAGTTTCCAGAAGTACAAAAGATTGTTGTAAAGATCGGAAGCGCAGAAATTCCAACAGAACCAATGCCAATGGATGCGGGAGATATGATTATTGTTTTAAAGCCTAAAAAAGAATGGACTTCTGCAAAATCATTCCCTGAACTTTCGGAAAAGATGAGCAAGGCATTACGTGTCATTCCCGGATTAACAACAAGTTTCCAGTTCCCCGTACAAATGCGTTTTAATGAATTGATGACAGGAGCCAGACAAGATATAGTTTGTAAAATTTACGGGGAAGATCTTGACAGTCTTACTACATATGCCAAAAAGCTGGGAAGTATCATTAATACGGTAAAAGGAGCTCAGGATCTTTATATAGAACCCGTTGAAGGAGCTCCACAAGTAGTTATTGATTACAACCGTTCTGAATTATCAAGATACAATATTTCTGTTGCCGAGATCAACAGAGTGATCAATATGGCTTTTGCAGGACAAACTGCCGGAGCATTGTATGAAGGAGAGAAAAAGTTTGACATCGTTGTTCGTATGGATAATGATTATAAAAAAGATATTATCAGCATCCAAAATCTATTGGTTCCGACAGCTTCCGGAGAGCAGGTGCCTTTATCCCAACTGGCGAAGGTAGAACTTAAAGACAGTCCGAACCAGATCCAGAGAGAAGATACCAAAAGAAGAATCATCATTGGATTTAATGCCAGAGATAGAGATGTGCAGAGTATTGTGGAAGAACTTCAGCAAAAAGTAGGAAAAAAACTGAAATTCTCGCCAGGATATACCATTGCTTATGGAGGAACTTTTGAAAACTTAAACGAAGCCAAAGCAAGATTAGGAATTGCTGTTCCTATTTCTTTAGTCATGATTTTCTTACTGTTATTCTTTGCATTTGGATCTGTAAAACACAGTTTATTAATCTACACTGCTATTCCACTATCAGCCATTGGAGGGGTGTATTTTCTCGCCCTGAGAGGAATGCCTTTCAGTATCAGTGCCGGGGTTGGATTCATTGCCTTATTTGGGGTAGCTGTACTTAACGGAATTGTTTTGATATCAGAGTTTAACCGTTTAAAAAAGAATGGAATAACCAATACCAGCAGAATTGTACTAATGGGAACAAGAATCAGACTTCGTCCGGTTCTGATGACTGCCTTTGTAGCTTCACTAGGATTTCTGCCAATGGCTATCAGCAATGGAGCAGGAGCTGAAGTACAAAGACCTTTGGCTACAGTAGTCATTGGTGGATTGATGTTGGCCACCCTTTTAACCTTATTTGTTCTCCCAATCCTTTACGTCTTATTTGAACATATTAATAAAGATAAAATGAAATTCTCTAAAAAAATACACTATAAAAAACTGTCTGTTTTCTTACTATTCGTTTCTTTCGGTAGTCTTCAGGCTCAGGAAAACATAACGTTTGAACAGGCACTGGAAAAGGCATATCAACAAAACGGAACACTTAAAAGTTCAAAACTCATCACTCATTATCAGGAGAAACTAAAAGCCAGTTATCTTGACCTTCCACAGTTGGAAGTTACAGGAGCAATCGGGCAGATTCAGGGAGAAGAGACCGACAATTCATTTGGAATTTCACAAAGATTCAGCTTTCCAACTGTTTATTCGAAAAGAAAGCAGATGCTGGATGCGGAATGGACAGCAAGTATTATCAGTCAGAACCTTACAAAAACACAGCTCACCAAAGAGGTTACAGATGTTTTCTATAGAATTTTAGTCCTTCAGGAAAAGAAAAAAGTATTGGAATACATCAGTCAGCTATACTCCAATTTTGCAGATAAGGCTGGTTTAAGATTAAAGAAAGGAGAAGCCAACATTTTAGAAGAATCCACCGCAGAAATTCAAAAAGAACAGGTAAAAGTACAACTGAACTCCCTTGAAAATGATCTGAATATTGCAAAACTTCAGCTTCAGTTGCTCCTGCAGTCTGATATTACCTATCAACCCGTTGCCAATAAACCCACAATGGATGTAGGACTTCAGATTTCAGAGGAAATGGTAAAACAACATCCTGAACTGAAGTATCTGCAACAGCAGATCAAAGTAGGAGAGGCTGAAGTACAGCTTGAAAAGAGCAGACTGCTTCCTGAACTTTTGATTGGCTACACCAATCAGAGTATGAAAAACATTAACAATAACCGTTTTAATTCTGTACAGGTTGGAGTAGGAATTCCATTGTTTACCAAAGGTCAGAGAGCTTTAGCCAAAGCCGCACAGGCAAAAATTGCTATTTCTGAAAATCAATATCAAAGAAAAGAAATTGAACTTAAAAACAGATTGGGACAACAACTCAGTAACTATATAAATCAGCAGAGGATCATTGAAAATTACGAGCAAAAACAGCTTCCAAAATCTGAAACGATCTTAAAAACAGCGCAAAAGCAGATGGATGTAGGAGAAATTGATTATTTAAACTGGGTAATACTGGTGAATCAAGCCGTCAAGACCAAAGCAGATTACATCGACAGCCTGGAAAGACTGAATCAGATCGGAGCAGAACTTAATTTCTTAATTTCAAAATAACAGCGTCATGCAATTCAAAATAAGATCAATATACAGCCTGGCTTTAGTATTTGCTTTATCATCCTGTTCAGGCAAAAAAGAAGAGGAAAAAACAGTGTACGAAAATACAAAATTTGCAAAGGGAGCGGAAAACACGGTTCATCTCACCAATCAGCAAATTCAGTCTGTAGGAATTTCGATTACATCTCTTCAGGACAGGAACATGGAGAAACTGGTACGCCTGAATGGGAAAGCAGAGATAGCCCCATCTCATATCAGCTCTGTTTCAAGCATTATGGGCGGACATATCAAAGCGATCAATGTCATTAATGGAAGCCGCTTCAGCAAAGGTCAGGTACTGGCAATTGTAGAAGATCCGCAATTCATACAACTTCAACAGGATTATCTGGTAACCAAAGCACAACTTGATGCTGCAAGACTCAACTTTAACCGCCAGAAAGACCTTAATACAAGCAAAGCAAGCAGTGATAAAACGCTACAAACCGCTCAGGCAGATTATTCAACTCTCAATGCCACTTTAAGAGGTCTTGAAGAAAAACTAAGGATCATCGGAATCAATGCGAAAGGTTTGAATACAGGAAATATAAGAAGTAAAATTAATGTTTATGCGCCATTCAGTGGTTTTGTAAGCAAAATTTTGGTCAATAACGGGCAATATATTAACCCCGCAGATACCTTATTTGAGCTAATTAATCCGGCTGGATTGCTTCTAGAATTAAAGGTATTTGAAAACGATGTTAATGATATAAAAGTAGGACAGGAGATTCTGGTTTATAATAATCAAAATCCTGATATGAAGTCCAATGCTAAAATTGTAAGTGTAGTTCCAAGTATTGAAAATGGAGGTTCTGCAACGGCTGTAGCTAAGTTATCATCTGTTAACTCTGAATTTGTAAAAGGAATGTACGTCAATGCCGAAGTCAATATCAGCAGCCGATATACCCAAGGACTTCCCAATGATGCTGTAGTTTCTTTTGAAAATAAAAATTATGTTTTTGAAGACCTTGGAAAATCAAAATATAAGATGATTCCTGTAGTCACCGGAATTTCAGACGACCAGTTTACAGAAGTTTTAAAAGCAGATTTCTTACAAGGTAAAAAGATTGTACAGAAAGGAGCGTATAGCCTTCTGATGATGCTGAAGAATAAGGCAGAGTAATGGCTTACTATCCATACATTTAATAGAAAAGGTTTTGTTTACTAAGTAAATGAAACCTTTTTTTATACTAATACCGTACTAGATTTTACTGATTACGCGGATGATTGTTATGTTTTTATCGCCACGAATTCACGAATAATTTTAATTTATGTGTAAACTCTATATGGCTATGGGGTAAAAATTAAATTATTATTTAAACCACATAGTCACATAGAATATTGTAGTAGGAAAAGTGGCAAAAATACTGTTTGGACAAAGTCTATAATATTTATGCATTTTTGAAGAAATAACACCCTGATAAAATGATTTTTAGCATATTTTCAATATTACAGATACTATTTAATGCATAATTAATTAAAAAAGCAATACTTTTAAGCAGTGAATTAGTTGAAAGAATTTTTAGTTGCATTAAGTAAAGAACTTTTATTGAAACATAATGACAACTAAACCGTTACACAATTTCCATATTCCGGTAATGGGATTGGCTTATACCATAGACAGCCCGATCCGCGTTGCACAATATGGAATTTCTTCTGTGATTTCCATCATTGACGATGAAATTCTGGAAAAAATGAAAAACTTTTACAACAAAAAGTTTAATCTTGATTATTCTGGAATTTCAACAAAAACAGAGGATTACAGAGCCAAAAGAATTACTGCTTATCTGGATATGGTAGATGATATCGTGAATGAAAAATTCGAAGCTTTCAAACAGGAAATCAGTAAAAATAAAGAGGCACTGAAAGACTTTGTGGCCATGTTACCCAATACTTCAGATCTGAAAAACAGTCTTCAAAACCTTATTGTACAAAAAGATAACTGGAGTGACAGTATCAAACACTTTATTGAAACAAATCTGCTACCCGGAAGTATTGATGTCAATATCATGACAAAAGTTGATAAAGACAACTATAAAAAGAACGAGCAACTTCCTGTAATGTACAATGATGCTCATGCTTCGCTGCGTGGATTTGCAAAGAGTAAATTATCTTCCTCAATGGTTCTTTCGGCAGGAATGAATCCCCGTCTGTACAGTTACATGGAAGAATTTGATGATTTTTTCCCTGATGAAAACGGAATTCTGAAAAAGAAAATCATTCTTAAAGTAAGTGATTTCCGCTCTGCGATGATTCAGGGAAATTTTCTGGCTAAAAAAGGCTTATGGGTTTCAGAATACAGAATAGAATCAGGATTAAACTGCGGAGGCCATGCATTTGCTACAGAAGGAATGCTTTTGGGACCTATTATGGAAGAATTCAGACAGAAAAAGAATGATCTGATCCAGTCTGCTCATTCATTAATGATAAGTGCATTAGAGCAAAAAGGCAAACCTGTTGTCTCCAAACCTTTAGAAATGAAAATTACCGTACAGGGAGGTGTAGGTACTTCTGAAGAACATGATTTTTTATTGTCCAATTATGACGTAGACAGTGTGGGATGGGGCTCTCCATTTTTATTAGTTCCTGAAGCCACTTCTGTAGATACCGAGACCAGAAATCTTCTTTTAAATGCTAAGGAAAATGATTTTTACCTAAGCCAAATTTCACCTTTGGGTGTTCCTTTCAACACTATAAAAGGAACTTCTAACGAATTATTAAAACAGCAGAAAGAAGCCAAAGGAAGGTATGGAAGCTCATGTCCAAAGAAATTATTAGCATTAAGCAAAGAATATTCTCCTGAAGGCACCTGTACTGCTTCTAAGAAATATCAGGATATGAAGTTGAACGAACTTTATCATCAGAAAGAAACACTTTCTACAGAAGAGTTTGAAAAGAAAAAAACTGAAATTACAGATAAAGCCTGTCTTTGTGTAGGACTTGTAAACGCTGCTTACATGGAACAGGGAATAGAGATTAAGGGCGAAAAGCAAGGTGTTGTCATCTGTCCGGGACCCAATATTGCCTTTTTTGATAAAGAAGTTTCTCTTTCGGAAATGGTAAAACATATTTATGGCAATACCAATATTCTGCCTGATAACAACCGTCCTAATATGTTCATCAATGAACTGAAAATGTATGTAGAGTATCTGAAAAAGGAAATCGAAAACACTTCCATACAAATTACCCAGTCTCAAACAAAGAAATGGAATGCATTCAAAAAGAATATGCTGGAGGGAGTAGAATATTATCAAAACCTATTCAACACATCTGCATTCTTTAAACAAGGATTACAAACGATTAATCTTCAATTACAGGAATACAGACAAATTCTGATAGCACTTGAAATTCCTCAGATTGAAAAGCAATAGATTATCTCGCAGATAGTTTGAAAAATACACCACAATGAATGGATTAATTATTTTATTTACTTGAATTAGCTTGCATAACTCTATGTCTCTATGTGGTTTTAAAAATTTAACCACAAAGTCACATAGAATTAGTACGAAAAGAATACTAGAGTTATCTTGTGTAAAAAAAATACACAATACAGATAAAACTTGTGCCTTTACGTTAATCCAACAATTACAGCAGAAACAGTCTTCTATAAGACTGTTTTTTTATTATCGCATTCTGCAAAATAAATGAGGAATCATCGGCTTTTTCATTTATAATAACTATAGAGCATATGGCTATTTTGAATAGTGATGAAGAATAATATTTGCTACCTTAGATTTCAGTTAGTAAAATTATTTTTATGGAAAAAAGAAAGATCAAAAACACGGATTTAGAAGTAGCTCCTATTAATTTCGGAGGAAATGTTTTCGGATGGACACTGGACGAAAAACAATCCTTTGATATCCTGGATCAGTTTACAGCAGCCGGATTCAATTTTGTAGATACCGCAGACACCTATTCATGGTGGGTAAACGGAAGAGGTGGACAATCTGAAGAGATCATCGGAAAATGGATGAAAAGCCGTAACAACCGTAAGGATATTGTTCTGGCTACCAAAGTAGGTTCTGAGACGAAGGAGCATGGCTACGATATCAGTAAAAAACATATTTTAAGGTCTGTAGATGAGTCTCTGCAAAGACTTCAAACTGATCATATTGATCTTTATTATACGCATTTTGACGATCATACCACTCCGGTAGAAGAAACACTTTCTGCCTATGATGAAATTATCAAAGCTGGAAAAGTACGTTATATCGCAGCATCTAACCTTTCTCCTGAACGTTTAAAAGCATCCTTTGAAGCCTCTGAAAAGAATAACCTTCCTAAATATGTTGCATTACAACCCCATTATAATTTATTGGAAAGAGAAGGTTTTGAAAAAAACTATGCTCCTTTAGTTGAACAATTTGATCTGAGTGTATTTCCTTATTGGTCACTGGCAGCAGGATTCTTAACCGGGAAATATCGTGATGAAGCAGATCTTGCCAAAAGTGCACGAGGAGAAGGGGTAAGAAAATATTTAAATCCAAAAGGAACAGAAGTGTTAAAAGCACTGGATCAGGTGAGTGAAAAACATCATAGCAATCAGGGGACAGTGGCTTTAGCATGGCTGTTATCCAATCCATTGATTACTGCACCTATTGTAAGTGCTACCAGTTCTTCACAACTTGAAACGTTATTCAACGCTCCGAAACTTACTTTAGATCAGGAAGATATTGACTTGCTTAATAAAGTGAGCCATTAATTTTTAAACTTCATTATTAGATTAAAAAATCCGTTCAGTATTGAACGGATTTATTTTTTAACGCAGAAGGCATAAAAGTTTTTAACAATAACTTATTTTAAGGTACTACTACTGTTTGAAAGGTGGTTTAACTCTTTAATCTGAATACTCTTTCAACAATTTTCTATAACTCATCAGAATAGAAGACTTGGAAATAAACCCAATAAAAACATTGTTTTCATTGACAACAGGAAGATTCCATACTCCGGTGTCATCAAAAATTTGAAGGATTTGAAGAGGCTTATTTTCAGGATGGACTATCGCAGGAGGAGCCTTGATAATCTGAGCAACCGTTTGGGTAGTGTCAATTTCTTTATTAAAAAGATACGGCCTGATATCATCCAGCGTTAAAACACCTTTTAATGCTCTGGTCTCATCTACGATAGCAAAAATATTTTTATCTCCGTTCTTTACCAATTCAAAGAGGTCTGTAATAGAAGCATTTTCCTGAATCGTCTGAGAATATTTATCGATAAAATCCTCTGTTCTTAGAGCAAAAAGTAAGTTTTTATCATGTTTATTGGTAAATATCTTTCCTTCATCTGCCAGGGATTTCAATTCCGGAGAAATAGGAGAGAACCATTTGGCAATAAGATATGAAATGATGGAAACAATCATCAAAGGAATAAACAGATCATATCCAAAGCTGGATTCTGCGATCAGGAATATTGCTGTAAGTGGGGCATACATCACGCCACTCATGGCTCCGGCCATTCCTACCAGAACAAGATTGGTAACCGGGACATCTGTAAATCCAATATGCTGGCAGACCAATGCAAATAAATACCCTAAGGTTCCACCGGCAAAAAGAGAAGGAGCAAAATTCCCTCCATTTCCGCCACTGAATATGGTGAATGAAGTAGCAAAAGCTTTTAATAGCAGTACGAGTACCAAAAAAACTATAATCGTCCAATCTCCAATTTCAAAATACCTGAAAAAGCTGTTTTCTATAATTGAATGTGTATTTCCGTTGGTAAAAGCCTTCACCGTTTCATATCCTTCACCAAATAAAGGAGGGAAAAGTACACAAAGCAGGGAAAGAACAGCTCCTCCAAACATGGCTTTACGCATTTTTGAAAGCTTAAGTCCTTTTATAAAATGCTCCACTTTTTGGGAGATAATCACAAAATATCTTGCATAGAGTCCTGTTACAAGGCCTAAAATAAGATAATAAGGCAAATTTTTATAGTTAAAAGCTTCTCTGGTATAAAATCTGAAAAGGACATCCTCCTGAAGCAGTATCCTGGACAAAAGGCTTCCACAAACTGCTGCAACGACCAATGGAATAAAGTCTGTAAAAACCACTCCAGTCAGGAGAATTTCAAAGGCAAACATGATTCCGGCGATAGGTGCATTGAAAGCTGAAGCTATTCCGGCTGTGGCTCCCGCTGCCAGTAATAATGTACGTTCCTTATAATTGAGTCGGTAAGTCTGTGCATAATTTGATCCTATGGCAGCTCCGGTAACCGCAATGGGACTTTCCAGTCCGGCAGAACCTCCCAGTCCAACGGTAACTGCACTTTGGATCACCTGTGAGTACATTTTTACAGAAGCTACGATGCTTGAATTTTGAGCAATTTCGTACAGTATTGCTCCAATTCCTTTTCTATCCTGGCCTTTAAACAATGTTAAAACAATCATTGTGGTCAGAACAATTCCTAAAAACGGAAAAACGATATAGAATAGGATCTGATATTCAAAATGAACTTTATTGGTAATAAAATAGTGAATATTATGTACCAGTGTTTTCAGAATAACTCCGGCTAAACCTGCTGTACATCCAACCAGGATTCCGGAAAGCACAAGAAACTGATTCCGGCTCAACCTATTGTTTAGCCAATGCAGAATAAGCTCATAACTGCGTGCTTTTTCCAGTCCATATTTTTGGAAATCTCTTTTAAATTTTAGAAAACTTAGGTACTTTTTTTTGTTGTGAATTTTCACCTGGGAAGAATTTTAATGCGAGCCTCAATTTGAAACTGCTGTGTAAATTTATGAAATATCTTAGAGAAACTTACCCAAAACACGTTTTAAAAACTTCCCTAAGATCAGGAAAAGATTCTTATTTTCTATTCAGAATATCTTAAATTACTCATTTAATCTATTAAAAACCAGCTGTAATATTGATTTTCACATCCCTTATTACAGCTGATTTATATGCTGTTACTGAGCTTCATTAATTTTTCTAGACATTCCTGAAAACAGAAATTTGGCAGCTGCTATTCCTAAAATTCCGGCGGCAGTCCATATCAATGGTTTTGCAGAAATAGTGAACAGTGATTTTCCATCAATTCCCATATTTCCTTTGGAGGGTTCTAATACATTTCCTTTTGATTTTTCATCTTTATTGGCTTTCTTCATTACCATTCGCATTGCTGCTGAAGAAACATACCGAACAACACCGGGAAAAATTTCATAAATACTTTTAAAAGCCACTGCTGACCAGTCCGGATAAGATGCTTCAGTAGGATTTTTTGCTGTTCTTACAATAGAAGCGGCCAGTTTTCTTGGGTCAAATGATGGAGGAGGAGTACTGAGTTTGATTCCTGAATAATTAGCGGCATGTTCTATTCCTGAAGATTTCTGGAAACCGGGATACAACGCACAAATATGGATATCCGGAAAATCTGACACTTCTCCCTGCAATGTTTCAGTCATTCCCCGGATCCCGTATTTTGAAGCAGTATAAGCTGCTCCATAAGGAGCCGGCATCCATCCGCCGATCGAAATATTATTAAGCAATACGCCTTTTTTCTGCCGTTTAAAAACGGGAAGTACCGCATGAGCTGCATGCATATATCCTAAAAGATTTGTTTTAACAATCTGATCGGTAACATCTACTGGAATTTCCTCAAATTTTCCAAATGCCAGTACTCCTGCATTATTCACCCAATAATCAATTTTACCACTGAACTGAATGGCTTCATTCACAAGATGGGCTACTTCTTCCGCTACAGAAACATCAGTAGGAACAGTGATAACAGTAACACCCAGGCTTCTGCATATTTCTGCAGTTTCTTTCAAAGCTTCTTCATTACGGGCTGCAAGAACAAGATCAGCTCCCTGCTCGGCAAAGGCTTCTGCTGTGGCCTTGCCAATTCCGCTTGATGCTCCGGTAATGACAACTGTTTCTCCAAAAAATGGAGGTTTTCTACTATTTTTCATATCAATATATTTAAGTGTGATTCATTTTATTTGGATTCAGGAAGAACCATTATCCGTATTTCTTTTGGGATACAAAATCAGTCTGATAGATGGATTATTCGTTATAAATAAACGGAACCAGTCAAAAGCCAGTTGAAGTTTATTTTTAAATCCAACCAAAGGAATAATATGGATAAAAAGCCAGGTAAGCCAAGCTATAAATCCTTTGAAAGAATGCTTCGGAAGATCCACTACAGCATTATATTTCGAAATAATAGCCATACTTCCTTTATCATTATATTGGAAAGACTTCAATACTTTTTCATCTTCTATCCTCTTAAAGTTTTCTGCAATATTTTTCCCCTGCTGGATGGCTACCTGAGCAAGCTGAGGGTGCCCGTTAGGATATTTTTCTTCAGAAAGCATAAGGCAAATATCTCCTAATGCATAGACATTTTCCATTTCATCTACTTTATTGTAAGCATCTACCAATATTCGTCTTCCTTTACCAATACTTTTTTCGGGCAATCCAGCAACTTCACGACCGATTACTCCGGATGTCCAAATCAGGGTTTCTGTTTCAATTGTTTTACCATCACTTAAAATAACTTTACCATCTACATAATCCTTCACAGCTACATTCAGAATAATTTTCACTCCCAGCTCTGTGAGCTTTTTATAAGCAGTTTCCTTGGCCATATCGCTCATAGGAGAAAGGAGAGAAGGAAGGGCATCTACCAAATAGAGATGGGAAAGTCCAAATTTTATTTCCGGATATTCTTTCTGGGCAATGTATTTTCCCATTTCAGCCAGCATTCCTGCAAGTTCAACACCTGTAGGACCACCACCGGCAATGACGATATTCTGAAGCTTTTCAGCTTGTTTTACATCCTTATTGCGGGCGGCTTCTTCAAGGGTTAACAAGATATGGTTTCTCAGATAGAGCGCCTCTTCTATATTCTTCATTGGAAGAGCATGCTTTCTCACATTTTCCATTCCGAAGAAATTAGATTCCGTACCTAAAGCCAGAACAAGATAATCATAAGACAAAGTTCCTGTATCTGTTTCTATAATTCTTTCGTCAGTTTTGATCCTGATCAGGCTCCCCATATGAAATTTTACATTTCTATTATTGGAAAATAGTTTCCGGAAAGGATAACTGATATTGGAGGCTTCTATAAAAGAGGTTGCCACCTGATAAATCAATGGTGGAAAGAAGGGATAATTATTTTTATCAACCAGGGTAATTTTGAATCTGTTGTCGCTCCTGAGGGATTTGATAAGATTAATACCTGCAAACCCTCCTCCTACGATTAGAACATGCTTTTTCATATTAAGTGGATATTGAAGTGGTGTAGTCTAATTCATTCAAGAACAAGACCAAAGGCTTCAAAACATAAAATATTTAACATAATATAAGAAATCCCAATATCTCTATAATAGAAAGGATTTCAATGATAGAACTTACTTTTTCTTTTGAGGTCTGCATGATGTTTGCAGCGGTATAGATAACACCATAAAAATATTTTAATATGAAAATGCCGCTTTTAACAGACAAACACAGGTTAGGAATAGGAGGAGTTGCTATAGGTACTGCTTTTGAAAATATAACGGATGAAGAAGCTCATAATATTCTTCAAACTGCCTGGAATTCAGGAATTAGGTATTATGATACCTCTCCCTGGTATGGGCTCACCAAAAGTGAAAGAAGATTTGGAGATTTTCTTAAAAATCAGGGTCATAATGAATTTATATTTTCCACAAAAGTAGGAAGACTCTTTCATCAGGTTCCTGAATCTGAGGTACCGCCTACCATGTGGAAAAATCCTCTGAACTTTGATTTCGAACATAATTATACTGCAGATGCTGTAAAAAAATCTATTGAAGAGAGTCTGCAAAGAACCGGATTAAGCCATATCGATATTGTTTACATTCATGACCTGTCTGAAGATCAGGTAGGTGACCGCTATCCTTATTTCTTGAAGCAGGCTAGAGAAGGAGCTTTTAAAACTCTTTCCGAATTGAGGGATCAGGGAGTTATCAAAGCATGGGGAATGGGAGTCAATAAAATTGAGCCTATTCTAGACTGTATTGAATCTGCAGACCCTGATATTTGCCTTTCTGCTACCCAATACTCTATATTGGAACATGAAGATGCAGTGGACAGACTTCTTCCGGCAGTAAAAAAAGCAGGAGTAAAACTGGTTTCTGGAGCAGGATACAATTCCGGATATATTACAGGACGTGAACGGTATAATTATACAGATGTGATTCCAAAAGGTATGGAACAAAAACGGGCAAGAATAATGGTCATTGCAGAGAAATATAAAATCAATATTGTTGATGCAGCTCTTCATTTTGTACTTGCTTCAGAGGATTTTGTTTCTATTATTCCCGGTGCCAGTAAACCTGCACAGGTACAGAGTAATCTGGAAGCACTGCACACTCAGATTCCTCTTGGTTTTTGGCAAGAATTGAAAGCAGAAGGATTGATTTATGAAAAAGCAGAGGTTCCTCAATAGAACATCAATTTGTTTTTCATTCAATGTATTCTCAGGCTTATTTTGTTGGAAATTCAAAATTTCTTCAAAATTTAATCATAGATTTATCGCATGAAAATTCTAATTATTGAAGACGAAGCAGAACTCGCCAAGAGTATTTCCGAATATTTATCTGTGGAAAATTATCTCTGTGAAAATGCTGCTACTTTCAGTGAAGCCATGACCAAAATAGATATGTTCGAGTACGACTGTATCTTATTGGATATTATGCTGCCCGATGGAAATGGGCTTAAGATTCTGGAGGAATTAAAGAAGCAAAATAAACAGGACGGTGTTATTATCATATCTGCCAAAAATGCTCTGGATGACAAGATTGAAGGTTTAAAATTGGGAGCGGATGATTATCTTACCAAGCCTTTTCACCTTTCTGAGCTGATGGCAAGAGTCTATTCCATTATTCGTAGAAAACAGTTCAGCAGTTCCAATGTTGTAAAGCAAAATGAACTTCAGATTGACCTTCTGGCAAAAACAGTAGCAGTAAATGATGAAATTATTTCTTTAACCAAAAAAGAATTTGATCTCTTAATCTATTTTATAGGGAATAAGAACAAAGTAATCTCTAAAAGTACTCTCGCAGAACATCTCTCTGGTGACTTTGCCGATATGCTTGATAATCATGATTTTGTATATGCTCATGTAAAAAACCTCAAGAAAAAATTATATGATGCGGGATGTGGGCATTATCTTAAAACGGTCTACGGGACGGGGTATAAGTGGGAAGCTTAAATGAGTCGCAGGATTCATGGTTCGTGATTTGGGATCTAAAAAATAAGTTTCCAGCTCCATTCAAAGTGAAAAAATAATAAAATATTTTCAACCTTTTAACGGGTAAGATCACAACCAATAAAATACTAAATTGCATACAGTAAAAATAGATCTCCATGTCAAAGTACACCAACTTTACATGTTAAATATTAAACCTTGAACTACACCATTTGAAACCTCTACTTAGCAAAACCACCAAACCTTTTATCATCTACGTCCTTATCGTTCTGATGATAAGTATTCCTGTGTATTATTTTGTAGTGGATACCATCTGGCAGGATGAACTGGATGAACATAATCAGATTATTGTAGAGAAAACGGCCTATAAATTCAATCATTTACAGCTTTCCGATGAAAAACTGGAACAGAGTATAGATCTTTGGAATCATATTCAGCCTGAAACCGATATTGAGAGAATTACCAAAGATCAAATAAAGAAAGACAGTGTTTATATTACAGAAAAACATCTGCCATTTATCTCTGAGCAAAAAAAAGAACGTTATCGATGCCTGAAAAAGGTAGTATATATCCATGATAAACCTTATCTGTTTACTGTAGAAACCAATATTGAAGAGTCTCATGAAACAATTGGGATCCTTGCAATGGTCACGGTATTCTTCTTTGTAGTAATATTGGTAGGAATTCTTTACCTGAACAGAAAGTTCTCCGCATCTATCTGGAAACCTTTCAGAAGCACTCTTAACCAGCTAAAAACCTTTAATCTTAACAGCCAGAGTAAAATAGATTTCCCAACATCTGATATCACAGAATTTCAGGAACTGAATCAATCTGTTCAAAAACTGATAGAACGTAATATCTCTGTCTATAAAACTCAAAAAGAGTTTACGGAAAACGCGTCTCATGAACTACAGACTCCACTTGCCATTATTAAAAACAAGCTGGATCTTTTGCTGCAGGATCAGGATCTTACTGAAAAGCAATACCGCATTGTGGAGGATATGAATAAAGCACTTACCAGAAGTTCCCGTATTAATAAGAACTTATTGTTGCTTGCCAAAATAGACAATCATCAGTTTGATAATTCTGAAAGTATTTCATTTGACCATATCCTAACACAAAGTATTGATATTCTTGAAGAACATTTTGAGCAGAAAAATATAGCTCTGGAGAAAAATATAGCCTTTAATGTTAAGGTAAATGGTAATAGCAGTCTCACTGAGGTTATGATTAATAATCTTATCATCAATGCTATCCGACATACCACTCCTAATGGAATGATCTCAATAAGGTTAACGGATTCTGTCTTTGAAGTTTCCAATTCGGGAACTCAACAACTGGATGAAGAATTATTATTTAAACGTTTTTCAAAATTATCAGCGGATAGTAATGGAAGTGGGCTAGGTTTATCTATCATCCAGGAAATCTGTAAATTTCATCACTGGATCATCAGCTACAGGTTTGAAAACGGCTATCATATTTTTTCTGTCAGTTTATCATTTTCTTAACATTTACAATCTAAAAATTCAAAATTAATTCTAAATCGGTTGGCATCTTTGTACTGAAAATATATACGTACTGAAGTGTAAATTTTATTTAGAAATGATTTTAAAAATTGCCCTTTTATTCGCAGGAACCATTCTTGCATTCTGGATCAGCGCTATCTGTGGAGGCGGTGCAAGTCTCATTCTGATTCCGATCCTGAATCTTTTGCTTCCTACCTCGTTAGTTCCTTTTTCTTTAACAATCGGAACGTTTACCAGTTCAGCTTCCCGTATTGCAGTATTTAAGCAGCATATCAACTGGAAAATATTTTTATGGTTTGTTCCATTTTCTATTCCAGCAGTGCTGTTGGGTGCTTATTTGATTAAATATGTAAACCCTAATTATCTGCAGTTAATCGTAGCATTCTTCCTGATTGCCAATGTGCCACAACTCTTTGCTTCTAAAAACAAAACTGAGGAAACTGGAAAAGAATATCCAAAATCGGCATTGGCACTTATTGGTTTTTCTGCAGGTTTCATTTCGGGAATCACAGGCGCTGTAGGATTGCTTTTTAACCGTTTTTATCTAAAGTTCGGACTTAAAAAAGAAGAAATTGTAGCCACCCGTGCCGCCAATGAAATTTTTCTTCACCTTATTAAGCTTATCATTTATATTTCATTAGGATTATATTCTAATATGGCTCTATGGCTGGGAATTGCCATTGCAGTAGCTGCTATTGTTTCTTCTTATACCGTGAAATATATTCTGCCTCACCTTAGTGAAAACTTGTTTAAAAAGATAGGATACGGTGCCATGGTAATTTCTGGAATTACTTTATTTACAAGCACATCGGGAAAAATTGTTCAGCAGGATCAAATTGAGATCAACTCTTCATCTACAACAAATAAAAATGTTTACACCATGTCCTGGAGAAACACGCGTGTGGTTATGGAATATAAAGCTCAAGGAGGAATAGAAATAGAAAAGAGTGTGCAACCTGACGAATTGTCCGGACATCTGAAAGAACAGTATCATACACTCATGGAACATTATGATGAAGTTCATGTTGAGAAAGTATATGTATTAGGAAAAAAGACCTCTCATGAATTTTATTGTTATAAAGACAATGTGCTTACAAAGTATAAGGCTTAACGATATAGAAACATGATGATGAAGCATTTTATCATTAAAGATAGAATGTGATAAATTCTCTCGCAGATTTTGCTGATGACACAGGTTGTATTATCAATCAGTATAGTTTTTATCTGCCACGAATGAACGAATAAATTTGATTTTCACGAAGTCTTAAAACAATTAATGTGTGTTAGGAAATAGAAAAGTGTACAAAACTTAACCTTTTGAAGGTTGGCCCCAATAAAAATAGATACAATGAGAACCGCAAACAAAGTAGCAGCAGTCACTATACTTTTCTGGCTTATGAAAATTGTAGCGACCACCTTAGGAGAAACCCTTGGAGATTTTATTTCCATGACCTTGAATTTGGGTTATGCTAAAGGAATTCTCATCACCTTATTCTTTTTTATTTTTATATTATCCATACAGCTCAGTGTCAAAAAATATATTCCGGCAGTATACTGGCTGGTGATCATCGCAACGACTACACTGGGAACAGAAATTTCAGATTTTATTGACAGAACATTGAAAGCCGGGTATCTAGCTGGTAGTTTAATACTTCTTTCCGGGCTCTTATTTTCACTTTTTTTATGGTATAAAAAATATCATACCCTTGAAGTATATCCCATTTCTGAAAGAAATAAAGAATTCTATTACTGGACAGCCATATTGTTCTCTAACAGTCTTGGAACTGCATTCGGAGATTTCCTGAGTGATAATTTAGGACTGGGATATATGACCGGAGCTTTTATTACCGGACTTATCATCCTGATCGTCGTACTGCTTCATTATTTTACCAAGATCAATCATGTCGTTCTGTTTTGGATTGCTTTTGTATTTACAAGACCCTTTGGAGCTACTTTTGGGGATCTTTTAACCAAACCGATTGCAAAAGGAGGGCTTGATCTGGGAACCATTAATGCCTCTTTGGTATCTCTTGCCTTAATGACAGTGATGATTTTTATTTCACAGCGAAAACAAAACAACAAACCATCTTTTCAAAATTAAAATTCCATACTATAAATAATAAGTAATTAAAGCCCAAAATATAATGAACAGATCGAAATTTTTACTTTTCCCAACTGTTGCTATCTCTTCTATGATTACAGCGCAAGTCACATCAGTTACTTTTTCCGGAAAAGTGACTAATAAGGATAAGGAAGCTCTTCCTTATGCCAACCTTATTTTAAAAAAGGAAAAAGATACAGCGTTTGTAGCCGGAACGATTACCAATGAAGAGGGAAGGTTTTCTATTGCTGGGGTAAAACCTGATCATTATTTTCTGGAAACTTCTGTAGCAGGATATGATGTATACAGACAATCTGTTTTTATCGGTAGTCTTTCTGAGTTTTTAGAGATTCCGACAATAGAACTTAATCGAAAACAGGAAAAGGAAACAAAAATCGAAGAAGTAGTGGTATCTGCTTCTAAAAAAAATGAACTGGATAACAAGCTTGATAAAAAAACGTATTCTGTAGCGGATAATATCAGCCAAAGTGGAGGATCCGTACTGCAAAGTATGCAGAACCTTCCCGGTATTACTGTACAGGATGGAAAAGTACAATTGAGAGGAAATGACAAGGTAACCGTTCTTATTGACGGTAAGCAGACCGCTCTTACCGGATTTGGAAGCCAGACAGGACTTGATAATATTCCGTCTTCAGCTATTGATAAAATTGAAATTATCAACAATCCTTCTTCAAAATATGATGCCAACGGTAATGCCGGAATCATCAATATCATCATGAAGAAAAATAAACAGAATGGCTGGAACGGGAAAGTAGGCTTTACCACAGGGCTGGGTTCATTGTGGGTAAGAAAAGAGAACTTATCAACCATCAGACCTCAATATACATTGACTCCTAAAATTAATCCGTCTCTTTCCCTTAACTATAGAAAAAATAAGGTCAATCTATTTCTACAAGCCGATAATTTATACACAGAAACGCTGAATAAAAATGAATTTGTAACCCGTACTTACGATGATGGAACGGTTATCAATTCTCAGCTGAAAAGGAACAGAAATACCAATTTCTTTACTACAAAAGCAGGATTAGACTGGAATATTGATGAACACAATACGTTAACGGTTTCAGGAATGTACGGAAGTGAAAAAATTATTGACCGTGGAGATCAGCCATTTTTTAACGGAGATCAATCTCAACGCCTTCGTCTGTGGCAATTTCTGGAAGATGAGCTGAAAACAACCATAATGGGAAGTGCATCTTATCAGCATAAATTTAAAGAAGCAGGTCATTTATTAAATGTTGGATTCAATTATACATTTCACAGGGAAGATGAAAAATACTTCTATGATAATTACTTACCTGCTTCTTCCGGAACCGATGCTTTTAAACTTTTGTCAGATGAGCAGGTATATGATTTCAACGTAGATTATATTAAGCCGTTAAAATATGGAAGAATTGAAACAGGAATTAAACTGAGAAGCAGAAGTATCCCTACCAATATGAACTTTATTCCCGGAGCAAATTCAGTACTGGATGTATCGGCTGGGGGTAAAGCGGACTATAAAGAATTTATTCCGGCCGTCTATGGAAACTATATTTTTGAGAATGAAAAATGGGAAGCAGAACTTGGATTAAGATTAGAATACGTAAAAATTGAATATGATGTGAACCCTAATCATCCTACTTATAAAAGTGATGGATATAATTATACTCAGCCATTTCCCAATTTTAGATTAGCTTATAAACTTAACGATCGTAACAAGTTTTCAGTATTTTATAACAGAAGAGTAGACCGTCCGAATGAGGTAGATATCAGAATATTTCCAAAATATGATGATGCCGAAATCATTAAGGTTGGAAATCCGGCATTAAGACCACAGTTTACGAATTCCATTGAATTGGGATATAAATATAATTGGGATAACGGATATTTATATTCTGCCCTGTATCACCGCTTTGCGAATGGAACCATTACCAGGATCTCCAGCATTGGACCAGGCAGTAATCTGATCTATGCCATCTTTCAAAATGCAGACAAAAGTTATAATACAGGGTTAGAAGCAATATGGAATCAAAAGGTTTCTGATGTATATTCATTCAATATCAATGGAAATATCTATCGCAACCAGATCAATGCCTTTACCGTTCAAAATTTATACCCTGAACCTAACACATTTTCTGCTGATAGACAAACCGCAGTGTCCGGAAATATAAAGCTGAATAATATTTTTCGTTTTTCAAAAGGGCTGAATCTTCAGGCTACAGCAGTTTATCTGGCACCGGATGTTATTCCTCAAGGAAAAATAAAAGCAAGATTCACTATGGATATTGGATTGAAAAAAGCAATTCAGAAAGGAAAAGGAGAGCTTTTCTTAAATGCTTCAGATCTCCTCAACACTATGGTTATTAAGAAAAATATTCAGGGGATGGGGTTTGCCTATACCAGCAATGACTATTACGAAACCCAGGTTGTAAGACTGGGATACAGTTATAAGTTTTAATTTAAAACCAATCTACGTCAAATGAAAAGGTCCTGTCAAAAATTACTGATCTATCTACTAGTTTTCACCTCAGTTATTAGCAAAATCAATGCTCAGAATAATGATACTATTATTGTTGAGCCTAAGCAAGATAGCCTGTCTGCTATCCATACCAATAAACTGAATTATAAAAGTTTGATTATTCCTGCAGTGTTTATCAGTTATGGAGTAGCGGGTTTAACATCAGATAAGCTTAAACAGCTTAATTTTTCTACCCGTACAGAGATTAATGAACATCAACCGGCACGAATGAACCTGGATAATTACACCCAATATGCTCCTGCAGTGATGGTATACGGATTGAATGCTATAGGAATAAAAGGAAAACATAACCTGAGAGACCGAACGATTATCTATGCTTCTTCACAGCTGATTTCTGCAGCGTTTACTATGCCTTTAAAATATCTAGTCAAAGAGGAGAGACCCGATGGATCAAACACACTTTCTTTTCCCTCCGGACATTCTGCGACGGCTTTTTCTTCAGCTCAGTTTATGTTCAGAGAATATAAGGATACCAATTTCTGGCTCAGCCTTTCCGGATATCCGTTCGCTATATTTACAGGAGTATATCGAATGTTGAATGATAAACATTGGCTGGGAGATGTTGTTGCAGGTGCTGGGTTTGGAATTCTATCCACAGAACTGGCCTACTGGCTTTTCCCAAGGATCGATACTATGCTGCGTGGAAAAAGTAAAGCTAAAAACCTCTCAAGTTCTACAATGATTATGCCTTTCTATCAGAATAAAATAGTAGGAATAGGACTGGTGAAGAATTTCTAAGTTAAAGCATTAAGGCTTTTCTAACCACTCCTAAATACAAATAATTATTGATACAAGAAATCGGCGGGCTATGGCCGCCGATTCTTTATACTCAGACTAAAAAATTATTGTATGATTTTTTAACACAAAATTTTAGAACACTTATGCTATATTTTTAAAGAAGCAAAGATGGAATCAACTCTGTTGATTCGATGAAGCAGATAGATAATATTCGCTTCACCAGAATCGATACGCATTTAAATAAAAACTTTGCGTTAAATTTAAAATTAATACAATATACTGTAGCACAACTTTTAGCATCTGATCCAAAATTGTACTATAGATTTGCTTGATAAAAAGGAATCAATTTATCCAATGCAATTTTTACAGGCTCCGGCTGGTCATACAGCTCGTAATGTGACCATCCTTCCGCAATAACAAGCTCTTTTTTCTCTGATCGGGCTCTTCTCATAATTTCCAGCCCGTCTCTGTAGGCTCCAAAACCTCCTGGCCTATCTCCGATAATCACCATCAAGGGCTGTGTCAATAAGACTTCTGCCAGATGAAAAGCATCCCAGCCCACCGCAGCGCTGCTTCGGGAATATAAATAACTGGTGGCTCCGTGAGGTTTTTCTCCTCTTGAGGTCTTATAATATTCTGTAGCCTCCAGTACATCAATATCTTTAATTCCTGCTGCTTTTCCAGCTTCCACAGATGGTGGTAAAAACTGACCTACCAATCTTTCAGCACCTCTTACTTCTGCAGTACGCTGTTCTGCAATTTTTTCCAATGCGTCAATAGGATTCCAGTTTCCAAATGCTTCTCTCCAAAGTCTTCCATAGTTAACCCCTGTAACGCTTCCTATAGCTTTGATACGGCGTTCTGTCATTGCTGCATTGATGGCATAACCACCACCACCACAAATACCCAAAACACCAATACGGTTTTCATCTACATAGGGAAGGGTGACAAGATAGTCACATGCACAGCGGAAATCTTCCACTCTTAATGTAGGATCTTCAATGAAACGGATGT
This sequence comes from Chryseobacterium sp. Marseille-Q3244, assembly GCF_940807095.1. Taxonomy (NCBI): domain Bacteria; kingdom Pseudomonadati; phylum Bacteroidota; class Flavobacteriia; order Flavobacteriales; family Weeksellaceae; genus Chryseobacterium; species Chryseobacterium sp. Marseille-Q3244. Next base: position 177,025 of record NZ_CALNWX010000007.1, on the reverse strand, counting down.
CTCCGCCACTGGCACCCTGAAATGAAGCATCAAATGCCAGTACTATAAATCCTGCATCTGCCAATGCTTGTCCATACACATTTCCGGAAGTCTGTTCTTTGCAGCTTCCTATCGGATGAGCACTGATGATGGCTGCATATTTTTTATTCTCGTCAAAGTTAGGTGGGAAATACAGATCTGCTGCTACGTCCCAGTTAAGGTTTTTGAATGTTACTGATTGAATCATAATACTTGTTTTTTAATGATTAACACTGTGATTATTTTATGATACAAATGTACAGTCGCCCATTTTCAAAACAGGTAGACATATTACCTGAAAACGGATACATTTTACTGATGGGCTTTAAAAAAATCATTTCATATACCAAACTAAATCTAACAACACCTGCTAAAAATGATAGAATTACCGGTATTTATTCTTTGATAAACCCTATTTTTGCGCTTCTAGATTCAATAAACTAAAAACCATGAAATTCAATTACAAAAAAACGCTGCCTGTATTGGCTGGGCTCTTTTTCTCAGGCTTTAGTATGGCACAGGCTCCAGCTATAGAGTGGCAAAAATCTTTAGGAGGAACAGGAAGTGACTATGCAAGCTCTATCATTCAAACAGCAGATGGGGGGTATATGATTTCCGCAACTTCTTCTTCAAATAATGGTAATATAACCGGAAATCACGGAAATTCAGATTACTGGCTCGTAAAATTAAATGCAACAGGAACTCTTCAATGGCAAAAATCTTTGGGAGGAACAGGAAACGACTATGCAAGCTCTATCATTCAAACGGCAGATGGCGGATATGTGGTTGCCGGAACTTCCGAATCAAACAATGGTGATATAACAGGAAATCATGGATTTACAGATGGATGGGCTTTAAAATTAAATTCTGATGCCGGAGTTATTTATTGGAAAAAAGCTTTTGGAGGAACCAATTATGATGCTATCAGTAAAATGATCTCAACAACAGATGGTGGATATCTATTTGTGGGAAGCTCTTCTTCAAATAATAATGGTGATGTACCCGGAAATAATGGGTATATAGACTATTGGATCGTAAAAATAAATTCTGATGGAAATGTCCAATGGAAAAAATCTTTAGGAGGAACAGGAGATGACAGAGCTACTTCCGTTGTTCAAACTACAGACGGTGGGTATGTAGTTGCCGGATATGCCGAAAACAACAATGGTGATGTAACAGGAAACCATGGAGGGAAAGATTACTGGATCATAAAATTGAATTCTGATGGCGGAGTGATTTATTGGAAAAAATCTTTAGGTGGTTCCCATCAGGATTTAGCAACATCTATTGTAAAAACTTCAGATGGAGGTTTTATTGTAGCAGGTCATGCTTTTTCTAATGATGGAGATGTAACAGAAAATCATGACGGAACTGATTACTGGGTTGTAAAAATAGATGCAACAGGAAACATCCAATGGCAAAAAGCTTTGGGTGGAAGCAAAGCTGACTTGGCTTCTTCTATTATTCAAGCCACTGATGGTGGGTATTTGGTTGTGGGAAGCACCGCTTCAAATGATGGTCAGGTAACAGGATATCATCCCCCTTCAGGATCAGGTACCGGAGAAATACCTCTTTCTTATGATTATTGGGCTGTAAAACTTACTCCTACAGGAAATATTCAATGGCAAAAATGCTTTGGAGGATCGGGAGTTGATAGTGCGAATTCTGTCATTCAAACTACAGACGGTGGATATATAATTGCCGGAGGCTCTAATTCAAACAATGGCGATGTAACAGTAAATAACGGAAATGATGATGTTTGGATTGTAAAACTTGCTCCGGAAATTCAATTGGCTACTAGCGAGGTTGTGAAAGATGTCACAGCTACGATAAATGTTTTTCCTAATCCTGCAAAAGATCATATTACATTAAAACTTGATTATTTCACACCATCTATGGAAGTTACCATTACAGATATGTTAGGAAAAACTGTTCATCAACAGAAATTAGAAGGATTAAGAACAAAGATCAATACAAGTCATCTTGAAAAAGGGGTTTACTTTTTGACTCTCCCAAATGGGACACAAAAACTAACTAAAAAATTCATTATAGAATAATATTTATACTAAAAATGATAGAAACCACACTTTTTGTGTGGTTTTTTGCATTATATAAGGCTTCTAATGCTTATATATAATTTTCATTCTGATGAAGGAATAATCTAAGCTATAGATGAGATTCTTCTTTTGTCAGAATGACACAGCAGAATCACTAAACAATAGATCTTATTATAAAATTGTATATACTTACCTTATTAATTATTATTCAAATAAATTTCCTCAGACTACTTTTGCTTTTCGGATGATCTTTGCCAGCAGGGCAGGGAAGAAGCGTTTCAGATAAACGCCCAATACTTCTTTGCCGCCAATGGCTTTTTGATTCTTCTTTTTTTCAATGGCATTCAGCATTTTTTTTGCAAAAATATCCACAGGCATTCCATTATGGGTTGCGTCATCCATTGTTCCCTGTGAAGAGCCGTCACCGGTTACCGCATGAATGGAAATATTGGTTTGTATAAATCCCGGACAGATAATCGTTATCGAAATATTTTGAGTGTATAATTCTGCACGCAAAGCATCAAAGAACCCATGAAGAGCATGTTTTGCAGCTGCATAGCCACTTCGCATCGGTGCCCCGAAAATTCCCATAAGACTTGAAACTACAGCAACCTGTCCTCCTTTATTTTGAATCATATAGGGCACTACCGCTTTAGTTAATGCTACTGTCCCGATAAAATCAACATCCATTAAGCGTTTATCTACTTCAATATCAGTTTCCATCGCTAAAGAACGCTGGGATAGCCCTGCATTATTAATTAAAATATCTATTTTCCCAAAAGTTGCTATGGCTTTAGCAGCTATTGCAGGCATTTCTTTATAGTTCTTCAGATCTAATGGGAGTACCGCATATTGATTCACGGTAAGCCCGATACTTTCTGCCACTTCATAGAGCTGTTCCTCATTTCTGGAAGAAAGAATCACTTTTGCATTGCTATTCTCTACTAATTCTTTTACCAAAGCTTCCCCAATTCCTGATGAAGCTCCTGTAATCCAGACTACTTTATCATTGTAATAATTGCTCATTGTATGTCTTTATTCATTTGAATTATCATTTTAATCCGGCAATATACTTTCCGGCTTTCATTCCTGAAAAAATACATCCACCTAAAAATGTTCCTTCCAATGCCCGGTAACCATGCATGCCACCACCACCAAAACCTGCTACTTCACCTGCTGCATAAAGTCCTTCAATAGGGCTATCGTCTTCTTTTAAAACCTGTCCGTTCAGATTGGTTTTTATCCCACCTAATGTTTTTCGGGTTAAAATATTAAGCCGTACTGCAATTAAAGGTCCATTTTCAGGCAATAAAATCTTATGCGGAGCAGCAACCCTTCCAAGTTTATCTCCTAAATAACTTCTGGTACTCCTGATATAATTAACCTGTGTATCCTTTGAAAATTTATTATCCAGTTCTCTGTCTCTGGCTTCGATCTGGGATTTTATCTTTTCATAGTTCAGAAGATGATTACCTGCCAGTTGATTCATTTTCTCCACCAGGTCTTTCAGATTATCTGATACAATGAAGTCTTTACCATGCTCTTTAAAGGCTTCTACAGGACCGGGAGCTTTCTTGCCAAAAATCCTTTTCAGAAAAAGGGAATAGTCTTTATTGGTAATATCCGGATTCTGTTCTGAACCAGAAAGTGCAAATTCTTTTTTAATGATTTTTTGTGTGAGAATAAACCAGGAATAAGAATATCCTGTATCCTGAATGTATTTTAATGTTCCTAAGGTATCAAATCCAGGCAGGAAAGGAGCAGGAAGACGTTTTCCTTTAGCATCAAACCATAGGGAAGAAGGTCCCGGAAGTATTCTTATTCCATGATTCGGCCAGATGGGATTCCAGTTTTGTAGTCCTTCCGTATAATGCCACATCCTATCACGGTTGATGATATCAGCTCCTGCATCTTCAGCAATACCAATCATTTTACCATCCACATAAGCAGGAACTCCACATACCATATTTTCCGGAGGTGTACCTAATCTTTCGGGCCAGTTCTTCCTTACCAATTCATGATTGGCACCTATACCTCCTGAGGCAATGATAATATGAGTTGCGGAATATTCAAATGGAGAGATAATGTTTCTATTGGTGGCAACACCTCTTTCCTGAGCATCATTTTCCAGAATATCACCTCTCAGACCAACTACTTTTCCGTTTTTGACGATCAGTTCTGTAACTCTGTGCCGGAATTTCATCTGTAGCAATCCTTTATCTTTGGCTTTGTATGCTTTCTCAACAAAGGGTTTTACTACACCTGTTCCTGTTCCCCAGCTTACATGAAAACGGGGAACAGAATTTCCGTGTCCGGTGGAAGATCCATCACCACGTTCTGCCCAACCTACCATAAACATCAATTTGATTCCCAACTTAGAAATGTACTCATACTTTTCACCCGCTGCAAATTTCAGATAGGCTTCTGCCCATTTGCGGGGCCAGTAATCTTCATCACGATCAAAACCTGCGGTACCTTTCCAGTCCTGTAAAGCCAATTCATAAGAATCTTTAATTCCTATTCTCCGTTGTTGGGGTGAATTAATCAGGAAAAGCCCTCCGAATGACCAGAAAGCCTGTCCGCCTATGTTCTGTTCAGTTTCCTGATCCAGAAGCAATACTTTTTTTCCGGCATTGGTGATTTCCATGGCAGCAGTAAGCCCTGCCAATCCGGTTCCTATAATAATCGCATCAGGCTGGAATGTTTCTTCCATGATAAAGGTATTTTTTTAGTTCACAATACTTTATATAAATGTATAAAATATCTGGATTTAAATAAGCAAAGCACTTTCAAAAATCATAAGAAATTAGCATACATAGCTACAGGATTAGAAATCAATGAATACGTTTTAGGTTAAAGACCCAAATTCAACACTGGCACCAAGCTCTTCCAATTGCTTACGGTCATATTCAAGCCATTTGCTGTACCCGGTTTTGAATAATATTTTTGGCTTTTTACTGAGTTCAAGAGCTTCGGTTCCGGAGATACCGAATTCTTTTTTCAGTACAGCAATAACCTTCATTTTATTGGGGCCGATATCAGTAATGTACAAACTGGCTTCTGAGCCTAATAATTCATACGTTTCTATTGGCTCCGGGTCATATTCTTCCTCTTCTTCAATATTTGTATACACTTCTTTCCATAAAGGGTTTCCCAGATCTATATTTTCATTACAATAATCAATTAAGCTTCTTTTATCAGCTCTTAAATTCTGAATATCATTCAATACTTTCTGAAATGCTTTTAAACTTTCAGCTACTTGTATTGGCTTCCAATCTCCTTGTCCGTGATATGCGAAATATACAGGGAAATCATTTTTAGCTTCATTCAAATCAATAAAAAAAGGATCTGCAAAATAATTAGAAGCCAAAACAACCCAATCCGGTTTAAAACCTCCCGGAACATCATCTGTCAGAACTTTATTTTCCAATGAATTGTAATGGTACCCATCCTGGAAATAATAAATATGTTCCACAGACGCATAATTTTCCGGTAAGGTAAGTCCTTCAATAATGACAGATTCTTTCAAAAACTGCAGAATAGGAGGAAAAGAAGCTATTGCCTGAGCTAAAATTGTATTTTCTTTTTGTTTTTTCTCAATATCCGCCTCTGAAATGGTATTTTGTATTTTTTCAAAAGGAAATTTTCGTTGCATCCAATGCATCAGATCCCGATCCAAAACTTCAAAATACTTTTCCTGTAATGTTCCATACGAACTCAGATAGACTTTTGTATTTCTGCCATCTTTTGATATAACAGCAACCTGTCCTCCGGAATCGTCTGCAATAGGAATATATCCGGGAATAAATTCTTCAAATTCATAGGTATCATAGCGTTCCTGAATATCTTCCATAGTACGGAATACACGGACTACATCAGCAACGATCTCATCGTTGAATTTTTTAGTAAAAACTTTTATAAAGTTGGTCCAATGTTCAGGAGGATTGATCTTCATAGAATAAAAAGAAAACTTATTTTAAATCAAAAAAGGTACTCTTAAATACCTAAAACCACAGCCCATGCTTGGCTATGATTTGTTTTTCACCACTAAATTACAAAAAGAGAATTCATTTGATGTTTTATCTTTGTTAAAAATCATATTACAATGGAAGAACCTAAACCTTATCCGGTATTTGCCGTAGATAAAGATGGAAACCGATTCAGCATTGACGCAGCATCTATTATCATACAGCTTGAAGAAGAGGAGATTGAGATATCGTTACTCCCGCCACATCCTGTTTTCCAGGGAAAACTGACATTGACTACAGGTTCTGCTATTCAGGGACGTGAGCAGGAGAGAGGAGCAGGCACCCGACTGATTATAGAACCGGGAGCTTCTAATGTAGTCCATATTACTCCAAAAAAGAATGAAAACCTCTAAAATGCCTGTAATAATCAGGAAACAGACTCTGGAACCTTTTAAAGTTCAACAAATCATTTATATATTTGTGAAAAATAGAAGTATGAAGTATTTGTTTATGATGGTGTGCTTTTTGTGCTCCATTTTCAGTCAGGCACAACAAACACAGGATCCGTGGAAAGACAGTCAGCTGATGGATCCGGCATTATTAGCCTCAAGAATTGTAAAGCACAAGACTAAGGATTTATTAATCATTTCTGTAGGTCCTGAAGCTATCATTAAAGGTTCGGTAGACATTGGTCCGACCCATGAGCCGGAAAACCTGGAAAAATTAAGAACTTATCTTAAAGACATTCCTAAAAATAAGGAAATTGTAATCTATTGTGGATGCTGTCCTTTTGTAAAGTGTCCGAACATCCGTCCTGCATTTAATGTATTGATGGAGATGGGCTTTAAAAACGCCAAACTTTTAAATCTTCCTAAAAATATAAAAACCGATTGGCTGGATAAAGATTATCCAATAAATGATTAATATGAAAACAAGTTTTATTATATTGTTTTTGAGCCTGTTTTCTGGATTTGCATTCGCTCAAAACAAAATTGAAATAGGGAAGAAGGCTCCTGAAATAACAATGTCTAAACCGGATGGCTCTTCATTTTCACTTTCAAGCCAAAAAGGAAAGCTTATCCTTATTGATTTTTGGGCAACCTGGTGTGCTCCGTGTGTAGGAGAACAACCTGAACTGAAAAAGCTGTATGAAACCTATTCGGATCAGGTGAAAACCAATAAGTTTGAAATTGTGGGTGTTTCTTTGGATAAAAATAAAGAAAGCTGGCAGAAAGCTATTGACCGATTTACGATCAACTGGATACAGATCAGTGATTTAAAATTCTGGAAGAGCCCTGTTGCAAAAGCTTATGAAATAGATGAACTTCCTTTTAATGTTATTATTGATGGCGAAGGGATCATTATTGCGAAGAATCTTCATGAAAAGGAACTTGAAGAATTTTTAAAGAAAAATTTAGGTCAAAATTAAGACCGAAAGAATAACAATACAAAAGAGTGGTCAGGATGGCCACTCTTTTTACATTGACAGCTATTTGTGCATTAGAATCGACGCTGAATTTAGCTATTCTCACCAATCAGAAAATTATAGAGGGAAAATGTTTCCCAATTGATGAGTTTTTTCAGTCAAGTTTCATTAATTTCTGTAATTAATACTGAAAAAATAAGAATTTAATTTATAAAAATCACAATTAAGGGAATAATTAAAATGTTAATTTACCTTTAAATAAGCAATAAATCATTAATAAAAGAGGAGTAAATAAATATAAACATTTGTTAACTATCAGAAATAAAATAAGTTATAACAGATTATAAAGAATAATTTTTAATCAATGAAAAGAATTTCGTATGCTGTTAAAAGCAATTGATATACGATAAAACCTACTATTTCTACATGATAACTACCTTAGTTTCATGAAAAATAACTACTACCTGAGACTTGCACTCTCTGTTATCCTGTTTATGCATAGTGTAATCTCTATTTTGAGTGGAGATGTCAATCGTTTTGGCATGAACTATCTGGATATGATAGGGTTCTCTCCAATAGGGCTGTATCTAGCCTGGATAGTAAAGCTTACCCATTTTGCTTCCGTTTTCCTTATTTGGATAGATCGGTGTATAAAGCCTGTTGCTATTTGTAACATCCTGATTTTTGTGTTAGGGATCTACTTTATTCATTGGGAAAATGGTTGGTTTGTGGTAGGCGGAGGAACTAATGGGATCGAATTTAATGTTCTGTTAATCTTCAGTTTTATCAATCTCATGTTTCCTAAAATCATCTTAAGGAATAAAGTAGGGTAGTTTATAGATAGATCGCAGGCATTGATAGACTTTATATTTCTATATTTGACTGAATCTTATTATTTTATATTTTTAAATGGCAATAAGTGTAACATCAGATCGTAAATCTAAACTAAAAATTCATCTGCTTTTTTGGATATTGTATTATATTCTGGAAGTTTATCTTGACTTTTACTGGTCCAGATACCAGTTTCCGGATTTCATCTGGCAGTTGAGACTTCAGAATACGCTTATTCTTGAATTGGGTTATTTATTGATTAAAATTCCTCTTGCCTATTCCTTGTTGTATGTGTATGAAAAGATACATTTTACTAAGGTTATTCAATGTATTTTCTATATTCTGATCGTGATACTGGCAGTTTTAGGACACCGGGTTTTCACTCATTATATTATTTATCCTTATATCTATGGCGTTATAGAGACTTTAGACAGCAAACAGCCTTCCGGATTTATCAACGGTCTGGTTGCTTTCAATTCCTTTATGGATCTTATTTTTATGGTAGGACTGGTTTTCGGGGTAGAGATTACGAGGCAGAAAAACATGCTAAAAGAGCAGATTTCTCAATTGAAATCGGAAAAGCTGGATCAGGAACTTACGATGTTAAAAGCCCAGATCAATCCTCATTTCCTATTCAATACACTGAATAATATCTACGGAATGGCTCTTAAAAAGGCAGATGAAACCCCTGATGCTATTCTCCAGCTTTCCAAAATCATGCGGTACAATATTTATGAAGCTGCTGAAAAAAATATTTCTATAGAAAAAGACCTTGAGAATATTAAGGATTATATACAGATTCAGAAAATAAGACATCATCATCTTAGTGTACATTTACAGGAAAATATTGACAATCCTGCTCAGGAAATTTCACCGCTTATCCTGATTCAGTTTGTTGAAAATGCTTTTAAACATGGTATTTCCGAAAGTCTCGGAGATTCTTATATCACCATTGATATTGAACTGAAAGACGGAATTCTTACCTATCGTATTGAAAATTCCAAGGAAGAAATACCCCATCAGCATTCTACAAAAATAGGACTTAAAAATATCCGCCGCCAACTTGAACTGCTTTATCCTAAACACAAGCTAACTGTGAATGACAAAAGTGACCGATATATGGTTCAACTCAAAATTGATTTCAATGATACATTCAGCCTCTAAAAAATACAATTGCATTATTGTAGAAGACGAACCCATTGCTGCAGAAATACTGGAAACTTTTATTTCCCGTGATCCGGAACTGAATTTTATAGGAAAATGTTCCAATGCTGTACATGCAAGCAACCTTTTGAGCACTCATGAGGTAAACCTTATGTTTTTAGATCTTCATCTTCCAGTGGTGAAAGGCTTTGATTTTTTGAAACAACTGAAAAACCCTCCATTTGTCATTGTAACAACAGCCTATCATCAATATGCAATAGAAGGTTATGAACTGGATATTGCCGATTATTTACTGAAGCCCATTCCTTATGAACGGTTTGTTACAGCTGTTGGTAAGTTTAAATATTTAATGGAAGCCGAAGATGCTTTGCTGGAAATAGCTGAGCGTGACCATATTTTCATCAGCAGTGGTAAAAAACAGATCAAAATTATTCTTCAGGATATTTTCTATATCGAAAGTTTGAGAGAATACATTCATATTCACACTAAAACAGAAACTCTCACTTTTAAAATGCCAATAAGCAGGATGGAAGAAACCCTGAATCCCAACATGTTTACCCGCATCCATAAATCTTATATTATTTCCAAGCCTAAAATAGAGGTAAAATCTGCAACTATGGTACAGATTAAAGGGAAAAAACTTCCGATTGGGAGAACTTATAAGCCGTTTATTGATTGGTAGCCTATTTGATTAAGCTTGATCCCTTTTAAAATCATTCATAGACCCTAATTTCTCTTTGATAGATGTTTTTTTCAATTTGATAATTATTTATTGATCTTTGAAATAATAATAAATGATTAGAGAGTAAGGGCAGGAGGAAATCATGCTGAAGGAAGTCTAACTATCTTATCTCAACAAAATCTTTACAGATCAATGTACAGAAAATAACTGCTATTGATGTGAAATTTTATTACGAAGAAGCAATAATAAAAGTAAATATAATGTAGTTGGTTTATTATTCTAATGTTGAATAATGGTTTGGCTTAATGATTAGCAATAATCTTAAGCCATTTTTTATTTAAAAAAGTTTAAGTCCAACGATTCCCACTACGATCAATAATGCGGATAATAATCTCAAAATACTGGCCGAGTCCTGGAAAAATACAATTCCCACCAATAACGTTCCTACTGCACCTATTCCCGTCCATACAGCATATGCTGTTCCAATGGGAATACTTTTTTGAGCATACCAGAGAAATCCGCCACTAACCGCCATACATGCAATCGAAAACATGATCCAACTCCATTTATTATTTTCAGGCTGCTGAGATAGCTTAAGACCTAACGGCCATCCGATTTCAAAAATTCCTGCAATAATTAACGCAATCCAGTTCATATTATTTATTTTAATGATTAGGAATGAAAATCTATTGGATTAAAGAATTACAATTCAGCTTTAATGTTCATTATAATAGACTGTTTCACCCCTTTTTAATTACCATGCAAAGGTACCTGGATCTTTTCATATTCAGAGCGATAAACTAAATGACCCTGCAAAAAAGGCAGATAAATCGTATCATATTAGGAATGAAACGATAAACATCTTACCTCCAACCTAAGGTTGAGTAACCGGAATATTGATATCTTTAAGCTATAAAAATGAGAACAGATGTATCTTATTTAATTTACTTCAAATATGTTAACAGATATTATTATTTCAAATCTAGATGTTATTTTTTGTGGAATTAATCCCGGTTTAAAATCTTCTAATGATGGGCATCATTTTTCAGGGAGAAGCAACCGTTTTTGGAAGGTTCTTCATCGGTCAGGGTTTACCTCTTACGAAATTGAAGCAGTAAATGATACTGCAATTTTAGACTTTGGATGTGGTTTGACAACAGCGGTTGCAAGAGCTACGTCACGGGCAGATGAGCTATCAAAAGAAGAATTTGATGATGCACTTGAAGCTTTTACAGCCAAAATAACGGAATTTCAACCTCAATATATAGCTTTTCTTGGTAAAGCAGCCTATAAAGCATTTTCTAAAAAGAAAGAAATTCAATGGGGATTGCAGCCAGAGGATTTTTGTGGTGTAAAAGTTTGGGTGCTGCCTAATACCAGTGGTTTAAACCGAGGCTTTTCTCTGGATGATCTTGTTGTTTATTATAAAGAGCTTTATCAGGCCATTCATCCCTTATAAAATCTATATTGTATTCGGTTTGCTCACATATTTATTTCCCTTTATAAAAAAACGCCATGGTAACAGAGCATCTTCCTGCGCATAAGCAACTCCTATACGAGGTCCGGCAACAATATTATCAGCAGAATACTGAATCCCATGATCCTCAATCCAGATTTCAGATCCGTTCAGATCTTTTTTATTCAATGAGCGGTCAATCCCCAATGCTTTAGCAGCAGATCCGGGACCGGCCGAAATCGCAGCTTTGGAAGCCGGCATATTTCTCCTGAGTTCCATAATTTCCATCCCGATTAACGGCTCAATAGCTCTCACGAGAACCGCATGCGGTTCATCATCCACAGAAGTCACTACATTGAAAAGATGATGAATTCCATAGCATAAGTACACATAGGAAACTCCTCCATGGCTGTACAATGTTTCTGTACGATCTGTACGCCTTCCACCATAAGCGTGAGAAGCTTTGTCTGATATTCCATTGTAGGCTTCAGTTTCTACGATGATTCCAGCTGTTATTTCGTCATTAATTTTTGTAAAGAGCACTTTACCCAGAAGATCCTGAGCCAGAAAAAGAACATCTTGATTGGAATAATAGGAAAGTGGTAGTTTCAACTCGTTGATTTTTAAGAATTCTACCCCCAAAATTAATGATAATTTGTTAAATGAAAGGCTGGAAGATGGAAGAGGGAGGCTGGAAGTTATTATTTCGTTTATAACTTCTGAATGACATTTTAACTTCTTCTTAAAAGTAGTAAAAAGAAATCACATTGCTTTCTCGTTTCAAGTACTTCCAGCTTCCAGCCTCCATCTTCCTTACTCAAAAAAAGCCCCACATTACTGTGAGACTTCTATTGCATAACTTATCTTCCTCCCGGAGGACAATGTTCTTTTAAGTATTTGCTAAACATCGTAGCCAGGTGCAATGATGTTCCTTCACCTTCACTGATAGAGTGGGTTCTGTTAGGGTAGGACATCAGTTGAAACTGTTTATTATATTTTACCAATTCATTAATGTAAACTTCTGTGTTTTGGTAATGCACGTTATCATCACCTGTTCCATGAACCAGTAACAGATTTCCTTTAAGATTTTTAGCATAAGCCAGAGGAGAACCGTTTACAAAATCTTCTCTGTTTTCCTGTGGAAGGCCCATATAACGTTCCTGATAGATATTATCATAGAATAATTGGTTGGCCACGGGAGCAATAGCAATTCCGGTCTGGTAAATATCAGGATATTGCCCTAAAAGGTTTAATGTGGAAGAACCACCACCGCTCCAGCCCCAAACAGCCACTCTTGAAGTATCCACATAAGACCATTTTGCAAACAGCGCTTTTGCTCCCATAGCCTGATCACGGATATTAAGCTGTCCAATTTTACGGTAAATCGATTTTCTCCATTCACGTCCTTTAGGAGCAGGAGTTCCACGGTTTTCAAGGGAAACATATAAATAGCCATCCTGGGCCATATCGCCAATGTATAAACCATTTCGGCCGGCATTGAAATTATCTGTTACCGTTTGTGATCCCGGTTCTCCGTAAACCATGAAAACAATCGGATATTTTTTGTTGGGATCAAAGTTTTTAGGTTTTACCACCCATCCGTCTAATGTAGCTCCGTCTTGGGTTGTTATCTGGAAAAACTCAGCTTTAGATCTTGCCGGATCTGCTTTTAAAATACTCTTAGCAGCTACAAGCTCTTTATGTTGCGGTAATGACACCACAGCTCCTGTTGAACGTGCATTTACACTGCTATTGTTAAACATAGCAATTTTTCCGTTGGGAGATATGGTATATTGATTTGATCCGGTGTACGCTTCAGGAGTTATCTTGCTGGCTTTTCCGCCTTGCATACTTACTTTATACAAATATTTCTGAGTAGCATTATCAGGGGAAGCCAAAAAGTAAATCAGCTTGTTCTGAACATCAAAAAACTCAGGCTTTATCACATCAAAAGCATCTTTTGTAATCAACGTTTCTTTACCGTTCATATCTATCTTATAAATATGTCTCCATCCGTCTTTTTCAGAAAGCCACAGAAATTCTTTACCATTGTTAATCCAATCCCAGCCACTTGGATCGTTCTCATTCCAGCGGGATTTTATATCAATCCATGCATTATCTGTTTCTGTATAAATGGTTTTACTGCTTCCGGACTGAGCATCTGCTACCATAATTTTACTCTGATTCTGTTTTCTGTTCAGTTGCTGTAGAATAATAGATTTAGAATCCAGCACCCATTCCATTCTGGGAATATAATGTTGTACTTCGTCGCCTTCAATGTTTGCTTTCTTCGAAGATTTTGAGGCAAGATCATAGAACCAGATGCTGCATCCTGAAGGATTTTCACCTACTTTCGGATATTCTACAGGAACAGTAAATGAATACAGACTGTCTGTATTATTAATCATCAGGAAGTTCTTTGTCACTCGTGCATCCAGCTTCCAGTAAGCAATTTTGCTTCCGTCAGGAGACCATCTGAAGCCATCCTGAGTCCCAAATTCCTCTTCATAAGCCCAATCGAAAGTACCGTTAATCATTCTGTCTGTACCATCATTCGTAATTTTAGTAAGCTGATTATTGGAAAGGTCTTCAATGTAAATGTTGTGTTTAGATACATAAGCCACCTTTTTACCATCAGGAGAGAACTTGGCAAACATTAATGATGATGTGGGCAGATCTTTCCCAAGCTGAGTGAGCTTCTTAGTATTTTTATCAAAGATCCAGTAATCTCCACGGGTATTATCCCGCCAAACTTTCTGGGTGTTGGTAAAAAGCAATAAGCTTTTGCCATCCGGTGATACCTGAAAGCTCTGTACTTCTAAAGCGGTAGCACTTCCGGAAGGAATTAATTCATTATTACTTAAAAAAGACTGATCCTTTCCAGGATTCAGTACATCAATAATCCCAACGCCATTTTTAGTGAATGAATAATAAGCATTGCCATCAGGAGTCCATTGCGTCTTTTGTGCAGCCAATGGTGACAGACACAGGAAGTATAAAGCAATAGCCGTTATTTTTTTTATATTCTTCATATATTGAATCCGAATTAAGCTAAATGTTCTGCTCTGTAGTTTTCAATTTCATCAACAGTAGTAATCAGTCCGTTTCCTAGAAGTTTATAACCATCATCAGTAATCAGGAAATCATCTTCTACACGTACTCCGCCGAAATTTCGGTATTCATTTACTTTATCATAATTAATGTATTCTGCATTTTTATTTTCAGCCTGCCAGATATCGATCAGCTCAGGAATCATATAAATACCGGGTTCTACGGTTACTACAAATCCAGGTTCCAAAGCCTTTCCTAAACGTAAAGATTTAAGACCGAATGTTTTGGTATCTTTTGGTTCTTCTTCGGTATATCCAATATACTGTTCTCCAAGATCCTCCATATCATGTACATCCAATCCCATCATATGTCCCAGTCCACATTGGAAAAACAGAGTATGAGCATTGTTTTTTACGGCCTCTTCAGGATTGCCTTTCATCAATCCCAGATCAACAAGTCCTTCTACCAGATATTCAGAAGCTTTCAGATAAATATCTTTAAATTTAACTCCCGGTTTTAATAGATTTTGAGCACTATTAAATGAATTCAGAACAATTTCATAGATTTCCCTTTGTTTTGTACTAAAAGTTTTGCTTACAGGAAATGTTCTGGTCAAGTCACCTGCATATCCCATTGCCGTTTCTGCACCTGAATCATTAAGGAAAAGGTCTTCTTCCTTCAACGTATTAAGACGGTAATGATTATGTAATATTCCTCCGTTTATAGTAACGATCGGTGGATAAGACATCTGGCATTCTTTATTAGCAGCAAGGTATTGAATCGCATTGGCTATTTCATATTCTTTCGTCCCTGGTTTTGCCATTCTCATCGCCAGTAAATGCATTTCATTAGATACATTTACAGCTTCTTCTATTTGTACAATTTCCTGAGCTTCTTTTATAGAACGTTGTTTTACAACAGATTTAATCATCTCCACAGAAGGCTGCAATTCTGCTATTTTAACTCCTAAAAGATCAGCCAATAAAATTTTATTGGAAGGTTGATAGGGTGGAAGGTAGTGTACTTTTCTGCCTGATGATTGTGCTTTCAGTAAATATTGAGAAAGTTCCGAATAGGGTAAAGTTTCCTGTACACCAGACTTTTGGCTCTTTTCTTTCAAGGTTTCCTGTCTGCCCATCCATACGATGTCATCAATACTCAACTCATCTCCAAAAACAATGGTCTTATTTTCATCAATATCAATAATAGCCGCAATCTTTGGTTCCTGAATTCCGAAATAATACAGAAAAGTACTGTCCTGACGGAAGTAATAAGGATTATGTTCAAAATTAACAGGATTTTCTATATTTCCTAGAAACAATAGAATTCCACTCGCCACATTGTTCTGTAATACGGCTCTTCTGTCTTGATAAGTCTTTGATGAAAACATATATTATGAATAGTTTTTATTTTAAAAGGTTAAAGTTACGATTTTGTACTATTTACAACCCTTTATTCATTAAAATAATAAGTATGTAAAGTTTGGATTTTAATTTGATATTTAATGTTCATATTTTGCTTACATTCGGCAATATTTTAACATTCCTAATCATTGATCCCTTTAAAATATTGATTATATGAAGAGCCTCCAGTTTTCAGTTCCTGCCGACACCAATAAAAGCATCCGTATTCAGGAAGATATTATGCCTAATTTCTATCCCTATTTTCATAGACACACGGAAACTCAAATCATGTGGATTCTTAAAGGGCATGGTACTTTGGCGATAGAACAAAACCTTTTTACCTTTGAATCCGGAGATATTTTCTACCTGGGAGCCAACCAGTCACATGTTTTTAAAGGAGCTTTTAATGAAAACGAAAAACAAAAGGTTCATGCCATTTCTATATTCTTTGATCCTGATAAAAAAATAGCCGCTTTTTTTGATCTCCCTGAATTTGAAGAGCTTAAAAATTTCATTGAATACTCAAAAACAGGATTTCAGATTGCTTCAAAGCTAAAATTGAGTGTGGGTGAAAGCATGGCAGCTTTACAAAAAACACAAGGCATAGAACAGATCATCGATTTTATAAAGATCTTAAATCATCTGATGCAGAACAGGCATTTGCATATTCCTTTATCCTCAGAAAAGAACCTGCCTAATCATATTTCGGATAATGACCAGCGAATTATAGATGCTCAGAATTATATTAAGAAAAATTTCACCCAGCAGAAACTCACCCTTGATCTGATTGCGAAAGAAGCTTGTATGACTCCACAGGCATTTTGCAGATCTTTTAAAAAACGTACCAGAATTACCTATATTCAATATCTTAATGAATTACGAGTGCAGAGAGCTTGCAGATTATTAACCTCCAGCAGCATGTATAACATTTCTTCCGTTGCTTTTAACAGCGGATTCACCAGTCTTACCAACTTCAACCGGGTATTTAAATCCATCATGAAGTACTCCCCAAAAGAATATCTGAAGCATTATAAAGAGGCTACTACAGACCACGAATAAGCACATGTTAAAATGCGGTTAGAATACATTAAAATATTAACATTTACCGTTTTAAAATTCACTTAGTTTTGAATAAATATTATTTGATATGAGTACAAAACTAAACTGGGAAGGGATTTATCCTGCTGTATTAACTCCTTTTACAAAAGAAGGAAAGATTGATTTTGAAATGTTTGCAGTCAATACAGAAGCCCAGATTAAAGCCGGAGTACATGGAATTATCCTTGCCGGAACATTAGGAGAAGCCAGTGTCTTGGAAACCGAAGAAAAGTTTGAACTTCTCCAATATGCTAAAAAAATGACACAAGGCAGAATTCCCGTTATTCTTAACCTTTCTGAAAATACAACCAAAAATGCAGTAGGCTTTGCCCAAAAAGCAAAAGAACTGGGAGCGGATGGATTAATGCTTCTCCCTCCAATGCGTTACAAAGCAGACAGCCGTGAAGTGGTAGAATATTTCAAAGCAGTGGCTAGTGCTACAGATCTTCCTATTCTTATTTATAACAATCCTGTTGATTACGGAATTTATGTAACCTTAGAAATGTTTGATGAGCTTATTGAATATCCAACCATTCAGGCAGTGAAAGAATCTACCAGAGATCTGGCTAATGTAACCAGAATGATCAACCGTTTTGGAAAAAGAATTAAAATTCTTGGTGGTGTAGATACTATTTGTCTTGAAACATTAATGCTTGGTGCTGACGGACTTGTTGCAGGGTTGGTAGATGCTTTTCCCAACGAGACAATGGCTATGTACAACTACGCCAAAGCAGGAGAATATGATAAAGCAGTGGCTATTTACAGATGGTTTATGCCATTGCTAGAACTGGATATTCATCCTAAGCTGATCCAATATATTAAACTGGCTGCTACTGCCGAAGGAATCAGCAATCCATACGTAAGAGCACCCCGTCTTGAACTTCAGGGTGAAGAAGCAGAAAGAGTTAACAAGATTATTGAAGAGGGCAGAACCAACCGTCCGGTATTGAATTAACATCAGAATAAAGCTATGACCGAAGAAACATCAAAACAAAATATTGATCTGAGCATTCAGATGGCTTCTGAAGCTTATCAATTCCTGAAGAATACAACGATAAAAGAACGGGCAGCATTTATGAATGCTGTTGCCGATCAAATTGAAGCGTTAGGAGATGAACTTTTCACCATTGCTCATTCTGAAACTTCACTACCTCTGGCAAGACTTACAGGTGAAAAAGCAAGAACGGTAGGCCAATGGAGAAGTTATGCCAAAGCAGTAGCCTCCGGAATATATACAGAACCAAGAATTGATCTTGCCCAGCCTGAGAAACAGAAAGGAGATCTCAGAAAGTATAATATAGGATTAGGGCCTGTAGTGGTTTTTGGAGCCAGCAATTTTCCGTTTGCTTTTTCCACGGCAGGCGGTGATACTGCAAGTGCCATAGGAGCAGGATGTCCTGTGATTGTAAAAGCTCATCCGGCACATCCTAAGACCTCTCAAATCATGGCTGATGCGATAATCAATACGATAAAAGAATTCGGTTGGCCTGAAGGTATCTTCAGCCATATTACAGGAACTTCCTATGAAATCGGAACTTATTTAACACAGCATCAGGATATTCAGGCAGTAGCATTTACCGGTTCATTCAATGGCGGAAAAGCACTGTTTGATATCGCCAATCGTCGTGAAAATCCTATTCCCGTATTTGCTGAAATGGGAAGTATCAACCCGGTATTTGCACTTAAAAACCTGATTGAAAATAAAGCAGAAGCATTGGCTAAAGAATATGTCAGCTCATTAACCTTAGGTGTAGGGCAATTCTGCACCAATCCGGGAGTGTTTATTGCTGTCAAAGGAGAGTCTCTGGACCGGTTTGTCTCTACGGTTAAACATGAAATTACAGGTATTGCACCTGCCAATATGCTTCATAAAGGAATATATGAAAACTTTGAACATCATAAAGGAAATGCAATAGCGCAACCTGATATTGAAGTCATTACATCCATAGAAACAGAAGAAGGAAAAGGAAGTGCTGCCATTATTAAAACCAATGCTCAGAAATTTCTCGATAATCCTGCATTGAGTGAAGAAGTTTTCGGCCCATTTGGTATCATCGTCACTTGTGAAAACAAAGAAGAGCTCATACAAATCGCTAAAAAACTAAAAGGACAGCTAACCATTACTGTAGCAGCTACTTCAGATGATATCCATGAAAATGCGGAACTGATTCATCTTTTGAAAGATAAATGTGGAAGGTTGCTGTTCAATGGAATGCCGACTGGAGTAGAAGTTGTGTATGCCATGCAGCATGGAGGACCTTTCCCGTCTACAACAGATGCCCGTTTTACTTCCGTTGGGCCTGATGCTGTTAAGCGATTTGTTCGACCAATTTCTTTTCAGAACTGGCCGGATGAATTCTTACCAGAAGAACTCAAGAATGAAAACCCGCTACAGATCAATAGACTTGTGGATGGAGTAGCTAATTCAGGATCATTAAAATTAGAAACCGTATGAATAGAACATTTTTTTGTATAGATTCCCATACCTGTGGCTGTCCCGTACGTCTAGTAGCAGGAGGTGGACCGATTTTAAAAGGAAACTCCATGATGGAGCGCAGGCTTCACTTCATGAAAGAATATGATTGGATTCGAAAAGGTTTAATGTTTGAACCCCGCGGACATGACATGATGAGCGGAAGCATTCTTTATCCACCTATTGATGAAGAAAATGACATTGGAGTATTATACATTGAAACTAGCGGATGCCTTCCTATGTGTGGACATGGAACTATAGGAACTGTTACCATTGCCATAGAAGAAGGTTTGGTTGTCCCTAAAATTCCAGGAAAACTACGCCTGGAAACCCCAGCCGGACTTATTCTCATAGATTATATACAGGAAGGGAAAAAAGTAAAATCTGTAAAACTCACCAACGTAAAATCTTTTCTCTATGCTGAAAATCTTGAAGTAGAATGTCCCGATCTGGGTCACATAAAAGCTGATGTCTCTTATGGAGGAAATTTTTACGCCATTATTGATCCTCAGGAAAACTTTAGAGATATTTCTGATTTTACGGCAAGTCAGCTTATCCATTATGGGAAGATCATCAGGAAATTACTTAATGAAAAATATCAATTCATCCATCCTGAAAATGAACACATTTCCGGGTTAAGCCATATTCAATGGACGGGAAATCCCACAGATCCCAAGGCCAGTGGACGAAATGCCGTTTTAGTAGGGGAAAATGCCTTAGACCGCTCTCCTTGCGGAACAGGAACATCAGCAAGAATGGCTCAATGGTATGCTAAAGGAAAACTAAAAAAAGGGGAAAAGTTTATCCATGAAAGCTATATCGGTTCCCAATTTATTGGGAGAATTGAAGGCACCGCTACGGTGGATGGCAAACCGGCTATTGTCCCTTCAGTAGAAGGCTGGGCAAGAATTACCGGCTATAACCAGATTATTATTGATGATGAAGATCCTTATTGGCAGGGCTTTCAGGTAATGTAAAGTTTGTAAAAAGTATGACACAAAATAAAGGTAAAGCACTTATTATCGGTGCAGGAATAGCAGGACTCAGTTCAGCGTATTATCTTTTACAAAAAGGCTGGCAGGTAGAAATCCTGGAACAGAATGATCTTACCAACAATTGTTCTTACGGCAATGCAGGAATGATTGTACCCAGCCATTTTACTCCATTGGCAGCTCCCGGAGTTGTGGCACAGGGCATTCGATGGATGTTTGACAGTAAAAGTCCGTTTTATGTGAAACCCTCGCTCAGTACACAATTGTTATCCTGGGGCTTAAAATTTATGAAACATTCCAATCAGAACCATGTAGACCACTCAGCAGCAGCCATCAGAGATCTTAATTTGGCAAGCAGCAGTCTTTACAATGAAATTGCCCAAAAACCTGAATTCGATTTTGAATTGAATCAAAACGGAATTCTGATGCTCTATAAAACGGAAAAAGTAGCCGAAGAGGAAACAGAACTAGCTCATAAAGCCACCAGTTTAGGATTAACAGTTGATATTCTGGATAAAAAGGGAATTCAGGAACTGGAACCCAATGCTCAACTGGATGTTATTGGGGGAATCAATTACAAATGCGATGGCCATATGAACCCGGTAAAGCTGATGAAACAAATGATTTCTTACCTTAAAAGTAGTGGCGTTATTTTCCATACACAGCATAAGGTAACGGGATATGAAATTGCAGGGAACACCATAAATGCAATCATAGCGAATGATAAAAAGTTTTCAGCAGACCGTTTTGTAATGACCGGAGGTTCATTTTTGCCGGAACTTGCGCAAAAAGCAGGGATTAAAATTCAATTGATGCCAGGGAAAGGTTATTCTTTTATGCATACTCCAGAGAACCCAATCCATAAATTGGAGCATGCCGCTTTATTATTGGAAGCAAGAGTAGCGGTAACCCCTATGAATGGATACATCCGTTTTGGCGGAACCATGGAGCTGGCTTCTCATCAGAATAAAATTAATATGAAGAGGGTAGAGGGAATTGTCCAATCTATTCCCAAATATTTGCCAGATTTTCAGGTTAAATTACCCAAAGAATCGGAAATCTGGTTTGGTTACAGACCTTGTGCTCCGGATGGACTTCCATATCTGGGACAATCTTCCCAATTAAAAAACTTGATCATCGCAGGCGGCGGTGGCATGATGGGACTAAGCTTAGGGCCCATTTTTGGAAAAACAGTTTCTGAGCTTGCCAATGACCAAAAGCCAACGGTTGAGATAAAGATATTCAACCCTGAAAGATTTAATTAAAAAAACATCACATAACCCACAAAATTATTATTTATGAAAACAGTAACTCTTGCAATACCTTCTATTATGAAGATTGCATTTTTTAACAGGTTCTTACTTTGCTATTCCTGTGAAAGCGAAGAATCAGAACCATTGGAGATGGTAAAGTTGTTGACAAAAGCATAGAAAAATTGACTATTCAAATAATTTATTAACAAACAAATCCAAAAAATCATGAAAAAATTTAAATTACTACTACTTGTTTCCCTATTTCCAATAATAGGTTTTGCTCAGGAAAATAGACCTCATGAGTGTAAAGCAGATGAAATGATGAAAAATCATTTTGAACGGCACCCTGAATCTAAGGTTGAATATGAAAAATTTGAAAAATTCACCAAAGATTTTGTAAGAAAAATAGAATCAAACAAAACTCCATTGAATGAAAAAGTCAACAATCCCACCTACATCATCCCTGTGGTTTTTCATGTGTATGGAGAATCTCAGAGTAATGTAAAAGTAAATTACCAAAAAGTAGTTGACTTGCTGCAACAAATCAACTTAAATTTCAATGGAATCAATACCGATTCAAACACTATAGATCCTTACTTCCAGCCGATTAGGGGCACATTAAGCATTGAATTCCGCTTAGCTAAAATTGATCCAACCGGAAAAGCAACAAGTGGAGTGGTATTTCACCCTTTCAAAAGTGGATATGGCAACGGAGGCGGATATGATGCACAAATTGGAGCAGATGCATGGGATAATACAAAGTATATGAATGTGTATATACAAAATGATCTATATGCTGATAAAGATTTATATCAATCAGGAGTTGCCTGGTATCCGGATTCATACATGTCTTCAGTAAATACAGCAAGAGTTGTTTATAATGGCCGTTATATATATGATGCTGCAGGAACGGTGGCTTCAAACGAGTTTTCTGATACATTCACTCACGAATTTGGACATTGGCTAAATCTTCAACACACGTTCAATGTTCTTTGCTCGACTGCGAACCCTAGTAATGATGGTGACGGAGTTGCTGACACCCCAGTAGAAAATAATTCTTCCGGATTAGGGTGTACAACCGGAAACAATTGTCTTGGACAAAAAGTGAACGTTGAAAACTACATGGGATACAACGGTTCCGCCGGGTGTTATAAAATGTTTACCAATGGACAAGTTAACAGAATGTTAGCCGCATTAAATCACCCGTCAAGAATAAATTTATGGCAGCCTGCCAACTTAGTCGCAACCGGAGTTGCCAATACTCCTCCTAAATTAACGCTTAGCAACAGTACCTTTACAGAGAACTTAAACAATAATGGAGTTGTGTCATTAGATGGAACAGTAGCATCTGCCCCTAAATCAACGATTACGCTAAACGGAGCAACATTTGCTGTATCGAATGGAACAACTCTTACTGCAGGAACACATTTCACTTCTTCATTACCAGCAGGACAAACAGCAACTATCGCAGTTACAAGTCCTACTACTGCTACACTTACCATAAATGGTGCGGCAACCAGTCACTCTAAAAGCCAGGTTCTGAATTCATCAATTACGTTTCTAAATCCGGCTATAACAGGAGGCGTAACTTCATTAGGATCAACTACATCTTTGGCATTAACTTTTTCTTACAAAGATCCTTATAAAATAGTTACAGGAACTCCTCTGGAAAGTTATGCCAATCCAACACCAACAACAGTAACAACCAACTCCGGAGCACCCTGGAAATATTTTATCATTAACCCAGAGCTTAGTGATGATGCAGGGTATGGTGCTTGGTACTATGGAGCCAATCAATTAAAATTGGAAACCTATTGGAAAGGATTAGTATGTGGGGTAGGGACAAGAAATATTAGTTTAATTCCGTCTTGCACCACTATAAGTAATGCAAATAATATAGGTTATCCAACGGGTACTCCTGGACAACTTGACGTATATACCCCTACATACACTACCTGGTCTGGCCAAACAGCTTATGTTGGTTTTAGAAACCAATTCGAAGGCTACAATATTAACGGCTATTTCAAACTGAATGTTGGAGCCAATGGTTCTGGTTATTCTGTAACTGACTTTGCCTATAATACACAACCAAATGGCAGTATTACAACGCCTTGTGCATTACCATTATCATCATTATCCACTTCAGACGTTGATACAACAAACTCAGAAACTTCCATTTATCCGAATCCAGTTTCTGATGTATTGAATATTAAAACAAATGGGAAAATTAAATCAATTTCTGTTTACGACATGTCTGGAAGAAAAATGAATGCTAAAGTTATTGGGGATAAGGTTGATGTTAAACACTTCCTAGGCGGAACTTATCTAATTGATATTGAAACTTCTTTAGGGAAATCTTCCCAAAAATTCATTAAAAAATAGGATCAAACATACATTTAATGAAATAATTTAGTATTGATATATTAGTTATTCACTTGTTGAATAAAAGATGGGCTTAATTTTTTAAGTCCATTTTTGCTTTATGTCGAATATTATCAGGTTTTATCGGCAATTGTGAGTTTATTTACGTAATTTTATTCATCAATTTCAAACGCAAATTATTCTTATGTACTATAAAAACGACACGATCATTATACGGGAGTTCACTCCTCAGGAACTTCATTTATTTTTAGATCTGTTTACAAACGAAAATGTTACCCGTTATCTGCCTTATAAATCCCCCGAAGAATTTAAGCAAATGTTTGAAAAAGCATTATTGGATTATAAAGAAGGGTCACTCAGCAGATGGGGAATATTTGATGCCCAGAATGGTGCTTTCGTGGGAGTATGCCTCGCCAGAATTTTCGCTGAAAATGCCAACTCCATAGAAATAGGCTATATGCTTGGAGAGAATTACTGGGGAAAAGGGATCGGAACTCAGGTTTGTAAAGCACTTGCTGACTATTGTCTTTCAGCCGATCAGGAAAAGGAAATCGTTGCATTAACAGACCTTGATAATATTGGCTCACAGAAAGTCCTTCTAAAAAGTGGATTTAACAGATTGGAAAACCTGGAAAGAGAGGACAGAGCATTAGCATATTTCTTATTTTCAAAAGAGCAATAAATAAAAAGAGCTGAAAATGTGAAGAATGGTCTGTATTATACTTTACCACCGTTGCACTTTCAGCTTCCTTTACTTTTCCTGGGCTAAAAATATTTCAGGATCATTTATCTTTCGTTTCATTTATCAGATAATTTGTTATACCTTGCGTAGATTATGATGTCCAAACGTTGCAAATATGCGCTGAAAGCAATGGTCAGATTAGCAAGAAATTACAATCAAGGCTATCTGTCCACTTCGATTATTGCACAGGATGAAAACATTCCCAAAAAGTTTCTCGAGCAAATCCTTCTTGAACTTAAAAGAACTAAACTTGTTAACAGTAAACAAGGAAAAGTAGGTGGATATTACTTATTAAAATCACCTGATGAAGTATCATTGGCGGATATCTACCGTATTTTCGACGGGCCTATTGCATTAACCCCTTGCGTATCTTTAAACTTCTACGAAGCATGTGACGATTGCGTAGATGAAGCAGAATGTTACCTTAGAAACGAGCTAATGATCGTTCGTGAGAAGACCAGAAAAAGCATGATGGAGGCTACTCTGACCAAGTTTATCGGTAAAAAATAATTTTTTTTCATTTAAATTCTACTATTTTGATAGGAGTTATAGAATTTTATATATATTTGCATCAACAAATTGGAATGGAAATGGAAAATAGTCTGAAAAACGAATTCGAAAAATTGAAAGAAGAAATCCTAGGAGAGTCTTCTCAACAGGATATTTTGCAATCACTTACAGAAATATTTCCGGGTGAAGTAGTGTTTTCAACAAGCTTCAGTTATGAAGATCAGGTCATCACTCATTTAATAAAAAACCTGAATGTAGAGATTTTCACATTGGACACAGGAAGGCTTTTTGAACAGACTTATGAAACCTGGGCTTCTACAAAAGCATTCTTCAAAAAAGAGATCAAAGCGTACTATCCCGATACTGAAGAACTGAAAAAATTTGTATCAGAAAACGGCCCCAATTCTTTTTATCAATCCGTAGAGCAGAGAAAAGCATGCTGTACCATTCGTAAAGTACATCCACTGAAATCTGCTTTGAAAGGATATAAAGTCTGGATCACCGGTTTAAGAGCTGAACATTCCCCCAACAGGCAGAATATGCCGTCATTGGAATGGGACGAAGATAATCAGATCATTAAATTTCATCCGCTTCTGCACTGGAGTACTGAACAGGTGACAGATTACGTAAAAACCAATCAGCTTCCTTACAATTATCTTCATAAAAAAGGATTTGTAAGCATCGGATGTGAGCCTTGTACAAGAGCCATTCAGGAAGGAGAAGATTTCAGAGCCGGCCGCTGGTGGTGGGAAGATGCCAACAAAAAGGAGTGCGGTCTACATATTCATCAATAAAAAAGAAAAAACATGTCAACATATCATTTAGATTACCTGGATCAGTTGGAAGCTGAATCTATTTACATTTTAAGGGAAGTAGCAGGACAGTTTGAACGCCCGGCACTTTTGTTCAGTGGTGGAAAAGACAGTATTGTGCTGGCTCATTTAGCATCCAAAGCATTCCGCTACGGAAAAATACCTTTCAAGTTTGTTCATGTAGATACAGGGCATAACTTTCCTGAGGTCTTGAACTTTAGAGATGAACTTGTTAATCACCTGGAAGTTGACTTGGTAGTTCGCAAAGTGGAAGATACCATCAAAAAGAAAGAGTTAACAGAGCCTAAAGGAAAATTCCCAAGCAGAAACTGGCTGCAGACCTTTACTTTACTGGATACTATTGAAGAATTTGAATTTGATGCCTGTATCGGAGGCGCCCGCAGAGACGAAGAAAAAGCCCGCGCCAAAGAAA
The DNA here is from genome assembly GCF_940807095.1 of Chryseobacterium sp. Marseille-Q3244. Classification (NCBI taxonomy): domain Bacteria; kingdom Pseudomonadati; phylum Bacteroidota; class Flavobacteriia; order Flavobacteriales; family Weeksellaceae; genus Chryseobacterium; species Chryseobacterium sp. Marseille-Q3244. The sequence goes on along the minus strand of NZ_CALNWX010000007.1, from coordinate 150,274 downwards.
GAATCTTCTCTGTTCGTGATGAATTCGGACAGTGGGATCCAAAACTTCAACGTCCGGAATTATGGAGCATCTTCAACGGAAAAATCCATAAAGGAGAAAATGTAAGAGTATTTCCGATCAGCAACTGGACAGAGCTTGACATCTGGAATTATATCCGAAGAGAAAAAATTGAACTTCCTTCCATTTACTTCTCACATGACAGAGAAGTGGTAGATCTCAACGGGCAATGGATTGCTAATTCTGACCACGCAACCCTGGAAACAGATGATGTAATTACTGTAAAAAAGATAAGATACCGCACCGTAGGCGATATGACCTGTACCGCTGCAGTAGAATCTAAAGCGACAACCATTGACGCGGTGATTGATGAAATTGTAGCCACAAGAATCTCTGAACGTGGCGAAACCAGAATTGATGACCGTGTCACAGAAGCGGCAATGGAAGATCGTAAAAAAGGAGGCTATTTTTAGATAAGTAATTAGCAATGAGTAATAAGTGATTAGATGACAACTTTTTTACTTATGACATTCACCATTACTCATGACCTATTATTCATTACTCATAAACAAAACAGATGGATATATTAAGATTTATAACAGCAGGAAGCGTAGATGACGGTAAAAGTACCTTGATCGGAAGACTGCTATACGATAGTAAAAGTATTTTACAGGATCAGTTAGAAGTACTGGAAAAACATTCTAAAAATAAAAATGATGAAGGGGTAGACCTTGCTCTTCTTACGGACGGCTTGCGTGCTGAAAGAGAGCAGGGGATCACCATCGATGTTGCATACAGGTATTTTTCAACCTCAAAAAGAAAATTTATCATTGCCGATGCACCCGGTCACGTACAATATACAAGAAACATGATTACCGGAGCTTCCAACTCCGATTTGATGGTAATCCTGATTGATGCCCGTCAGGGAGTAATCGAGCAAACAAGAAGACATTCTATCATTGCTTCATTATTAAAACTGAAAAAAGTAGCTGTAGCCATTAATAAAATGGACATGGTGGACTATTCCCAGGAAGTATTTGAAACCATTAAAGCAGATTATGCTAAAATTGCGGAAAGTCTTGGATTAAATGACGTAAGCTATTTTCCGATTTCGGCCCTTAAAGGCGACAATATTGTTTCCACATCAGCTCAGACAGATTGGTATGAAGGTACTTCACTTTTAGAATATCTGGAAAATGTTACCCTGAATGAAGAGCTAAATACCGGCAGCCGTTTTCAGGTTCAGTATGTCATTCGTCCTCAGACTGAAGAATTGCATGATTACAGAGGATATGCAGGACAGATTTTAAGCGGAAAGTTTCAGAAAGGAGACCCAATCCAAATCCTTCCGGCAGGCATTACAACCGAAATCGCTAAAATCGAGATCAACGGAATTGAAAAAGAAGAAGCCTTTGAAGGACAGCCTGTTGTGATTCATGTAAACGACGATATAGATATCAGCAGAGGAGATATTTTTGCTACCGAAGAACAGCTTCCTGTAGTTGAAAAAGACCTTGAGGTTCTGTTATGCTGGCTCGACCAAAAATCTTTGCAGCCTGGTAATAAATACCTTTTACAGCAAAACAGCAGACTGATAAGAGCCGTAGTAAAAGAGATTGATTATAAGATTGATGTGAATACCCTTACCCAGGAAAAAGCAGAAGGGGATATCAAACTGAATGAAGTGGTAAAAGTAACCCTACGAACGGCACAACCTTTGGTCTATGATAGTTTTATCAATAACAAAAGAACAGGTTCTGCAATTTTGGTAGATGAAACATCCAATTCAACGGTTGCAGCCTGTATAATTCAGTAAAGAAAATGTCAATTTCAAACAATTTAATTGAGAGAATTCATGAGAGTAAACAAAATAAAACCCATGGATTCTTTGACAGAGCCAGAGTAAAGGTTTTTGTAACAGAATTGTATAAAGTATTGTTTCTTCCACAAGAAGTCAATACGCCTGACCAGCTGAAACAGGATTTTGCCCAACTGCACGATCATCTTTCAGTCCTGATTAACACAATCACAAGAGATAAAGACCTTACCGAAGTGCAGGTAAATGCTTTTTTTGAGGCCTTGCCACAAATTTATGCCCATCTCGTTCAGGATGCACAGTCTATCCTTGAATTTGACCCGGCAGCAGACTCTCTGGAAGAAATATACCTTGCGTATCCCGGATATTTTGCAACCTATGTATACAGGATTTCGCATCAGCTCTGGAATCAGGAAGTCCCTGTTTTACCCCGTGTTATTTCAGAATATGCACACAGCAAAACAGGAATAGACATTCATCCGGGAGCAGTGATTGGAGAATATTTTTTCATCGATCACGGAACCGGAATTGTTATCGGAGAAACCACCGTTATTGGCGATCATGTCAAAATATATCAGGGAGTAACCCTCGGTGCCTTGAATGTCTCCAAAGAAAAAGCCAACCAGAAAAGACATCCGAATATTGAAGACCATGTCATCATCTATTCAGGAGCCACTATTTTGGGTGGAAATACAACCATAGGCAGGGAAAGCGTTATTGGAGGAAATGTGTGGATCACACAGGATGTCCCACCTAATTCCCTGGTCTATAACAAAAGTGAAATAAGAATAAAGGATAATAATCCCTTACCGGAATCATTAACCTTTGTAATATAAAACAGAAAAAACAAAAAATTGTATTGATATGAAATTTCAGAATGCCCTAGAAACCATTGGAAATACACCAGTCGTAAAGATCAATAACTTATTCAATTCAGATCATGAGATCTGGATCAAATTAGAAAAAAGCAACCCAGGCGGAAGTATTAAAGACAGAATTGCCCTGGCAATGATTGAAGATGCAGAAGCCAAAGGATTACTGAATAAAGACAGCGTTATCATAGAACCTACCAGTGGAAACACAGGAATCGGATTAGCATTGGTAGCAGCAGTAAAAGGATATAAGCTTATTCTGGTAATGCCGGACAGTATGAGTGTAGAACGCCGTAAGATCATGGAAGCCTATGGTGCTGAATTTCTGCTTACCCCAAGAGAAAAAGGAATGAAAGGAGCCATCGAGAAAGCTAATGAACTGGCAGAAGAAACTCCTAATTCATGGATCCCTAGACAATTTGACAATCCTGCGAACGTAAAAATACACGTTGAAACTACCGCTCAGGAAATTTTAAAAGATTTCCCTGAAGGATTAGATTATGTGATTACAGGAGTAGGAACTGGCGGACACATCACAGGGATTGCCAAAGCATTAAAGCAACAGCTTCCCAACCTTAAAGTCATTGCGGTAGAACCTGAACTATCTCCGGTATTGAGCGGCGGAAGTCCTGCACCACATCCATTACAGGGTCTTGGAGCCGGATTTGTACCTTCTATTTTAGATATTACCCTTTTAGACGGAGTGATTACAGTAGGAAAGGATGAAGCCTATGAATATGCCATTAATGCGGCTAAAAAAGAAGGTCTTTTTGTAGGAATTTCTACAGGAGCCGCTTTAGCCGCTATCGCAAAACAATTACCGGAAATACAACCCGGAGCTAAAATTCTTACCATCAATTACGATACCGGAGAAAGGTATCTTTCTATTGAAGGACTCTTCTAAAATCCTTTAACTAACACCGATTTCAATGAACACAACAATAAAATCACCTAAGGTTTACCTTATCGGTGCAGGGCCCGGCAGCCCTGATTTGATCACAGTAAAAGCCGTAAAAGCTATTGCCAAAGCAGACGTTGTTCTTGCTGACCGTTTGGTAAGTCCTGAAATTTTAGAGACTTATGTTAATAAAGACACAGAACTTATCTATGTAGGCAAAGAATGCAGTAAAAATGCCTCTACCCCTCAATCACTTATCAATACTCTAATGGTAGACTATGCTTTACAGAACAAAACAGTCGTAAGACTTAAAGGGGGAGATGTGTCTATTTTTTCTAATATTCTGGATGAACTTCAGTCTTTGAAAGAAAATCATATTCCATTTGAGATTATCCCCGGAATTACAGCTGCTTTGGGAGCTGCGGCGTATGCCGGAATGCCTTTAACAGCCAGAGGATATTCCACCTCTGTTCGTTTTCTGACGTATTATAAGTCTGAAATTCTTACAGAAGAGTATTGGAAAGATCTTGCCAACACTCAGGATACGCTTGTGTTCTATATGTCTAAAGGAAACCTGACCAGTCTGGTAGAAAAGTTCATTGAACTGAATATTTCCAACGAGAAAAAAATCGCTGTGATTGAACAGGCAACAACTCCTTATCAAAAAGTGTACACCTCATCTTTTGAAGGTTTCAGTAAAACACTTGGTGATAAAGCCTTTGCCTCACCTTCATTGGTGGTGATAGGAAAAGTAGTGAGCCTTCATGAGGAATTCTCCTGGCTGGAAAATGCAGAACAGGAAGGTCTTTATTTTAAATCGGTTGAAAACGGAAGCTTAGTCCCAAAAACTCAAAATTTCTTCGAATATGCTGTCTGAAACTAAATTAAATATTCTTAAACAGATCTCCAGTGATTTTTCCAGAGATGAATCTATCTGGGCAAGCGGATACCTTGCAGGATTAGCCGGAGCTCCACTTACAAGGGTACAGCCTCCTTTACAGGTAACATTACCGGAACAGAATACGGTTAAGAAAATCACCCTGGCTTATGGTACAGAAACCGGAAACAGTAAAAAACTGGCAACAGCTCTTGCCGGAATTATCAAGAAAAAAGGAATTCAGGTTAAATTAGCCGATCTTTCTCAATATAAGCCTAAAGACTTAGCTAAAGAAGAGTTTTTCTTTGTAGTTATCAGTACACAGGGAGAGGGAGATCCACCGGTATTGGCTAAGAAATTCTATGATTATATCTATGAAAATGAAATCAATCTCAGTACTTTAAAATTTGGAGTTCTGGCGCTGGGAGACAGCAGCTATCCTCTATTCTGCAAAACAGGCGAGGATGTAGATTCCCGATTTGAAGTTCTTGGAGCGCAACGTATCATTCCATTAAAAAAATGTGATATTGATTACGAACAGGATGCTCAAAACTGGATTGATCATGTTTTTGAAGCTGTCAATAAAACGTCTGTTAGCAGTGTTAAAAACCCATCTGCTCAGAAAGCTTCAACAGGAAGAAAAAAATACCAGGGTACAGTATCCGCGATTATCAATCTGAACGATATTACCTCTGAAAAAGAAACCTATCACATTGAAATAGAAACAGAGGAAGCTTTAAGCTATCAGCCTGGTGCCGCGCTGGGAATTATTCCTTTCAATTCAAAATCTGTAGTGGATGAAATTATTGCTGTAACAGGAATTGATTCCCAAAAACGCATCGAAACTTCAAAGGTTACGGATACGGTAGAAGAACTATTGCACAAACATCTTAATATTAGCTATTTACTCAAAACTGTAGTGGCTCAATATGCTAAGATTACAGGACATTCTATCCCGGAAGTCCGTTTAAGCCTTCTGGATCTGCTTAGAATTTATCCTGTTAAAAATGCAGAAGAATTTGAAGAAGTAATCCAGATTCTGACAGCTCAGGCACCACGACTGTATTCCATATCGTCTTCTCCGGAAGCCCATGGCGAAAATGAGATTCATATAACCGTTGCCAGATCGGAATTCTTTATTGACCACCAGAAACACAACGGTCTGTGCAGCGGTTATCTCAGCGAGTTTAGCGAAGGTGGAGAGGTTGAATTTTATATTCAGGATGCAGGACATTTCAAATTGCCGGAACCGGATAAAGATGTCATCATGATTGGCCCCGGAACCGGAATCGCTCCTTTCAGATCATTCCTTTGGGAACGTGATGCCACTGGAGCGGAAGGGAAGAACTGGCTGTTTTTTGGAGACAGGAACTTTGTTTCAGACTTTATTTATCAGGCTGAACTTCAGGATTTCCTTAAAACAGGAAGCTTAACCCACTTGGATCTTGCCTTTTCAAGAGATACCGCTGAAAAAGTATATGTTCAGCACAAACTGGAACAAAAAGCGCAGGAAGTTTTTTACTGGCTTGAAAACGGAGCATCAGTCTATGTATGTGGAACCAAAGATCCTATGAGCCGTGATGTAGAAAATACCCTGCTCAATATTATTCAGCATCATGGAAAACGCAGTCAGGAAGAAGCGGTTCATTACCTGGAAGAAATGGAGCTCAACGGCCGATATGCTAAAGATGTTTATTAAAAAGTACCCACACCCTTAAAAGAAAACAATTATGAGCCATAAAGATAATCTTTCCCCTGTAGAAAGAATTAAAACCCAAAGCAACGGACTCAGAGGAACCTTAAAGGAAAGCCTTGCCGATGATTTTACCGGAGCAATAAGAGAAGATGATCAGACTTTAATCAAGTTCCATGGTATGTACCAACAGGATGATAGGGACAGAAGAGAAGAACGTGTTTCTAAAAAACTGGAATGGTTGTATTCCTACATGATAAGATTAAGGCTTCCCGGCGGATTTTTAACTTCGGATCAATGGATCGGAGTTAATGATATTGCCAATGACCATTCTACAGGAACCATCAAAATAACAACCCGTCAGACGCTTCAGCTGCACGGTATTTTAAAATCTCATTTAAGACCAACCATTCAGAATTTTAATATCAATCACCTTGACTCCATAGCGGCTTGTGGAGACGTTAACAGAAATGTTACCTGTACAGCCAATCCATCAGAATCTCCATTGCACCAGCAGACTTATGAGTTAGCAGGTAAAATCAGTGAAATGTGTCTTCCAAAAACCAAGTCATACTATGATATCTGGATTGATGATGAATTAATGGTAGATCGAAAAACTGAAGAAGATCCTTTATATCAGGACAGATACCTTCCGAGAAAGCTGAAGATCGGAATTGCAGTTCCGCCTAACAATGATGTAGATGTCTTCATTAATGATATTGCCCTGATTGCTATTATTAAAAACAATGAAATCGTAGGATATAATATTGCTGCTGGAGGCGGATTGGGAGCGACTCACGGAAATGAAGCCACTTATGCCCGCCTTGCTTCAGTACTTGGATTTGTGGATTCTGAGGAAAAAGCTTTAAAAGCTGTCTATGAAATTATCACTGTACAGCGTGATTTCGGAAACCGTAGTGATAGAAAGCTTTCAAGATTAAAATACAGCATTGATAAACTTGGGATCGATCAGTACAGAACCGAAGTGGAAAAAAGAACAGGCTTCAGTTTTGAACCTGCCAGAGCATTTAAGTTTGAACAGAGAAAAGACCGCTATGGCTGGACTCAAAATCATGAAGGGAAATGGTTTTACACTGTTTTCGTAGAACATGGAAGAGTTCTTGATATTGAGGGCTATCTTTTAAAATCAGGATTATTAAAGATCGCCCAGACTGCCCCTGTGAATTTCAGATTTACCTGTAATCAAAACCTGATTATTGCTGATATCAATGAAAAGGACAAAGCTGAAATAGAAAGACTTTTACAGGAATATAGAATTTCAGAGGCTACTGAAAAAGCAAGTGCCCTGCGTAAAAACTCTGTAGCGTGTGTTGCCTTGAATACCTGTTCATTGGCTTTAGCAGAAGCACAGCGTTATTTGCCGTCCCTGGTTACCAAAATAGAACCTATTCTTGAAAAATATGGTCTTCTGGAAGATGACATTACCATCAGAATGACCGGATGTCCTAACGGATGCGGACGTTCTCCTAATGCTGAGATCGGATTTGTAGGAACAGCTTATGGTAAATACAATCTTCATATCGGAGGCGATCGACTGGGAATGCGTCTGAATACAAAATACAGAGAAAATATCGGCGAAGAAGAAATTCTGACCACGCTGGATGAACTTTTCGGAATCTATGTAAATGAAAAGCATACAGAAGAAACATTTGGTGATTTTTCATACCGTTACTTACAAACCTTAAACTGAAAATATGACTAGCCTTTTTTATGACCTGAAAAAACTAAAAAAACATCAACCATTTCTTCTAAGTGAGCGAATGTGTATGTGTTGTTGATTTTCAATAATAACAATATATACAGACTGTTTGAACCCTATTTGATACTACAAAGGTTAAACCTTTTTTACTAATAACACTTAAAGGACTGGAGAACCACCCCTTCAAATCTTTGATTTGCCACCCCTTCAATGGAGGGGAATTTTCAGCCCTTTAATTGTAATTTGAGTAAATCCATACTACTTAAGTACTCTTGTGTAAGCAAATATTTTTTGCTTGAAATAGCTTAAGTGTTAAAACTTTTGTGCCTTTTGTGGTTAGAATACATATCAAGTTCAAACAGCTCCATTCTTACTCACCTAAAATAGAAGAACAATGAAAAACAAAAGACAGGGATATTTCCTGCCTAAAACAGGAGTTATACTATTCACATTTTTATTCTGCAACCTTGCGGAAGCACAACAGCTTATCGAATTAAGCGGAATCATCAGAAATACAGGAACCCAAAAAGGACTTGATGCTGTAAAAGTACAGGTTGAAAACACACAGGATACCGCATCAACAGATCAGCTCGGGAATTTTAAGATCAGAACAAGGGTAACCATTCCTTTTCGTTTGATTATCAACAAAGATGGGTTTTCCAGCCAAACGGTAGAAATCCTTTCGCTTTCCAATAAACTTACCATCGGGCTTAATCCTCAGAATACCATTATTGATGATGTCGTTATTTCTGCCTCCCGTATTCCTGAAAAAATATTAAAATCACCGATCGCGATTGAAAAGATTGATATTAAAACCATACGTGAAAGCCCGGCAGCCTCTTTTTATGAAACCCTGGAAAACGTAAAAGGGTTACAACTTTTAACATCCAGCCTTACGTTGAAAATTCCTAATTCCAGAGGATTTAATTCTCCTAATAACTTCAGATTTATGCAGTTGGTAGATGGCGTAGATGTACAGTCTGCTACATTAGGGGTTCCACTCGGAAATGCAATTGGCCCTACAGAACTGGATATTCAATCTATGGAAGTCACTCCGGGAGCAGCCTCTGCGTTATATGGGATGAATGCCATCAATGGCCTTGCAAGCTTACAAACCAAAGATCCCTTTACCTCTGAAGGAGTAAGTGCGTATTTTCGTGGCGGGGTGAATCATGTAGATAATTTCAATCACAAAATTAGCTCTCTGGGCGAAAGTGCCATCAGATTTGCCAAAGTATTTCATAAAAACTTTGCCGTAAAATTGAATGCCTCTTATTTTACAGGGGTAGACTGGATTTCAGATAATCATACCGATCAAAACCCGAATTCGTTAATTACTGCCAACCCGAATTTTGCTTTAGCCAATAATCCAGCGGAAGACCTTTGGAACAAATATGGTGATGAAAGAAACAATAGAGTAGCGGTAAAAGTAGATTATAATGGAAAACCCACCACATTCAATGTTTCCAGAACCGGATATTTTGAAAAAGATCTTGTAAGCCCGGAAGTAAAGAATATAAAATTCGATGCCGGATTATACTATCGATTTGGAGATCAGTGGAAAGCTTCTTACGTATATCGTTACGGATTGCTTGACGGGACTTTTCAGCGAGGAAATAAAATCCGTTTGCAAAATGCCACCGTTCAAAACCATAAAGTAGAACTTACCGGAAAAGAATTGACGTTCAGAGCGTATGTTTCTATAGAAAATACAGGTGATTCTTACAATCTGAAACCTTTGGCTGACAATCTGGATCTAACCAATCTTTCCAACAATAACTGGAAAAGCATCTTCCAGACAGCACTTCAAAATAATCTGAATGCAGGAACAACTCTCAATGAAGCTCTTATTCTTGCCCGCCGTGAGGCTGACAAAAATAGAGTAGTCCCCGGAACCGCAGCATTTGAGCAGTTAAAAAACACCATCATCGGAATCAACAATTGGGATTCAGCCAATGCAGGAATTGCAGGAGCACCCGCAACGGGAGGAGCAAAACTGGAACAGAAATCCAGATTTTATCAAGGTGAACTGACCTACGATTTTAGCCGGTTTGTAAAGATTTTTAATCTTCTGGCCGGAATAGACTATCGCTTGTATAGCATCACTCCTGATGGGAACAACTTTGTAGACTTCAACAGACCTGTTAACGAAAGAAATATTCCTTTATCCAACGGGACTTTTGGTAAGGATGTTATTTATCAGAAATATGGAGCTTTCGCCCAGATTACCAAGCTTTTCTTTGATGAAAAATTAAAAATCAATGCTGCGCTCCGCATCGACAGAAACCCTGAATTTGAAGCCAAACTCAATCCGAGAATAAGTGTTGTGTATTCTCCCGCTAAACAGCATAATTTCAGAGCTTCTTTCCAAAATGGATACAGATTCCCATCGTTATTTGAAGCTCTTTCTTTTGTGAATAACGGAAATGTAAGAAGAGTAGGCGGTCTTTCAAAAGTAAATGACGGTTTGGGATATCTGGAAAACTCATATACTCTTGCTTCTATCGACAGATTTACTTCTGCCGTAAATGCTGATGTAGATGCTGGAAAAAGCCAAAGCCAGGCTGCTCAGGACAACAAACAACTTTTAGCTGTTGCCAATCTGCAAAAATTGCAACCGGAAAAGATCAATTCGTTTGAAATAGGGTATAAATCTGTTTTCTTTAACAACAAACTGGCGCTGGACTGGGATTTTTATTACAACATCTATGAAGGATTCCTTGGACAGGTAGAAGTAGCTGTTCCTAAAAACAGTCAAGTAGGAAGCAATGCAGCCGTTTTGGCGATGCTTGACAGAAGTAAACAAGACCGATACAGAGTATACACCAATAGCAACAGCATTTACAAAAGTTATGGCAGCTCATTGGGGATCCGATATAATGTGATTAAAAATTACAATGTCAATGCCAATGTATCTTACAACGATCTGGCTTCCAGCAATACTTCAGATCTGTTTATTACAGCTTTTAATACTCCAAAATGGATGATTAATGTAAGTGTAGGAAACAGAGAGATTATCAAGAATATTGGATTTACAGTGGTAGCAAGGTGGCAAAATGGTTTTGACTGGGAAAGCCCTTTAGCTTCAGGAAAAATTTCTGCTTACTATACTGTCGATGCCCAGGCTAGCTGGAAAATTCCTGAAATTCACGCAAATGTAAAAATTGGAGCCACCAATTTACTGAACAGACGTTACTTCCAATATGCAGCAGGCCCTGAAATCGGAGGTTTATACTATCTCGCTTTTACGTATGACTTAAAACTGTAATGAAATGAGTAATTCCTTATATCCCGTATTTTTAAAACTTGAAACATTATCCTTACTCATTATCGGAGGAGGAAAAATTGCCCTCGAAAAACTGGAATCGGTATTGGGTAATTCTCCTGAAACAGTTATAAGACTAATCGCAATCGAAATCAGTCCTGAAGTGAGAGCCTTACAGCAAAAGTTTTCCAATATAACCTTATACGAAAGAGCTTATCATGATGAAGATTTTAATGATACCGATGTCGCGATTATCGCTGTAAATAATATTGATTTAGCCTCACAGATCCGTGAAGATGCTCACAAAAAAAATGTATTGGTTAATATTGCAGACAAGCCCGACCTATGTGATTTCTATCTAGGTTCCATTGTTAAAAAAGGAAGTCTTAAAATTGCCATTTCCACCAATGGAAAATCTCCTACCATTGCTAAAAGGCTTAGAGAAACATTCACTGAAACCATCCCTGATGAAATGGACCTTGTGCTGGATAATATGCAGAACATCCGCAATCAGTTAAAAGGAGATTTTAACCACAAAGTCACAGAACTCAATAAGATCACCACACAATACCTGTCTGACGGAAAATTATCTCCTGCAAAACCTGATCTGGAGATTGAAAAGCTTATCAATATTACTAAAACGGTCCAGAGAAAAGCCAATATCTATCTGGCAATTATAGGAGTGATGCTGCTTATCGGAATCTTTGGTCTTGTGGTGTATCAGTTTGATCTTTCTAGTGACATTCAAACTTTCCTAAGCAAAGATGGTCATATTTTTTACTGGATGCTGTTTGCCGGTTTTATGGCTGAAATTGTTGCCGGATCCATGGGAATGGGATATGGAGTTATCTGTACTACTATATTACTTTTACTGAATGTTCCACCACCCGTTGTAAGTGCCAGTATTCACTCAGCAGAGTCTTTTACAACCGCTGCCGGAGGATTTAGCCATTATAAACTGGGAAATGTCAATAAAAAAATGGTTTGGGTACTGTTCCCGCTGGCTATTGTGGGATCTATCATTGGTGCATTAACTTTATCTCATTACGGAGAACATTATGCCCATATCGTAAAGCCGATTATTGCCTGTTACACCTTGTATTTGGGATCAAATATCTTGAGAAATGCCTTTAAAGAAAAAAATAAAGGCCGCATCAAAACCAAAAGAAGAACCAACCTGAGAGTACTGGGGTTTGTTGGTGGTTTTATAGATTCCTTTGCAGGAGGCGGTTGGGGGCCATTAGTTACCGGAACGTTAATTAAAGAAGGCAGAATTCCCCGTTATGTTGTGGGAAGTTCTACAGTTGCCAAGTTTTTGCTGACAGTAACCAGTGCCATCACTTTTATATTTACCATTGGAATTCATCACTGGAATATTGTGTTGGGACTTCTGTTAGGTGGAGTCTTTACCGCTCCGTTTTCCGCCATGCTTACCTCCAAACTTCCTACCAAGAAAATGTTTGTGGTAGTAGGAGTAGTCGTTATTCTGATGAGTCTGGTAACAATTGTCAAAACATTTTTATAAGGTCAGGATGTTAACAGTTTCCCTTTATGAAAATAAAGATATTCATCTATTTGTCTATGTGGTAAAATAAAATTCTTTCTAAAACCACATAGGCACATAGTTTTTTACGTAAAAAAATGGTAAAAAATAGAAACCTGGATAAGAATAACCGGATTTGTAATTAATATATTAAGTAATAGATAGGTTATTTTCTATCCTTTATCCCAATTACTTTTAAAGCACTAGATGTCAAAAAGATATCATCAAAAACAGTAAGCGATTCCACATCATTGAAACCTGTAGGGATCAGATCGTTTTTATTGAATGATAATTCTATAGAGGTATCGTAAGAAGCCACAATTCTTACTTTAGAATATCCGTTATAATCTACTCTAAAGCCTTCAAACATACAATTACGTTCTGCTTTCTGATACTCACCATACTCTTCAAAACCTGCCATATCTGTTCTCTCATGATCGTTGTCATTATGCTCCAATAATTTCCATGAAGTGTAATTTTTAGGTTCTTTCAATACATTTCCGTTGGGATCTACAGGAACAAACATTCCTAATGTAAGAGGTTGTTTTAAAAAATTAGCATAATTATTCATCAAACTCAAGGTTTGAAGATCGGCATATCCTTCGTGGGCATAATATTCAAGCACGAAGGTCGTCATCGGAATCAGCTTATGAGAAGCATCAGTCGGCATATTTGTTTTTTTCTTTTGGGCCGATAAAAATAGTATTTTTATTTACGTTTCCCAACGTAACATAAAGAATCCAACGGTATTTATACCCATTCTGAATAACAATAAGGAAAGATTCCCATGCATTTTTCGTAACTTCGTCCCATAACAGGAATAATGGTAGTGAATACATCTTTGCAGGATATTGAAGTGGTCCTTAGTTTATATAAAATAGCTTCTGATTTTAAGAAAACCGTATCCGGTATACAATGGCCTGAGTTTGATCGAAATATGATTGAAACTGAAATCAGTGAAAACCGTCATTTTAAAATTACAGTAGATAAACAGGTAGCTTGTGTATGGAGCATTACCTTTGATGACCACCAGGTTTGGGAAGATAAAAATGAAGATCCGGCTATATATATTCACAGAATCGCAACCAATCCTAACTTTCGTGGACAGAAATTTGTAGAACAGATCGTAGAATGGGCAAAACAATTTGCTTCTCAACACAACAAATTGTACGTAAGGATGGATACTACAGCGGGAAATCAGAGGTTAACAGATTATTATGTGAAATGTGGATTTACCTATCTTGGGGATCAAAAAATGACCGATACAGAAGGCCGTCCGGATCACTATCATAATGCTACAATGGCACTTTTCCAGCTGGATGTGTAAAGATTTTATTATTTGCAGACAGGCTGAACATCATTCAATAGAGTAACCAGCATTTTTCCAGGTTCTTCAAAAGGAATCAGGTGAGCTGAATTTTCAAACCATATTCCCTTTTTAAAAGGAGCTTTTACATTTTGAAGCCATTGATCCGTAGGCTCTGAGGGAGTGGTATAATCATGTCTGCCCATAAACATGAAAACCGGAATCGGAAATGATTTAATATTCTTAAAATCAGTATCAAGAAACTCCGGAAGTACTTTGGACAGGGTAAATAAACTTCCTTTTCCTATAGCTTCCGCATCATTATAGGAATACTCCGGAGATAGAAGCGGAGCCTGGAAGAAATACCTGGAATTGTTTCTGTACGCCGTTAAACCTCCGTAATATTGAGGCCATTTCCTTGCAATAATAATTCTCTGCCGCGTAATCGGGGTATTTCCCGGATAAGGCGCTATGGAAGCCAGCTCCTTTAAAGCCAAATCATTTTTCAGACGGGTAGCTTCTTTTACTGCAAAATCAACACTTAATCTTTCATTATCCCTGGTATTAATAATCTGCCCGATCCCAACATACGCATAGAATAGATCCGGTCTTTTTAACGCAGCCTTCATAGAGATTATTGTCCCCCAGCTATGTCCTATCAGAAGTACTTTTTTCTTTTTATATTTTTCTTTAATCAGTTCTGCAAGTTGTATAGCATCATCTACATATTGATTGATAGTAATCGTATTCTTTAAACTCAGCGTATCATTAGCATTATAGGTTTTACCGGATGCTCTCTGGTCATAATTCACTACCGTAAAATATTCTTCTATAGGCCGTTGAAACATCCACATCACCGGAGAAATAGGAGAGGCTGGTCCCCCATGTACAAATAAGATTACAGGATTTTCTTTATTCTGCCCACGAACATATACCCATTGTTGAGCACCGCCGATAGTCGCTTTATATCTTTCCTGAATTCCGTTAGGGCTTACGATCGAATCCAGGTCCTTGATAATTTCCCTGGCTTCACTATATTCGTTACCTGTTTTGGGGGCCTGTCCGAACATTATAAATGGGAGTAATAAAGCAATAAACGATATAATTGTATGTTTCATGATTGGTGTCTGTATGATTCAGTAGAGTTTTAATATACAATATGTCAGATATATACATTAAAAGTTACAACTGAGTATCAATATTGAAGGACACTAGTGATTATATATAGTTTCTACTATAATTCATTCATTTTCAATTAATTTTAAAAAGCTTATCTTTACGCTAACCAAACAAATCACATTAATATGTCAGTAACACCAGAAGGAGCCAGGAAGGCTCAGTTATCTTTATCTGAAAGGGCTCCCGTCGCTCACGCGGTTCTTTCAGGAGCAGAAAATATTTCAAAATACAGCAATGGAGTGTGCCACGATGTGGTTGCTTATGCCCTGTATATGAGAGGAGCCAGCATCACTCCGGATCAATTAGCAGGTTCAGCAGGCCAGAAATGGTTAGAAACCTTCAACTATACCGGAGGAAAAAAATGGGACGGATACTCTCCAATTCCTAAAGGAAAAGCCATTGGTTTCTACAGACCTATCGACAAAACATGGTTTCATTCAGCCATTACCACAGGAAACGGAAATGAAATCAGATCCGTTAATGGATTTTCATTAGGTTCTGCATGGTCTGTTCCGGTAGATATGAAATGGGTTCTTGGGAAAATCAATTCTGATGGAACGTTCAACTATGATGGAACTAAAATAGAAGTGTATATATCTCCTTTATAGCGGATGTAAAAAAATAAAGCCTCCTTAAAGTTATTTTAAGGAGGCTTTTTTATGGTCAAAAAGTATATTTTGATTTATTATACCAGCATCATAAAGAAGAAAGAAGCGTTTCCTTTAATGCGTAGAAAATGCATCTCACCAGCAAATATCTAACGACAATAATCCGTAAACAGACAGGAAAATCTATCCTGGCTTGGATCAATGAAGCGGTTGTAGCGCAGGCAAAATCATTATTGAAAACAACCAACCTGTCAGTAATGGAAATTGCTGATGTACTAAATTTTACTGAGTCCTCACTGTTTTGTCGGTTTTTCAAAAGATATACCAGCATGACGCCTTCTGCATACAGAGGAAATTAAAGCATATATCTGGAAGTTATTTATGCCTTCATGGTGCATTTCGGACAAACACCACTGATAATAAAGTTATATTCTTCAGCAATAAAATGCTCTGGTAGACTGATTTCAGGGATTGCATTCTCAATACATGTCACTGAATGGCATTTTTTACAGTTAAAGTGAACATGATTATGAAAATGTTGTTCATGACTACATTTTCCACTGCATTTCGCAAAATTAACAACACCATCCACATTAACAATCCTGTGAATAGCTCCCTCATTTTCAAGACGTTCTAAAACCCTGTAAATCGTGACTCTATTGCAGAGCTCACCTAATTTCTTCTGAATATCAGAATGGCTCAGTGCTACCTCAGAGTCATTAATAAGGTTTAAAATTTCAGTTTTGGCGTGGGTATTTCTAACCTGTTTCATATTTTAATGCAACAAAGTTGCGTTATTTAATTTTTTATATATACATTTGCAACAAAGTTACAATAACAATTTTAAATCCTAATCTTTTTATGAAGTCAAAAATTCTTGATGCAGTAGGAATATCAGCCGCCGTTCTATGCCTGATTCATTGTATTATCTTCCCATTGTTGCTTATTATTCCTTTGGGGATATCACATAATCCTTATATCGACCTTGCATTTCTTATGATTGGAACCTTTGTGGTATACAGACAGACCAAGCAGATAACCAGCAATGGGCTGCAAATTTTATTCTGGGCTTCACTTGGATTCATTGCCATTTCAATATTGGTTGACTTTATATTTGAAATTCATCTGCCTTTCATCTATATAGGCGCAGTTGGACTGATTATAGCACATCTTATCAACTTTAAAAACCATAAACATTAAGAATACATGAAAAAGAAACTTCCTGTAACGGTACTTAGTGGTTTTTTAGGAGCTGGAAAAACAACTTTATTAAACCATATTCTACATAATAAACAAGGTTTAAAAGTAGCAGTCATTGTCAATGATATGAGTGAAATTAACATTGATGCCCGACTGGTAGAAAATCAAAACACCCTTTCAAGAACAGAAGAAAAACTGGTTGAAATGAGTAATGGATGCATCTGTTGTACATTAAGAGAAGATCTTATGGAAGAAGTAGAGCGTTTAGCTCATGAAAACCGCTTCGACTATCTTTTAATCGAAAGTACAGGAATCAGTGAACCTATTCCCGTAGCACAAACTTTTACCTATATTGATGAAGAAAGTGGAATAGACCTTTCCCGTTTCAGTTATGTAGATACTATGGTAACAGTAGTTGATGGCTTCAATTTCATGAAAGATTTTGCTTCGAATGAACGATTGATGGACCGTGATCTTACTGACATGGAGGGCGATTACCGTACCATTGTCAACCTTCTTACTGACCAGATTGAGTTTGCCAATGTTATTATTCTGAATAAAACAGATTTAATTGATCCGGAAACTCTTGGATTCTTGAAATCTGCACTTAAAAAATTAAATCCGGATGCTGTTATTCTGGAATCGGAATTTGGACAGATCGATCTCAAACATATTGTAAACACAAAACTATTTGATTTTGATAAAGCACAGTCCTCCGCAGGCTGGCAAAAGGAATTAGAGTCTGACCATCATACTCCGGAAACGGAAGAATATGGAATAGGTTCTGTAGTATTTAGAGATAAAAGACCCTTTCACCCGGAGAGACTTTGGGAATATCTTAATCATTATCCGGAAGGCATATTAAGAGCTAAAGGACTTTTCTGGCTGGCTTCCAGACCTGATGATGCATTGAATTTTTCCCAGGCTGGAGGCTCATTTCGCCTGGAGAAAGCAGGAGTTTGGTGGAGCAGTATGCCTTTGAGTCAAAGGGCACAATATGTTTCTTTTATAGAAAATCAGGAATTTATCGAAAGCAGATGGGATAAAAATTGGGGCGACAGAATGAATGAATTGGTTTTCATTGGACAATATCTAGACAAAGAGCAAATTTTACAAAATCTCACTCACTGTCTAATCAATGATATTGAAAAGGAATTATTTGACCAAAAATCAGATTTTGAAGATCCATTTCCAAAACATATTTAAATTTAACTATTTATTAATGCAACTAAGTGTCATTAAATAGAAATATGAAATAATTTAGGGTATTATTTATACAATATATGGATAGAAGAAAATTTCTAAAAGGTTCAGTTTTACTTTCAGGATTATTATCCCTGTCACCCTCTGAACTTTGGAGTTCTAAAAAGAATATTGCTCTTCCAGAAAACGGAAAAGCAAAAAATATTATATTTCTAATCAGTGATGGAATGAGTCTGGGAACACTTTCAATGGCAGATCTTTATTCCAGAAATATTTTAGGAAAGGAAAGTCATTGGCTCAGTTTATATCATCAGAAAAAAGTTTCACGGGCACTAATGGATACTGCTTCTGCCAGTTCTGTTGTAACAGATTCTGCTGCCGCCAGTTCCGCTTTCGGAGGAGGAATAAGGGTACAGAACGGAGTATTAAATATGGGTGCTCATGGAGAAACCCATATTCCAATATGGCAAAAATATAAAAAAGCTGGAAAAAAAATTGGCTGTGTAACTACTGTAACCATTACGCATGCCACTCCTGCGGGTTTCTGCGTCAATTCAGCCAAAAGAAATGCAGAACCTCAAATTGCTGAAATGTATGCAGAACTGGGAATAGATGTTCTGATGGGAGGAGGAGATGAGTTTTTTAATCCATTAAAAAGAGAAGACCAAAAAGATCTCTATTCTGTTTACAGAAAAAAGAAATATCAAGTTCTGAAAAATCGTGCCGATCTAAAAACGATTAAAAAGGGAGACAAAATATTAGGAATCTTCAATACAGGAGCTTTGCCTTACAGTATTGACAGGGCTAATCTTTCTGAGTTCGAGAATACTCCGAGTTTAGCAGAGATGACAGGAGCTGCTATTGATCATATGAAGGATCATCCGGAAGGTTTTGTTCTTCAGATAGAAGGTGGAAAAGTGGACTGGGCTGCTCATGCCAACGATATTGCTGCACTGATTCACGATCAGTTGGCATTTGACGATGCCGTGAAAACAGCAATAGATTTTGCTGAAAAAGATGGAAACACCTTAGTCATTATCACAACAGATCATGGAAATGCTAATCCGGGAATAATTTATGGGAATAAGGCAACTCAAAACTTTAATAGTATTTCATCCTATCAATATACCAATGAATATATTCTGAATAAAATCCATAAAGACCATTCAGTCAAGGATATAAAAGACTGGATATATGAAGCTAACAAACTGACATTAAGCGATGATGAAGCCAAACACTTGCAAAGTTTTTATAACGGACTCGAAAAAGAAGAAGGACTTTATAATTATAAGAAATTACCGTTCAAACTTTATTCAGAAATTCAGAAAAGCCAGAATTCAGTAGGCTGGATCAGCATGGATCATTCAGGAGATTATGTGGAAGTAGCAGCCTACGGACCAGGAAGTCAGCTTTTACAGCCTTATATTAAAAATACAGATCTTCATGATCTAATGCTGGAAGCATCTCCTATATAATATAACGAGAAAGTATTTTCATATCATATTAACATTTTTATTTGGTTTTAAAACAGGCTCTCCAATTTAATTTGAAGAGCCTGTTTATTTGTCATGTTATTACATCATTTATTTCGAAGATTTTCTACGACGTGTAGACACTTTTTTATCCAATTCTTTGATGTCCTGTCTCAATTCCCTGAACATTTCTTTGAAATTGTAGCTTTCATAATCTCCCGGTTCAAAATCTTCCGGAAAAATTCCTGAGGCATATTGCCAGATTTCTACGATATCTTCAAACGCAATGTCATAAGGTTCATAGAAAGAGTTATCTGCACTTACACAGATCGCATTTCCTTTATGTTCCTTAAAACGTTTATAGGTAATCCCATCGTTTTGAGTAATAAAAACATAGGTTTTTCCAGGTTTCAGTTCGTCAATTCCCTCTACATATTTTCCCACAATATAAGAACCGTTTCTGAATGGTGGCATTGAATCTCCGTCTGCCGGAAATGCTCTGTATTTTCCATTATTTAAAAAGGGTAGGGCAATGCGTTGAAGGCTTTCAATATATCCCACATCACTGTATCCTTCCAGATACCCCATAGAAGCTTTCTGGGGAATGATTTCGATGGTATCATTTCCAAGATCATCCACAGCTACCGGCAGAACGATTCTATTATCCGGAAGCTTCAGCATATCCTCTGTTGAATACTTTTGGAGATCCACAGACAATAACAGATCTATACTGACATGAAAATATTTGGATATTTTAACAAGAAGCTCGATAGGAGGTTCTGAAATTCCATTTTCGTATTTAGAATATCTCACTCGGGAGATCGTAAGATCATCAGCTACATTTTGTTGAGAAACCTTTCTCTTGGCTCTCAGAGAGCGTATATTATTTGAAAAAATTGACATTGATAGAAGTATGTCCACAAAAATACGAATTTTGCCTCCTGTTATCAATAATAAAGAAAGCATTTACCACAAAATTTGGAGAATTTTATCATTTGTTAACTATAGACACTAAAATCGACAGATAAAATATCTGTTTTTAATGGCTAATCCCTTGTTTTTATCCTAAAAAAACTCATTTTGACAAATTTTTAATATTAACCAAAAAAAAGTTCGGTTATATTGAAAATATTAACTCTACTATTTAAAATTTGAGATATGTTTTTTAAAATTTAGTAAATCAATCAGATACAAACAAAAACGACATTACTAAAATTATCCATTTATATTAACGAAATATTAAATAATAAAATTGTTTAATTATTTTATTCAAAATAATATAAGTTTATTATTATTTATCATATATTTGTGATGTATTAATCATATAAAATTTTAATCATGAAAAATTTCAAAAAACTAGACAGAAACGAACTAAAATCTATTTCAGGAGAAGGATTACTCGATCCAATTGGAGGATTAATCGGTGGTCTAGGTGGCGTTGTTGGTGGCGTTATCGGAGGAGTAGGTACTATCGTTGGCGGTGTTGTTGGCGGTGTAGGTTCTACAGTAGGTGGTGTTATCGGCGGTGTTGGTACCGTTGTAGGAAACGCTTTATGCCAAACACAGTGTGTCGTTAATGGTGTAATCCACATCAAATTATTAGAGTGTGGTTCTACTTGCTAATCAGCAGCTCCATTAAAAGTTAAAAAAGTATGCCGCTCTTTTCAGAGCGGCTTTTTTATTTTAATAAAAAATAATATCAATAAACACCAATACATACCTATCTATCCTCTAGTTATTTAGCTTTAATTTCATTTATACATCTGTAAATCATTAAAGCAACTATGTTGCATTAATAAATTTAATTATCTAGATTTGCCTGATAATTAAAGTAACATGCACATGAAAAAGACCCTTTATTTTTTGATGGGAAGCTCTCTTATCTACCCATCACTACTGAAAGCGCAGAAACTTAATCCTGAAAAAAAGAATGTAAAAGACATAGAGTCTATACAAATACAAGGAAAAACGGATTACAACAGTGTAAATATTTCGAGGAAGAAGCTGGATTTTATTCAATCCAATACTTTGGGGGAAACCCTGAGAAAAATCCCAGGTATCCAAAATTCCGGATATGGCCCTAACTCTGGTGCTCCGGTTATCAGAAGCCTCAGCGGAAATCGTGTAAAAATACTGGAAAACGGAGTTGCAGTAAACGATCTTTCCGGGATAAGCCCAGATTTTAATACTGATATTGAAATGAACAGTGTTCAAAACATTACTGTTTATAAAAACTCCGCATCAGTCCTTTATGGAGGGAAAGCTATTGGAGGAGCTATCGATATTGAAACAGATTATGTTCCCCGTCAATTGCCCAATAAAACAATCAATTTTCGTGGACTCCTTGAGGGCGGAAGTAATAGTGGACAAAAACAGGCATTCTCAGCAAAAGGAGTTATCGCAAAAAACTGGGTATGGACGGTGGGAGCAGCCAACCAAAAACAAGAAATTGTAAGAATTCCCGGAAAATCTAAGGACAGCAGATGTTATGATCCCTCATTAGTAGGCTTCAACAGCATTTTGCAATCTCTTTGCCAGATAGAAGTAGATTCAAGGCACGTACTCAACAAAAGTCTCTTTCCATATATCAGTCAGTTTGCTATAGATCATATGATAGAATACGAACTTTCAGAAGGAGACCTATACACATTCAGTCCTACCTATTACAATCCTTCAGATGGTAAACATTATCCCAACCCAAAGAATCAACTGTATGTTTCCGGTCAGGATCCTGTAAAAGACCGCTATAAAGATGAAGTTAATAATATCAGAGATTACGTTCAAACAAAAGATGGAGAAATCCCCAACAGCCATTCGGAAAGCAATTCTTTTTATGTTGGAACAAGTTATATAGGAAAATCATTCTATGCAGGTGGAGCTTATCAAAACTCTTTTTCATATTTTGGTGTTCCTGGCTATACTCTTCCCAAAATGCCGCAGCACACTCACGGAAAGCCTCAACCCAAAATAGAGTACCGACCTATCAATATCAGGAGCTTATCTCATAAAGCAATGTTTGAGTCCGGTTATCAATTTACAGGTTTCCCAATTTCCAGTATCAAATTAAATTATATGGGAGTATTTTCAAAAAACGCTGAACTTATTGATCGCCAGCGGGCCAATCAGTTTGAAGTGAATCAGCATAATGGGCGTTTGGAAATTGTACAACAGAAACTGAAATTCCTCAGTGGAACCACAGGTCTTGACATTCAATATAGAGATATGACAGGAGATGGGAAACAGAGATACCTACCCAATACGATAAGCCGCGAAATCGGAATATTTACGATGCAGCATCTTGATTTCAACAGTGTTCAACTGGATCTAGGCTATAGGAATGATCATGTTCAGCGCAGAGCAGATGCAGATAAAAAATACGTAAGAAGCCGTGGTCTTTCAGGAGGAAAACTCAGCGACAGGGATTTTACGCTTCACCAGCTTCATACTTCAGCACAGTGGAATATCTTTAAAAAAGCTTATTTAAAAGCCCAGTATAATCACTCCGAAAGAGCCCCGGAAGTGAACGAACTTTACGCAGGGAATAATCATTTCGCGATCCTGACGGAAGAAAACGGTGATGACAGACTAGATAAAGAAATAGCAAAAACTGTAGAACTGGGAGCCGGAATCAATCTGAAAAATCTTCGTGTATCTGCTAACTGGTACCATACTTCCTATAAAAATTATATTTATCTCGCTCACACCGGAATTTCCCGGGAAGTTTTCCTGGTTAAAGAATGGCGTTCTGATGATACTGAAATCAACGGAGTTGAAGCAGAAGCTGCTTACAAAGTTGATCTTAACAAAATAGGAAAATGGGAAATAGGAGCTTATTATGATCTGGTAAGAAACATCAGTGTTGCAGACAGCTCAATAAGAAAATGGAGCGATGGTGATTATATGCCGTTTTGGATTTAATCTTGAAGGTAATATACAGAATTTCAGCATCAATATTGGTTTTGACCATTATTTAAAACAAAAATACTTAGGAAAGAATATTAATCCTGAACTTCCAATGCCTGCATTTTCATTGCTTAATGTCCGCGTTTCCTATAAAGACGATAGCTTAGGAATAGGAAATTTGGAATATTATATCGTGGGAAACAATCTGTTGAATTCTGAAGCAAGGCTTCAAAACTCACAACTAAAGTTCCTAAGTCCCCTACCAGGCATTAATATCTCAGCCGGAATAAAAATAACAATATAATCTATATTTTGGGGCAGAACACTTGTAAAACATGACTATTATTTACTGTGTATGCCCCAATTTTGATTCTTGCAACAGCATGAAATTCAATATCTAAAATTTTTAACGGATACCTTTTTATAAAGTTATCCCTTGATTATTCTTTACTTCAGCCATTACAAATGTGCTATGGGTACTCCCTATAGAATCTACAGAGCCTAGCTTATTGAATACAAAATCCTGATAATGTTTCATATCCCGAACCTGAACCTTTAATAAGAAATCAAAATCTCCGGAAATATTGTAACATTCTGCCACTTCCTGAATTTCCAGAATTTCTTTTACAAAATCATAACCCACGGACCGATCATGAATTTTTAATTTGATCTGGCAAAACACCGTAAATCCGCGATTAAGCTTTTCAGCATCCAGAACCGCCGCATATCTTTTCACGAAACCTTCCTGCTCAAGCCTTCTTACCCGCTCAAAAACAGGAGATGGAGATAGATTAACTTCCTTTGCCAGCTCTTTAACTGTCAGCTTTGCGTTGTTCTGAAGCAGTTTCAAGAGTTTTAAATCCTTATCATCGAGTTGTTCCACAGAATATTATTCTTTTAGAGTTTAAAATCATCCAAATTTACAGAATTATATTCTATATAATACCATTTAAAAAGTTTATTTAACCGAATAAATTACTTTTAATTGCTATTATATTCTGTTTTAATAATTTTACACAAAATTAAAATCTTTTATCAGGCTTGATATTGATAAAAGATCAGTTCTTTACAATCTTCATCAAACAGGAAAGGTTTTACTTAAGGTAAATTAATAGGGAATCGTGTGAAAATCACGAACTGTCGCGCAACTGTAAGTAACACACCAAAGGTTTCTGTCCTTGGATATCCACTGCCAAAAGCAGGAAGGATGACAGAAACCGTTACAAGTCAGGAGACCTGCCTTTACTGAATTGACAATGCTTTCGCGGTCTGAAGCTTTTGAGTCATACAGATGATATATTGCAGTACATTTTATCTCCGGATGAAGTAGTACCATGCACTTGTATCATTGATTTCAAATTTTTCTATCCTAGCAAGTATTACGAAGCATGAAAAGAGCATTTAAAATAAGTTTAATTTAAAATTTGTAAAAATGCAAACTCACATTCTGGGCTATCCGCGTATTGGTAGCAAAAGAGAACTTAAAAAAGCCTGCGAACAATATTGGTCAGGTAAAATTGTTTTGGAAGAACTTCTTACCGTAGGAAGAAACATCTGCAGTCAAAACTGGAACCTTCAGAAAGAAGCCGGAATTGATCTTATTCCATGTAATGATTTTTCTTATTACGATCAGGTTCTGGATATGAGTCTGGTAGTAGGCGCTATTCCAACGCGCTATCATGAAGTAGCCCTGAAAAAAAACAATTCTGAATTGGATCTTTATTTTGCCATGGCAAGAGGATACCAGAAAGATGAATTAGATATCACAGCCATGGAAATGACCAAATGGTTTGATACCAATTATCACTACATCGTTCCTGAATTTCATAAAAACCAGCAATTCAAACTTACTTCAGATAAGATTTTCAATGAATTTGCAGGCGCCAAACAGGCGGGGATCAATGCAAAACCTGTGATTATCGGTCTCGTTTCTTATCTGCTTTTAGGAAAAGAGAAGGAAGAAGGATTTGATAAACTGGATCTTGCCCACAATCTTCTTCCGGTCTATGTTGAGATTATCTCAAAACTACAAAGCCAGGGCGCTCAGTGGATTCAGTTTGATGAACCCTTTTTAGCATTAGATATCAATGAAAAAGCAAAAGAAGTCTATACTTTTGTGTATGCTGAACTTAGAAGACAGTTTCCAAAGCTTACATTCATTGTAACCACTTATTTTGAAGGATTAAAGAATAATTTAGCTCTTGCCACATCACTTCCTGTAAATGTTCTGCATATTGATCTGGTAAGAAATCCTGAACAACTCGAAGATGTTCTTCATTCTATTCCTGAACACCTGAGTCTGTCTCTTGGAATCGTAGACGGAAGAAACATATGGAAAAATGATTACGAAAACTCTCTATCCTTTATTAAAAAAGCAATCGAAACACTGGGAGCTGAAAGAGTTTTAATCGCTCCGTCATGCTCCCTGCTTCATTCACCATGTGATTTAGACTTTGAAACCAGCCTTAATGCTGAAATCAAAAACTGGCTCGCTTTCGCAAAACAAAAAGTAAAAGAAGTGGTTACCCTGAAAGAATTAGCTTCAGAAACTTCTGATGAGAATATTCTTCAGGATTTTGAAGAAAATAAAAAAGCGGTTTCAGATAGAAAAACATCTTCATTGATCCATAATGAAAATGTAAAACTCAGAGCGAATGCCGTGACTGAGAAAGATTCACAAAGAAAAAATTCTTTCCATATCCGTAAAGAAGAGCAACAAAAAGCATTGCAGCTTCCTTTATTTCCCACTACAACCATCGGATCATTTCCACAGACAGCAGAAGTAAGAACCTGGAGGGCAAAATTCAAAAAAGGAGAACTGACTGCAGAACAATATGATGCTTTATTAAAAGAAGAAACCCAAAGAACCATCCGTTGGCAGGAAAGTATCGGAATAGACGTTCTTGTACATGGAGAATATGAACGTAATGATATGGTGGAATATTTCGGAGAGCAACTGAAAGGATTTACCTTTACTAAAAACGGCTGGGTACAAAGCTATGGAAGCCGTTGCGTAAAACCTCCGATCATCTTCGGAGATGTATCCAGACCTGAACCTATGACCGTATACTGGTCTCAATATGCTCAGTCTCAAACCAATCAATGGGTAAAAGGAATGTTAACAGGTCCTGTAACCATATTACAATGGTCATTTGTACGCGATGATCAGCCCCGTTCTGAAACTTGTAAACAGATTGCTCTTGCCATTCGTGATGAAGTTCAGGATCTGGAAAAGGCAGGCATCAGAATTATTCAGATTGATGAACCAGCTATCCGTGAAGGCCTTCCATTGAGGAAAACAGAATGGCAAAATTACCTGAAATGGGCTGTAGAGGCATTTAAAATATCAGCAAGTGGAGTAGAAGACGCTACCCAGATTCATACTCATATGTGTTATTCGGAATTTAATGATATCATTAAGAATATTGCAGATATGGATGCGGATGTGATTACGATAGAATGTTCAAGATCTCAAATGGAGCTTCTACATGCTTTTGCAGATTTCAAATATCCTAATGAAATCGGTCCCGGAGTTTATGACATTCATTCTCCGAGAGTTCCTTCGAAGCAAGAAATGATTGAACTGCTGAAAAAAGCACAGGATGTAATTCCTGCTCATCAGCTTTGGGTAAATCCTGACTGTGGATTGAAAACCAGACATTGGGAAGAAACAGAAAAAGCTTTAATTGCTATGGTTGCTGCTGCTAAAGAAGCGTCTGTAGAATATGCATCTTAACTATTTTCAACCTCATAGAAAATCAAAAAAGCATCCGATTTGGATGCTTTTTGGTTATCATATAAATTTCTTTTACCAAATTATAATCCCATATGTAAAATAGGATATTCTTTACCCTGATTATCTAATGCTGATCTATCAAGAACACGGAATCCGATATATTGATAGAAGCCCACGGCCTGAGCATTTTGTTCATTCACATCTACTTTATTTACGTTTAGATGATTGATTCCATACTGAATCAGTTTTTTACCAATCCCTTTACCACGATAATCGTTATGAATAAACAGCATTTCAAGATTTCCTTCAGCAATTCCCATAAATCCAACTAAAGTTCCATTTTCTTCAAACCCTAATAAAGTAACATGTTCAAAATAACCGGGAATCTCTTTTTTATAATAATTAAAATCTTCCTCTTTCAGAAAATCATGGGTATTGAGTACAGAACTTTCCCAGATTTTCATGAGCAGAGGATAATCTATTTCATGTATTTCTCTTATCATAGTCGTAAATTTTGAGTAGCAAAAATCGTATTTTTTACCTCTCAACCACTGAACCTGGGTTAAAAAATCCGTTTCCGTATTCTGCTTAATGCTTGTGGAGTAATCCCCAAATAGGAAGCAATATCCTTTAATGGAATACAATTGAAAGTATTTCCAAATTCTTCCATCATCTGTAAATAATACTGTTCGGGAGTGTATTTTATCAGGGCGATATTTCTATTCAAAAGCTTATTCAACAATCTGGCTGTCAGATTTTCAAAGACTGCTTTCAAACCAGGAATCGCTTCATATAGCTTGATAGCCTGTTCCTGATTAATCCTATATATTTCACAATCTGTAATGGTCTGCACATTAAAAGTTGACTTTTCCTGGAGGGTAAATGAAATATTAGACAAAGAAAAGGAGCCTTCCTTACAAAACCAGAAGGTTTGTTCCTCACCTTTATGATTTAAGGTCCAGCAACGTGCTATACCATTGAAAATAAAATAACTGTATTTCTCTAATTCACCTTCCTGAATAAGAAATGTGTTCTTTTTAACCCATATTCGTTCAAAAAACTGGTCAAAAAGCTCAGATTCAGCTGTATTAAATGTATTGAGATCAACATTGAACTCTTTGAATAATTTTTCTAAAAGCATTCCTTAAATGATAAAAAGCTTTTAACCAGATAGGAGATGAATATTGAATAGGAATCCTTATACTCCTCCCATTACATACATATTTTCCATAGTAGGAACACTACTTCCGCCTTCTTTTTCAAGTGTGATGGCAAAAGCCTGTGCTTTTGAAATGGTAGCCAATGCAATCTGGCTATCTTTATTTTCGGCATACATTCCTGCATTTACAGGTTTTCCGTCTTCAATAGCCCAAAGCTGGTACTGCATCCCGATTGGGGCTTTAGGAAGATTTTCAGCATTCAGGTAAACTTCTTTTGTCTTTTTATCCCAGAAAACCATGGCTTTGGCATCCTGATGCTTTTCTACGCCTTTTAACATTACCATTTGCATATCCGGATTAGAGAACATATTCAGTTTCTGATCCATCTTTTTCATAGCAGCATCCTGAGATTGCTTTTCTGCTGCCAATTTTGTCATTTCTTGCTTCGTAGCCGACTGGCTGTTCATCCAAAATAGATTGCCTGCAATACTTACAAGGAATAAAACAGATGCCGCAACAGCATAGGCTTTCCAATTAATATTCTTCTTGGCTTCTCCTTCAATTTTAATTTCTTCCTGATCTTTTGAGACAGGAGTATTTACAGGAATAGAAAAGGTTTCTTCTTCAGCAGATTGTTTCTGCTGAATGGTATTCCAAATTTTAGATTTCAGATCACTTGGAGGTGTTACAGCCTGGGCAGTAGCCAGATCTTCCAAAGTTTTTTGCGCTTCTTCATAAGCGGCTTTCACTTCAGCATTGTTTTTCATCACACACTCCAAAATGCCTGCTTCCTCGGGAGAAGCATGACCTAGAATATAAGATTCTATAATTCCGGATGATATGTATTCCTTAGTGTTCAATTTATTGATAATCTTTTAGCAAATCTTTTAATTTCATCAGCGTATTACGCATTTTAGTTTTTACCGTTCCCAGCGGTATCTTCAGTTTTTCGGATATTTCATTTTGGGTATATCCCTGATAATAAGCAAGATTAATAAGTTCCTGCTTGTCCACTTCCAGCCCTTCAAGTACATTGTTAAATCCAATATAATCGGATGAATTATTGGTCGTTGAAAGTTCTGTAGTGTTATATACGAAATCCGGAAGTGATTGGTTTTTAAGTTCGTTTTGGAACCCTTTCGATTTTAGATAATCGATCGCTGTATTGCGGGCAATATTAATCATCCAGGTATAAAATCTTCCTTTGGAAGCATCATATTGATGAATAGAATTCCAAATTTTAACAAAAACATCCTGGAGGATTTCTTCCGTATATTCTTTAGACTGAACAATACGAAGAACAACACCATACAACGCACCGGAATAGTGGTCATACAGATAATGAAAACCGTTTTCGTTTTTTTCTTTCAGTAAAACGATAAGTTCCTCTTCTGAGCAGGTTGTTTTAATAACTTTTATTTTTCTATCCAAATGTAATAAAATAAAACATATTCTCAACAAAATCTGAATATTCTTTTATCCCGTATATGATATTAAGAGAAAAATTTAAAATAACTATTATGAAAAATCTAATATCAAAACTACTATTACTCTCTTGTATAGCAATAGCCACCGGAGAATATAAAGCACAAACAGATCTTTTTAAAACTAAAAATCCTTATTACTCCCATACTGCTGAATCTCCACTGAAGATTAGTAATTCGGAATGGAAAAAGATTTTAAAACCTGAACTCTATCAGGTTGCCAGAGAAGGAGCCACTGAAACTGCGTTCACTGGAAAATATTATGAACTTGATGAGAAAGGAACCTATTATTGTGCAGTATGTGGAAATGCCCTGTTTCTTTCTACTTCAAAATTTGCTACTACTTGTGGCTGGCCGTCTTTTTATCAACCTATTCGTAAAAATAGTGTTACCTACAGAAAAGATACTTCTTACAATATGATCCGAACAGAGGTTCTATGTGGAAGATGTGGTTCTCATTTGGGACATATCTTCGAAGATGGTCCGAAACCGACAGGAAAACGCTTTTGTATGAACTCTATTTGCCTTGATTTCATCCCAAGTAAAAAATAATACATTGATTTACAGCTATTTAAATTAAATTTTATTTTTTTTCAATCTAAAATAAAACCAAGCTCGTAAATGATATTAAAACACAAATTAAATATAATTAATTAAAAAAAATATTACAATGAACACACGAACAAAAATCACAGTTTTAGCAATGGTAGCTTTATCATTTGCTTTCAGTGGGAAGGTAAATGCACAAATGATGAAAGAAAAAACAGTAATGGTAGGAGGTGCTCCTATGTACCCTTCCAAAAACATTATTGAAAATGCTGTAAACTCTAAGGATCATAAAACCCTGGTTGCTGCAGTAAAAGCTGCAGGACTGGTAGAAACCTTAGAAGGAAAAGGCCCTTTCACAGTATTGGCTCCTACAGATGCTGCATTTGCAAAACTACCGAAAGGAACAGTAGAAAATCTTGTAAAGCCTGAAAATAAAGCAATGCTTACCAGCATTTTAACTTACCATGTTCTTCCTGGGAAATACAGTGCTAAAGAAATATGGGCAGCTGTAAAAGCAGGAAACGGAAAAAGCATGATGAAAACAGTGCAGGGAGAAGAGCTTACTTTCTGGACAAAAGGAAAAGATCTTTATATAAAAGATGCTAAAGGAAACAGTGCCAAAGTAACCATTGCAGATGTTAATCAATCCAACGGTGTTATTCACGTAATCGATACGGTTCTGATGCCTTAAAACCATAAGAATTAAAACAGCATATTGAGTATGCTGTTTTTTCTTCTTCTCACATATAATCAAACACTTAAAAAATTAATATTATGAAAAAAACAATTCATGTTTCTAATCAGGATGCTACTCTTGATACAGGCAGAAGAAATTTTCTAAAATTGAGTGGAGTAGGATTAGCTATTGCAGGGCTCACCATGATAGGCTGTAATGATGATGATGATTTTCAACAGATGAATAATGACCAGATTTTTGATCTTGGATCAGGAGATGTTGGCGTATTAAATTATGCTTATGCCCTTGAACAGCTGGAAGCTGATTTCTATACTAAGGTAGTTAATAATTTTTATGCGGGTATTTCCAGTATTGAAAAAGAAGTTTTTACAGATCTATATCACCATGAAGTTATTCATAGGGACTTTTTTAAGGCCGCAATCAGTGGAGTCACCCAGAATGTTCTTCCAAAACTTGATTTTCAGTACCCTAATGTAAATTTTAATGACAGAAACTCTGTATTGGCTACAGCAAAAGCATTGGAAGATACAGGAGTAGCAGCGTATAACGGTGCCGGAAAATACATCACCAATTCCGCTTATCTTGTTATTGCAGGAAAAATAGTTTCAGTAGAAGCAAGACATGCCTCAGCCATTAGAAATCTGATCAACCCCGGATCTGCAGATTTTTCAGGGGATGATGTAATAGATGCCAATGGACTTGACGTTGCCAAAGAACCTAAAGACATTGTAATGGTGGCCGGAGGATTTATCAAAAACCGCTTCACCTGGAAAGAAAGAGGCATTAATTAATTATTTATCTTCAAAAACTTACATTATGAATATTCTTAAATTATTAGATAAGCTTTCTTATGATAAATTTTTTACAACGGAAGCCTCAAGATTAGAAGCAATCACGAATATGTCATTATTCGGTAAAAAAGCAGCTGTAGCAGCAGTTCCACTTGGTTTGGGTGCCTTAATGGCAACTCCGGCAAAAGCGGAAACAGTGAATAAACAAGTCACAGGAACTGCATTAAAAAGCACTTTAACTGATGCCTTACAATTAGCTCTGGTACTGGAATATCTTGAAGATGAATATTACAGTAAAGGACTCTCTACCGCGGGTCTGATTCCCAATGCAGACAGAACCGTTTTCATGCAAATTTCAAAACATGAATCGGCACATGTAAGTTTTCTAAAAAGTACCCTTACTTCTTTAGGAGTTACTCCGGGAGCTAAACCTACCTTTGATTTTACGGCTAATGGAAATTTCTCACCTTTTACAGATTACAATCAGTTTCTTATTCTTTCACAGGCTTTTGAAGACACAGGGGTAAGAGCTTACAAAGGACAGGCAGGGAACGTAATGTCAAACAAAGTGGTGCTTCAAGCAGCATTGCAGATTCATTCTGTAGAAGCAAGACATGCTTCACAGGTAAGAAGAATGAGAGCTAATAAAGGATGGATAGAACTTGCTAATGGCGGAAATATGCCTTCAGCAACCAATCCTGTTTATGCGGGAGAAGATAATACCAATCAGGCAGGATACAATACGGCAACCTCATTTGGAGCAGCAGCAGGTTCCGCGGCTTATGATGAAATTTTGAGTGGTAGTGATGCACAGACTATTGCTTCTTTATTCATTGTATAGCAGCTAAAGAAATCTTAGGATCTACCGAAAAATAACAATTATTTTTTCTCCAAAGATTTCTATATTTTTTATATTTGAAAATTAAAAGCATCCAACCGGGTGCTTTTTTGTTATACGGAATAATAGTTTTCACCGTGTTCCGTATTGTAAAACCGATCTGCTTAATCTGCAATAGTTTTTTTATTGAACAGAACCTAGTCAAAAATGCTTGATCAGATATAAACAAATAACGAAATTTTAATCCCTCTATAGCATTCATTTTCATTAAAATACAGTCAGATTTTATAAAGAAAAAAGTTGAAAATAATTTGTAATAAAATTTAATACGACAAGTTCTGTCGCTGTGCGTCTATATCTTTGTGTTAGATATAAGATACAGAATCCCGGGAAGTTATGTCTTATTAAATCTAATTTTAACCTCAAATTATTTTTTAAATTATGTACAAAAAACAACTAGTAATCATTTTTCTTTTTCTATTTTTCATTTCTTATGCACAAAATGAATTTATCACTTTGTGGAAACCTAATGTAAACGGCACCATTGATAATGCAATATCTTTTGGAGGTACCGGAACAGACTACACCATTAGCTGGGAAGAAGTAGGATATCCTCAGCATAACGGAGTCCTTAGTTCTGTCACTTCTAATAGCAGCAGTTTTACAACTATTTCTTTTGGTACCTCTTTGCATACAAACCCTATACAAGCAACCTACAAGGTTAAAGTATCTAATGGTAATGGATTATTTTATGGATTCAGAGGGAGTCCTTATATGCATGCCAGTGGAAACCCAGAACTCTTCGAAGTGAGCCAGTGGGGAGATACCGTATGGCTTCAGCAATTCAGTCAGGGATTTGCAGACTGTCCGAACCTTAATGTAACAGCCACAGATACTCCTAATTTGACGCAAATAAACAATGTATCACAGATGTTTTCTAATTGTCCGTCTTTGATTGGAAATGATTCATTTTCTAACTGGAACACAAGTACTATCACGACTATGAACGGCATGTTTAACAGAGCAACATTATTTAATCAGAATATCGGGACCTGGAATACAGCGAAAGTCACAGATTTTGGGAATATGTTTTCTTATGCCTCAGCTTTTAATCAAAATATTTCAACCTGGAATACCTCTTCCGGAAGCAATTTCTATTCAATGTTCCAGGATGCATTATCTTTCAATCAGCCATTAAATTCATGGAATACAAATAATGCTACTAATTTTAGTTATATGTTTTCTAATGCTAAATCCTTTAATCAGCCTCTTAGTAATTGGAATACAAGTAAAGTAACAAGTTTTCAGCAAATGTTTACCAATGCAGTCGCGTTTAATCAGCCCATTGGGAATTGGGATGTTAGTAAAGTTAATGATCCTTATGGATTTATGATGTTTAATGGAGCTTTACTTTTTAATCAGGATATTTCTGCCTGGAATATCAAGTTTCAAAACATTTATTCGAATTCAGTAAATTTTGGATTTAAAAATTCCGGGTTATCATGTATCAATTATAATAAATTTCTGATTGCAATCAGCAATAACCCTACATGGGCAAGCTCAGGACTCACATCCGGAAGCATAGATGCAACAGGGCTAATTTATTCTACATCGCAGACTATTATGGCGAGAGCTCAGTTGGTAAACAAAGGCTTTAACATTATTGGAGATACTTATAATGCTAGCTGCAACTCAAATTTATCAACCGCTGAAACAACAAAACAATTTAAAACCCAAGCTTACCCGAATCCAACAACAGGTGTGATCACTGTGGATGCTACGGCTAACGAAAATGTTTATTTATATGACATCACTGGTAAACTCATTAAAAATATAACTTTAAATAAAGGAAGCAATCGTATTGATCTAACAAATTACCCATCAGGCAACTATCTATTAAAAGGGAATACTATTTTCACTAAAATAGTCAAGAATTAAGCTGCTTTTTTTAATTCAGGGATAGATCTCTGAAGGAGGTATTGATACAAATCAATCTCCAAGTCTGCAGACTCTGGAGATTGATTGTTCATATTGTAGTTTAAAATATTTCAAAAACCATATCCAAATTTATGGCATAATTTTAGTGACATAATAGACAATTTTAAATACATAATATATGAAAAAGATTATTATAGCAGCCTTATCCGTCTCAGTAATGGGATTAGCATTTTCTTGCAATTCAATGAAAAGTTCAACCAGTGGAAATGGAAGTACAGTAACTTCTTCTTCTGATTTTAAAGCAGGAAAATATGCAGGGAAAACACCTTCAGGAAATGTGGTGATTACCTTCAATGCCGACAATACATTTGCATTAGCAGAAACCCTATCAGGCAGTACAGATCCAATGTCAAGTACAGGAACCTGGAAATTTGATACAAATACAAAAAAAGTAATTCTTGTTTATAAAAATATTGCAGACAGGGTAACAACATTCTCTATTGTTGATGGAAAAACAATTCAGATGAATAGTGGAAGTGCATGGACTTCCCAGACCTCGGGTTCAGAATATAATCTGACTCGTCAATAAACGTAATAAACTTTTAATACACATCAATCCCGATAAAATTTTATCGGGATTGATTATTTTTATTTAACACGGAAATCATATAGTAAGAATCTATATCAAGCATCAATCAAATTATGTCACACTATAATTAAACCCTTTATTTATAGCTTTTTTTTGATTAAATAACCTGTTATTATTAGTAAGTCATACTTACTTTTCGGTTGAATGCTATAGGAAAGTTTTTTGCTTTCTGTTTTTTTGTATCAAAATATACAAGATGAATGTTGATAACAACTGGACAGTATTGATTGGAATTGTATTGGCAATGTATGCTGTAGCCATTATCTTTTTTGTAATAAGAGGTGCTAGGAAAGCCAATAATATGAAAGATTATGCTGTGGGAAATATGAGTTTTTCCCCTTGGATGGTAGGGCTTTCTTTGGCTGCTTCTATGACGAGTGCAGCATCATTTATTATCAATCCGGGGTTTATAGCACTATATGGCGTTTCCGGTTTTATTTCATTAGGTATTATCCTTCCTTTGTCAGCCTTTATTTCATTAACGGTTATGGCGAAGAGCTTTGCCAATGTAGGAGTACAGTTCAATGCAAAAACGATGGCAGAATGGATGGGAAATCGTTTTAAGAGCCAGGCTTATCGCTTTTTCTTTGCATTTTTAGGATTACTTCTCATTTCTTTTATTGTCTTGATTAATGTTGGAATTACCAATGTCATATCAAAAGCTTTACATATTGATCCATTTTATGTTCTGCTTATTATTACAGTTTTTGTCTTTGGCTATATGATGTTTGGAGGAGCCAATTCATTGATGTACACCAATAGTATGCAGGTCATTTTTAAGCTTTTAGTTGCCTTAATTATGTTAGGCTCCGGATTCTATCTTTTTAAAGACGGTATAGGAAGCTTTCTTGGCAAATTACATGATATAGATCCAAATCTTACCACCTTAACAAACAAAGAAAGTCCTCTTTTCCGGGATTTTTTTGAAATTGTGGTTTGTCAGATCATCGTAGGAGTGGCCATTATCTGCCAGCCTCATATTATCACCAAAACATTAATGCTGAAAAGTCCGGCACATGTCAATAAATTTTTGCTCAGTGCCATTGTATTTATGACGCTTTTCTTTCTTGTGGTGGGAGTGGGGTTCTATGCCAGAATTATATATCCTGATCTTACTATTAACGAACAGAAAATGAAGATGGATGAAATTATTCCTAATTATGTGGTTGCCCGTTTTTCAGTATTGGTGGGATTGATTGTTGTAGTGGGCTTAGTTTCGGCTGGGCAGGCAACATTGGAGAGCCTCATTCAATCTATTTCCAGCAGTATTACATTAGATATTTTAGAACCTATATTTAAAGAAAAGGTAGCCAGACACAACCTTTTAGTCAATAAATTTGTGATTATCATCTTAGCGGTGGTCAGTTTTCTCATCAGTTACCAACAGATTATAAATCCCACCTTAAGTGTTGGAATTTTTGCTCAAATGGGGGTGTATGGCTATTTTGCAGCGGCTTTTGTTCCTATTATTTTTGGAACATTTGTTAAAGGAGTAAAGTTATCTACTGTATTTATAGCATCTGTAACAGCATTTGTAGTCCATTTTGGAATTTATTTTTTAGCCATTACCACTTATATGAAAGGGCCTATCAAAAACCCTGGTGTTTCCGCAGCCATTGCGATTCTTATTTCTTTGCTGATCGCAATTATTTTACATATTTTTAATAGAAACAAAATTGAGTCATGAATGGTTTGGACTGGATAAGCAAATGGTCAAATTATCTTCCCCATAAGATTGCGGTGGTTGAATTGGATACTCAAACAGAATATTCGTATAGAGCAATGCATCGGTATTCTTTTGCGGTCACACAGATCTTAAAATCCAAATACAGAGAAGGAGATCGTATTGCTGTACTTGCAGAACAATCAGCGTTGATGATTGCCCTTTTTTCGGCATGTCAGCGTTTGGGAATTATCCTGGTTCCCATTAATTATCGTCTTTCTGCAAAAGAAATATTTGAATTATTAAAGGACTGTGAACCCTCTCTAATTATTTTTAATGAAAATTTTAAAGATAAACTGACTCTTGCAAAAGATTATTTCAATTGCATCTCCAAAACCAATTTTGTAGATCATGTGTACAACATTGACGTTCCGGATGACTTCATCAGCTTTAATTTTACTATTAAAGAAGACTTGCCCATTTTTCTGTTCTATACTTCCGGGACAACCCAAAAGCCTAAAGGGGTTCTTTATACCAACAAAATGCTTTTCTGGAATAGCCTTAACACAACCATGCAGCTAGAACTGACCTCCCATGACAAAACAATAAATATACTTCCTCCATATCATACTTCCGGATGGAATGTATTTGTCACTCCATTACTTCATAACGGTGGAACGATAGAACTCCTGAAAAAATTTGAAGCTTCTGACGTCCTAAGTGCATTAGAGAAAACAAAATCAACAGTATTTATATGTCTTCCTACAGTTCTTCAGATGATTGCTAAAGATCCCGATTTTGAGAAAACCAATCTTTCTTCTTTGCGTTATATCGTAACAGGGGGCGAGTTTATCACACAACAAGCCATTGAATTCTGGTGGAAGGAAAAAAATATATTAATACGCCCTGGTTATGGACTTACGGAAGCAGGCCCCAGCATTACCTCTCTTCATCAGGATATGATCTTTGAAAAACCTAATTCCATTGGAAAAGCAAACTTTTATGTTGAAATTGACATTAAGGATTCTAATGGTCAGTCTGTCGGAGATTATGAAACCGGTGAGCTTTGTATAAAAGGACCTATTGTAACTTCCGGATATTGGAATAATTCTGTAGCTACTAAAAATCAATTGAGAGAAGGGTGGTTTTACACAAGAGATTTAGCCTATCGGGACAGTGAGGGGTATTATTTTCTAAAAGGCAGAATGGATGAAATGTACATTTCCGGTGGTGAAAATATTTTTCCTCAGGAGATCGAACAACTTATTAACCAGTATCCTCATGTAGAAAAAACTATTGTATTACCGGTCAATCATGATGTTTGGGGGTCTGTTGGCGCAGCATTTATAAAAACAACCCAAGATCTGAAGCAAACAGATATTGAAAATTACCTCAAAGATAAGCTGGCTAAGTATAAATTCCCAAAACACTACATTTTTATAACTGATTTTCCAGCGACCAGTATAGGCAAAATATCCAGAAAAGAGTTATATAAATTATTTAACAAACAAAATAATAATGAACAATCCCACTTGTTATGAATAAGTTATTTTTATTGATATTACTCCCTATACTATCTCTCTGCAAGGCACAAAATAATACTTCAAAGATGGAATCTATGTTATCTCCGTACACTTTTAAAACTCATTATTCAACCCTTAAAGAAGGAAAACTTGCTTACATAAAGGAAGGCACAGATAAACCCGTCTTACTCTTTATACACGGACTCAGCAGCAATGCAGATGCATGGTCCCGGAATATTGAAAACCTTAAAAAGTATTATACCTGTATTGCTTTAGATCTTCCCGGATATGGAAAGTCTTATAAAAAAGCGAAGGAATTTACTCCTACTTATTTTGCCAAAATCATTAAAGAATTTGCAGATCAACACAAAATAAAACGATTTGTTCTCATCGGACATTCCATGGGAGGGCAAGCTTCTATAAAATTTACTGAATTATACCCCCAATATGTAGACCAGCTTGTATTGATTGCTCCGGCCGGGATTGAAGAGTTTTCAGAAGCAGAATCTTCTACTTTAAAAAACTTCACTACCAAAGACCTGATTATCAAAACTTCAGATGAACAAATTGATCGAAATTATTCCCTTAATTTCTATACGATGCCCAATGAAGCGAAAAAAATGGTTAGTGAAAGAAAGAAAATAAAAACGGCATATGATTTTAATGATCACGCATTGGCTATTGAAAAATCAGTAAGTGGAATGCTGGATGACAAAGTCATTGATGGTATTAAGAACCTCAAACTGCCTGTTCTTTTCCTTTTTGCACAAAACGACCTCCTGATCCCCAATAAATTTCTTCATCCGTCAATGACGATCAATGATGTAGCCGGTAAAGCCCAAGAGATGATACCTAGCGCTAAGATCGTTATTATCCCGGAAAGCGGGCATTTTTTGCAGTTTGAGAAACCGGAAATTGTCAACAAGGAAATCCGTACTTTTATTTCGGC
The DNA here is from genome assembly GCF_940807095.1 of Chryseobacterium sp. Marseille-Q3244. Classification (NCBI taxonomy): domain Bacteria; kingdom Pseudomonadati; phylum Bacteroidota; class Flavobacteriia; order Flavobacteriales; family Weeksellaceae; genus Chryseobacterium; species Chryseobacterium sp. Marseille-Q3244. Next base: position 110,745 of record NZ_CALNWX010000007.1, on the reverse strand, counting down.
CTATTAACAGGATTCAAAAAGAAGTAAAATAATTAAAACACATCCATTATGAAACCAAAACTGAAAATTTTTGAAAATTTCAGTCACTCTATTCTTCCTCATGAAGCACTCTATCTAAGTAAGCTTGCCAATTTTCAAGATGAAGGAAAAAGAGAGATCTTCAATAAGGTTATTCATAATGCATTACATCCTGAAAATATTCAAGAATTTGATGATACGATAGATAAACGAAAGTATCACTATATCAAATCCTGGATTGAAGATAAACTCTATATAATTGATGTGGACAAAATAGGGAATTGGCTGTTAGAGTTTAAACGAAAACTTTTTCTGGACCTTATAACACCTAAGGATGAAAAAGAGATGTTGGAATTTGTGAAAACCTATCATAAAATCGGCTTTAACTTTCAGAATCTTTACGAAATCATGAAAGAATACAGGTCTTATCTGATGATACGATTGCGATTTGAAGACCATCAGGTGATCTCTCAGTTTTTGGAAAAATTCAGGGAAGCCTATAAAAAATCCAGGGATATTCAGGAAAAATTATACCAGGCCACCATTGATATTACCGAACAATACACCTCCAAAAATCGTTTTCCCATTTATTGGGAAAGATGGCTTACAAAAGTATTCATGACTCCGGATATCAACGGCAGCAACCGTTACAAAGCATTTATTCTTCTTGCTTTTCTTTATAATACAGCAGGAAATGAAAAAAAACTTCAGCATATTTTCGATCATATTGACCAGTTTTTTAGTCATGGTGAAATGTATTGCAGAAGACTACTTTACAACTATTATTCCAGCAGGGTTTTGCTGTATTCCAAACAGAATGATCTTAAAAATGCTATCTATTATGGCAAACTTTCAATCCGACAGGAGAATGAAGATACTTTAATGTATGTCAACACCCTGGCTTCTATGTATTTTAGAGCCAATGCAATATCGGAGGCTAAAGATCTTTTGGAAAATTATATTTCATATTATGAAAACTCCCATAATTACTATCGGAAAATAACCTTTGTATCCAATCAGCTTCGGGTTTTTACTGAACTTCGCCAATTTCAGAAAGCAGAGAATATTGCTAAATACTTTCTCAATAAATACGAAGATGAGATTCTGCAGTATCGAATGCACTATTTTTTCACATTTTATACCCATTTGCTATTACATTCAGAAAAGTATGGGGAAATACTAAATCTTGAAAAAAAATATAAGCTGATTATGAATGAATCACAAAGAAAAATAAAACCTGATTATATTCCCAATCTTTTGTGGAGTATCTCATTGGCTCAATACATGGAGAACCAAATCTCCAAAGAACATCTTATTGAAAAAATATCCAAAACCATTGCCGATGTAAAGCTTACAAAAACCAATGCAAATTTCCTCAGAATTACGGCTTCTCTTCTTTCTCAGAATTTACCTCAGTTAACTTCTGTTTTTAAGTCATACCTAACTTAAAATCTATTAATGGCAAGATATTTATGCATATTTATAAATATTTAATCATCCTTTAAGCTTTTAGTCACAGGAGTAAAAAAGCAGCGCGACAATTCTTTACTCTTACTTTCCATTTATCATTGTATTAATAAAAACAACCAAGTTATTATGAAAAAATACTTTTTTCTTTTAGCAATGATGAATACGGCAGCATATTATGCACAGAAAGACTCAGCATCAACCAAAACAAGAGATATAGAAGAAATTACAGTGACAGCCAGCAGAAAAGCTCAGAAAATCACAGAAGTTCCGGCTACTGTAAATATTATTAATGCTAAAGATATTCAGGAATTTACCAGTTTCAATGTTGGGGAGCTGGCAGCCAGGCAAAAAGGAGTAGATTTTGTACGGTCAGGCGTTTTGGGAACCGGAATTAATATAAGAGGGTTCAATTCTGCATTCAATTCCAAAAATTTACAGCTTACGGATGACCGTGTTCAGACCCTTGTAGCAACAGGACTTCCGTTTGGAACATTTTCAACGGTCATAAAGGAAGATATAGAAAAAGTAGAAATTTTATTAGGTCCCAACGGAACTTTATACGGACCTACTGCTCATAATGGGCTGGTCAATACGATCACCAAAAATCCTTTCCGTTCTCAAGGGACAACGCTTACTTTTGGAGCCGGAAACCAGAATGTCTTGACAACAAGAGTACGTCATGCACAGGCATTAAACAAAAGTTTGGCATTTAAAGTTGCTTTAGAACATACCCAGGGAACAGAATTCAATTACGTTGATTCCGTATATGTTAATAATAAGGCCTATCCTGAATTAGATTTGAACAGAGACTTTTCTTCAACCAAATTTAATGGGCAGCTGAATTACAGGCTTCCAGGAAAATCAGAACTAGTAGCTTATTACGGACACAGCAATAATAATAACCTTGCCGTAACGAGTGCCGGGAGGAACCAAATTAAAGACTGGAATATTGATGAACTTCAGCTGAAATATATTCACCCTAGATTTTTCCTCAATACTTATTATACATGGAGTAATACGGATAAAACGTATGCAATCAATCAGAGAACACAAAATTATGTTTCTATGGTCAACGCAGGTTTTTCGGATGCAGAGGCAAGGGAGCGTTCATATACACAGCAATGGTTTCCGGTACCTGCACTTCCTTCGGGGGGAGTATTTTTAAACCGGGGAGCCTTATTTAAAGATAATTCTAAAAGATTTAATGCCGAAGGGCAGTATAACAATACCTGGGGAGCATTGAGTGTGATTGGAGGGGTACAGTTTCAAAGAGATATGGCTTATACAAAAAATACGTATATGCTGGATTTTGATGGTCCTATCAATGTAAATCAGTTAGGAGTTTATGGCCAGGCTGAATATAAAATAGACGGATGGGGGTTCTTAGGGGCTCTGCGTCTGGATAAACATGATTATTATGGCAGTAATTTGCTTCCCAAAGCGGCGATTACCAAAAAAGTAGGGGATGGACATTTCAGATTAACGTATGGAAAAGGAATGGCCGTACCTTCTATCATGAATCTTAAGGGTTATTTATTCGGTGGACTTGTACTGGGGAATGGGGAAGGATTCTCTTTATCAGACGGGACTCAAATTGCCTCATTAAAAGTAGAAACCATTAACTCTTTCGAGGTAGGATATAAAGGAAACCTGGGCAAGAAATTTTGGTTAGATGCCAATGCTTATTATAATATGTCAGAGAACTTTATAGGACCTCTTCTTAATATTGCAACGGGCGGCAGGACTGTAACAAAAATGGGAAATACCCCTTTGTCTGATATTCCTGGTGCTAATCCGGCGATGGTACTTACGTATTCTAATTTTGGAAAAGTGAAAACGTATGGTTTTGATATAGGATTAAATTATTACTGGACCGATCATTTAAAAACAGTCATCAACTATTCTTATTTTGGACGGGATATTGATAAAAACGATTTGGCCAATGATGGAGATCATAACGGAAAAGTAACAGATACTGATATCCCGATCAATACCCCAGCCAACAAATTTTCTTTAGGTTTTAATTATACTACCCCAAAATTTTTTGGTGCAGTGTATGGAAGGTTTGTTCAAAAATATGATTTCTTTTCAGGGATTAATATTGCCGCCAAGACACAGGATTTAGATGGGGATGGAAAGAATGATATCTTTGAAAATGCCAGAAATGGAAGAACCTGGAACTATGGACAGTTAGGAGGTTTTACAGTAGATCTCAATGCCGGATACAATTTTAGTAACGGCATATCCATTGGAACGAATGTGACCAATTTGTTTAATGCAAAAGTAAGAGAGTTCGTTGCTTCTCCCGTCATTGGAACACTGGTTTCTGTAGAGTTCAAATACAACATTGATTTTTTCAAAAAAAATAATTAAACTTTCTATGGCTTTGATAAATGTGAATGGAGTAGATATTAATTATATTGACTCCGGAAGTGGAACGCCTGTCGTACTGCTTCATGGGTTGGGATCATCCAATAGAGACTGGGATCTTCAAATCCCGGTATTAGCCCAAAAATTTAGAGTTATTGCTCCTGATTTAAGAGCTCATGGTCATTCAACCAGAGTACCAGAAAAACAAGGAGTTGAATATATGATGGAAGATATTTTCCAGCTTCTTAAAAAAACAGGAATTTCCAAAGCAAATATGGTAGGCTTTTCTATGGGCGGAGCAGTTTCGTTTGAATTAGCGTACCAACATCCTGAAATAGTGGATAAAATGATTATTATCAATTCCAGCCCTGATTTTAATAACTCAAACTCTACAGGAATAGATCTATTAGCCGAAAGAACTGAAGTAATCAAGACAAAAGGATTCCATGCTTTGGCAGAAAAAATAGCAACAGGAATGTTTCCTGAAGAACATCAGAAAACCTGGAGAGAAAGCTTTCAAAAAAGAGTAGTAAGCAATGATGAAGATGCCTATCTTCTTACTTTCGGGGAATTAATGAAATGGGGACTTGGTACCCGTTTGAAAGAGATCTCTCATAAGACCCTGATTATAACTTCAGATCATGATTATACTTCAGTAGAATATAAAAGAAGTTATCAGGAAAAAATGAAGAATGCAGCATTGGTCGTCATAAACAATTCTCGACATGGTGTAGTTTTGGACGGAGCAGAACAATTGAATCGTGAAATATTAAATTTTTTATTAAATGGCTAAGAATGTAGTTATTACTGGTAGTACCAGCGGAATTGGATTAGGAGTAGCAGAAGCTTTTGCTAAAAATGGAGATCATGTGATCTTTAATGGTTTAGAGCGTAATGGAGCTGAAATTGCTGCAAGTTATGCGGATCAGTATTCCATAAAAACAGGATTTATTCATTCAAATCTAATAACACCCGAAGGAGTTCAGCAACTTATTGATTATAGTTATGAAACCTTAGGAAGTATTGACATTCTTGTGAATAATGCTGGAATTCAATATGTTTCTCCTATTGAGGATTTTCCTGTCGAAAAATACCAGCAGATTATTGCACTTAATATGAATGCTGCCTTCTACGCCTCAAGAGCCGTTTTTGCGAAGATGAAACACCAAAGATTCGGAAGAATAATTAATATCTCTTCAGTACACGGAATACGTGCCTCTGAATACAAATCAGCTTATGTTATGGCAAAGCACGGAGTAATAGGACTTACCAAAGTTCTTGCATTAGAAGGAGCTTCATACAATGTTACCTCTAATGCCATCTGTCCTGGCTATGTAAAAACGCCTCTTGTGGAAGGACAAATTGCTGATCAGGCCCAGGCACACCACATGAGCGAACATGAAGTCATAGAAAAAATAATGTTACAAAAGCAAGCTGTAAAATCATTCATTCCGGTGGAAAAAATTGCTGAAATGGCACTGTTTTTAGCCGCAGAAAATGCAGCTTCCATATCCGGTGCCCATTTTGTGTTAGATGGAGGATGGAGTGCCCAATAATACCAGCAATGATGATCTTCTAAAGAAGTCGGATTTGATAGAGTAGGATGGAGTAGAGGCTACATACTGTTAATAATTACCTGTTTCAATTCAAGAAAATTTTTCTTCACCTAATAAAGTGGGTGTATACCTTACTCTTAGCTCAATGATGCAAATGTAAATTTATAAAGCATGCATATTTTGGCATGAAATTATCTAAATACAATGATCTATTTACACATATGATGGCTTTGACTGTAAAAAATGACCCTGTAACAAGGTTGAAATTTGAACTAATGGACAGATATTTAGTTCTCATGATTTTTATACTAATCTCTTTTACAGCAATTTATAAGTTTCACATCCAGGACAAAATGATTTTCCATTATCTGATTTGTGGAATACTATTTTTAAGCATTACTTATTTTTTTTCACGAAAAAGATATTCTCAAAATCTAATTGTCAATACCTACATGATCCTTGCGCCCATCTATAATATTTTTGTAATGGCGGCTTTTTGGAATGATTCTATAGCAACTTTTTTCTGGCTATTACCCATTCCTTTGGGAGCCCATATATTTTTTTCAAAAAAAGCAATGATTATGTATACAGTCTATGCCTTAATCACCATCGTCATTGCTATCGTTGTTGCGCACAATCCATCAATATTGGGCGGTATTGGATTCAGTTTTTTCAAGCATACTCAAAAAGAAATTATGTTTAGTGATACTTTTTTATTCATTTCAAACATCCTAGTTATAGCTTTACTTATTTATTACAAAGGCAAAATAAGAAAACAGGAAATGTTTCAACAGCAATTTGATTTTATAGAATCTCAAAAAGAGATCATTAAAGAACATAAAAATCAAATTAAAAGAACATCGAAAAGCCCCTCAGATCAAATAGATACTGAAATTATGAAAAATGTATTTGATAAGATAGAGGTTATCATGACTCAACAAATGCTTTTTAAGGATGTTAAATTGAACCTTTCAAAAGTAAGTGTCTCATTAGACGTTAATAGCGCATACATTTCTAAGGCTATTCGTTATAAAGGGTACACAAATTTTAATACGTTCCTGAACATGTATAGAATTAATTATGTTAAAAAGCTATTTTCCCAAACAGATTTCCAAAAATCGACCTTAATGTACGTGTATACGGAAGCAGGGTTTTCTAATCAGTCAACCTTTAACAGAGTTTTTAAGCAATTTGAAGGAATTACTCCTTCAGAATATATTCAACAAAAATTGAATACTCAAGAAGATGTATAATACATTGTAAAAAACTGGACTAAATATTTTTAGAATAGAAACATTGTTTAATATTTTAATAATGAAAGCTTTAAAGCTTTGATAAAGAGAAGTTTCATTTGAAATGAAAAGTCCGTAAAATATTCTATTTAACATAATATAAATTATAGGAAAAATATATTATTACAGAAAAGAGTACATAACAACTTCATTTATTGCTTTATAAGCCTTTCTACCGTATAATCCAAAGCTTTTCCTGCTTCCATCTGTATATCAGGCATTACACCATGTCTGTCATGCTCAGTGGCTCCAATATTAAAATCTATTGTAGATGATACGTTCAGAAACAGTTTTGAATTGGGCAATTGTCTATTTACAACTTCTCCAGGCGAAATTATAAATCCCCCGGTTTCTGATCCTATAATTTTCCCGGCTTTATAAAATTTGAATGCGTTGGCAAAATCTGCTGCAGATGAAAAAGTCTGGCCGCTTGCCAGCAGATAAACATTTCCTGTAAAGCGTTCATTCTTATCCTTAGGCTCAATTATATTTTTCGAGTGATCTATAACGCCTACAGTTCCGGATATTCCCTGTAAATAATTTTTTAATTCCGTAGAATCGATTCCTGAGGATTTCCTCAAATATTCTTTACGGATATCACTGTATTTAACAAGCGTTTTTTCATACTGTGAAAATGGCTTGGATACCAAATATTTTAAAAGCTCATCACCAAGCTCAGAGTTTCCGCCGCCATTGTCCCTGATGTCAATGATAAGATTCTGAATGCCTTCAGCCTTTAATTCTAAAAACATTTGCGCTAAAAAAGGTCTGAATTTCTCTATATCAGCAAATTGTCTGAAAGTAAAAACTGCGTAGTTTTTCTCCTTTGTAACCTCATAATAGTAACTTTTAGTAACTATATTACGGGAAGTTATGGATTTCTTCTCTGATTTTCTTATTAAAGGAATCTCTAATTTTTGCCCCTGATCAAAGGTTATTTCCAATATATTTCCCTTGGTAAAGAACAAATTATAATAGTTATTGAAAAAATATTCACTTAGTTCTAATCTGCTTTTTTTGCTTTCACCACTGGTATAGTGCTGCAATAACTCTAAAATTTTTGTTGAATTTATGCTATTCATATCAGTGATTTTCAGCCCTTTTAAATCCTCTGTAAAAGCTTCATGATAACTTGATTTAGTGGACTTTACAAAAACACCATCTTCCGAAACTCTCACCAAAAATGGAAAAATAAAGTAATCTGTTTTGCTTATATAATCTGAAATATTCAGTTCCGTATGACCATCTTCGAGCATCACCATCACAGGCTGAAATGCTTTATAAAAATCAACGATGCTTCTTTTTTTCTGTTTTAAAATATCCTTTTCAGCCTTCTGCATCTCAAAAATGAATTTTTTCCTGGAAATTCCGCTGTAAGGATCTACACTTACTTCATCAATACTTTTAATCATAAAACCCACATCTTCCCTCACCTGCTTTGGGGTCATCTCAGCAGTCTGCGCCAAAGCAATACAGGGCAAAATAACGAATGAGTAAAGGATTTTGCGAAACATAGGCAGTAAGTTTTTAATATATTATGTTAAATTGATATGCTGGAAGATGGAAGTTGGAGGTTGGAAGTTACTTTTAGTCGGATAACTGCTGATAATCAGCAAAATTACTGTAAAATAGTTAAAAAAATGTTCTTCTTCTGAACACTTTAATTACCTCCCTCTTCCAGCAAACTTCTTAATGCTTTAATTTTAAACTAGTTATCAATTTAAATAAAAAAAAAGAAATTGTCCTCTCAACACTGCAAGTACCTCCCTCTTCCTGCATCCAGCTTCCAGCCAAAACCCAAACCTCTATTCCCCAAACTTCTCTGCCAAATATCCCTTAACTACTTCAAGGAACTCATCTTTCGTCATAAACCGATCCAGAAATTCTTTAAGCTTACCTTTATTATCAAGCTCATCAAAATAGACCTCATGATCTGTGCTGTAAACGGTTGGATTAGACTGATCAGGATCTTTCGTACAGATGAAATAATGATCCGGATATCCGTAGGAATAGAGAATACAGAAAAATTCAGGTTTAGAAATCCCCACAACCTCCTGTACATAGTTTTCATCAATCAAATCCTCAAATTCTTCCTGGTCTTCTGAGCCTTCTTTAAAAGGAGTAAACATCCAATCTTTCACAAAATATTGTCCATACGCTGAGTCATGCGCTGAAAAATAATGCGACATCAGATTCTCATAGAATTTGTCCTGTTGATTCTGATAGAATTCCTTATTCTCTTCATAAAACTGGTCAATCCCATAAACATCCCAGTCTTTATCATACAAATAGTGAGGAAATTTAATCTGTTTCCAATTCTCTATAAAGCTTTGATCTGCATGTACAGCATCTGTATTTCCACCTAAAGCTTTGATTTTATTAATGATAGTATTGTTCATTTTTTATTTTTTCATAGGGTTATTCAGACCTCCATTCCACAATGTATCTGTTATTTCTTCCTGGTTATACTCATAGTAATTACCGTTTTTATCTTTGTGAGACTGAAATAATTTAATATCATATCTATTGAAATTCAATTTTAAAAAATCAGGAAAATAACTGCTTCCAAAACATATATAATGATAAAACATCCCTTTAAAAGACAAATCATCTGGGTCAGGAACTTCAAAAGTCTTCATTCTTCTTATGATTTCGGTAAGCTCATCCTTAGTAATATCTGTGACTATTTGAGGATCTGGTAAGCTGATATCAAAAGATAGATGCTCTGCTCCATCGCCTTCCCACCATTCCCAAAGATTAAACCAGGACATTTCTTTTCCCGTCATGGAATGAAGCTTATCTTCCAGCTTTTTATATTCAACGGAATCTTCGTCTCCATGCTCATCACAATACTCTGTATATTCCAGAATAAGCTTTAAAACTTCAGGATATCGTTTTTCAGCCGTTTTAAAATCCGGCTCTATTTCACCTCTTAAATCCATAATTCATTGATCTTCAAATGTATTATGTTAAATTACCCAACCATAAACCTCTTAGGAAAGCCTTTTCCATTCTCAACAGTAAAAAATTCATCAAACTCACCTGAATGATCTTCGTAATATTGATTTAACTGATTCAGAAAGTCTCCGAGATTGTCAGCAATAACGTTTCTGTCATTCTCTCTGTTCCAAAATTCAAGGATTTGACCTTTATTACCGGTAAAAATTCCTTTTAGATCATAAGAAATATAATCTCCGCCACCATTATGGAAAATGGGAAGCCAATTTTCATTCCACCAGTTTTCAATCTCAAAATCTGTCCCTATCATCGAAGTCATTTCCTGAGCAATGTCCAAAGCCTCTTCCAAAGGAATCAACATAGAATTATTCACAAAAGAATCATAACAATCACTTGCCTGCCCGTTTTTCCACCTATAAAGCGCTCTCAGATCTTCAGGAATCCGGATACCATATTGTTTTTCAAGCCTTTGAATATCCTTTTCAGCCAATGGTGCCTTTAAATGACTATAAAAATCCGGTCTTAATTTTTTAATATGTAAATCTAATGTCTCAAGTATCTTTTCCATTGATTTCTTTCTGTCCATTAAAAATACAAAATCTTGCCACATGACAAGCTCTGTCTGGGTAAAAGGCAGTAATTTTATCCTAACCAAAAAATAGAATATTATGAAACCTAAAATGATCTGGGCCAATCTGGCGGTTGCCAACTTGGAACGTACTCAAAAATTTTATGAAGCAATAGGATGTAAACCCAATAATCCCCATACTTCTGATGAGTTAGTAAGCTTCTTTTTCGGAGAAAACGATTTTATTATTCATTTCTTTCTGAAAAATATATTAGAAACTAATGTAAAACAGGTAACATTTGGTGATTCCCAAACCTCTAATGAAATCATATTTACCGTGTCTGCAGAAACTAATGAACAGGTAGACCAATGGGCTGAAGAAGTTGAAAAAGCTGGCGGAACCTTAGTCTCAAAACCTGAAGGTTTTGGAAACAATTATTATGGTTTTGTCTTTGCAGATCCTGATGGTCATAAATTTAATGTCTTCAAAATGTAAAAACTCTAACATTTTAGCCTAAAATGAAATTTGCCCATAAATCGCCTGTAATTTCACTCAGATAGCATAGGTACTGGATTGAAAATACGGCTTATTTGGGCTTCTTATCACTTTTTTGTATTTCAGGGCTTTTCTGTGGTTTTTGAAAGATTTTATAGAAAAAACATACTGATTTCGTTGGAGAAAACAAGATGATAATTTAAAATACCGCATGTAAGTAAATTCAATAGAGATGGGCTTTAGCCCATCCGATAAAAAAATACAATCAATTTGGCTTTAGCCAAAACTTATTAAAACTGTTTAACATTTTAAAGCAAACCGGACACTTAAGCTAACTCAAGAGTCCGGTTCTCTGTATTATAAATCGAGAAATAGAATTTCATTTATCGCATTAGTTTAATTTTAACGCAAAGTTTTATCATTCTTCTTGGGTATCTTTAAGGAAGCAAAGATGAAATCAATTTCATTGATTCTTTCTAAGCGAACGCATAGCCATGCACGACGAAGTCGCTCCCTTTGTTCACTTAAAATAAAACGGTTCAAAAAATTTTCTTTGCGTTAAAAAAAACAGCATTCTATCATAGCCATTAACAAACTGATAAACAGAATTTTATTTATTAGATTAATTTAATTTTTAACGCAAAGTTTTATCATACTTCTTATTTTTAAGGAAGTAAAAGTGGAATCAATTTCATTGATTCTTTCTAAGCGAACGCATAGCCATACAGCTTCTTCAACGACGAAGTCGCTCCTTTGCTCACTTAAAATAAAACGGTTCAATCAATTTTCTTTGCGTTAAAAAAAATAGCATTTTATCATAGTCATTAATAAACTGATAAACAGAATTTTATTTATTGGATTAATTTAATTTTTAACGCAAAGTTTTATCATACTTCTTGGGTATTTTTAAGGAAGTAAAAGTGGAATCAATTTCATTGATTCTTTCTAAGCGAACGCGTAGCCATACAGTTTCTTCAACGACAAAGTCGCTCCCTTTGCTCACTTAAAATAAAACGGTTCAATCAATTTTCTTTGCGTTAAAAAAATTGAGGATATATTTCTTCAGATTATTACATAGTTCCAAATTAATTCCTTATCCCTTTAGTAGAATACTATTTATTCATCCCCAAACTGTTATACAATTGCACCTGCCATATTCCCACGACCTCTTTAAGCATGACAAAGGTAAATGCTGCATTATAACTGTTAGGAAATACCGTGATTTCAGTATCTATAAAATCTGATGACTGTGGAATAGGTTTTAATCCAAAAGTCTGAAACAAAGCAACAGATCTTTTCATGTGAAAACCAGAAGTCACCAGATATAGGTTTGAAGCTCCCATCTTTTTCAAAATCTCATTCGAAAATTTTGCATTCTGATAGGTGTTCATGCTTTGATCTTCTTTAATAATATCAGCATCTTCTACCCCCATCTTTTTAAAATTTTCACTGAAAAGTTCTGCCTCACTTTTCTTTCCTCTTCCTTTTCCGGAAATTATTATTTTACAAGGCTGATTATTTTTCTTAAACTCATGATACAGTTGATAAGCGGTTACCATTCTTGAATAAGACATGGTGTGTAATTTTTCTGTATGGTCAATATCTACAACACCGCCACCCAATACAACAATAACAGGAATCTGACCCACTGTATTTTTTACATCAGGTGTATTGAGATAGCTTTCCTGCAGATATCCGGAAGTTAGTTTTCCCAGAAACCCATTTCCTATAAAGATAATCATCAATACGGTTGTTATAAGAATTCCTACTCTCCATTTTTTACTCTTATTCCTCCTTCTCAGCAAGGCGATAATGACTACTGCAAGAAATACTAAAAAATAAGGTTCTGTAAAAAGCTGTAAAACACGGAATAAAAAGTCTAGTAAAAATTTCATCGATGATACTATTGATTAATGCTCAGAAAACATTGGGCTTTCAAAGATAAGGTTATTTCATGACTAGTGCTTTTCTCACTGCATTTCAATGATTTATTAAATGATAACTTTTGTGTTAACTTTAAAATACCACGATTTTATCTTTTAAAACACAAAGTTTATGGTTGATTACTATTTTAAGTAAGCAAAGAATTAATCGATTTTCAATCGCCTGGATAAAGCCGGCTCTTATCCATAATCTTCACCAGATAAGTTCACTTGACTACCTTTAGCTCCTTAAAAATACGTAATTACATTATAAAACTTTGCTTCTAATTATCCATATCCATCTGTGTAATCCGTGAAATCCGTGGGAAAAATCTACTGCATTTCAATTGTTTATTAGAATTGATTTCATTTTTTTAATAATTTTAGCCAATCAGAATCATTATATACAATGGATTATCAGATATTCCAACCCCATCCGGAACTGGCTTCACTCATCAAGTGCTACTGGACGCTGGACAGTCCCAAAGAAGACATTCCCCAAACCCAAACCATTGTTCCTGATGGCTGCATGGAAATGATCTTCCATTATGGAGACTTATACAAACAGTATATTGATAGAAAAGCCATTGTACAGCCTAGATACTGTGTTTTCGGGCAGCTTACTGAACCTTTAAGAATTGAACCTACAGGCATTACCGGAATATTTTCTGTCCGTTTTCATCATAATGGTTTTCTGCCTTTTGCCACCATTCCCATCAAAGAAATGGATGATAAAGCAGTTCCCCTAGAAGACCTGTTTGGAGCTGCCGGAACTGAGTTGGGAGAAAAGATTTTCCTATCCAACACCATACAGGAGAAAATAGATCTGGTAGAAATCTTCCTGAGTGAAATACTGAACACAGAAACCATTGACAAGATTGTACAATCAACCGTCGATATTCTGTTGCAAGTCAATGGGCAAATCTCTGTACATGAACTCTCCCGGCAGACCAATATCAACCGCAGACAATTGGAACGCAGATTCTCTTCAGCAATTGGTATGAGTCCCAAACAGCTTTCCAAAACCATCAGACTTCAGTCAACGCTCAAGCATCTTCTCCATAAGGAATATATTAACCTTACGGCACTTGCTCACGACGCTGAATATTATGACCAGGCTCACTTTATCAAAGATTTTAAAGAATTTACAGGGCTTACCCCAAAAGAATTTTATGGTGATAATCTTCAGATGTCTTATTTATTTTATGGTACAGATTCCTGATGTCGCATTTTTACAATTTTAAGATCATTCCTATCCTGAACTTTGCTGAGATAAAATACGACAGCAATGAAAACAAAACTCATCCCTGCCATCATCACTATCCTGATGATGGGGAGCTGGGCTCAGCAACAAGGTGAACTCAATAAACTGGAATGGCTTCTCGGAACCTGGGAAACCCAAACACCCAAAGGAAGCCTCTATGAAACCTGGAAAAGAAAAGGCCCTACCGAATTTCAGGGAAAAAGCTATTATCTGAAAAATAAAGACACCCTTTTATTCGAGTCTGTCCGATTGATAGAAAAGGATAAAAAGCTGCATTATATTGTTTCTGTAAAGCATCAAAACCATGAGCTTCCCGTAGACTTTGCGACCAAAGAAATCAAAGATCCCACTTCTCTTGTCTTTGAAAATCCGGCTCATGATTTCCCGCAAATGATTGCCTATAAAAAAAAGGGAAAAGATTCTCTGATGGCAGAGATTTCAGGAATGATGAACGGAAGAATGGCCAGCCAGAAATTTCCGATGCGAAAGGTTAAATAGGATAAAAACTAAAAAACAAAATTACGGGAATCCATAATTTTATATCAATCAATGATGATATTTTAGCAAAAATTTAATTCAATGAAACTAGTATCAGAAATTTTGGGAAGAAAATATCATTTATCTTATGACGTAATAAATTGCGATGATGATTTTGAAGGTAAATATGAACAAGCTAAGGAATGTATACTTATATGTTTGAGAAGACATGGAGCAACAAGTGTTAAAAGTCCATGTGAGTCTACAATCATTTTCATATACCCGAATGATAAATTTGATATTGAAAAGCTTGGAGAAGAACTAAAGCCTCATTTTTTCTTCTCTCTTTGCTTAGTAGATAAGGATCAAAAATCACATCATTTTGAGAAAGTTCACCGTAATCTTGAACTAAATGAAAGATTACAAAAAATGTGGGAGGATATTAAATCTACAGTTAAGCCCAATTAAATGAAAATAGAAACCCCTTATGAATTAATTTCATAAGGGGTTTTTCTCTTACATTAAATAAATAATTCAAAAAAAACTTGCGTAGCTAAATAACTACACATATATTTGTAGTCAAATAACTACACAATGAATTTAAGAAGAGATGTATTCCAGGCGATCGCAGACCCTACCAGAAGATCCATATTGATGCTGGTGGCTGCTCAATCCATGACTGCAGGAGCCATTGCTTCCAATTTCGATACTGCAAGACCTACCGTTTCCAAGCATCTTCAGATCCTTACAGAATGTGAGTTGCTGAGATCGGAACAAAATGGTCGTGAAATTACTTACCACCTTAATCCCCATAAAATGAAAGAAATAGCCGACTTTATAGAGCCGTTCCGACAAATGTGGGATGAGAAATTCAATAAGCTGGAAAGTGTGATGAAAGCGTACCATGACTTAAAGAATGAGTAAAGTAAATCGTCAATCGTTGGTGAAGGGATAACAACCTTAAACGCTCTCACCCTCCCACTCTAATACTCTAATACTCTAATACTCTAAAACACCAAAACCCTCAAACTCAAAATATGGAACTAAAAACAAAAATCCACGCAGAAGATGGCAAACAGGAAATCTTCATCATCAGAGAATTTGATCTTCCTGTAGAATTGCTTTTTAAGGCGTATACAGAAGCCGAACTTTTTGAACAATGGATGGGAACCAAAGTGACCAAGTTTGAAAACAAACAACATGGAAGTTACCGTTTCGAAACTTCTAATCCTCAGGGAGAAGTAATGTTTAGTGCTAACGGAACCATTCATGATATTGTTGAAAATGAGAAAATTATAAGAACATTCCAGATGGAAAACACTCCTTTTCCGGTTCAGATCGAGTTTTTAGCATTTGAAAAACTAACGGATACCACCAGCAAAATCACAATCCAGACGATATACAAATCCGTAGACTTCAGAGATCAACATCTGAAAATGCCATTTGCTCAGGGAATTAATATGGCGCATAATCGTTTGCAGGAAATGTTTGAATAGATATCAGATGTCAGATTTCAGATTTCAGATACTGAAAATTAGAAGTTTAAATACCCTCGACTCAATCACTCTCTTCCTCCCAAATTTACAAATTTAAAGCTCCCACTCTAATACTCTAATACTCTAATACTCTAATACTCTAATACTCTAATACTCTAATACTCTAATACTCTAATACTCTAATACTCTAATACTCTAATACTCTAATACTCTAATACTCTAATACTCTAATACTCTAATACTCTAATACTCTCAAACCCTAAAACCCAACTCCATGAATCCAAAAGTTAATTTTTTCTTCGATAAAGCCACAAAGTGGAAAGAAGAATTTGAAGCATTAAGAACCATTGCTCTAAGTACCGAATTGGTAGAAGATTTAAAATGGGGATGTCCGTGTTATACCTATGAAGGGAAAAATATATTCTTAATTCACGGATTTAAAGAATATTGTGCCCTACTCTTCTTTAAAGGTGCTTTGATGAAAGATCCTGACCAGATTTTAATTCAGCAGTCTGAAAATGTACAGGCAGCGAGACAAATCCGTTTTACAGATCTTCACCAAATTAATGATCTTAAAAAGGAACTTCGGGCGTATATGTTTGAAGCGGTTGAGATTGAAGAGTCCGGAGTGAAGGTTGAAATGAAGAAAACCAAAGATTTTGAAATGGTTGAAGAGTTTCAAAACAGACTCGATCAGGATGCTATATTAAAAGATGCTTTTGAAGCCTTAACACCAGGCCGACAAAGAGCTTACCTACTCTACTTTTCCTCTGCCAAACAATCCAAAACCAAGGAAGCAAGAATCGAAAAATGCATTCCTCAAATCCTTGAAGGAAAAGGCCTTAACGACTAATCACAAAAACAAAATTACTATGGAAACATCAAACAAATCAGAAAAAAGAAAAAGAATCATTTATTGGATTTTCACCCTCTGGATGGCTTTAGGTATGGTTTCTACCGCCATTGTTCAGCTTATTAAAAATAAGGATGAGCTTGCCAACTTTACCAATCTGGGTTATCCTGCTTATCTTATGACCATTATCGGCGTATGGAAAATATTGGGAGTCATTGCCATTCTCATCCCGAAACAGCTACTATTAAAAGAATGGGCTTATGCGGGATTTTTCTTTGTGATGTCCGGAGCAGTGATCTCACACCTTATTGTGGGAGATATTGCCGGAAGAACCTTCCCTGCTGTATTGCTCTTTGTGCTGGTTATTATTTCATGGTATTTCAGACCTGCCAACAGAAAAATCTCTCTCAGCGACAACTAATACACAATTAAAAATTTTATGCAGATAATTACATTGATTTTGTTGGAATATCGCAAAGACGCTAAGAATTAAAACCTAATGCTGTTTTTAAGGCGCAAGAAAATCTAAGATTTTCAGCAAATATGAGATAAAACTATGTAGCATTCAATTTTATCGGAGATAAAATCATTGCGCCTTAAAAATATTATCAGCCTCAAAAGTCTCTTGCGCCTTTGCGATTGCCAAAAACAAAAACCAATTCATTCAAAAGAACAAACAAAATTTAACATGAAAAAGAAATCATTAACTCCCGAACAAAGCGAAGCCCTTTTAAAAGTACTGAAAACCCGTTTTGAAAAAAATATGCCCCGCCACAAAGGACTGAAATGGGAAAATATCCAATCCAAACTAGAAGCCAGTCCTGAAAAACTCTGGTCTTTAAACGAAATGGAAGAAACAGAAGGCGAGCCTGACGTAGTGGATTATAACCAAAAAACAGATGAATATCTCTTCTTCGACTGCTCTCCGGAAAGCCCCAAACGCAGAAGCCTCTGCTACGATTATCCCGCATGGGAATCAAGAAAAGCTAACAAACCGGAAAGCAATGTTATTGATAAAGCATCAGAAATGGGTATTGACATTTTAACCGAAGAACAATACCGCCACCTTCAGGAGTTAGGAAAGTTTGATCAGAAAACATCCAGCTGGATACAAACACCTGCTTCAATCAGAGAACTTGGAGGCGCTGTTTTCTGCGACAGACGCTACAATACGGTATTCTATTATCATAACGGTGCAGATTCTTATTATGCGGCGAGAGGATTTAGGGGGAGTTTAAGAATTTGAGAGTGCTAGAGTGTTAGAGCGTTAGAGCGTTAGAGTGTTAGAGTGTTAGAGTGTTAGAGTGTTAGAGTGTTAGAGTGTTAGAGTGTTAGAGTGTTAGAGTGTTAGAGTGGAAATGAAAAATCAAAGATTTTTCAAAGCTTATGTGCACTTCTTTATACACAAAGCTTGTCTCTTAAAATAACTTAAGTGTCTAAAAATTTTTGTGACTTTTGTGGTTGAAAATAGCATCCTGGATTTTTACAGAAATCAAAGATTCGACATACTCAATGAAAAAGTGGATGCAATAAGAAAATCAACGATTTTCAAAGCTTATGTGCACTTATCTATACGCAAAGCTTTTAACTTAATAAACTAAGCATTCAAAAACTTTTGTGCCTTTTGTGGTTAAACAATAATTTAAAACCATTAAGATATTTTAAATGTTCGCTAATTTTGCAGCCAGGGAGACTCCACGCTCCAGAATATAATATTAACCCCAAGAAAATTCTGTGCATAATTCACAAATTCTTCTTTTGTAAAGGGCTTTTTTGTTTTTGGATTGATATAAGTTAATGTGGGCTCCTGGACTGCCATAGCAACCAATGGTAATTTTCCTTTATATTGATTAAAAAACGGATAAGAGTTTTTCATCTGAGCTTTTTTATCAGGAACAATGTCCGGCCCGCCCAACCCTATCTTATTTTTATCGGCAAAATCAAATAATCTGGACATATACTGATGATCATTTTCCCATTCACACGGAAAGAAATTGACATATTGTAATACATGAGATGCTTTGAATGCTTGCCTTGCAAATTTTAAATTATCCAACTCAGCCTGAAAATAGTTGTCACAGCTAAACCCGGTTTTATCTTTTTTCATTTCAATATCTATTGAGGTTTCAGGAAGATTAATTCCCTGAATTCTCCCATCAAACCTTTTCCCCAGCTCTCCAATCAGCTTTTGATACCTTGCTCTAACTGCAGGATTCCATTGCTGGGTTACCCAACCATTTCCAACAGGTTTATTCTCGCCCGGATTATCATATTGAGCCACCAATCCACCGGTATACTCCTTCTCCTTCAAAATATAATCAGGAACATATCTTGCCTGAGGCTCAAAAAATCTATCCTGAAGCTGGATAAACAATTTTTTATTTAAAGAAGTTAAATACGCTAAATCTTTTTCAATACCTGAAAAATTATAAACATCTTTTGAAGTCTCCAAAGCTCTCCAGTTATAGACAATCTGTACTCCGCCAATATCTTTTCGTACAATCATATTTTCTATATTCTGCAAATCTCCCGATGAAGTATAAATATAGTTTTGAGGTGTTTGCCCCATCAAAAAATTTACGCCTAAAAATAATAATCCTAATCCCAGCTTTCTGACAGTTTGCTTCATAATATGAATTTAAAAATAAAATAATATGAATCATTTTCCGTGCCCAAGTGAATGATATTTTTAAACTTTTATAAAATATCCATTAATATATAAATAGTATCACTAATTTAGCGCTTCAAAATTTGATTTTAAATAACTAAGGATATGAAGAAATTAATCTTATTAGGTGCTGTTTCAGCATTTTTAATCAATTGTAATAAAAAAACTGAAGCTCCTGCTCCTAAAGTGAATACTGATACTATTGCAGTAGAAGAACCTGTAGTAGATACGCTGGGGCCAAAATCGTTCTGCTATGTAGGAGTAACCGGAAAAGACAGTGTTTTCGCTTCTATTGACGACAACCTTGGAACCATTACCGGAAAACTGTCGTATAAAAACAGTGAAAAAGACAGTTCAAAAGGAGACGTAACAGGATTTAAATCTGGAGATACTCTAAAACTGACCTACGAATTTTCTTCTGAAGGTAAAAAAAGCAAAAGAGATATTTATTTCTTACAGAAAGACAATGCTTTAACAGAAGGTATCGGAGACCATAAAGAAGAAGACGGACAGTCAAAATATGCTGACGAAAAGAAAATCAGCTATAAAGACGGACAAAAGCTAAGTGCAGCTGACTGTAAAGTAGTGAGCAAAGCCGTAAAATAAACAAACTCTATTGAAGTCAAATAAAAATGCTGTTCTCAACACCAGAGAACAGCATTTTGTTTTATAAATTGTAAACCACAAACATCTGCGAAATCTGTGCAATCTGCGAGAAACTTATACCATTATTAATCTAATAAGATCCAAGAGATTATTCATTTCATTCCGTTCAGAATTACAAATTAAAATTCCAACAAAATAGAATCTTTAAACTTCCTTCTCCCAATAATTTTCTACAATATTCCTAATGAACCCAACATATAATTTTAAATGTGCCGCCTGGCTAAATATAGAAAACTGATCATGAGTCGTATGAAAACTCATATAAAAGAGCCAAAACCCAACTGCAAGATATGGTACCGAAGCCAGTTCCTCAGGACTCACTGCACGATATTCCTTATATCCATTCAGAAAAATATGATAGGAGTTTTGCAATTCTTCATCAGTCATTCTTCCTGCAGAAACATCCAGTACAAAATGCAACCAAAATGTCATAATATCATTAACGAGACAACCATATCCCATAAAATCAAAATCGAAGAAGGTAACTGTGTCGTGATCAAAATGAAAATTCTTAGGCAAAAAATCAAAATGACAATATCCTTTTGAGAATTCTGAGGTATCAAAAGCCGCCCACTTACGTTCTAACTGAGCAGCGATCGTCTGCAGCCATTCATAATCTTCAGGGTTCTCTGTAAAAAAAGGCTTTAACCTTTCCAAAGGGTTAAAAACAGTAGTTTGAAGGTCAAAATTCCATCGTTCATATTCTACTTTAAAATCAGAAGACACATTATGAAAGCGAGCCATTTCATTTCCCATCATACGAAGCTGATTGTCGTTCATAGCTCTAACAACCCTGCCTTTAGCATAAGAAAACAGTACAGCATACCTTTCTCCTTCTATAGCATTCAACTTTAAAATGGTCTGTCCGGAAAGATCAGCTATCGGATAAGAAACAGATACCTGCGCATCTTTCAATGCCTGTAACAACCTTACTTCCTCTTTGATATGATTCAAACTTCGATGAGAAGAACGATAAATACGAAGGATAAAGGATTCGTTTTCCGATTCTATCAGATAAGTATCTCCCACTCCTCGAACCAGAAGTTTACATCGAACATCTTTTACTCCATATTTTTCAGCAATAAGTACAGATAAAGCTGTTGGGCAAAGTGTTGAGTAGGTTGCAGGAAAAATAGAATTCATAGTATTTAATAGTTTTTTATGTATAGCTTAAATCCATATCTCACAGAAATGAGCTTAAATGTATTTTCAGGCTTCAAAACTCCCATCTTCCTTCATCCAGCCTCCTTTCCTATAACTCTTCTCTAATGATTTCAATAAAACTATTAACAGCCTCGTCTCCGGTACTCCATGAAGTAATCAGACGGATAGCAGAAAACTCTTCATCTATTTTTTTCCAGACATAGAATTCAAAACTTTCTGATAAGATCTGGATAAGATCATTACTTATAATCGGGAAAATCTGATTGGTATAGGTATCTGAAAGAAATTCCACCCCTTTTTCCTGTAATGCATTTTTTATTTTCATTGCCTGTTGGTTGGCATGTTTAGCCAGGTCAAAATACAGGTCATCTTTCATCAGTTCCATAAATTGAATCCCCAATAACCGTCCTTTTGCCAATAACGCTCCTTTTTGCTTGATATTATAAGCAAAATCTTCCTGAAGTGCAGGATTATTAATCACAATGGCCTCTCCTATCAAAGCTCCGTTTTTCGTTCCTCCCAGATAGAAAATATCCGTTAATTCCGCTACTTTTTCCAGCGTAAGATCACTGATTTCAGAAGTTAATCCGTGTCCCAGCCTTGCTCCATCCATAAACAGGTAAAGACGGTTTTGTTTACAGAATTCAGAAAGTTCTTCCAGCTCTTTAGCCTGATAAATCGTTCCAAGTTCTGTAGAATTGGAAATATAAATCATTTTGGGCATCACCTGATGCGGAACATTGCTGTGATTTTCCAACACCGGAATAATATCTGATGGTCTTAGTTTTCCATCTTCCGTTTCAATGCTTAAAATTTTGTGACCTGTGGCTTCAATAGCTCCAGTTTCGTTGTTCAAAATATGTCCTGTAGAGGCTGAAATAGCGCATTGATAAGGTTTTAAAACTGAAGAAATAACAATTAAGTTCGCTTGTGTACCTCCGGAAACCAGATAAACATCAGAATTGTTTTTATTAATTTTAGTCTTAATTAATTCCTTTGCTTTCAAAGAATATTCATCTTCTCCATACCCCGCTTGCTGATCAAGATTATATTGTAAAAGTGCCTGTAAAATGTTCGGGTGACATCCCTCAGAATAATCGTTTTTAAATGAAAATTTCATAGAGTAAAATTAAAAAAAGTTAAAATAACAAGAGTGATCTTTTAATATTATTTTGTTAGATTTGTAGTGAAAATCATCTAACATTTTGAAAACAACCCTAACAGAAGAAAATTACCTGAAAGCTTTGTTTCATTTAGTTGACAATGAAGGAAAGGTGACGATTAACGAACTCAGCAAATTTTTAAATGTAAAAATGCCGAGCGTTAACAATATGATGAAAAAGTTTGCAGAAAAAAAATGGGTCATTTATGAGACCTATAAACCACTAATCGTTACTGCCAGCGGAAAACGTGAAGCAGCGTTAGTCGTTCGCAAACATAGACTTACTGAAATGTTTTTGGTAAAAAAAATGAATTTCGGCTGGGAAAACGTCCATGAAATTGCAGAACAGCTGGAGCATGTCCATTCCCAGATCTTCTTTGATAAAATGGACGAAATTCTGGATTATCCTAAATTTGATCCCCACGGAGAACCCATTCCTGATAAAGATGGGAACATTATTGCTCAGGATCTTCAGAAACTAAGTAGCTGTGAAGAAGGAGAAACTGTTATTTTTGCTTCTGTGACCCTTTCAGATGATGCTTTTCTAACCTATTTAAATGACCGAAAACTTCTTCTTAATACCAAGGTAAAAGTTATTAAAATTGAAAGTTTTGATAAATCGATGACCCTGGAAATTGATGGTCAAAAAGAAATTCTCAGTAAAAAAGCCACAGAAAAAATATTGGTAAAGAAATAATCGCCATAAGGGCTGCTTCAACAATGAAGCAGCTTTTTTTTGCCACGAATACACGAATTTTTTATTGAAATTCATCTATAAAGTATAATATTCTATGTGTCTGGTTTAAAAAGATTGAATTACATAGACACATAGATGATAGTATAAATGAAATTATTCGTGTATTCGTAATATTTTTCAATGGTATATAATTTTATCGGAGATAAAATCTTTGCGCCTTAGAAAATATGATATTAAAGAAAACTTGCGCCCTTGCGTTTTCCAACAATCCCCCTCAAGTAATAATCCCTCTTCCACAACTGTTAAAAAACGGTTAAACTTCTTCCCTGAAAAAACTTCGAAGATTAATTTTACTACGTTTGCAAAATATTCCATTGAGATTCGTCTATCTCATAAGTACCAGAATTTTAACTATTACCTTAAAAATTTATGAAAAAAAGTATTCAGTTTTTTATTGTTTCGATGTTGTTGAGCCCTTTTGCAGGTGCCCAGGTAAAAGATTTTGTAATCGAACCACCCATTAAAAAGAACTTATATATTTATAAAACATTTGGAGTATTCGGCGGTAAAGAATATTCTGCGAATTCAGTATATCTTGTTACTAAAAAAGGGGTTGTTTTATTTGATGTTCCATGGGAAAAAGTACAATATCAAAGCCTGATGGATACCATCAAAAAACGTCATAACCTGCCTGTTATTGCTGTGTTTGCTACGCATTCCCATGATGACCGCGCCGGAGATTTGAGCTTTTTTAATAAGAAAGGAATTAAAACCTATGCCACTACTAAAACCAATGAGTTTCTGAAGAAAGATGGAAAAGCAACCTCTAGTGAAATCACCAAGATTGGAAAACCTTATCGTATTGGTGGGGAAGAATTTGTGGTAGATTTTCTTGGTGAAGGACATACTGCTGATAATGTAGTAGTATGGTTTCCAAAATACAATGTACTGGATGGCGGATGCCTTGTAAAAAGTAACTCAGCTACTGATTTAGGGTATATTAAAGAAGCCAATGTAGAAGAATGGCCAAAGACCATGAAGAAACTGCAAACTAAATATTCAAAAGCTACACTTATTCTTCCCGGACATGACGAATGGAAAGGCGGTGGACATGTAGAACACACTTTGGAACTTTTGGAAAAGAAATAAACCGTTTCTTATAATCAATAAAAAAATCCCGAATTTTCATTCGGGATTTTATATTTTATAACTAGTATTAGTCTAGTACACTCCAACCTCTTTTTGGGTTGGTATTGGTAGAAACCTCCTGTTCGTTGACAATAATATTTTCTTTTCTCTGACCAATGTAATCCAGTTCGCTCAATTTAGAGAAAATAATTTCTAAACTTCTTAGCATCTGTTGAATATACAATAATGGCTCTCCACAATTATGGTGATCGTAATTTGTTTCTGCTACAATAGAAAGTTGGTTCAGTAAAGTATGAGGCGCAATTTCACTCCACTCTAAACTATAGTTCAGCATTTCTTCCAATTCGGCAGGAACCAGAAGTTGTGTAGAATTATATAAATGAAGGGCTAATCTTGCAAAAGATTCAATTAAAAATACCGGTGGCTGATAAGGTGTAATATTCCTGAATTGGAAATACATATCGCCAAAAGTAGTTACCATTGTATTACAAACAAACTTAACATTCTGAGCTAAGGCTGTATTCTGGTTCTTGTGAGAAGCTTTCTGAATGATTTTGAAAGCATATTGCTGCAGATTTCCAATAGATTTTGCAAAACTACTGTAATATTCTACCAAAGCCGGATGGCTCTGAACCGAAGTACAAGGTGGAATAAAATTAGAATCTACCTGGGCAATGTTTGCCTTTAAGTCTACTTTTCCGATAATCAGATAATTTCCTCCTGAATAGCTGCTGTTCAAAGACGTTACAGGAAGAAGCTCAATATGGTGATTCGGCTGTGCATTCGGATGACGTGGCGGAATTTCTTCAGGATCAATATCCCCAAAAGGAACTTTATCAAACGGATTTACAGAAATCAAAATATAGTATTCTCCATCAGCCTGCTCTTCACTCATTGATTTTGCCAATGATTTTACACTGATTCTTCTGTCGCTTAATTCAATACGGTAACCTGCCATCGTAACAGCGCTGCATCTTTTGATTACCAACTGTACATCATTAGTAGCAGTATTATGAACATCAAAAATAGTACGGTCTGTATACTCAGTAGAAATAGGCAAAAGCCCATAGTTATATGTAGTAATCCCAATTGAATTGGAATCTCTGATGGTATCAATTAAGAAATTATCCTGATCATTTAGGTGTCTTTGGGAAACTTTCATCCCATCCACCCAGTTGATTGCAAAATGTTTAATAGGCTGTATCATGTTTAATACTTTTTAATTTTTTGTGTTTATGATTTTCTTGCGACTCCCTCCTCTTCATGTTGAATGACTCTCTTACAAATAACCACTTCATTTTCAGAAATGCTGTTTGTAGTAATGTCCTGGTCGAAATCTATATATTTTCTAAAGCTGAAAAACGATTTTTTAGTGTAGAAAATCCAATAATAAGGTTCTCTTACTTCATCTGAAAGGTGGATAATAGATCCTGGATTTTTATGGTTGTAATCATCTACCACTCTGTAAAACCAGTCTCCAAAAGTGATTCCAGTGGGAAGAGTCTTAGCTTTAATTCTGAATCGGTTTGAATCTTCAAGGTTTTTACTTAATTCAACATTCAAAACCATCAGGCGGTCAAAATCTGCCCCTTCAAAATCAGGAAGCTTTTGTTCCGGAGAATATCTCCAGGTTTTATAAATATCAAAAGGAATACTGATAAACTGAATATAGCAATAATAAAATACCATAGGAACTACAAAGATCAGCATACTTGTAGCCGCCATCACAGCATACCCTGTGTCTTTACTCATCCAGTTGAATAATAGGGTAAACAAATAACCACCCAATACAATACACGTCAATGAAAGTATAGATTCAAACAAAATATTCATTGCCAGAGAATCAATATGTTTTTTGAAATATTTGTGTAATAAGTTAACGTGAATAATCCCAAAAATAAGGTAAATAACCTGTGCAATGAGATACCAGTATGGATTAAAAAGATTCCCGGCAAATCCAAAAAAACCTGGTAAAGCCAGACATAAACTGCACAGAAGAACATATATAATAATTACTTTAATTTTGATCGCAGGTTTGTTTCTTCTGATAATTCCCAGAATAAACATCATGATGATTGCGATTAAAGGCATTAAAATATACCTTAAAAAAATACCTTTTACTGAAGAAATTTCCATTTGTTTCTTTTCGAATTTATACTTTGTTGGTAGTTGTAAATATAATAAAATAATTTAGAGGAATGTAGAGTATCCAAGGCGGCTGGCATTTCTTTCATCATCCTCAAGACTGAACGAGTATTCCAGCTTTTCTGTAACAAAATTCTCTTCTATATCCACGGTTACAGGAAGAAAATAGTCATACAATGTCTCTAGAACCTTTCTGAACGGACTTCCCGGAATATATTTTTTCATTTCTTCATAAGGGATCGGGCCCATATTCACCACCCAGTTTCGTTGTCCGTCCATATGCCTTCCACTTGGAATATAGGTCACCCCCAATCTTGAATTCCCCAGCAACATTGAATCGTCATTTTTTTCTATTTCATCAATAACATTGGGAGAAAAGGTTACCTTAACAGGAACCTGAAGAAAAGCAGTCATACATCTTTCAAACCACCTTTTATCTCCACGGATCTGGTGGAAAAACGGCAGAATATGCATAAATATATAGGCACTTTGCTTATCCAGCATATCGATAAGCGGCCAAAGTTCACTTACCGTTTCCAGTAAAGCATCCGTATTGCTTGTAATATCAAATTCAGACTCTTTAAGAAGAGCACTGATCTCTGTAAAGAAAACTTCCAGCTCAAAAGGACGGAAAAATTTACGCGCGTCATCCTCTACTCTTTTCTGCTTTCTGATCTCTCTTACTACTGTATCTACGTTTTTTCTGGAAGCTCCGAGAGAAGGTGGGTGAAACAATCCTTCAGGAAGGTAATCATAAATTCCTTCCCTGTAACTTTCTATCGTAAAAACTTCCTCATCAAAACCTAGATAACTGCTCGAAATGCTTTTAATATCTTTAAGATAAGCACGATCGTTCACACCGACTCTTTCAATAAATATATTGCTTACCGTCCGATGGTATTTTAAAAGATTAACAGCTACAGCCTCTGCTTTAAAGTCTGTCTGCAGCTTATTATAGTTCATATCTACAATATTATTCTCATGCATAGTGTTTCCTGTGATTATGACTTGTAAAGATAATATATCTCATAAGTTTGAAAAAATATTTTGGCAATAATTTTATTCTAAAAATACTAATTTATTGACATTAAAAGGAATAATTTTCAGTAAATTCCGTAAAAATACGGTAATATGCAAATTTGTCTTGGGTTTAAAGTTCAAAGTTCAAATCTCATAATCAATGAGTTATAATTTTTGAATTCAAGGTTCGAGGGCTAAGCTGGAGGCTTTCCTATGAAATTCCAATTCCAATTCAGCTCCTTATTATTATACTTTGAACTCCGAATCCCGCCCTTCGCCTCATAAGATTTGTCTCCAAACCTAACACAATTCCCGATTTTATTCAGATTAAGTTTTATTAACATCATTCTTTAAATAAATTCAGGATAATGTATGCTCATTCGGAAAGGTGGATGTATCTTTGCAGATTGAAAATTGTTATTTAAAATGAAAAGTATTTATTCTAAAATTCTGATTTTAGCATTCATTTCCTCTTCACTTTATTCTTATGCGTGGGGATTGACGGGGCACAGAGTAATTGCAGACATTGCGGAAAATCACCTTTCCAGAAAGGCTAAGAGAGAAATCAAAAAAATAATGGGCAAGGAACGTCTTGCGTACTGGGCTAACTGGCCGGATTTCATCAAATCTGATACTACGGGAGTTTGGAAGCAGGCTTCATCATGGCATTATGTAAACATTGATCCTCAAACTGATCTTAAAGCTTTTGACCAAAATCTAAAAATGCAGGCAGGACCAAGTCTTTACACTCAGGTAAATACCTTATCCAGCCAGATTAAAGATGAAAAAACATCGGCAAAAGACAGAAAGATTGCTTTGATTTTCCTTATTCATATTATGGGAGACCTGGCTCAGCCGCTACACGTAGGAAGATCAGAGGATCTGGGAGGAAATAAAATCAATGTTACTTATTTTGGAGATAAAACCAATTTACACTCTGTTTGGGATGGTAAATTAGTAGATTCTCAAAAATACAGCTACACAGAATATTCTAAACTTTTGGATATTAAATCTAAAGAAGAAGTTGCACAGATTCAATCTGGAACGCTGGAAGACTGGTTGTATGATTCTCACAAAATTGCCAACAAGATCTACGCACAGACTCCTGACGGATCAAAATTATCTTATGATTACCAATACAAATTCAATGATACTCTTGAAAGACAATTGTTATACGGAGGATTGAGATTGGCTAAAGTATTGAATGAGTTATTCTAATTGAAAATAAAATTCTTATAGATACAGATAAAAACGGGACTTCGGTTCCGTTTTTTTGGTTTAAAGTTCTAGATTTAAAGTTTGATGTTGTAGGCTTATTTGTTTTAAACCATCCTGTCAAAAAGCCTTTGAATTTTTGATACCTTCCAAAGGATAGGAATAATAGCAGCCATTCCCAATAAAAGATATAAGAAATTTACTTTTCTGTATTTCTCTTGCTTAGAAGATATTATTTCCGACTTTTAAATCCTGCCCTGGAGCCTTCTATTCACATTCAATTAAAATATTTAATAAAAAAGTAAAACTTGTGTAACCTTTTTGTATTTCCATACGTATATTATATAGTAACTCTTTTTTGAGGATAAAATAAATGAGACAATTAAAAATCACTAAGCAGGTTACCAACAGGGAAACTGCTTCATTAGACAAGTATTTGCAGGAAATTGGTAAAGTGGAACTGATTACTGCGGACGAGGAAGTAGAATTGGCACAAAGAATACGTGCTGGCGACAGAGCCGCATTGGAGAAATTAATCAAAGCCAACCTTCGTTTCGTAGTTTCTGTATCTAAGCAATACCAAAACCAAGGTCTTTCCTTACCCGATTTGATTAATGAGGGTAACTTAGGATTAATGAAGGCGGCAAAAAGGTACGATGAAACTAGAGGTTTCAAATTTATCTCTTATGCAGTATGGTGGATCCGTCAATCAATTTTACAGGCGTTAGCTGAACAATCAAGAATTGTAAGACTTCCGTTGAACAAAATTGGTTCCATCAATAAAATTAATAAAGCATACGCTCACCTTGAGCAGGAAAATGAAAGACCCCCTTCTCCGGAAGAATTGGCTGAAGTTCTTGACATGAGTGAGGAAGATATCAAAGAATCTATGAAAAACTCCGGTAGACACCTGTCTATGGATGCACCTTTAGTAGAAGGTGAAGATTCTAATCTTTATGATGTATTACGTTCAGGAGAATCTCCAAGTCCTGATAAAGATTTAATGCTTGAATCTCTTCAGATTGAAATCGAAAGAGCATTGAATACTTTAACTCCAAGAGAGGCTGATTTGGTAAGATTATACTTTGGATTGAACGGAAAACACCCAATGACTTTAGAAGAAATTGGTGAAACTTTCGATCTTACAAGAGAGAGAGTTCGTCAGATCAAAGAAAAAGCAATTAAGAGACTAAAACACAATACCAGAAGTAAGATCCTTAAATCTTATTTAGGTAAATAATTTTAGCGCAAACAATTTTATAAGCGGAGTCTGTTTTCAGGCTCCGTTTTTTTTATTTTTGTAGATATAGCATTTGTAACAATTATTAAAACCCTATCAACTAATAGATAAGACATCAATTTCCACCAATACAATATAAACTTAACTAAAATCACAATGAAAAAAATACTTTTCGCAATAACATTGGCTTTATCTGTACTTTCCTGTAGAGAAAGTCAGCATCAAAATCCTCCCATTATAGAAAATGCTATTGATAATGCAGAATCTTCTGTATCAGGATCTTTTGAAAGCTATCGTAATGATAATCTTATTGATAAAACTTATTCTGAGCTTATTAAAAATGATAAAAACCTTAAAGCACTTGATGATAAAATACTGAAAGCGCAAAAAGAAAGTGCCAAGCTCTTAAAAACATATAATGAAATACTTGGCAAATCTGAAGCGTTTTACAAAGAAGCCGGATATTCAGCAAAATCTATTACAGATTCTTTGATCAAACAGCAAATTGAAAAAGAAATTCAAACCAGTGCAGATCAATACAGTGTAAAAACCAAGAATATTATTTCACTGATTGCACAAATTAATAAAAACAATATCAATCTGAACAACTTATATACTGCCTTTAAAATCAGAAAAACGCTTTCTGAAATTGAAAAGTATCAAAATGCCCATCCTTTAAAAACAGACAGTTTGGACGCTTTTATCAATAAACAGAACAAACTGTTGGAAGAATTAAAAAATATAAAATAATACCTTTTATGAAATATACTACGAAATGGCTTACTGATAAAACACGTGTTGAAGAACTCGTAGATTTTTTTATCACTCATAAAACCGATTCCTATATCTCTCACAGTGAAATCATGTATGGTAGGGCTTTGGATTCCGAACACTGGAACCCAGATCTTAGAACCGTCTTCACGGAACAGCTTATGAACGATTATGATTATGATGGGACTTCAAAACTGAATATTTTAATCGCTGAAAATGAAGAAGGGAAAATTGTGGGAATGTTGGTTTTCAATGTAATCAACAGTCCGTTTAAAAAATATGCTATTCTGGAAGATATGCTTTTGGATCAATCAGTAAGAGGACAATCTCTTGGAAGCAGGCTTTTGGAGGAGGTGATTCAGGAGTCCAAAAACTGGAATATAAGTTTTATTATGCTGGAAAGTGGTGTTGATAATCATGGTGCCCATCATTTTTTCGGTAAGTATGGTTTCCAGAAAGTATCTGAAAGCTTTATGCTAACATTATAGACTTTTCAGAATCTATCTTATACAACTGGCACAACTCTAAGCTAAGTATTTTCAACAACGAATACATCAATTATTTTATTAGTGAATCCGGAACAAAAATCAAATCAATCTCATGAATACCATTTCAATCATCGGAGCCGGAATTGGCGGACTCACCTTAGGAAATGTTCTAAAACAAAATGGATACGATTTTACCATCTACGAATCTGCACCGGAAATAAAACCTGTAGGCGCTGGGATCATGATGGCTGTAAATGCCATGCAGATCTTTGACAAACTGGGTTTAAAAGAAAAAATTGAAAAAGCAGGAAACAAAATTCACAGAATCACATTATCCAACGAATCTATGAAGCCTTTTTCAAAAACGGAAATTCTTGAGCTTGAGAAACAATATAACTCTTGTAATGTTGCTATCCATCGGGCAGAGTTACAGCGAATTCTTGCCGAAAACCTGAATGAAAGATCTATTCAACTGAATTATTCCCTACAAAAAATTGAAAAAAAGGAAAATTACATCTTGGATTTTGAGAATGGAAATCAGATAGAAAGCACTATTGTTTTTGGGGCTGATGGTATAAAATCTTCTATCCGGGATCAGATCTTAAAAGCCGGTTCTATAAGAAGTTCCGGACAGAAATGCTGGCGGGGATTGGTAGATTTTGAATTACCTGAGCAATACCATCACGAAGCTTTTGAAATGTGGGGAAAAGGAAAGCGTTTCGGCTTTGTAAAGATCTCCGAGAAAAAAGTGTATTGGTATGCGTGTATCAATGAAAAATGCTTTAGCAGATATTCAGAAATTGCATACATTTTTAGAGACTTTGATGATTTGGTGTTGAACCTCATAGAAGCTACAGCAAAAGAAAATATTATCTGTAACAGTATTTCGGACCTCACTCCTATCCCAAAATGGTATACTGAAAATTTATGTCTGATTGGAGATGCAGCTCATGCCACTACACCCAATATGGGGCAAGGGGCATGTCAGGCCATTGAAGACGCTTATGTTATTGGCAGATTATTGGAAAAAAACAAAGACTTCAATGCTATTTTTGAAGAGTTTCAGAAAATCAGAAGAAAAAAAGTAGACTATATTGTAAGTACAAGCCGCAGTATCGGAAAAATTTCTCAATGGGAGCATGGAAATTCATTGCGGAATTTTATGATGCGTTTAATTCCTGAAAGCATCAGCCAAAAGATGGCAAAGAAAATTATTGAATTGGATATATAAACCTAATCTTCACAATTTCAAATAAAAAGAATCAAAAACCATCATTTTCTATGGAAATAAATGACTAAATTAACCAATATCAAAAATCAAAAAAATATGAAAAAAATCTTTTATGTATTGCTCCTTGTCATGGGAATGACTACCGCACAGGCACAAGATGTCCCATTGCTGGACAGAGGATTATTCTTTGGGAATCCTGAAATTTCCGGCGGACAATTAAGCCCGGATGGAAAATGGATTTCATTTACGAAAGAATATGGAGGCATCATGAATATATGGGTAAAAAAAATTGACGAATCTTTTGAAAAAGCACGCCCATTAACAGACAGCAAGCGTCCATTAAATGGATATTTCTGGTCAGAAGACGGAAAATATATATTGTATGTAAAGGATAAAAACGGAGATGAGAACATGAATATTTTTGCGGTAGATCCAATGGCAAAGGCTACAAACGGAGTTCCTGAGTCAAGGAATCTGACCCCAATCAATGAAGTAAGAGCTCAGATCTATATGGTAAGCAGAAAAGATCCTGATCTATTGATGGTCGGATTGAATAACCGTGATAAAGCATGGCATGATCTATACTCATTAAAAATTTCTACCGGCGAGCTGAAAAAGGTCTTCGAAAATAAAGACCGTATTACAGGATACAATTTCGATTGGGATGAAAAGCTCAGAATTTTAAACAGGACGGATGATAAAGGGACTACCCAATTCCTTTACAAAGAGGGTGATAAACTGACTCCTATCTATGAAACATTGGTAACCGAAGAAGCTTATATTCCAAACTGGAACGAAGACAATTCTAAGTTTTACCTGGTAACCAACAATGGGGCTCTGGATAAATCAACATTATTTATGATGGATCCAAAAACCAAACAAACAACGAAAATAGAAAGTGATCCTAAAGAAAAAGTAGATTTCGGCGGACTGTTTATGGACAGAAATACCAGAAAAATGATCTCCACTTCTTATACCGGAGATAAAACTGATTATTACTGGAAGGATAAAACATGGGAAGCCAATTATAAATTTTTAAAAAGCAAATTTCCTGGAAGAGAGGTTGATTTCTCAAGCTCAACAAAAGATTATTCTAAGTTTTTAATCTCTGTTTGGGGTGATCAATATGTTTCTGAGTCTTATTTCTTCGACACCAAAACAAAAGAGTTAATTTTCCAGTATACTCCAAGACCAGAACTGAAGAAAGTTGAAAAATATCTGGCTTCTATGACACCAATTCGCTATAAAAGTAGTGATGGACTTGAAATTCCGGCTTATTTTACTTTACCATCTGGATCTTCAGGCAAGAACGTACCTGTAGTAGTTCTAGTTCATGGAGGACCAAAGGGACCGAGAGACTATTGGGGATATAATTCAATAGTACAGTTTTTGGCGAACAGAGGATATGCTGTACTGCAGCCTAACTTCAGAGCAAGTGGTGGATATGGGAAAAAATTTCAAAACGCAGGTGATCTGCAATGGGGAAAATTGATGCAGGATGATATCACCTGGGGAGTAAAACATCTGATTGAAAAGGGAATCGCTGATAAAAATAAAGTTGTTATTATGGGGGGAAGCTACGGTGGTTATGCAACACTGGCAGGTCTGGCCTTTACTCCGGATGTCTATGCTGCGGGAGTGGACATTGTAGGACCAAGTAACTTATTTACTTTATTAGATTCTGTTCCCGCGTATTGGGAAGCTGCCCGCGCATCTTTATATGGTATGGTAGGTAATCCTAATACTGAGGAAGGAAAAAAAATAATGCGTGCAGCAAGTCCTTTATTCAGCGTAGATAAAATCAACAAGCCATTGCTGATTGTTCAGGGAGCTAATGACCCTAGGGTAAAACAGGCTGAAGCAGACCAGATCGTCATTGCCCTTCGCGATAAAGGGAAAAAAGTAAATTATATTTTAGCTGATGATGAAGGACACGGATTCAGAAAACCGGTTAACAGCATGGCGATGTATGCTGAAACAGAAAAGTTCCTTTCCGAAGTTATTGGCGGAAGATACCAGAAAGATATGCCTGAAAATGTAGCAAAACGTCTGAAAGAAATGACGGTTGATATTACAAAAGTGACCTACACTCCGGCAACGAAAAATCAGGAAACAAAACCTAAAAAATAAACAGTAAGGTTTAATAAACAAAGCCATCTCTTCATTGAGATGGCTTTTTGTTTTCTACTCATAGATGTTCTGTCTTTATCCTTCTACCTGTCTTCTTTATGGATTGACTCTATCCAGTCAACAACTTCTTTGATCTTTTCCTCAGAAAGTTTTGCATCATGATGGAGATAGAGGTATGAAGAAAGTGGCATTCTTCCTTGCTTTATCTGATTCTCAACAGCTTCTAGTTTATTAGATTGTTTCCTTTGGCTGTAAAGTCCCCATTCGCTAAAGTTCAGCTCCTTCTTTCCTTCTTTGATATGATTTTCAACAAAATAGCTGAATGGCTGAATGTATGCATAAGTGGGATAACTCGTTCCATTACTATGGCAATCGTAGCATGAAGTTCTCAAAATAGATTGTACTTTTTTAGGGATCTTATACACTTTTGAAATGTCAGATGAAGGCACCTGTCCATAATCAATATTACGAACAGGCTGAATCACCTGAATTATTAAAAAGATAAGGATAGACCCCAAAAATATTCTTTTAATGAAGAGGCTCATCCGTCTATAAAACCTTTTTTACAGATCCACAGTTAAGCATTTTTGTCCCTTCATAAGGATTGACAATTTCTTTTGTCTCACTAATCCAGGTTCCTCCTTTTCCATTATTGTACATAGGGCAAAAATCCTGATATAATTTTATCCCCCCGGTTCCTACTTCTTCAATCAAATCTGTAATATCATTACTCAGAGAGAGCAAATGTTCTCTTTGATGTCCTATATCATCAGAGTTCTCCCCAATATGTTCTGCATTTTCTGAAGCACTTTCCAGAATATCTCGCAATTCTGAGTTGTTTTTTATAGTGATCTTACTGATATCTATTTTCTTTAGTATAGAAAACAGGCTTTTAGCAGCATCAGAAGCTTTTTGAGAATCATCCTGAGCTAAAGCATTTTTTAAAGGCAGATATCCTTTGATCACTTGCTGTATAGGAAAAGCTGAAAGTTCAACGGTTTCCTTTTTATTTTCTGTCGAGTTTTCTTTTACTTCCTGGTTTTGATTTAAAGCTACAACAGAATCGGTTTTCTCGATACTTTTGATTTCCGGCTCTGCTGCCTTATTTTCAGATACTTTATTTTCGGGTTTAGTACATGAATATAATGTAGCACCCATTAACAATACAGTTATTATATTTTTCATTGTTTCTAACTGATTTTATAAAATAATGTGATTAAAAATTAGTAGGTTAAGGTAACACCGGCACCCCAGCCCATTTCATTATCATAGTTTCCGGAAATAGATAGATATTTCTGAACAATATATCTTATTCCTGTTGAAAACTCTCCATCAGAATTGACACTGAAATTTCCTCTCAATCTTCTGGAAAGCGGAATATCCTCTCTGCTGAGTTCCAACAATACTTTTCCGTTCTGGTCTACACTTGCATCTGCAGTAATCAACATCGGTAAAACATATTGCATCCCGACCATAAATGAATATCTGTTTTTTGAAGCTTTCTGTTGGCCAAACCAGGTTTTCTTCCCATGAAAATCCATCCCCATATCTTCTGCCATCTGTCGTTCCATGATCTCATGGTTCTTCTGAGCTCTGAATCCTGCATAAGGAAGTGCCCATTGGAATTTCCCTAAGAATCTTCCCACTTTCACACTTCCATCAAAATGATCGAAGTTCCAGTTGGAGTGAAACTCATTCAGGTTCGACCATCTTGGCCCGAACATCGTCATGGTTTCCGCATGAATTTTGTTGCTTGCCACATCCAGCATTGCCATAGAGCTTACCATTTTATTATCTTTTAAAAAGTTTTTCCAGGCGAGCTTTCTATTCGGAAGCTGTGGATTCGGTTTTGAATTTTCATAACTGAAGATTCTCCCCATCCCAGCCATCATATGGTATAGAATATGACAATGGAAAAACCAGTCTCCATCCTGATTGGCTGCAAATTCCAGAGTAACAGTTTCCATCGGCATAATATCTACTACATTTTTCAACGGAGAATACTCTCCTTTTGAGTTAATCAATCTGAAGTCGTGCCCGTGAAGGTGCATTGGGTGGCGCATCATGGAATTATTATATAACTTGATTCTTACAATCTCTCCTTTTTTGATCAGAATTTTATCTGTTTCCGTAACTGTTTTATTATCCAGCGTCCACAAATAATGGTTCATATTTCCTTCCAGGGTAAATTTCATTTCACGAATGCTGTCGGTAGGAAGAATTGTTTTTTCAGGAGATTTTAAAATATTATAAGATAACCTTTTAATGGTCTTTTCCTCTTTCA
This sequence comes from Chryseobacterium sp. Marseille-Q3244, assembly GCF_940807095.1. NCBI lineage: Bacteria > Pseudomonadati > Bacteroidota > Flavobacteriia > Flavobacteriales > Weeksellaceae > Chryseobacterium > Chryseobacterium sp. Marseille-Q3244. The sequence continues at coordinate 73,975 of NZ_CALNWX010000007.1, read as the reverse complement.
TATCCATCCCTTCATGTTGAGAATGATCTTCTTTCTTGTCTTCTTCCTTTGTTTTCACTCCCATCATTTCATTAATATGTTTCGCCGTTGTTTTTCTTTGACTTTCAGGAATTTCCGGATACATCACTTCATTCATATCCATCATTTGATTTCCCATCGTCATGGTCATTGGCTTCATATTTCCGCTCATTTCCATCATCCCGTTCATCATTTTCATCCCTTCAAAGAGCATTAATCTTGGCAAATTAGGTGCATCTACTTTTTCTCCGGAACCCAGCCATAGTGAAGCATGTCCTATCCTATCTTCTGAAGTCGCACGAAACTCAAAGCTTTTATTTTCAGGAATGGTAACTTCAATATCATAGGTTTCTGAGACCCCTACAATCAATCGGTCAACCTCTACCGGAACCACATCATTTCCGTCATTTCCTACCACTTTTATTTTTCCGCCGCCATAATTCAGCCAGAAATAAGTGGATGAACCGCCATTGGCTACTCTTAGTCTTACTTTATCTCCTGCTTTCAGGTTAGAATAGTCAGAACTTGGAGCTCCATTGATTAGGAATTTATCATAATAGACATCACTTACATCCATGGCTTCCATTCTTTTCCATTCATTCAGGGCTTTTGTCCCGAAGTTTCCGGATTTGATGGCTTCCCAATAACTCTGAACTGCATTTTTCTTCACCGCATACCAATCCGTATTGGCCATATGAAGCCGACGAGTAATCTGCATGGGATCATCATCACTCCAATCTCCTAACAGAACAGGAATTTCAGCATTATACTCTGTTTTCGGCTCTCCTTCTCTCTTTTTAAAGACAAGAATTCCGTTCATTCCTATCTGTTCCTGTAAAGCTTCATGTGAATGATACCAATAGGTACCGTTTTGGGAGATTTTAAATTTATATAAATGCGTCTCTCCAGGTTTTACAGGTTTTGTGGTAAGATATGGAACCCCATCCTGTTCATTAGGAAGAATGACTCCATGCCAGTGAAGTCCTGTATTTTCTTTAAGCATATTATGCAGGTAAATTTCTGCAGTATCCCCTTCTGTAAAATACAATGTAGGAGCCTGAAGTTTACCGTTAATCGCAATGGCCCGTCTGTTTTTCCCTGTAAAATTGACAATGGTATCTTTTACATACAGATCATAACGAACTTTCTTTCCACCAAAAGTAAGTTTTCCGTTTTCGGAATTTCTTTTTAGAACTGATTTTTCTACTTTAGGATCTTCAACCACATCATGTTGATGGTCTTCTTTCCTTTCCAGTTCCATACCGCATTTAGGACACTTTCCTGGCTTATCCGAAATCACTTCAGGATGCATTGGACAAGCATAAATGGTTTGAGATGTAGACTTTAATGAAGATGAAACTTGGGATTGATTAACTTTTACTTCTACTGGTTTTGCTTTCGTTTCTACTTTAGGCACAGATTTCACTACTGGCTTTGTCACAACTTTGGGCTGTATTACCATCGTTTTCTTTACCAACGTCATTTTACACTTCGGGCAGTCTCCAGGTTTTGAGGAGACTACTTCGGGATGCATAGGACAGGTATAGGATGTCTTTGTGGTTTGTGCGAACGTAAAAACAGAGAACAAAAGCACCAGAAACATTATTAGTTTTTTCATAATATTCCGAACTTTTTAGAAGTTGCATGACTTAAAGTTAAGAATCACCTAAATCCCACAACTTATTGTTTTAAAGATTAATACAATATTTATTTAATTTCTGACTTTACACTTCCGCATGAAAGCATAGATTTTCCGTAGTATGGATTCATGATCTGTTTTTCATCACTTAACCAACTACCATCAGCCATTGGGCAATATTGTACATAAACCGGTTTTTCGGATAGCTTAAACTCTTTGGTAAGAGCAATCATATTATCTGAAAGATTAAGGAATGTCTCTCTTTGAGCAGCAACATTTCTTGCTTCTGAAATGACAGAAGCATCTTTTCTAAGAATATTAAGATTTCCTTCAGAAACTAACTTATAATCAATGGCAGAAGCCGTTTTAATAAATTCTGTAGCAGCTTTTGAAGTTTTATCTGCATCATCTGAAGCCAAAGCAGATTTGATTGCAATATAATTCTGATAAAGTTTTGAAACCTGAGCATCTTTTTTAGATTGCGCTGATAATGAAATAATTGAGAATAAAGATAAAGCTGCTGTAATGATATACTTTTTCATTGTTTTAAATTTTAGAATTAATTTTTTAAATAAAGAATAAGGGTAACGCACAGGAAATGCGTCAAGACATGTCGTCTGAATCCATGTTATATAACATCGAAAACGACGGACGGATTCTAAATTCTAAAATTACAATGATTGATATAGATAGGTAACGGTGTATATTCCGGTGGTCCGTTGATCTGGATTTGTGTAAATTTAGTGGCAGAGAAAGACTTGTCTACAAAAACAAAATGATGGGTTACAGGAATTTCTGAAACCTGTCCCAAAAAATCAACGTTTAGCAAATCAGACTTCTGAGAATAATCAACTTTTACAACTTTGATTTCTGTCTTGCAGCATCCTTTTTTATCTTTGACTCCACATTTACCACAAATATCATCAACTTTCTGGCTCACAGAAACAAATTCCTTCATACAATAATGAACACTAAATGCTGCTCCGGAAGAGAATCCGAAGTAGAAAATAGAGAATAGTATGGCTAGAATCTTTTTCATTATTGAGACAAAGTTAGAAATATATGTTAAACCATTGTTATAAAATTTTGTAATCTTGTTATAAAATTCAGAAAACAGAATAAATCTCAACTAAAATCTTATATCTCAACTGCATATATCAAGAAAGTCTAATATATAAATTATTCGAATAAGATAAATTACAAAATGAAATACACCAAATAACCTGCTAGTTCAAATTCGAATAAATGATTCTTTACATGAAACTAAATCCGAATTAGAAGAAACCCACTATTTGCCGACATTTTTTTAACAGAAATACTTTCATGGATTGCCAGTAATATATAAAATTTGTCCTGTTATAAAACCTGAATTTTTATCTGCAAAAAATGAAACAGCATTTGCAATATCTTTAGGATAGCCAACTCTGTTTACAGTTATTGTTTTTGCTGCATTTTCAATGTATTCTTCAAGAGAAATTTTTTTTCTTGCCGCTGATTTTTTTGTCATATTCGTTACAATCAAACCTGGAGCTATAACATTTGCTGTTATTCCATAACTGCCAAGTTCACATGCAACAGATTTAATTAAGCCGTGCATTCCTGCTTTGGCAGCACAATAGCTAGCCCTTTCACTATCTCCAAGTGCTGAAATGCTTGAAATATTAATAATTCTTCCATAAGTATTTTGTTTCATAACCGGAACAACTTCCTGAATAAACAAAAAAGATGAACGTAAGTGAACATTCAGTAAATTATCCCAATCCTCAATGGAAATTTTTTCAATGGGGTCATCTTTACTGTAACCTGCATTATTAATTAAAACTTCGATTTTGCCAATTTTTTTTGTTAACTCAACTGCATTTTTAATATGCTCAGGATTTGACACGTCAGTTTTAATAAATTTACATACAGTTTTAGTTGAATTGTTCTGTCTTTCTAATTCAAAACCTAATTCTTCGTCAATATCAATTATAACAACAAAAAAATTTTCATAAATTAGCTTTTCAACAATTCCTTTTCCAATTCCATTTGCTCCTCCTGTTACAATTGCAACTTTTTTCATTCTAATATTCTCTTTGGATTATAAATACTTCAGAAATTCTTTTCATACCAATTTTATCGTAAAAGTTTAATGCATCTTGTGAAGAATGGAGAATTAATTTGCATTCTTTTCCTGCATGTTCTTTTGTTATTTCAATTAATCTTTTTCCAATATTTAAATGCCTAAATTCTTTATTTACACAAATATCAGACAAATAACAACAATAACTAAAGTCACATAATGACCGAGCAATACCTATTAATTTATCTTCTGACCAAGCAGATACAACAAGGTTTGCATTGTCAAACATTTTTTGTAAACGAAGGTCATCATTCATATTGCTAATTGGTAAATAATTGGACATGAAAAATAGATCTTTAATTGTTTTAATTTCTATCTTTTCGTTTAATTTAAATATAATATTGCTCATAACATTTCTACTAACCTTCAAATTTACATATTCCATCAATATAGTATATGCCTTTATATTTATAATCAATATATATATATTAACTAATTTAAAATCAACCAATTATTGTTATTACATTTTGAAAATTAAAAATTATCTATATCTGAGAAACCGTAATTATAAAATTCAGGCAAATAAAAATCCTCTGAAAAATAATTCAGAGGATTTTTGCTTTATATTCTCTCGCAGATCATGCAGATTGAACAGATTTTTATAGTTTGAATTCCAGCTTCACGTTGAAGAAACGTCCTGTAAGACGCACTGGAACCGGATACATATAATTGGTATTATAATCTGTGATCCATTGATTAGCAACGGTATTATTGATATTAAATGCGTTGAAAACCTGCACTCCTAAAGATAATTCCTGGAAATTACCCCAGAAACCTGATTTTTTATTTTTATCCTTTGGATCAATAAATACTTTTGTCAATCCAATATCCACTCTTTTGTAAGCTGGTAACGTTTTCTGATAACTGTATGCTGAGTTGAAGTCCGGCTGCCCGTTATCATTAAACATGACCGGAGATCCAGTTGGTAATCCCATTGCATAGACCAAGGTAAGGTTTACCCTCATGGATGGGAACTGCGGCATATAATCCTGATAGAACATCGCTACTCTGAATCTTTGATCTGTAGGTCTTGGGATATCTCCTCTACCATCAATATTTTCATATACTCTGGCATAACTTGCAGATAGCCAAGAATCTACTCCCGGAACAAATTCCCCAAATAATCTGGTATCAATTCCATAAGCATACCCTTTCGCATTATTTTGTCCGGAGTAACGGATTCTCACATTATCCATATAATACGGAATCAAATTATCCATTTTCTTGTAATAAAGCTCCGTTGTCAATTTAAACGGTCTGTCATACATATAGAATTCATAATCATTGGAAAGGATTGCCTGAATAGATCTTTGTGACTTGATATTCGAGTTGAAATTTCCGTCAAGATCTTTAATCTCTTTATAAAATGGAGATTGGTAATAGATACCTCCGGAAAGTTTAAATAACATATCGGTATCCCAATCTGGTTTTATCGCGAACTGAACTCTTGGAGAGAATATAGTCTCTTTGTTGAAACTCCAGTTAGATACTCTTACACCAGCATTCAAGAATACTTTGCTTGCTCCCCAATAGAATTTTTGGGAATACTGAGCATAAGCAGATAATCTTGTGGGTTCAATATTATTTTTCCCGGCAATATAATAGAACATTCTCAGATCTCCTGTTGTAGTTCCTGCTCTTGGATCAATCACTTCCGGCCTTGGTAAGCTGTATCCTGCAGAATCTACCAACTTCCATTCATTGGTAAGATCTTTAAGGTTTTCTTTTTCGTATTTAAATCCAACCTCAATGTCTGTATTGACATTAGGAGAAAACTTCGCTCTGAACTGTGTTCCGTAAGTTCTTACAAATAGATCATTTCTGGCATGCTCCGTCTGGCCTCCCACATCATAACTGGAAACAGGTTCTTTTGTGATCGGATCAAATGTCTGCAAATCATATTCTGAGCGGATGGTGTAATATTCTCTTTCTCTGTTCTGATAAGCAAACGCATCCAATGTAAGTTTCCACCTATCTGCCGGCTTATAGTTCATAGAAAATGTACCCATCATATTTTTATACTGGTCATTTTCTTTACCTCCATATCCTATATTTACAGTGATAGGCTGCTGAAGGCTTCCAAAAGTCACACTTTTCGCCTTAGGAATCATCTCATAATCATTCTTAGAATAATATCCGATGAATGACATAGAAAACTTATCGTTAACATGATAATTCAGATAAGACTGAAAATCCCAATACGTAGGATTAAAATCTGTATCTTCTTTTAAGGTATTAAGAACGAGATTGGTATTTCTGTATCTTCCTGAAAATAATGCCGTAAACTTCTTATTCTTAGAAGCCAAACCGGTTGTTAACCTACCTCCAATTAAACTGGCTTCACCGGAAACCTCAAATTTTTCAGGTTCACGGTAATAGATATTTAAAGCAGAAGACATTTTATCACCATATTTAGCTTCAAATCCTCCTGCAGAAAAGTTCACTGTTGAAACCATATCCGGATTGATGATACTCATCCCTTCCTGCTGAGAATTTCTGATCAGGAAAGGTCTGTAGATTTCAATATCATTGATGTAGATAAGGTTTTCGTCATAGTTTCCACCACGTACCATATATTGGGAAGACAGCTCAGTATTGGAGTTTACGGAAGGAAGGGTTTTAATCAGTCCTTCTATTCCACCACTGATAGAAGCTACTGCTTTCGCTTCTTTTGCAGAAATTCTTACATTGGTAAGGTCATTGGTTTTTCCTGTTGTTTTTTTCTGGAACACAACTTCCTCTATATCGGTCACTCTAGTGGTCGCCGTATCCTTTTTTCTTTGTTGAGAGAAAATCAGAATAGGGACCATAAGGCTTAGCGGTAAAACTAGTTTTTTCAAAAGAAATATTTTAGAATTTCTAAAATTAATGTTTTTTTAACAATTACAAAATCGATTCTCTAATTCTTGTTAATTTTTGTAACAAATCTTCTAATAAATCTAGTCTTAACATGTTGGCACCATCAGATAATGCGGTTTCCGGAGTTGGGTGAGTTTCAATGAAAATTCCGTCTGCTCCTACTGCAATTCCAGCTTTGGCAACGGTTTCAATAAGATCTGGTCTTCCTCCTGTTACTCCAGAGCTTTGGTTAGGCTGCTGTAATGAATGCGTAACATCCAGAATCACAGGCGCATATTCTCTCATGGTAGGAATTCCTCTGTAATCTACGATCAAATCTGTATATCCGAAAGAATTTCCTCTTTCAATGATAGCTACTTTCTGGTTATCAGAATCTGTAATTTTCTGAACCGCAAACTTCATGGATTCCGGAGAAAGGAACTGTCCCTTTTTCAAAGACACACATTTTCCTGTTTTTGCAGCTGCCACTAATAGGTCTGTCTGACGTACCAGAAATGCAGGAATCTGAAGCACATCTACATATTGAGCAGCTAATGCTGCATGCTCATTTTCATGGATGTCTGTAGTCGTAGGAATATTGAATGTTTCTCCTACTTTTTTAAGGATTTCAAGAGATTTTTCTTCTCCGATGGTTGTAAAAGAGTCCACACGGCTTCTGTTCGCCTTTTTGAAACTCCCTTTAAAAATATAAGGAATATTATACTTGTCTGTAATATTGATTACTTTTTCAGCAATTCTCAATGCCATATCTTCTCCTTCAATAATACAAGGTCCGGCAATAAGGAAAAAGTTCTTTGAATCTTTGTGCTGAATATTATCTAAATACTGAATCATTTTGTTGTAATTAAAAAGTTCAGTAAAAATACTGAGAAAGTTTCAGAAATGGAAATTTTTAAGGTTTAAGGTTTAAGGTTTAAGGTTTAAGGTTTAAGGTTTAAGGTTTAAGGTTTAAGGTTTAAGGTTTAAGGTTTAAGGTTTAAGGAAAGGTAATGCCTCTATTCCAGCAATCGCTATTTTATGGGTTAAGCTTTGATTAAAGTTTCCGGATTTTTATTTCCCGCAGATTTCACGGATTTACGCGGATGTTTGTGAATATTTATGTGAATATTAGTGGTATTAGTGTTCTATAAATAAAAGCAGTTGAACGATCTGTTAAAGAATATGCAGCATATCATTTTATCGAAGATAAAATCCTTACGCCTTAAAAACAGTATATATTCAAAAAAGCCTAGCGTCTTTGCGATTTCCAACATATATAGTATGATTGCTTCGCTCTGCTCGCACTGACAAAGATCACAGATATTTTAGGTTTTGGCTAAAGCCAATGAAATTTTGATAAAAAAAGAACGGACTAAAGCCCGTTCCTATTGAATTACACGATATCTTTTATTCTGTTAACAACACAGGTTTCTCAAATTCTGTAGGTGCTGTAACTGAAATCTACGCCATTTTTTTCAAAATCTTCTCAAAAGTATTGACATTCCTGCTAGTCATTTGATCTTTTAGGCTTTTCTTTCCTAAGACTTTTCCAAATGTAGAATCCAGAGTATTTCCTTTAGGAACCTGCCAGTAGAATATATCATTGACAATTTCTGCTTTTTCATTTTCAGCCTGAGCCGCCTTTTCAAATTCTCCCATTAAAACATTTTCTATCCCTGGCATTCCAACAAAACCGTAAATATGAAGATCCCCATTTTTTTCAAAAGGAATACTATTCCAAATAACGGCTGTCTCTTCATGAGATTTGATGAACAGGAAAGCTTCATAGGAAAAATACTCAGACATTGCCTTTTCAAGAATTATTTTTAATTCATCAGCCTGTTGATCAGACGAAAAAACAATATTTCCGGAAGCTAATATAGAAGCCACCTCTTTCATTCCGGCTTCCTTAAAAACCTGGCAGACATCTGCCATTTTCATGTTTGTTCCTTTTACATTGACACCGCGGAGAAAAGCGCAATACTTCATAGGTTACTCGTTTTGAATGTTTTACAGTTCAAATTTTAATCTTCTTAATCCACTCTAATATACAAATTATAGTCTGTTCCGGAAGGCTTCAGATTATAGATCTTTTCCAGTATTTTATTGTCACTTTTCAGATGATCTTTGACCCTAAATTCCTTCAATAATTTATAATGGGTTTGATAATATACTGCATTGGTACCTTCATATAGATTCTGGTATGAAAGTAAATATTTTGGTTTCCTATTTTTAACTGTGTTGATCCAATAATTCGTTTTATCTTTTTTGATCTCCTCCTGAATCTGTTTGTCTACCAGCCCAACTTCATCAATAGTTTTTAGTCCTGAAAAATAAGGAACATACCCAGCAGGTTCCAATAAAATCCATTGATTTTTATCTTTTTCATACTTGTTAAGAAATGTACCTATAGTTCTTCTGTAGTTCCATTCCCCATTTCCAGTGGCAATGGCATGAATGGTCTGGAAAGCCAGCATCGGAACAATATAGAATATAACAAGCAAAGACAGCCATAAGTTTCTTCTTTCTTTCTGTTCCAATACAAAAATAAGAACCGGAACGAAAAGCAAAAGCTGTGGTACCCAATAATACCAGTCAAATAAGCTTTTTTGGGAGATAAAAATAATCTGTTTTACCCATCCGAAAATAAAGATCATCCATAGAAAATAATTTCTCTTTTCTTTTTGTCTGATAAGGTAAATAAAGCAAAGTATTTCAAAAATAAGAACGATCACCGTAATTGGATTAAAAGCTCCCGGAACTTTCAACATTCCCCAAAAGTTTCCAAAACTTACCAGAAAATAGTCAAGATGTTCCCCGAAAGTCAGTTGTTGCTCATAAAGAAGTTTTTTCGCAGTAATGGTATTATTAACGACTTCTCCAAAATAAAACCAGTTGAAAGCAACCGTTGATAACACCCCTAAAATTCCACCAAAAATATAGTTCCATCTGATTTTTTTAGTCCAAAACAGATCAACCAGAAATACAATTCCAAGAAATATGACGGTATCAATTCTTGTAAACATAATCAGGATCGGAAGAAGAGTTAACACCCATTTTTTTCCTTTGTTGAACCCATAATATAACAGAGACATTTCCAGGAAAAATAAAAGTCCGTACTCCATTCCAAGGATTGAAATTTTAATGGCAGGAGGCAGGATTCCAATTAGAAAGATAAAAATAGCCTTATGCCAAGGATTTTTAAGAACCAGATGAGATAGGAATAATGTTCCTATGGTGAACAATATGGAATTAAAAATTAAAAGAGGTTCAATAAAATATTCTTTACCAAAAATAAGGTTGAAAATATAAGATACAAAAACATATAAATGGGTAGTAGAAGCAGAGATCTTAGTATTACCATTGAACCCAATTACTCCGTAATCCAGTACATTCTGGGCTACTCTCCAGGTGATGAAGGCATCTTCCTGAATGTAATGTGTTAATAAGAAAAGAAGTTTAAAAACTACCGTAACGATTACGGCATAAATTGGGAACCTGCTTTTTTGTGTTTCTGCCATTATGCATTTTTAGTTCCACAAATATAATCTTAAAATTCAGGAATCCCAATAACAAAAAAACGGAACCGAAGTTCCGTTTTTAAAAGTATTTTATTGTGTTGCTTTGATAATCGCTGAAGTGATCTGATTTTCTTTTTCCTTAGAATAAGTTGAATCAAAAGGTTCCATTACATCAAATAAATATTGGTAGAATGGAGTGATTTTTTGAACATCTTCAGATTCCTTCATTGCTTTTTCTTTGCCCATCTGCTGAAGTTCCTTCACAAAAGCATTGAATTTCTTATCAATCGGCTCAATGGATTTTACCAGATAAGCATAGGCTTTTTCTTTTTGTCCGATCTTCATATAAGCATCTGTAACCGCTGCTACTACAAGAGAATATTCCATTGGCTTTGTTCTCATCTGTCTTCTCACATAGCTTTGATCCGCTTTAGAAAGACTTAAATAATAATCATACTCATCAAAGATTCCTTTTTTAAGTACTTCTGCCAGCTGTAATCCTTTTTGCTCTTGTCCTGCGATGATATATCCGGTTACAATTGAGCTTAATGAACGTGGATCATTGTATTTTTCAGCAGGAATTTCTTTTGCTGCAAGATCCAGGATTTCTAATGCTTTAGCTTTCTGTCCGCTTAATGCTAATGCTGAAGCAGCTCTGCTTGCTGACATTCTGTAGCTGATGATATTAGAAGTTGCAGTTTCATCAAAGTGAGCATTCAGATCTTTAAAGTTCCCCCATCTGAAGTTTTTCACTACATTATAAAGATTGTTAGCATCTACTCTTCCCATATCTCCATCTGCTGATGGCAGCGTTTGAATCGGAATTAATCTGTAACTGAATCCGTCAAACTGAAGATAATCGTTAAGATAGAAAATATTTTCACTGTCATAAATACCTCCTGAAGAGAAGTTAATTGGACGTTTCCAATCAAAATTTGCCAATAGATCCATTAGAATCAGGTTGTTTTTATACAATGTATTTCCCTTGTAAGTAATCATGATCTGATTGGCTACATTAGGAAGATCTGCCTGATTAATAATGCCTGCTTTTAAAGCATTTTCTTTATTGACAGGGAGAATAAATTTGTTTACCGGAAGAATGTTATACTTTTCATATTTCTCTTCTCCAAAGTACATTTTCAATAACTGATCTTTTTCAGGAGATTTAAATTTGATAAACTTAATCGCATCTTTCAGGGTTAAAGAATCCTGTGTAAGGTACTTTCTGAAGTCCTTGAATTCTGTGTCCGGAACTCCTTGTTCTTTCAGCATAGAGAAAACACCTTCCCAATCTTCCTTCTTCATCATATAGATCTGGTCGTTTACACCATCTCTGTAATCCTCGTGAGTCAGTTCACTTGGGATGCCCATGGCGTTGTATGTTCTTCTTTTGATCTGATCAAGGTTCCAAGGCGTTGAAGCAAGCGTAAAGTTAACCACTTTTACATCATCTCTGAATCTTTCCGTCTCCTGGATAGCCCAAACCGGATAAGTATCGTTGTCACCATATACGAATAAAATATCGTTCTTTGGTAATGATTTTAATACCGAATATGCATAGTCATAAGCTGTATATCTGTTACTTCTGTCGTGAACATTATAGTTCTGGAATCCCATCATGAAGGGAACTCCTAATAATACAACTCCTAATGCAATGTTAGCCCCATTGGATTTTATTTTAGACTGTACGAACCATAAAATAGCTCCGGCACCCAATCCAATCCAGATGGCAAAAGCGTAGAATGAACCTACCATTGCATAATCTCTTTCTCTTGGTTCGAAAGGTTTTACTCCTGTATAGAAAATAATTCCGACACTGGTAATAATAAATAAGGATAATAAAGCATAGAATCTTCCAAAGTCCCTGTTCAATTGGAAAAAGAATCCGATTAATCCTAAAATTAATGGAAGGAAGAAAAATGCAACTGTGCTTTCATTCTTAAATTTGGCAGGCATTTTATCCTGATTTCCTACGTTTACATTATCAATAAAAGGAATTCCGGAAATCCAGTTTCCTTTGGTGCTCTCCATATTTCCTTCAAGGTCATTCTGTCTTCCTACATAGTTCCAAAGCAGGTATCTTACAAAGTAATATCCGTTCTGGAAAGAAATAAAATAATCCATATTCTGAAGCAATGAGGGCTTCTGAACATTGATAAGATTATAAGGTTTTACCTTTAAATAATCTGCAGCTGTAATAGATTTATCATCATATTTAGCTCTCAGTTCATCAAAAATCTGCTTAGCCTGAGGGTTATCTGCCACATCTTCATTCGCATAATTGAATGTAAAATCAGGGGCTCCGTACATTGAAATGTAGTTGGCCATTACATCTTTATCCTCATTGAACATTCTTGGCATTAAGCTTACCTGAGACTGACTGAAAATATAATTGAATCGGTCTCCGGTTTTTCTATAGGTCCCGGTTTTTTCATCTTTTTCATAAATCTCTCCGGTCTTTTTTGTTTTAAAGCTTCCGTCTTCGTTCTTTTGAATTCCGTTAGCATCAAGGAAAGCTGTATAGTTTTGGCCATAAATGGTTGGCCAGTCTCCATATTGCTCTCTGTTATAATAATCCAGCATACCAATGGCAGTATCCGGGTCATTAAGGTTCATTGGTGGATTCGCATTAGCTCTGATCGGAATAACCATCCAACAAGAAAAACCAATCATCATAAAAACTACAGATAAAGCAGCCGTTTGATAAATATTCTTTTTTGCTTTTCTCGCATACTTAATCAGGAAATAGCAGATCACTACCATTAAGATAAATGCAGCAATAGTTCCTGAGTGGAAAGGAAGTCCAAGACCATTCACAAAGAAAATCTCCAATCTTCCGAACATTGTCATGATCAAAGGGAAAATAATTTTGAAAACGACGATCAAAATCCCTAATGTAATAAGGTTCGCCCAAATAAAATTCTTCCACGTAAACTTATAGTTTCTTGCATAATATACAAGACATACCATAGGTGTTGCGAGCATACACATCATGTGCACTCCAACGGAAAGTCCTAAAACGAAGAAAATAAGGATAACCCATCTCTCACTGTCTGCTGCCTGATACTCATTTTCCCATTTGGTAATCAACCAGACCAAAAGCGCGATAAACATAGAAGCCATAGAGTAAACCTCTCCTTCTACCGCCGAGAACCAGAAGGTATCTGAGAAGGTGAAGCACAAAGCTCCTATTGCTCCGGCAAACAAGATAGAGATTTCCTGATGTTTTGTAATTTCTTCAAAATCTTTGTTGAGCAATCTTCTCACAAAATGAGTAATCGTCCAAAACAAAAATAAAATAGTCAGCGCGCTGAACAATGCAGACATCGCGTTGATTACGATGGAGTAATTTTCGCCTTTCCCTAATGCAAAAATGGCTGCCACGGCACCCACTATCTGGAATAAAGCCGCTCCGGGAGCATGCGTTACTTCAAGTTTTACTGCAGAAGAAATGTACTCACCACAATCCCAAAAGCTGAAATTAGGTTCTATCGTGGACAAGTACGTGAAAAACGCAATGACGAAAATCACCCATCCTAAAACGGTGTTCCATTGCCTAAAAGTCCAATTTTTCATAGTATTAAATCAATTATGCGAAAATAAGGCTTTTATATTATTTTATATTGTTTTTAACAAATTTTAAAAACTTGGCGCAAAATTTGCGATTATACTCCTGCTAAAACTGTAAACAGGAAAAATATTTTTTACGAAACGATGCCCTAGAAATCAAACAAAAGTTTAGTAATTATTTATTTTTTTGTATTTTTGCAGTCAGATTTTTATTGAAAATAACAAATAATGAGTAATGTTTACGATAATATTCTTGGCCTAATAGGACATACTCCTATGGTGAAGCTAAATACTGTTACAAAAGATATTCCAGCAACCGTTTATGCCAAGTTAGAATCATATAATCCTGGACATTCCACCAAAGACCGAATCGCACTTCATATTATTGAGAACGCAGAGGAGAGAGGCTTATTGAAAGAAGATTCCGTAGTTGTAGAAACTACATCGGGAAACACTGGGTTTTCTATTGCAATGGTATGTATCATCAAGGGATATAAATGTATTCTCGCTGTAAGCGACAAAACAAAACCTGAGAAAATTGCTTATCTAAAAGCATTAGGAGCGACTGTATATATATGTCCTGCCAATGTACCTGCGGATGATCCAAGATCTTATTATGAAGTAGCGAAAAGGATCGCTTTGGAAACTCCCAATTCTATTTACATCAATCAGTACTTTAATGAACTGAATATTGATGCCCATTACCAGACCACCGGTCCTGAGATCTGGGAGCAGACAGAAGGTAAGATCACTCACCTTTTTGCCTGCACCGGAACAGGAGGTACTTTATCTGGTTCAGCAAAGTTTTTGAAGGAGAAAAACCCGGATATTAAAATTATCGGGGTGGATGCAGATGGTTCTATATTAAAAAGCTATCACGAGACAGGTGAGATTCACAAGGAAGATGTACACCCTTATCAGATCGAGGGAATGGGAAAAAATTTGATCCCTGCCGCTCTTCTTTTCGATAAGGTAGATGAGTTTGTAAGGGTAAATGATGAGATGTCAGCCTACAGAACCCGTGAAATTGCTTTGAAGGAAGCTATTATGGGAGGGTATACTACAGGAGCTGTCACCCAGGGACTGATACAATATGCAAATTCGCACGAATTAACCGAAAATGATATGGTTGTATTAATCTATCCTGACCACGGTTCAAGATACATCACTAAAGTATACAGTGATAAATGGATGGCCGAACAGGGGTTTGTTAACAACTGTGTCCACAATTATGACGAAGTCTTCAAGACTGAGTTTATCAAATAACAATAAATAAAATCACGATATAATAAAGCCTTTTGCGTGTTCTACAAAAAAGGCTTTTTTACTTAAAAATTACGATACAATGTTGGATATTTTTGAAAGAATAAAAGAAAATCCAGGACCTCTTGGACAATTTGCAGATTACGGAGAAGGATATTTTATTTTCCCAAGATTAGAGGGACCTATCGGCCCGAGAATGCAGTTTCAGGGTAGAGAAGTAATTTTCTGGAGTGCCAATGATTATTTAGGATTGTGTAATCATCCTGAAGTAATTGAAGCAGATGCCAAGGCGGCTGCAGAATATGGAATGTTCTATCCGATGGGAGCAAGAGCGATGTCTGGAGAAACAGATCAGCACCTTCAGTTGGAAAGAGAATTGGCAGACTTCGTACAAAAAGAATCAGCATATTTATTGAATTTCGGTTACCAGGGAATGGTTTCTACGATTGATGCCTTGGTAAGCAGAAACGATGTTATCGTTTACGATATGGATTCTCATGCCTGTATCGTGGATGGAGTAAGACTTCATTCTGGTAAAAGATTTACCTACAAGCATAATGATATGGAAAGCCTTGAAAAAAACCTTCAGAGAGCTACCAAAGTAGCAGAAGAAACGGGAGGAGGAATCCTTGTGATTACGGAAGGAGTTTTCGGGATGAGAGGACAGCAAGGAAAAATCAAAGAGATTTGCGAGCTTAAATCAAAATATCAATTCAGACTTCTAGTAGATGATGCTCACGGTTTCGGAACACTAGGTAAAACGGGTGCCGGAGTAGGTGAAGAGCAAGACTGTAACGATCAGATCGACGTATACTTCTCTACTTTTGCAAAATCAATGGCTGGTTTCGGAGCATTCCTTGCGGGTGACAAAGAAATCATCAGATACCTGAAGTTCAACCTAAGATCACAAATCTTTGCAAAATCTCTTACGATGCCAATGGTAATCGGAGGATTGAAAAGATTAGAGCTATTGAGATCAAGACCAGAAATCAAAGCTAAACTTTGGGAAAATGTAGAAAAACTACAGAGCGGATTAAAAGAAAGAGGATTCAACATCGGAGATACGAATACTTGTGTTACTCCGGTAATGATGCAGGGAACTCCTGTAGAAGCTACTCTATTGGTAAAAGATCTTAGAGAGAATTACGGGATCTTTACTTCAGTAGTGGTCTATCCGGTAATTCCTAAGGGAATGATTCTTTTAAGACTGATTCCTACCGCTTCTCATACGGATTCAGAAATTAATGAAACTCTGGCCGCGTTTGAAGCGATTCACGATAAACTAGTAAGTGGTTACTATAAAGAGCAGGAACAATTATTACTGCAGGAACAGGGATTAAGTTTTAAACCGATCTAATCTTTAACAAAATAATAAAAAACCACTGATTGATTCAGTGGTTTTTTGTTTTAAAAACTATACACTATAAAATGCAAATAAAACTTAGAGGTTATTTATTGGGGGTTTTGTCGGCGGTTTCATATGGATTGATTCCGATTTTTATCCTACCGATTAAACAGGCTCATTTTTCAATGGATATTACACTGTTTTACAGGTTTTTCTTTTCAGCCATAATAGTGGGTGGATATCTCATTTATTCTAAACAAAACTTCAGAATCAATAAAAAGGAAGCTTTAGTATTAGCTATTCTGGGAGTATGCTATGCTCTTTCTTCTGAATTTTTGTTCATAGGATATGATTTTCTTACCCCGGGAATTGCTTCTACAGTTTTATTTATTTATCCCGTTATTGTAGCATTGATTATGTTTTTCTTTTATAAAGAGAAACTCACCAAATTATCTATTGCTTCATTATTTCTTGCCTTTGCCGGCGTCATTGTTTTATGCCTGAAAGGAAATGGTTTTGAAATCAATTTTGCAGGATTGGGAATCGTTATGCTCAGTTCATTGTTTTATGCCCTTTATATGGTGATTGTCAATAAATCGAAACTGAAAGTTTCCGGGTTTAAACTTACCTTCTACTCGATGCTTTTTACGTCTGTATTTTTTATGAGCAAGTCTGTTATTGGACATCAATCATTTGCAATCCCTTCGATAACTATTTTTATTAACTTTCTTATTTTTGCATTTCTTACTACAGTTATTTCCAGTTTATGTCTGGTGTATGCTATTAAGAGCATTGGTTCTACTCCGGTTGCTATTTTAGGTGCACTGGAGCCTGTTGTCGCTGTAATGGTAAGTGTCTTTATGTTTAATGAAAAGTTTACCACCAACTTACTGATTGGAATTACACTTATTTTACTGGGCGTAATACTGAATGTTATTTCTGACCGGAAGAGCACAGTTCACTTGTAAAGCGTTTAAAGTAATTTATAAAAATAGCCCCGGAGAACAGGAATTCTCCGGGGTTTATATTTTGTAGGCTGGAAGTTATGATAATCTTTCAGCCTCTAGCTTCATTCATCATTATTTTCCAAATATCTTTTTGAAAAAGCCTCCGGAATAATTACGTTTATTTTCTGTTTCGGCAGTTTTCAGATTTTCTTCTGCTATAGGTGAATGATTGTACTGTAAAGACAATTTTATATTTTCTGCTGCCTCAGAATATTGAGCTAAGTCTAATTGTGCTGTTCCTAAATGTTCATAAATCTCCGCAATAATATCAGCGGTTACTCCATCCTGTTGAGGCAAAGCCTGAAGAGCCAGCAAAGCATATTCAACCGTCTTTTCATTTTCCTGCAAATGATACCCACAGTGAACCGCCCAATAACAGCACCAGAAATCTTCATTTCCTAAAGCTATACTCTGTTCAAAACTTTCAAATGCCGTTGCTTCATCACGAAGT
This sequence comes from Chryseobacterium sp. Marseille-Q3244, assembly GCF_940807095.1. Taxonomy (NCBI): domain Bacteria; kingdom Pseudomonadati; phylum Bacteroidota; class Flavobacteriia; order Flavobacteriales; family Weeksellaceae; genus Chryseobacterium; species Chryseobacterium sp. Marseille-Q3244. The sequence continues at coordinate 56,201 of NZ_CALNWX010000007.1, read as the reverse complement.
TTCGCAACCTGAATATATCCCATATTGTATAAAGCCACCTGCCCAGATCTTATCTTATTTTGTTCTGACGCAAAATGTATAGCATACTGCAAACATTCCAGCGCTTTTGCATAGTTTTCTTCTTCTAAAAAAATATTGGAACGGCTGATGAGTATACTTGGATTATCCGGCATTTCCTCCAAAATACGATCAGCTTCTTTTGAAGCCATAGCTGGATCTGGTTGTATTCCTGTCTGTTCTTCAATTTTTGATTTATGGATATAAAAATTGGTAAAGCATCGTACAATTTCCGGATGGGTCAGTAAAGGATCTGTCGTATCTAATTCATGATAACTTTCCAACCCTGCATTAATCCATTCCATAGCAGACGTATCATCTTTCAATTCCATATAACTGTAACAAAGCTGGTCTATACTATTAAAGTAGGTTACAGAATCCATGTCATTTATAAAATCCTCCATGAACTTTTCTCCATCTGCTACAGCTTCTTTGAGATATCCTGCTTCTAAGTACGCATTAAATCTATTCTGGAGAATGTACATGAAATAACTGAATTTCATCCCTTCTGTAGTGACAGCAATAGCTTCATCATATTTTTCCTGGCTGATAAGCTCTGCAGCTAAATTATTACAGCACATCGCAAAGGTATGAGGATCTTCATTATAGGAATCTCCGTTTCTTTCAACCAACGTTTTATGATAAAGATGATAAGCTACAGTATAACAGTCTCTTTTCAATTGGGTAAGTCTCTCCTTTTCAAATTCAGATATTTGAGGGTTTTGGTTGAGAATTCTATTAATTTCAACACCAGCGTTATAGGCCTCCATGGCTTCGGAAGTTTCGGGATTTACATCCAGCAACAGAAAATCAGGATTAACATTTTCTTTATTATTAATCATAAACAGTCTCACCTGTAAAGTTGGAGATGGTACCAAAGACATTGCTTTTTCATAATAAGGAACTGCTTCCTCCCATTGATCCATCCAATAGAAAGCAGAACCGGCATGACGATGGCACCAAGGGTGATTCGGACTCATACTGATTCCCTGTTTGCTCCATTCTACACACTGAATAAGGGCTTTTTCACGGTTACTCGTAAATATTTCGTAATGATCCAGAGCAATAAGTCCTAATATGGCGCAAAGATCAGAATCCGGAGAAGTTTCATTTAAAGAATTGGCCCAAAGGTAGATTTCCTTAAGCTCTTCTCTATCATCCGGAAGAGCATGCCCTTTGATCCAGTTTTTAGCAGCAACAGCATAGTTTTTCTGACGGAATGCTTCAATGGCTTCCTGATGTAATGTATTCACGGTCTTATCTTTAGATTTATATATTCTTTTCTTTCAGCTACTCTTCATTCATTGCTGTAAAAGCTTTTCCTATTTTAGGATACCATTCTAAAGATTCTCTAAAGAGATTCCAATCGTAAAGAAAGTTCAGGAAATGCATATTTACTATCTTTACACTACAGATATCCCATTTCAGGATTGTTGATGCATTAAGTATATTGTGTTTTTTTTCATCATTTGTGAGGTTTAATGTTCTATTTTCAACCCATCAATAGTAATAACATTACAGCTTAGATTCATGAACATCCCACTGTACTCTCCCATCGCCTGATCATTCATAATATCCATTGTGGCCGATTGAAAATCAATTTTTCGGGAAGGTAATTTCCCATAAGTATCTGTTACTGTAATCTGACCATCCAAACCTGCTTTGTTTTGGATAAATGCTCTTAAAAAAGGAATATCCTGTTTTTCAAAATCCAATGATATATAAAATGCTTTAGTCTCCCCTGATTTATTATTCTCAGGGGTTAATAAAGTTCTGTTATAGGATATGGTATAGGATTTAATAACAGAAACAATCTGATTTTTTCCATCTTTCACAGATACTTGAATTTTCATCCGCTTTTCATCTGTCTGCTGGGAAAGCAGCATTTTGGCAGGAAAAAATAAAATAAGGAAAGTCAGGAATTTATATATAGTTTTCATGGCTATTGCACTAATATTCTATGCAAGATTAAATATTCGAATGACTATTTGCCAGCATCAATTGGTATATATACATTTTGAATTGGTATTTGGTAAAAAACTGGTGACAATGTGCTTAATTAGGTTCAAATTTTCCCTTAAAATCAGCATTTTAAAACCAGTGCTATTTTGTTAATCCTTCCACAATGTATAATTTAGCCCAATCTATCAACTGAAATGATCAAAAAAAACGACATAACCCAACTTCTATTTTGCTTTATATTTTGCTGGATTTCCTGTGGCTCCATAAAAGCTCAGCAAGTATCTTCTGCCGAACATGCAGCCAGTGAAGGATATTCCAAAAGGTTTACTGATTCGTCAGCAAGTCTCAAAATGCAGATGGCAGCTCTTCAAGTTTCTCAAAAAACAGGAAATAAAGAAGATGAAGCGATTTGTAATGCTTATCTTGCTTTCACCCATAAACGTCTTCTTCATCTCAAGGAATTCACAAAATACACAGAAAGGTCCTATGACATTGCCAAGTCTTTAAAAAGTGATCGTGCAAAAGCTTTTGCTAATGCTGCGATGGGATATCTCAAATCATATACTGATGATAAGTCACAGGCTCTTACTTATTTTTTGAAAGCTTATACTTTATTTAATACAATGCAGAGCTATGACCAATCTGCTAAACTCGGTGCGGATATCTCTTACCTCTTTTCACCAGATTCTCCTGAAAAAGTTAAAAAATATGCTGATGAAGGACTTTCATTCGCGGAAAAATCTGGGAATCCTGAAAGTATTCTTCATGCAAGACTGGCGGTAGGAAATTATCTTTCTGATCTCATTGTTTCAGGAAACACCGGTCGTTGGCAGGATGCCATTTTGTTTTTTAAACAAACCATTGCTTTTATAGAAAAAAATGAAGCCAAAATAGACAGTAAAAGTAATATCGGAATTGCCTATATCAACCTTGCTGCTTTATACATGAATGGGCCTAAGCCAATTGATGAAAATTCATTTTTATCTGCATTGGAAAAAGCTTTACTTATTGGGAAACAGTATGGTATCAAAAGCGTATACCGAAGTTCTATGGGGTTACGCGGACAGTATTATGTATCAAAAGGAGAATATAGAACCGCAGAACATCTTTTTAAAGAAGGGATTACCTATCAACAGACTCTGCCCTACAAAGACAACTATCTTTTGGCAGCATTTTATGAATGTCTGAAAAATATTGCAGCAGAAGAAAAAGACTATAAAGCCTATCTTGAATACGATACATTTTTTATCAAATATAATAAACTAAAGTATGACGAATCAACTCAGCAGATCCTTCAGAATGCTGATGCCAAATATGAATCAGAAAAGAAAATAGTTCGTATTGAGCAGCTGGAGCAGGAAAATAAACTTCAGAAAAAAAATCAGTTATTAGGATATGGAATTTCCGCAGTGTTACTTGTGGGACTTGTCTTTATGTATCGGTCTTACTATTTCCGACAGCGTTATCATCAGAAAAGAGAAGATTTCCTTCAACAACAACAAACCAATAATGAACTTAAAATGGAACTTTTGGAAAAGGAAACATTGGAAAGCTTAGCGGAAAAACTATCTCTTGAAAGAAGACTGTTACAATCTCAGATGGATCCGCATTTCATCTTTAATGCATTAGGAAATATTCAGGGAATGATTCTCAGAAAAGATACAGATCTTGCAGTATTGTATCTTGGAAAATTTGCCAAACTCAGTCGAAGAGTACTAGAACAATCCCGCATGGAAACGATTACTCTTGAAGAAGAAATACATACGTTGGAAAACTATATTGAACTTCAGCAGCTTCGTTTAAATCGAAGTTTTGATTACCAAATACAATGTGAAGAATCTGTAGATCAGCAGCTTCATATTCCCCCACTTTTAATACAGCCATTCGTTGAAAACGCCATTGAGCATGGATTAAAACCTTTAGAAGCCTTCCAAAAAGGAGTATTATTCATTAATTTTGAAGAAAAACCGGAAGAAAACCTTCTCATTTGCACCATTAGGGATAATGGAATCGGACTTACCGCTTCCAGAAAGCAGAAAACAGATGATTCTCATCGTTCTCTTTCGACTAAGATTACGGATGAGAGATTGCTTCTTATGCTTAAAGATAATTCAAGGGCAAAACTTGAAGTAAGGGAAATGACCATTGATAAAGATGGTCAGCAAGGCTGTATGGTAACATTATTTATTCCAATATTATAAAATATGTACAAAACAATAATCATAGAAGACGAATATCACTTACGGGAAGCTTTGTCCATTATGTTGGAAATGATTGCCCCGGATAAAATCCAGATCATAGGCTATGCTGAAAGTGCTGATGAAGCAGCAAAACTTATTAACAGGCTACAGCCTGATCTTGTTTTTATGGATATTATGTTAAAAAATGGAACAGGATTCGAGGTCCTTCAACAGATTTCTTACCGGAAATTTCATTTGATTTTTACAACGGCTTATGAAGAATACGCTATTCGGGCATTCAAATTCAGCGCTTTGGATTATTTACTAAAACCTATTGATGCTGAGGAACTTGAAATAGCAATTAACAGAATTTCAGGAATAAAGGAACGTTTTCTTGAAGAACAACAGGTACATGAACTCAGTCATAATATGCACAGAACTCCCCAAAGAATCATTCTCCCTACCCAGGAAGCAATGCATGTGGTAAAGATCAACCAGATTATGCATTGTGAAACTTCCGGTTCCTATACTACTTTCTACCTAAATGATGGAAAGAAAATCATGATTTCCAAACCTCTTAAAAACTATGAAAGTATTCTCCTTCCGCCTGATTTTTTCCGGGTACATCAGTCTTTTCTAATTAATACCAATTATATTGTAAGTTATTCCAGAGAAGGGATGGTTGAAATGGAAAACGGAGCCAGTATTCCGATATCAAGGGCAAAGAAAGAAGCTTTTTTTAAACTGATGAAGGAAGAATAAAATTACAGGAATATCATTTTTTGCCAAGATCTACTGAATACCAATTGAAAGTTGCCATTAACCAATCAGTTATTGATAGATGAAATCTACTGTTCTACCTTTGACAAAAAATATTCAATATGAACAGTAAAACAATTTCTATTTTAAGTTATGTAACAATTATCGGATGGATCATTGCTTATGTTAAAAGCAAAGACTTGCATGCTAAAAATGACCTGGCTAACTATCATTTGGAACAAGGGCTAGGATTCTTCTTATTAACTGTCGTTATCAATGTTCTTCTTTCCATCGTAATCCCTATTCTTCCTGCCTTATCTTTTTTAAATTATATAGGATTGATTTTATTAATCTTATGGGTATTTGGGATTATTAATGCTGCCAATGAACAGAAAAAACCTATTCCGGTGATCGGAAAAATGTTTGAGAATAAATTTGGCTTTTTAGCATAATAAAACTTATCTCCTTATATTGCATCTATCCTATTTTCTCTACAATAAGTAGATGCAATAGGGTTAAAGTTTATGAAAGAATTACAACAACTCACAAAAGATCAATTATATACCCGACTTAAAAATCACTCAGAAAGTTTTTATTCTACAGTTTCATCAACATTGGATTTCACTTTTTTCGAAGATCACTCTTTAGAGGAAGAAGATCTTTCAGAATTTATTGAAATGTTGGATGAGGAAACTGCGGAAAAGGTAAAAGCAGCTTCTTTAGATTCCAATAATGATGATGGTACGCCTACGATTATCCTTGCAGAAAACGAAGAACCGAACACTCTTGATTTAACTACAGAAGACGGAGAAGGATATAAAATCATCTTATCCGAGCAAGACATTGACCTTTCCGAAGATCTTTTTGTGGAGGATTATGTTGTACTTATTGTTATCGGAAATATACAGGCCAAAAATATCATTGTTAATGGTTGTCTTTATTGTTCAGGAAATATTTCCTGTAATATTTTGTTTGGAGCATCCGGCAACGATAATGAAACGTATAGTAATGGAAATATAACCAGTTCCCTTATTGCAGAAAACGGACATTATACTGTTGCAGAAGGCAGTATACATTCAACATATTTAATAAGTCTTCACAATGTAATTGAGGGAAAAACAGGCAGATTTATAGAAAATATAAGTTTAGATGGTTCTCATGAAGCCGAATTTTTACATCCTGAGCTTATAGATGAAAATGGATATTTTGACGAAGAATCTTTTCTTAATTTCATCAGTAATCATGCTGTTGATACTGTATTTAAATAGCTATAATTTATTTTTAAACGCCAAACTAACGTTTTATTTTAGAGAGCTAAGGAACCGACTTCGTCGTTGAAGCTGTGTGGGTATGCGCTCGCTTAATAAGAATCAATTTCATTGATTCCATCTTTTGCTTTCTTGAAATATTCAACTTAATTATAAAAAAACTTTGCGTTAAAAATAGTAGATATTTATTTTTAAACGCAAAGCTAAAATTATTCTAATATCTTATTTTAGGGAGCTAAGGAGCTGACTTCGTCATTGAAGAAGCTTTATGGCTATGCGCTCGCTTAATAAGAATCAATTTCATTGATTCCATCTTTTGCTCCCTTAAAATATCCAACTTAATAATAAAAACTTTGCGTCAAAACAAAATTCAAAATATCTACCCATCCTTTTACCTTATTGAAGTTCTAAAAAACTACACTATTTAATTCGTGCATTCGTGGCATAAATTTTTAAGCCACAAATGCAAAAAATTTTCTTTTTTTGGTAATACTATAAAACTATACGATGATCTACGAAATCAGTGAGATCTCCGAGAAAATAATTCAAAGCATACAGGTATTATTTCAACCCTGTTTATAATCAGAGCAAAAAATTTTTTTCTAAAAAAACTTTAGAATAACTTTGCAAAAAATTTCTGTTGAAAGACCTACTTCTTATTACTCCGCCTTTTACCCAACTTAACACTCCTTATCCGGCAACTGCTTATATTAAAGGATTTTTAAATACCAAAAATATTTCCAGTTATCAGATTGATTTAGGAATAGATGTTATTTTGGAATTATTTTCAAAAGGTGGATTACAAAAGGTTTTCAATAAAGAAATTGATATTCATAATGCTTCTGAAAACGCTCAGAGAATCTATGCATTAAGAGAAGAATATTTAAAAACCATCGATCAGGTTATTCCTTTTTTACAAGGGAAAACGCCAACATTGGCGAGGCAGATCTGCAGCATGAACTTTCTCCCGGAAGCTTCCCGTTTCAACCAATTGGATGATATGGAATTTGCCTTCGGAAACATGGGTTTACAAGATAAAGCTAAACATTTGGCGACTTTATATCTGGAGGACATTTCAGATTATATCGTTGAAAATATTGATGCTGACTTCGGTTTCAGCAGATATGCTGAGCGTCTTGGAAAGAGCGCCAATTCTTTTGATGAATTGTATTCAAAATTATCCGATCAGCAAACATTTATCGATGATTTTACTTTAACAATTCTTCAGAAAAAAATAAAAGAAGTTCAGCCTAAATTGGTTTGTTTTTCTATTCCTTTTCCTGGAAACTTATATTCGGCTTTCAAATCCGCACAATTTATCAAGAGAAATTACCCGCATATTAAAATCGCAATGGGCGGAGGTTTTCCCAACACAGAATTAAGAGAAATAAAAGATCAAAGAGTATTTGAATTCTTTGATTTTATTACTCTTGATGATGGTGAAATTCCTCTTGAGCTTCTATGTGAAAATGTTTTTGGTCATTCTGGGCAAAGTGAAGAATCTCAATATAAAAGGACTTTTTTAATTGAAAATCAGGAAGTCGTTTATAAGAACAATTCCAAAAGGCACGACTATAAGCAGTCGGATATTGGAACTCCGGATTATACCGATTTAAAACTGGATCAATACATTTCTGTTATTGAAATAGCTAATCCAATGCACAGTTTATGGAGTGACGGAAGATGGAATAAACTAACGATGGCCCATGGATGTTATTGGGGGAAATGTACATTCTGTGATATCTCTTTAGATTACATTAAAATTTACGAACCTATCTCTGCCAAAATTCTGGTTGATAGAATGGAGGAACTCATTAAAACTACAGGAGAAACCGGTTTCCATTTTGTAGATGAAGCAGCACCTCCTGCCTTGATGAGAGAAGTAGCCCTTGAAATTTTAAGAAGAAATCTTGTCGTTACCTGGTGGACGAATATCCGTTTTGAGAAAAGTTTCACCCGTGATTTGTGTTATTTATTAAAACTTTCAGGTTGTGTCGCAGTTTCCGGTGGATTGGAAGTGGCAAGTGATCGCTTGTTGAAATTAATTGATAAAGGGATTTCTGTGGAACAAGTTGCAAAAGTGACAAGAAATTTTACAGAAGCCGGAATTATGATCCATGCTTATCTGATGTATGGCTACCCAACACAAACCATTCAGGAAACGATTGATTCTATGGAAATGATTCGTCAGTTATTTGAAATGGGAATTTTACAAAGTGGTTTTTGGCATCAGTTCGCAATGACTGCTCATTCACCAGTTGGACTAAATCCAGAAGAATTTGGAGTTACTCCCATCAAGCAGGAAATTCTATTTGCAAATAATGATATTGACTTTACAGACAAAACAGGGATCGATCATAATAAATTTAGTTCAGGTTTAAAAAAATCTTTATTCAATTATATGCACGGAGTTAATTTTGAACTTCCTCTTCAAGAGTGGTTTGATTTTAAAATTCCAAGAACAACAATTCATCCCGATTATATTCATGATAGCTTATTAGAAGATGAAGATTTTAAATTCAAAGGAAATTCAAAAATTGTCTTTTTAACTAAAAATGTAATCGCTGAGAATCGCATAAAAAATAAAAAGAAATATTCTGGTACATATACGCTTCTTACATTCCACCTAAAAACCAATATTGTTAAGGTGGAGATGGAACAGGACAAAGCAGAATGGCTGACGAGCATGTTGGAAGAATATTCAATAGATAATCAGAAAAAACCTACAGCTCAACAACTTAAGAATCATTTTGAAGAGAATTTTGAAGATTTCGAATTGTTCTGGTTCTCAAAACCAATGCAACAATTGAAGGAAAATGGAGTAATTTTGAGTTTGTAAAATTGCAGCAATTTTTCTCAGGGATTTTCTAAATAGCAGAATTTTCTAAATGCAAGGGTAAAAATAGGTTTTGGCTAAAGCCAATGGAATTCTCTTTTTATAATTTTATAATTAAACGGGCTAAAGCCCGTTTCTATTGAATAGCTTTATATCTGCTAAAAATAAAATGTCCATAATTTTTGCCATTCCGGCTTCTCTGATTATTATATCATATTTTATAAGAAAATTCGTGTATTCTTAGCATCTATTTTCTGCCGCGAATACACGAATAAAATATATATTAATAGATAAAATGAAACCTAAAAAAGCTTTTCCAAGGTTTTTTTATCTATATTTTTTTCAGTAGACTCAATTAGGGGTATCTTTCGTAACAGGTCCTACAGACACTTTTTCCTGAATTTTAATAAAATTCGGATCCATAATCGCCATACGTTCTGCAAGCGCTTTATAGGTTGGATATTTTAAAATAGATGCTCTGCCGGACATTTCTTTGAAAAGGGTAAAAGACTTTCCGCCAGCCGTTTTCAATTGTTTTGTTGTTGTAATATATTTCCCGATGAGTTTACTCTTTGCATCATAGATCTCAATATCAATAAAGCTTTTATCTATAATTTTATCATCTGAGCCAAAACTTACCGGTAAATTGGTAAAATATCCCACAGGAACACCATTACTGAGAATTTCACCTACCTTGTTTACTTCAAGATTCAGTTTATCGATCTTTTTTCTGATGGTATAGGCATCCTTCGTCTTACTGTCCAGTTTCCTTTTCGGCACATTTGAAAACAACTCATCCAGGGTCTTTACATTGATGCCTTTAGTATCTATAATTTTAAAGTCTTTCACGGAAGTATAAACCGCAGATTTTTCTTCCCCGGAAAACGCAGAAGGTGAAGAATAGTCGACCTCGATGGTTTTATCCCTGTTATATACCCTATTGATTTGTATATAACTGTCCCTCACAGAATCAACAATACTTTTATCAATAAATTTTATAGTGTACAAAGGCGTTTCCTTTAAGTCCATGAAAGTGTATTCATTGGACTTATTTGAAATTTTAGCCACCGGGATTCCGTCTAAATTGATAATTCCTCTTTTGGTTTTAATATTCTGAGCATTGAGGAATATACCCAAAATTGTAAAGAATATGATTATACTTTTCTTCATAGAACCAGATTTTTACATGAAATGAAATAAAAAAAGTGTAACCAAAGTTACACTTTTTTGAAAATATATTTAGCTTTTCATTTAATTATTCGCAAAGGATAATTCCTTTGTTATGATTAAATTCCACAACACCGCTTTTGATAGAATATGAAAAGATAGAATCTTTATCATTTTCCTTGGTAAGGTTTTTAGCATAAGCTTCATTTACAGAGTTTGTAAAAAGCTTCACTTTACCACCAACTAAAGAAGAAACGATTCCTGCGTGGTTTTTCATGATGTGGAATTCACCATTTTTTCCAGGCAATAATACTGAGTTTACTTCTCCTTCAAAAACTACGTATTCTGGTGTTAAAATTTTTATATTCATTTTAATTTAGATTAAAAGATTAAAAGATTGAAAGAATAAAAGATTTTGACATATTGAATGTCTCTCATCTCACGTCTAAGAATCTTATGTCTAATTATTAAGCGTTTTCAGCTAACATTTTTTGTCCAGCTTCGATAGCTTCCTCGATGGTTCCTTTCAAGTTGAAAGCAGCTTCTGGTAAGTGATCTAATTCACCATCCATAATCATGTTAAATCCTTTGATAGTATCTTTGATATCTACTAAAGATCCTGGAATACCTGTAAACTGTTCTGCTACGTGGAAAGGCTGAGATAAGAATCTCTGAACTTTTCTTGCACGGTAGACAACTGATTTATCTTCTTCAGAAAGTTCTTCCATACCAAGAATCGCGATGATATCCTGAAGTGACTTGTATCTTTGAAGAATTTCTTTTACTCTTTGAGCACAGTTATAGTGATCGTGACCGATAACTTCCGGAGATAAGATTCTTGAAGTAGAAGCTAGTGGATCTACCGCTGGGTAAATACCTAATGAAGCAATCTTTCTGTCAAGTACCGTAGTTGCATCCAAGTGAGCAAACGTTGTTGCAGGAGCTGGGTCAGTTAAGTCATCCGCAGGTACATATACTGCCTGTACTGAAGTAATTGAACCATTTTTAGTTGAAGTAATTCTTTCCTGCATCGCACCCATTTCAGAAGCAAGAGTTGGTTGGTAACCTACCGCTGATGGCATACGACCAAGAAGTGCAGACACCTCAGAACCAGCCTGTGTAAAACGGAAGATGTTGTCTACGAAGAAAAGTACATCTCTACCTTGCCCGCTTTCTCCACCATCTCTATAGTACTCAGCTAATGTAAGACCAGAAAGTGCTACTCTAGCTCTTGCACCTGGCGGCTCATTCATCTGTCCGAATACGAATGCAGCTTTAGATTCTTTCATAGCCTCTAGGTCTACTTTTGAAAGATCCCAACCTCCATTTTCCATAGAGTGCATGAAATCATCACCATACTTGATAATTCCTGATTCAAGCATCTCTCTCAAAAGGTCATTTCCTTCTCTCGTTCTTTCACCTACTCCGGCAAATACAGAAAGTCCTCCGTGTCCTTTTGCAATATTGTTAATCAACTCCTGAATCAATACAGTTTTACCTACACCAGCACCACCGAACAATCCAATTTTACCTCCTTTTGCATAAGGTTCAACTAAGTCGATTACTTTAATACCTGTAAATAAAACTTCTGCTGAAGTTGATAATTGATCAAATTTTGGAGCTGGTCTGTGAATTGGAAGACCACCATCCTTAGATATATTTTTAAGTCCGTCGATAGCATCACCAACAACGTTGAATAGTCTTCCGTTTACAGCCTCACCGATTGGCATAGTAATAGGATCTCCATATCCGATTACATCTTGACCTCTCTTAAGACCATCAGTAGCGTCCATTGCAATACATCTTACTGTATCTTCGCCAATATGTTGTTCTACCTCTAAAACTACTTTTTCACCGTTTTCTTTTGTAATTTCTAACGCGTCATAGATTGCTGGAACTGCTTCCACATCATTAAAGACAACGTCGATTACCGGACCAATAATTTGAGAAATTTTACCTTTAATTTGGTTTGCCATTGCTAAATTTTTTCTTGGTGCAAATATAGTGATTCTTCGTAAACACGCAATTGGTAAAAAAAAGATTTTTATCATGCTTTTTAATAAAAGAACCAAAGAAGAAAAACTCCTTTGGTTCTAACCTATCAATATTTTTTATTATTATTTAATTGCTTATTTCAGATAATCAATTAAATACTTATTTTTTTATAATCTTAACCACTTTTTGTGAACCATCTTTCATTTCCAACTTCAACATGTATATTCCGGAGCCAATCTCCTTTACATATAATTCTGATGAAGGCTTATCAAAAGTTTTTATCAATTTTCCAGAAATATCTGTAATTGAAATGGATCGTACATTTTCAATCTTATTAATACTGATTACCTCTGTAAATGGATTAGGATATATTTTTACTGCATTATTCCTATTTGTTACTTCTGCTGTACTTAGCTGCGAAGTCGTTACACTAATATCATCAACTTGCAAATAAAACTGATCAGCATCTGAGTAACAGTTAAATCCCATGTAATATGCTCCAGTAGTTTGAGGTATAAATGTTACGGTCTCCGTATGAATATCTTCATCCGCAATATCTGGATAATCTGCTAGTTGATTGGTCATTGAAGAGCTATTAGGATTCATTCCGTAAGCCACCTTTAGCTTTTCATCAAATCCGCTTCCTGAATAGGTGAATGTCAATTTATATTCTACTCCACTTACAAGATTCAGACCTGGGGTAAAAAACCAGGCATTAGCATCATTGGAGGAGTGATATTTATAGGTTAATGCCTTACTGTCAATACCGGTAAAGGCATTCTGTCTGGTAGTCCAGTCATTCCCTGAACCTGCATTTTCTATGGTAGAACAAGTGGGCAATGCCGGCGTTGTTACACTTTCAAAATCTTCAGTATAGGGTAAATTCAAAGGATTGCACTGTGCACTTATTTGAATTCCTAAAACAACTGCACCAATAAATAGTTTTTTATTCATAATATTTTCTTTCTAAAATACAAAAACAATCAATATAATACAATTTTAAATGAGAATAAATCAATGAAAATAATAAAACCATTTAAATATAAATAATATTTCAAATAATTAAATTATATCATTATGAATAATTTTAAAGGCTTTATATTTGCAAATCAAATTTTTTCCGTTTTGAAAGTTTTCAAGAATTTTAAAGATTATTCCTCTCAAAAGCCTTTAGCATTGTCTTTAGGGATGTTTGACGGGGTACATCTTGGACATAAAAGTATTATTGATGAGCTCATTAAGGTAGGAACAGAAAACAATCTGGAAACTGCTATTCTTACTTTCTGGCCACATCCGAGATTTGTTTTTAATCCCAATGAAGATTTAAAACTTCTGAATACCATAGAGGAAAAACAAGAACGTATTGAAAAATACAGCATTGATAATTTGTTTCTGAAGGAATTTGATGAAGAATTCAGAAATCTTACCGGAGAAGAATTTGTACGTCAGATCTTGATTGATAAACTTAATGTAAAATATCTTATTATAGGATACGATCATTCTTTCGGAAAAAATAAAAGCGGAAATTTTGAACTTCTTCAAAAGCTGTCTAAAGAACTTGATTTTGAAGTGGAACAGATGGAAGCCATTAATATTCATGAGAATAACATCAGTTCAACCAAAGTTCGTAATGCACTTTTAACTGGCAATATTAAAGAGGCCAATGAAATGTTGGGATACTCCTACCCTGTTTCCGGAACGGTGGTTCATGGAAAAAAAATTGGAAGAACTATTGGATATCCAACGGCCAATATTGATACGGAATCCATTAAACTTTTGCCTAAAAAAGGAGCTTATATTGTTGAAGTGGAAATAAAAGGTCAACAATACAAAGGAATGCTGAGCATTGGAACAAATCCTACGGTCAATGGAGAAAAACTAACCGTTGAAGTATATATCCTTGATTTTGATAAAGATATTTATAATGAAAAGATCACTGTGAGATTCAGAGACTTTCTTCATGATGAAATCAAGTTTGAAGGATTAGAGAAACTTATTGAACGGCTTGATGAAGATAAGCGACTAACAGAAGAATTTAATTTTTAAGATACAAAAAAGGCTATTCATCACTGAATAGCCTTTTAATTTTTTATTTCAAAATCTTTACGTAGATCTTTTGGGTGTCACTATTTAATTTCACATTAGGAAACGCTTTATCGTGGTCAATAAAAATATCTCCTTTTTCGTTGGCTTTTCCGTTACCATCAGAATCCCATTCAGTAGCAATATAATATTTTACTCCATTCGTAGGTTTTGGATTGATCTTGCTTTCCGCATCCTGTGGTACTGATAGTTCAATGGTAAAAGGAATTGTTTTTCCTTCAAATTCTTGTTCGGTAATTAATGTTGCAGGGGCATCTTGAAGGCCTTCACTCACTCCGTATAGACTTACTTTAAGCTTTGGATTTTTAATTGTGAATTTCTCTGTCCCTGTAAATTCAATCTTAAGATTTTCTGATTTCACACTCTCGGTACTTTCAGGAGTAGCTGGCTGCTCTTTTTTCTCTGTTTTATTACAACTTGATAATGTTAAGGCACCGGCTGCCATGAATAATAAAAGGTAGTTTCTCATATGTTCTTATTTTAATTAATTTCAGTTTAATATTTCACAGATACTTGATAACAAAATCCGTACCTGAATCAATTTTACTTTACATCAGGAATTAAAATTTTTAAGAATTATTAATGGTATGCTGTACTTTTTTGGTAAGCGACTTAAACACTAAATCGTAAGAATGATCTATTAATTTTAAAATTAAATCTCTTTTTAATCCATCCAAATACACTGAGTTCCAATGGGTTTTATTCATATGATATGCTCCCGTAATCTGAGGATATTGCTCCCGAAGTTCCGCACTCCATTCCGGATCTGTCTTTACATTGATCGACAATGGCTGCCTTTCAAGACCCATCAACAGAAACATTTTGGTATCCACCTTCAATACAAGGGTTTCATTATCAAATGGAAAACTTTCTGTAACCGCTTTTTTAGTAAGACAATAATCTAATATTTCGTTGGCATCCATAGATTTATAAGTAATGAGTAATAGGTAATTAGTAATATGATTAATGATAATTGAGTTTTTAAAATACAATCAGATGTTTAAGGTATTCTTTTATCTTTTATCTTTTATCTTTTATCTTTTATCTTTTATCTTTTATCTTTTATCTTTTATTCAAATTTAGTAAATTTAAGAAAGAAAATACCATTATATCAAACCCGATTGTTATGAAAGCTTTAGTAATAGGTGCCACAGGCGCTACAGGAAAAGACTTGGTGAATCAGCTACTTAATGACAAGGCTTTTGAAGAAGTCGATATTTTTGTAAGAAAACCGGTTGACATTAAGAATGAAAAGCTAAAAGTTCATATTGTAAATTTTGAAAATCCTGGAGAATGGAAAGGAATGGTGAAAGGAGATGTTGCATTTTCATGTCTGGGAACAACTTTGAAAGATGCTGGAAGCAAGGAAGCTCAGAAAAAAGTAGATTTTGATTACCAATATGAATTTGCCAAAGCAGCCAGAGAGAATGATGTAGAGGATTATATCCTGGTTTCTGCTTATGGAGCCAATCCAAAATCTAAGATTTTCTATTCTAAAATGAAAGGTGAGCTGGAAGAAGCTGTAAAACAATTACATTTCAATAAAATCACCATTTTTAAACCTGGAATGCTGGAGCGAAAAAGTTCTGAGAGAACCGGTGAAGTTCTGGGCAGCAGGATTATAAAATTTGCTAATAAATTAGGCTTATTCGAAAGTCAAAAGCCTTTACCTACAGATATTCTAGCAAAGGCAATGATTAATTCTTCTAAGATAAAAAGTAATGGATATTCCAGTATTAAACTGGGTAATATTTTTTGTTTTGCGGAAAAGGGTATTGATGGATGATAAAATATTATACTAAAAAACCTGTGTAAATCCGTGCAATCTGTGGTAATTTTTATTTAACCATAGATTTTCGCAGATTGGCACAGATGCTTTGATTTAGTTTGTTTTTTTAAGATTCGGAACAAAAATATAATTTATTTTGTGGTCTTACTTCCAATGCTTTGTCCTAATTTCTCATATTCATTATCATTAGGTTCCCAAAGCTCTATTTTATTTCCCTCAATATCCATTATATGAACAAACTTTCCGTAATCATAGGTTTCAATTTTGTCCAGAATGGTTACGTTTTCTTTTTTTAACTGCTCAACCAACTTTTCAAGATCGTGAACCCGATAATTAATCATAAAATCTTTTTCTGAAGGTTGGAAATATTTTGTTTTTTCACTGAAAGGACTCCATTGGCTGAAACCTTTTTTAGAATTATCTGCTCCTTGATACCATTCAAAGACAGATCCATATTCATTGACTTCAAAACCTAAATGTTCTTTATACCATTCTCTCATTTTTTTGGGATCTTTGGATTTAAAAAAGATTCCACCTATCCCTGTTACTCTTTTCAGAGCGTCAGATTCTTTTTCTGTCACTGCTTTAAAGGCAAATCCTGATAAAAAAGCTGCCAGAATGCAAACTGCAAAAAATATTTTTTTCATGAGTTATTGTTTATTTTAAAATAAAAAAAGTGGATGTAATCATCCACTTTGTAAAAATATACTTTTTTATTTCTTATTTCAAATATTTTGTAATTGACTCACTTGTAGGTTTTGTAGTACTTACAAAACTATCAATCAGCTTTCCATTCTCATCAACCAGGAATTTGGTAAAGTTCCAAAGGATAGCTGTATTTTTTACTCCGTTCAACTCCTGTTCTGTTAAATATTTAAAGATAGGTGCCGTATCATCTCCTTTTACAGAAACTTTCGCTGCCATAGGAAATGTCACACCATAGTTTTTCTGGCAAAATGTTCCGATTTCAGCATTGGTTCCAGGTTCCTGTCCGCCAAAATTATTGGCTGGGAAGCCTACGATTACCAGTTTGTCCTTGTATTCTTCATATAGTTTTTCAAGGTCTGCATACTGAGGAGTAAAACCACACTCAGAAGCTGTATTCACGATCAGAATTTTCTTTCCTTTGAAATCTGCAAAGTTGATCTCCTTACCATCAAGGCTTTCAACTTTAAAGTCATATATTGTTTTTCCCATAAGTTCTTTGGTTTTAGCTTGAGAAATTTCACTTTTTTGATTGGTGCAGCTTTGCAGAAACGCAATAAAAGAAAGCAGCATTAAAAAAATATTTTTCATTTCTTATAAATTTAAGCAACCGAAGCTGCAGATGAATTAAAACTTAAAAATATTGGCAGGAAAGACCTTGTTGATATCTATTCTGTTAAGAAGCATCACATAGTCTCCATCTTTTTTAGGACTTGAAGATTCTATTCTGAAAGGCATCGTAAGGTTTCCTACTTTTTTATAATCGGAATAT
This sequence comes from Chryseobacterium sp. Marseille-Q3244, assembly GCF_940807095.1. Lineage (NCBI taxonomy): Bacteria > Pseudomonadati > Bacteroidota > Flavobacteriia > Flavobacteriales > Weeksellaceae > Chryseobacterium > Chryseobacterium sp. Marseille-Q3244. The sequence continues at coordinate 38,608 of NZ_CALNWX010000007.1, read as the reverse complement.
ACTACCGTTTCTTCTTTTTTAATCTCCTTTAAAAGCATGTAAGTTGTTGTATCAAAATAATACATATTCTTATTCACATTCTTTGTTAGTTCCACTTTATGACAATAAATCTCACCTACTTTTTCTTTTCCAAGATATTTAGCATCAAAGCCTTTATTTTCCCAGTCAATAAAATCATTATCAAAGTTTTCCGGTACATATTCCGGATATACCTGAAGTTTATTGGCGGCATAGTTCATCGCATAACCTTTGTTTCCGTCAAAACCTTCAATTGCAGTTTCTTTTCCTCCAATTACAATAATCGTTTTGGTAAGATTAGGGCGCTGTTGATATATTTTTATAGGATACTCATCCTTAATTCCCAATACCACTTTTCCTTGCAGCAATACGGAGTTTAAAAGCTTCCAATTGGTTAAACCTCCGGATAATTCAATATTTTTATCTATAATTTCCTTTGCGGTTTGAGCATAGTACAATGAACTCGTAACGGTAAAAAGGAGTAAGTATATTATTTTTTTCATTTAATTTTATTAAAATAGTTATTTAAAGAAGAATTAAAAATCAAGTCTACCTTGCTATTTTTATTTTGAGGAACATGATTTTCATTTATATATTTAAAATCATTCCCGGATCTTCTTTAAAACCTAACGTTTTTGTAAGATATAATATTTTATTTTCAAATTTTACAGGTGACAATTTGAGATTTCAAAACTGAACCGTAAAATAATACTTATAAAATAAGACCTTTATCAAAAACTTATTTATCAATTCAAATATAAGGGGAATTGGGATAAAAAGCAAAAAGACTGAGAAAGTATGAGTCGTATTATTATTCTCAAGTTCTCTCGCGTTTTTCAAATTAAATCAGCTTTCTTGCTTTTTCCAGGTCTTCCGGTGTATCGATGCCTACTCCAACGAAATTGGTTTCTATCATTTTGATTTTCATTCCATATTCCAGGTAGCGGATGCATTCGATCTTTTCGGATATCTCCAGGGGTTTCATTTCAAGTTTAGAAAATTGTAATAAAGCTTCTTTTCTGAATGCATACACTCCAATATGCTTAAAGTAGCTCACATCATAAGAAACTTCTCTGTGAAAAGGAATTGCGGAACGGCTAAAATATAAGGCAAAACCGTTATTATCCGTTATTACTTTTACATTATTCGGGTTTTCTATTTCTGTTTTTTCGGACAATTTTATTTTAAGGGAAGCCAGGGAAATCTCCTGTTGATCGTCTTGCTTAAAAACTTCAATCAACTGCTTCAAAGGTTCCAGTTTAAGGAATGGTTCATCTCCCTGAACATTAATAACGATGTCACAATCTATATTTTGTACAGCTTCAGCAATACGGTCACTTCCTGTTTCATGCTGTCCTGTCATTACAGCTTTTCCTCCATTCTTAGTGATTTCATTCAGGATAATTTCAGAATCAGTTGCTACAAATACTTCATCAAACAGTCCTGTTTCCACAACATTTTGATAAGTAGTAGTAATAACAGTTTTTTCTCCCAGAATCTGCATCAGTTTTCCCGGAAAACGGCTTGCTTCATAGCGCGCAGGGATAACAGCGATTATTTTCATTCAGTAAATATTAATTAAGTCTTTTCAAGCCAATATCTCCAAAAAAATGAATGATATGGCTTATTCAGACCAAAAATAGTGAAAACTATTTTAGTTTGTTCTATAAAATGTGGTATTCTAACCAAATTATCTATTAAACGCTATAATTTTATCTCTTTTAAAAAAACAAAATTCCCACATTCTTATTGAAGATGTGGGAATCGGGTATAGATTTTTATTTAAATGAGTCAGTTGTTAAAAAGATAGCTTTACGCCTACCATATTGTATTCCCATTGGCGGGATGCCATAAGGTCAAATTTATATTTTGTTTTTCCTATTGTTCCTTCTGAGGTTGTATACCTGCTTTTTGAAATGGTTTTTCCAATAAAATATCCCATTAATAATGCTAAAGGATAATCTGATGCCCAGTGAACTTTACTTTGCATCATCTGAAAACATAAAGCTCCGGCTAATGTATACCCTACAGGTTTTATCCATCGAGCATCCGGATAATTGTCTGCAATAACGGTGATCCCAGCCATAAAGGTTGTTAAGTGTCCGGATGGCATGGCATCATAATTAGAAGTATATTTTCCAAATGCTGAAAAACTTGGGAACGGATTCCATGCCCCTCCTTTATTTCCGTTTTCTTCGGCAATAAACGGACTTTCTCTTCCGGTGATTCTTTTGATCGTTTGGGTGAAAACTCCGGAAAGAATTAAACTTTCCATTAATCCACTCGCTGTTGCCTGTGCTCTATAATCATTTTTAATTAAACCATAGGCTCCGAAACCGATTCCAAGAAATACTAATGTAGATCCATTTCCTATAAGATACAATGTAGATCCGATATCTTTAGGAATTTTGAAAACACCACCCAATTTGGTATAGTTGTTATCTTTATTCATACCCCATCTTTCACCCAACTCTCTTGAGTTATCGATGAGTTTCTGATCAAAAGGCAAAAGGATCAGTGTTGAAGCAACGGCACCTCCTAAATAGTAGGCATGATCTTTTGCTACAAAATCTTTATTGGTATCAATAAAATTTCGCGGAAGCTTGGTTACAAAATCCAGAAGTTTAGGTTTTGGATATGTTCTGACAGAACCGTCTTTCAGAGTGTAAGTTTGTACTTTAGGTAAGTCTGGTACTGGCGACAGTTCCTTTACCTGTAACGTATCTACTTCTTGCGAACATACCAGTATAGACATTGGCAGCAGCAAAAATCTCAATTTTTTCATCGTTGTTGTTTTCAACCCTGTTTATTCTTAGCTTATAAAAGCCCCAAAGATAAATCCTTGTTGACTTTACTACAAAATGTTTACTTATTTTTTAATATTTATTTAATTTTTTTATAAAATACCCATCTAATGTAGTTTATATAATTGATAAAGAAGATGATTCCATAGACCCAGAAAAATATAGAGAAATGAGTATAAAAAGCCGAGTCCAACGCTTTTAACCAGATCTCCTTTACATTTTCCAGCGTTTTTAAACACATAACAATGTTCGAAAAAAAATACAATCCTAACGTGATAAAAAGGAAAAATGCTCCTGCCAGAATAGAGGTTGATAAGATAGAATTTTGAAATAAAGATCGGTGATCTTCTTTTCCGGAAAGCCAAACATTGATAATCACTACTATGATAATAGCCAGTGTAGAATAAAATAAATATTTTGTTTCAATAAAGGGATTTTCTTGGAAATTTCATGAGTTATTAAACTATAAAAATGCTTCGACTCCGCTCAGCGTGACAATGGTATTAAGATTTGTAAGCCTTAACGATGTCATGCTAAACGGAGTCGAAGTATATATTTATTTGAAGTTACTTCAAGTTATTCAAAGCTGTTTCCAATTTCGGAAGCATTACTTTGATCTCATCAACAGCTAATCCTCCAACGGAAGCACGGAACCAAGGCTCTGATTTATCTTCTCCGAAAGCTGAGAATGGTACTAAAGCTACCCCTGCTTCATTGATTAGGTAGAATACAAGATCAGAAGAGTTTTCAATTACCGCTCCATCCGGTTTTGTTTTTCCTATATAATCTAATTTAATGGTAAGATAAAGAGCACCCATCGGTTCGATACTGTCTACCGCTAAACCTTTTCCTTTCAGATCCTGAACTCCTCCGTGAAGAACTTTTAAACTTTCTTCAAGTTTTCCTTTGAAATCTTCTACGAATACGTTTACATTTTCAGGATTTTCATAGAATTTTGCTGTAGCTTCCTGCTCTGGTTTTGGCGCCCAAGCTCCAACGTGCGTAAGAAGAGCCTTCATTTTATCAATAATGTGTGCAGGACCGAATCCCCATCCTACACGTACTCCTGTAGCTGCCAAACATTTTGAAATCCCATCAATATATACAGTATATTCCTTCATTTCAGGGAAAAGAGAAACCGGATCTACGTGTTCTGCACCAAATGTAAGGTTAGAATAGATTTGGTCATACATAAGGTATAACGGTTTTTCGTCTGCTCCTCTTTTCTTGTTTTCAGCAATTACCAATTCACAAATTTCTGAAAGTTGCTCTCTTGTGAACATTGTTCCTGTTGGATTCAATGGTGAGCAAAGGGCTAACAAAACAGCTCCCTCCAAATGAGGTCGTAAATCATCTGCTGTAGGAAGGAAATTGGTTTCAGGCTTTGTTTTTACTTCTATAGCATTGGCAGAAGTAAGGTAAGCATAATGGTTGTTATTCCATGATGGTGTAGGATATATTACTTTATCTCCTTCATCTACGATGGTTTTGTATACTGCATAGATCAAAGGTCTTGATCCAGCCGTAATCAAAATATCATTAGGAGAATAGTCCAGGTTCCATCTATTTTTCAAATCCTTGGATACTTCTTTTCTTAAAGATAAAAGTCCGTTGGCAGGTGGATAGTTTGTCAGGTTATTCTGATAGGCTTTCTGAATTTCTTCCTTCAGCAATGCTGGAATAGGATAGATATTAGAATTCAGGTCACCAATAGTAAGATTGGCAATTTGTGCACCTTTTGCTTTTAGATCATTTACTTCGTTACCAATTTTTACAATTTCAGAACCGATCAGGTTCGCTGCTAATTTTGAAACTTTCACTTTATTCTTATTTAAAATTTACTAATATTATCTTCTCAGATTAATTTTGTCTTCTATTTGATCCACAGGAACGTGGGCATCGTAAGCGGCTATTAGTTCTTTAGTTTTTTTCGCGGTAGTAGAATTTGGATAATTTTTGATGAGTTTGTTATATGCTTCTCTTTTATCATCATAAATTTTTTCTTCCTCACTATCATAAATACGATCACTGTCCATTCCCAGCAGATAGTCCAGCAAATAATCGTTATATATATTTCTTGCAGCCTTTATCAACGGGCTTTTAGGATATTTATTAATAAAATTCTCCCAAGCGATCAATCGGTCTCCCAGCTCTTCCCAGGTAATTAATAGGCCACCATTCACAGCATAATTTTCCTTATTATCTTTTGCCTTCTGTAAGATGTAAGCATCATAATCAGGAGTTACCTTATTCTTAAAAACAGACTCATAATATCCCGGCAACGAATGAATTTCTGTAAGACCTTCTCCCATCTCGCGGAATTCAAGACCTACTTTATTCAAATCGGCGGCCATTTTCTTTATGTGATCCGGCAGATTATAGGTCTCAGGTCCTGTATGATAATCGATATATTTGTCAAGCACCTCAGTTTGAGACGTATTCAAACAATCGGTGTACTTATCTCTGATTTTCACATAAGCTTCATACACTTTATTGTTCTGCTCCAGACTGTTTCCTGCAATCTCTTTATTTATTTTAGTACGATACCATTGTAAAGCTGTAATATAATCCTCCGTTTTATTTTCTGAAGAACACGCTGTGTCAATGGGTTTATACTGATTCTCTTTGGTTTCGTTTTTAGCTATTGAGTCATTTGCAGGTTTTACATCAGAAACCGTAGTTTCCTTTTTACAGGAAACTACAGCTACAGACAGCATAAAAACTGCTATAATTTTTTTTATCATTCTTCTTTATCAGTAGATTAATCCAGCTTTAAGTCTGTTTTAACGGCCTGAATTTTAGCTTCTAATGATTTCAGTTTATCTTTAAAGTCTGCTTCAGAAGAGATGGCATCTTTTACTGAAACATAGAATTTAATTTTTGGTTCTGTTCCTGAAGGTCTTACGCAAACCTTTGTTCCATCTTGTGTATAGTAAATCAATACGTTAGATTGTGGAATTTCGTTCATTACTTTTTTCTCTCCTGTAGAAATGGTAAGACTTGTCTGCTCTTTGAAATCTTTTACTTCTTCCACTAATGAGCCAGCCAATTCTTTTGGTGGATTTTCACGGAAGTCTTTCATCATATTCTGAATTTCTTCAGCACCTTGTCTTCCTTTTCTAACAATATTGATTAATCCTTCAAAGTACATCCCCAGATCTTCATAGATTTCGATCATGTACTGATACATTGTTTTACCGTTAGCTTTACACCAAGCAGCAATTTCACAAGCCAAAAGGATACTTCCACAAGAGTCTTTATCACGAACAAAATCTCCGGTCATAAATCCGAAACTTTCTTCTCCACCACACACAAATTTCTGAGTTCCTTCAGCTTCACGGATCATTTTTCCGATCCATTTGAACCCTGTAAGACCCACTTTGCATTCAACACCAAATTTTTGGGCAATATCATAGAAAATATCAGAAGTTACTATTGTTGAACCGATGAATTCTTTACCTGTAATTCTTCCCTGCTTTCTCCATTCGTTCAGAATGTAATAAGTAAGGATAGTATTGGTTTGGTTTCCATTCAATAACTGCATTTCACCCTCAAGGTTTCTTACAGCAATTCCTAATCTGTCACCATCCGGGTCTGTTCCGATAACGATATCCGCATTGGTTATTTTTGCCAGATCCATTGCCATTTCCAACGCAGCAGGTTCTTCCGGGTTTGGAGAGTCTACAGTTGGGAAATTCCCACTTGGGATCATTTGCTCTTTAACAAGATCTACTTTTTTGAAACCTGCTTTTGCCAGCGCTTTAGGAATCGTAGTATAAGTGGTCCCGTGAATAGAGGTGAAAACAATATTTAAGTTTTCTTTTCCTTCGTTCTGGTACGTAGAATTTTCAATACATGCATCAATGTAAACATCATCCTGCTCCTCTCCGATCCATTCAATCAGATCATCATTCCCGTTGAATTTGATTTCTTCAAATTTTACAGAATATACTTCTTTGATGATCGCTTCATCGTTTGGCGGTACAATTTGTGCACCGTCATTCCAATATACTTTGTAACCATTATATTCAGGTGGATTGTGAGAAGCCGTTAAAACGATTCCTCCGTTACATTTTTTATCACGAACCGTAAAAGAAAGTTCAGGAGTGGGTCTGTGATCTTTGAAAAGCAATACTTTAATTCCGTTTGCCGTTAAAACATCTGCTACCAATTTTCCGAATTCTTTTGAATTATGGCGAACATCATAGGCAATAGCTACTTTAATTTCCTCTCCTTTGAACTGTTCCAACATATAATTAGCCAATCCCTGAGTCGCCTGTCCTAGCGTATATTTATTTAAGCGGTTGGTTCCTACTCCCATAATTCCACGCATACCTCCTGTTCCGAATTCCAATTCTCTGTAAAAAGAATCTTCCAGATCCGGGGAATTGCTGTCGATTAATGCCTGTACTGCCTTTCTCGTTTCTTCATCGAAGGTCTCACTTAACCAAAGTTTCGCTTTTTCTAATGTGTTCATATTTAGTTTAGTTTGGAAGCTGGAGGCTGGAAGAGGGAGGTAGTTTTTGTCCCAGTTCAACCTTTCAGCTTTTTGATTTATTATTTTGTCTTTTATCAGGCTGGAAATAGGAAGCTGGGAGATGGAAGATATTGCATTCCCTAATTCAGACTTCTGCCTTTTATTTAATTATTCTATTTTTGGCTTGATTAAAAAGTGAAAAATGAAGTTTGGTAAACTAGAATTACCTCCAGCTTCCGGCTCCCATCTTCCAGCCCTCTAATCTAATTTCTTATTCTCAACTTTTGTTGTTTTCTCTATTTTAAATGCTCTGATCGGATCATTATAGTAAATAAATTTTGCTGTATTCTGAATATTTCCTTTCAAAGAGTCTTTTACATTCACTTCAGCATAGTTTCCATTTTTGGAATCGATATTCAGATTGGTAATTTTCCAATAAGGGGCAATTAGACTTGCAGTATCGGAAATTTTTATCACAGCATCTTTGGATAATCCTAAAAAGTTAGCACGGCTTCTGTTATGCATTTCTACCTCTGCTCTTCTTGTGTTGACAGATCCCATGAAGCTTGCATTATTTTTCATATTCAGTCTGAAATTATCTGTTTTAATTTCACTTGAAATATTCACTTCTACTGAGTCAGAAACGGCTACTTTCTCAAGATTATATTTTGAATAGATGGTTACATTGTAAAAATCTACACCTTTTGTTCCTCTTTTTTCCTTAATAATAAGGGTTTTGTCTTTTACATCTACATCCAGGTTACTCGCTACGTTGGGATAGGTTTCTATTTCCACAAAGTTTTTCGGACCTTTGGCATAAAATACACGGAATTTACCGGTCAGATCCAGATTTACAAATTCCGGAACATCCACATCTTTCTTCTCAATATTTCCTTTTGGAGATACTTTTCCACAAGAAACTACTGCAACCAACATCAATGTGTATAGTACTTTTTTCATATTTAATTTTAAATATTCTATTGACGATCATTTACCGAAAGTTTTCAGGACTTTCAATAATATCTTTTAACAAAAATAGGATTAAAATTTCTAAAAATCTTTGTCTTTTGACAATAAAATACCTGATAATTTTCAATTTTTTAGTTTCCAGGTGAATGCTATTTTTTGTATTTCATTCTTTTATAAAACCATGTATTAGGTTTCTCAGACATTGATGACAACAGCAAATATTCTTTATTGATATAGGCAATTTTCATTTTTACTGTATCTTTACCTTCATTGTATTTCATTTTCAGCAGGGTATCTTTATTTTGGTAATTTCCCGTAAGCTCTTTAGAATTAAAGGATTTATTTTGATGAAAACTCAAAATGCCTGTTCCGTACTTAGAATGGTTCTGTTTATTTTTCAAGGTATCGATCTTTGGCACTGTTCCTTCATATAGTTCTATAATAGGATTACAATAATTAACAGTCTTTCTATATTCAGCATTTAATATTATTTAATGGTTATTTTGGAGGTAAAAATAAATAAAAAACACCCTATTTACTATGGGTGCTTCTCTTTATATTCTTTATATAGGACTTATTTAATTTTAACGCAAAGTTCTCTGATCAATAATGAGAGTAACATTCATTTCATAACTTCCCTTAAAGTTCAATTTTATTTTATCTGCTTTTTTTTCAAGGGTATACAATGCTGATTCTCCATTCTCTATGACTTCTGAATTATAAAAACTATAAATAGACCACACTATCTTTTTAGGCATTATATCCGTAAATGTGTTTCCTGATCTTCACTTCATTTTTTTTATCCGCTTTTTCATCAGCAACATATCCTTGTTTATCAATTATCTTATTCACCTTATACACAAGAGTATAAGGTTTGGAGGGCTGTGCTAATGTATTAATGCACAACAGGAATGCGATAAGATAAATTATTTTTTCATCTTACACTAATATCGGAAAATAAAGAATCAGTTCCAAAAGTCAGGAAGCTGAGATCAGAAAAAATCCCTCAAAAAGACTATTTCTTCCTGAGGGATTCCATTATTTTAAATTGATATAATACAGTTATTTTAATTCACTATATCACTTCATCAATATTATAATTCTTATGCTCACGATTTGTCCTGATAATCATTTCTCCCAGGAATCCCGCTACAAACAATAACGTTCCCATAATCATCATGGTTAAAGCAATGTAGAACCAAGGATTATTAGTGATTAAGTGGCCATAAATTCCTCTGGCTACATCAATCAGTTTGGATACTCCCAGCCACAGTGCTGAAAGGAAACCAAAGATGAACATCACGGTTCCTACCGCTCCGAAAAAATGCATAGGCCTTCCTCCAAAACGACTTACAAACCAAAGAGTTACCAGATCTAAAAATCCTCTAACAAATCTTTCCGTTCCGAATTTTGAAGTTCCGTAAGGTCTTGCCTGATGCTGTACCTCTTTTTCCGTAATTCTTCTGAATCCTGCATTGGCAGCCAATACCGGAATATAACGATGCATGTCTCCATATACATCTACAGATTTTACCACTTGTCTTTTGTAAGCTTTCAAACCACAGTTGAAATCGTGAAGATAAACTCCTGAAACTTTTCTTGCCGCTGCGTTGAATAGTTTTGACGGAATATTTTTCGTCATTACATTATCAAAACGTTTCTTTTTCCAACCAGAAACAATATCGTAATTATCATGAATCACCATATTGTACAGTTCCGGAATCTCTTCCGGAAAATCCTGTAAGTCTGCATCCATTGTAATTACCACATCTCCGTTTGTTCTTTCAAAAGCGGCATGAAGAGCCTGTGATTTCCCATAATTTCGGGAAAATTTAATCGCGTGGATTTGAGGGTACTGTACTTTTAAGTTCTCAATAATACTCCACGATAAATCCGTACTTCCATCGTCCACAAACCAGATCTCGTAAGATAAGCTATTGGTTTGGCAGACTTTATCAATCCTTGAAAAAAGCTCTTCCAGAGAGTCTTCTTCGTTCAGTAACGGAATAACTATAGATAAGTTCATTTAATTTTAATAAAAATTAGTCTTGATTTGTTTCTTCGGGCTGATAGATACTTCTTGTTCTGAAAAATGCTCCGAAAAACACCGACAAAACTACGTAAAATATAAGAATTGCTGCAAAATATCCTGAAAAATGACTTGCGGTAAGCATATCTTTTCCTTTTACAGCTTCCGGACTGAAGCTCTGAAGCCTCTCATTATACTTCTGATCCAGCTCTTCAATATCTTTCTGATGCTTTAAAATTTTTCTCGCAGAGGTATATTCTGTATCCAATTCCGACTTCTGTCTTTGAACATATTGATAGTTCAAGAGCTTTTTTGCATCGGTATCTGCAAAGTTTAAAAAAGCATAAATACTGAAAATCGAAAGAATTCCTCCGATGAACATCGGAACGAATGCTCTTTTGAAAGCTTCCCTAAAAGTGACCACTCTATGGTTGTTCCAATAGATTTTTACAGACCAGAATGCAGCTCCTGCATACAGAACAGGCAATACGAAAGCATTAGCTTTCAGTGAGATATCAAAATAATTGATTCCTGAAAAAAAAGTGTACACTACAAAAAAAACGATCATTGTAGCGATAAAAAGTATAATTCCTAGTGTTGATGGACTTTTAGTCATGTTTAAATTTTTAGAAAAAAGTTGAAAAATTATCCTCCTAAATGTCAGCTGATTAGCTCTACTACTGCATTTTTTCGACAAATTTTCTTTAATAAAGTTTTGAAGTTTACAAATATTTCCTACCTTTGCAACGGCAAGTCCTAAACAACCAGCTCCTGAGAATCCTCCAGGGTGGGAACGCAGCAAAGGTAATCGGTCGTAGCGGTGTGATTTAGGTAGCTTGCCATTTTTTTTTGGTTTAAAGTGAAGAGAGAGGTAATTGAATAATTATCTTTTTTTGTTTTTAATACCTTACGCATCTGTTTCATTTTTCTAATTATTATATTACCTCAGTCTTATTATCGATTAAAATTCGAACGTTTCTCCTAATTTTGGTAAAACAAGTTCTACATTTTTATCAGCGAAATGCTTTAATGCACTTTCATGATTGATCTCAATAGCTGGAAACGTATCAAAGTGACATCCGATTACTTTTGGAGTCTTTAATAATTCTGCTGCGGCAAAAGATGCTTTTCTTGGGCACATTGTATAATGGCTCCCGATTGGAAGGATAGAAAGGTCAATATTCCCGTATAATCTTGGGAATAGCTCCATATCTGCCATTACACCTGTATCTCCAGCTAAATACACATTCTTACCTTCAGGTAATCTGAAAATATAGCCTACAGGAACACCACCATAGCTCCCATCTGGGAAAGAACTTGTATGATGAGCCGGAACCATAGAAATTTTAAGATCGTCGATTTTTGCCGATCCTCCTAAGTTCACATCATCTTTATTTTTAGCTTGTGTAAAATATCCACATACTTCCGGCACTCCAATTACGGTTGCTTCAGGATAATGCTGTAATACTTCTGCTACATCTGCAATATGGTCTCCATGGGCATGGGTCAACAGGATGTAGTCGATTTTTTGAGCGGCAATATCAAAACCTGATTCCGCTTTTTTGTAGTTGTAGAAAGGGTCACTTAAAATTGTTTTGTCCTTGTAGGTGAACAGAAAACAATTTTGCCCTAAAAATTGTATTTTCATTGTAAGTTTAATTTCAATTATTATTAAACACAAATGACTCAAATGCTTTCACAAATAACACCATAAGGTGAGTGACATTCGCGAAAAGATTCGTGCCATCCGTGTTTTTTTAAAACGCGAAGCGTTATCTATTTACTCTAATTATTTCGATGGGAACTTATCTTCAATAAGCCTCAAATTAATTCCATGTTCCAGATAAGCTTTACAACCGTCTAAAACCGTCGTAAAACCACCTGTATTGTCGTTAATCTGTCTTAGGAGATCTTCACCCGTCTGGCTGAACCCATAGCTTTTAATCACAACAAGAGTTCCGTTTTCCATGGTTTTAAACTCATAGTCTACATGTACTGAAGGCTCTCCCCATTCTGTTTTAATCAGTTGGTTCGAAATAATCTGATGCACGTTTACCACGTTTTTCACACCATACATTTCCCACTCCCAGGTTACCGTTTTTCCTTCTTCTAATTTTCCGGTAGATTTGGTAAACCAGAAATTAGTAGTTACTTCAGGATTGACAAATGCTTCAAAAACATCTTCAATCGGTTTTCTGATAAGCATTTGCGCTTCAACATATACATTGGAACTCATGATATACTATTTTAGATTTAGTTAAATAAATTAAGTCCGGCAGCTGTAAGAATAGCCATTACAAACGTCATAATTCCAACCTGCTTTAAATATTGATCTAATTCTTTCGGCTCTTTTACCGACATGATATTTCTTCTCAGTTTTGCTAATGGAAACAATAGGATCATTACAATGAATACATAGTAATTTTGCTGTTGTATAAATCCGTTTACTCCTAAAAAGATAAGGATGAGTACCAATGGAAGCTGTAAAAGGATCATTTCATAGATCATTGCATTTTTGAATCCGATTCTTAATGCGAAACTATTCTTTCCTGATAGCTTATCACTCTCGATATCTCTCATATTATTCAGGTTCAGAACAGCCATACTCATCATTCCTACTGCAGTTCCCGGTAACAGCATATCCCAGCTAAATGTTTTTGTAAACAGGAAATAACTTCCGCATACGGAAACCAATCCAAAGAAGATAAATACAAAAATATCTCCCAATCCCATATATCCGTAAGGCTTCTTCCCTACTGTATATCCGATTGCAGCCAAAATACATGCTACTCCCAAACCTATAAAAATATAGAATTCATTCATATAGTTTGGAATGAAAGCCACATACAACAACGCAATTGTAGCAACAAATGATAACGCCGAAAAAAGAATAACAGCATTTTTCATCTGCTTTGCTGTAATTTTTCCTGAGGCTACAGCTCTTGCCTCTGCTTCATTGATTCTCTTTGCATCAGTTCCTTTTACCCCATCGCCATAATCGTTGGCATAGTTTGATAAAATCTGATATAAAAGGGTTACCAAAAGGGCTAATGCAAAAATTTTCCAATCCCAGGTTCCGCCTTCTCTGTATAACCTCCATTTGGCAATGAAAGCTCCCATAATAATCCCGCTTAATGACAGCGGTAAAGTTCTTAGCCTTGCGGCTTTTATCCAATCAGTCATAAATTTATAAGTAATGAGCAATGGGTAATAAATAATGAAAAAAATTGCTTCTTATTTATTACTCATTACCAATGTTATGATATCCATTGATCTTCTCCGAAATTCGGTTTTCTTTTTTCAAGAAACGCATTTCTTCCTTCCTTAGCTTCTTCGGTCATATAAGCTAAACGGGTTGCCTCTCCTGCAAACACCTGCTGTCCAACCATTCCGTCATCGGTAAGGTTCATTGCAAATTTCAGCATTCTGATAGACATTGGGGATTTTCCTAAGATTTCCTGAGCCCATTCATAAGCTGTATCTTCTAATTCTGCATGAGGAACTACTTTGTTTACCATTCCCATTTCAAATGCTTCCTGGGCGGAATAATTTCGTCCTAAAAAGAATATTTCACGGGCTTTTTTCTGTCCAACCATTTTTGCCAGGTAAGCCGATCCGTAACCGCCATCAAAACTTGTCACATCAGCATCAGTTTGCTTGAAAATAGCATGCTCTTCACTCGCTAAAGTTAAGTCACATACTACATGAAGTGAATGTCCACCTCCAACAGCCCATCCCGGAACTACTGCAATTACCACTTTCGGCATGAATCGGATCAAACGCTGAACTTCCAGAATATTTAAACGATGTCTTCCATCTTCTCCAACATACCCCTGGTCTCCTCTTGCTTTCTGATCTCCTCCACTACAGAAAGCCCAACCGCCGTCTTTCGGACTTGGTCCTTCTCCTGAAAGCAAAACAACACCTATTGAAGGGTCTTCAGAGGCGTCATAAAAGGCATCATATAATTCTGAGGTTGTCTTTGGTCTGAATGCATTACGTACTTCCGGTCTGTTAAAAGCAATTCTCGCTACACCATTACATTTTTTATAGGTAATATCTTCGTATTCCTTAGCGGTTTTCCACTCGATCATTTTGGTAAAATTTTTCTCAAAGATACGGAATTGCAGAGAATTTCTAGGGATGAAATTTACCGATCCTCTTCAGAAAGAATAGAAATTTTGAATGATAAATTTTAGGCAATGAATCTTGATTTTTGCTAAAAACAAAAGCCGAAACATCAGTGTTTCGGCTTTTTATTATTAAATTATTAATGATTACTTCGCTGCTGCGCTTAGCTCAGCTTCTTTAGCTTTCATTTCTTTAACTTTATCCATATTTTTAGTTACTACATAAATTTCCTTTAGTGTACTAACTGCATCAATATTCTTAGGATCTGCTTTATACCAGCTTTCTGCAAATGGTAAAGCTTTTGCAAATCTTTCTCTTCTTGCATCAATTAATTTAGTAGCTTCATCCGGCTTGTCCTTTCTCAGCGCATTGATATCGGCTACAATTTTAGAGTCATCTCCAATGGTAGTATACACAAGGTTTTGATAAGCGTTTGCAAAATCAGGTTTAAGCTCAGTTGCTTTTTTGAATGATTCTAAAGCATCATTAACTGTAGCCGGAGTCTTTGCCTGCATCACTCCAAGGTTATACCAATTGGTTGCATCATTAGGATTCTTTGCTAACTGTTCTTTCAAACCAGCAACAAATTTTTCTGTATTTCCTGACTGAAGATAGGCATTGGTTTGTCCTTCTTTCAATTTAGCATTGTTTGGATATTTAACTAATCCTTTTTCAATGATTACAAGTGCCTCGTTTGGTTTTTTAGCATTAAGGAGTAATAAAGATAAAGTTTCATATAAATCTACTTCTACTCCTGCGGACTGCTCAGTTTTGAAATCAGAATAATCAGAATTCTTTTTCATAAGCTCCCAAGTAGCTTTATCCAAGTTTACTACATTTCCGCTTTTCTTTTCTTTAGCAGTATAAGTTGTTTCTACTCCTGTAAATCCGGAATTTATAAGGTCTGTGTATATTTTAATAGCCGGATCACTTTCGTTAGCTAATGCATGACTAAGTCCTGAATAATACATATATATCTTATTATCCTGACCATTCGCTTTCAATAAGTCGTAAACTTCTACAAACTTAGGTGCTGCAGCTGTATAATTTTTTGCATTATATGCATCCATAGCAGCTTTGTTAGCAGCCTGAAGCTTAGCATTTACATCTCCTTTCTGCCCAAAAACAAAAGCAGATGCTACGATCGCCATACCTAAAATTAGTTTCTTCATAATAACTATTTTATATTAATTGTACATTTATTCTTCAGAACCAGAATTCTCATCTTCCTCGGCCTGAGGGGTTGTATTATCATTTTCCAGGTTATCAAATAAGGACTCCATTCCTTCCTGAACTTCTCCTTCAGTTTCGTCAACTCCTTCAATACCATCCATCTCTTCAGAATCTTCTTCTACATCTTTATCCATTTCTACTTTTGCAATGGCTGCAATTTCGTCATTCTTCTTAAGATTGATTAGTTTTACCCCTTGTGTATTTCTACCCATCACTCTCATTTCATCCATTCCCATTCTGATAGCAACACCAGACTTATTGATAATCATCAATCCATCTTCGTCTGTTACGTTTTGAATAGCAATCAGATTTCCTGTTTTCTCGGTAATGTTTAGGGTGATAACTCCTTTCCCTCCTCTGTTTGTAATTCTATAGTCTTCTACCGCAGTTCTCTTACCATATCCTTTTTCAGATACTACAAGTACGGTTTCGTTCTCTACGTCATTCACAACAATCATACCAATAGCTTCATCATTGTCTTCCATCGCAATACCACGTACCCCAATAGAGCCTCTACCTACTTCTCTTACTTTTTCTTCAGGGAAACGGATACACTTACCATTTTTAGTAGCAATCATGATCTGGGAAGTACCATTTGTAAGGTAAGCTCCTAATAATTGGTCATTATCTCTAATTTCAATAGCATTTACTCCATTTACCCTTGGTCTTGAATACGCTTCCAATGATGTTTTCTTGATGGTACCGTTTTTAGTTACCATTACTACACTCATTTGGTTTACATATTCAGAATCTTTCAGGTTGTTGGTTCTGATATATGCTTTGATTTTATCATCCGGTTCAATGTTGATAAGGTTCTGTACCGCTCTTCCTTTTGCCGTTTTAGAGCCTTCAGGAATTTCAAATACTCTTAACCAGTAACATCTACCTTTTTCGGTAAAGAATAACATATATTGGTGGTTCGTTGCAGATACAATATATTCAAGGAAGTCAGAATCCCTTGTTGTAGCTGCTTTGTTTCCTACACCTCCTCTACTCTGAATTTTATATTCTGAAAGTGAAGTTCTCTTAACATATCCTGCGTGAGAGATTGTAAGAACTACTGATTCATTTGGAATAATATCTTCAATAGACATTTCTCCTCCTGAATAATCAATTTCAGTTCTTCTTTCGTCACCATATTTTTCTTTGATTTCGATCAGCTCCTCCTTGATAATCTGGAATCTTCTTGGTTCACTCGCAAGAATATCTTCCAAATTAGCAATCTCTTTCATAATTGCATCATATTCATCACGGATCTTATCAAGCTCCATTCCGGTAAGACGAGCTAATCTAAGATCAAGAATTGCCTGAGCCTGAATTTCTGAAAGTTCAAATGCTTCGATCAGGCCTTCTTTTGCAGCCTGAGGATTAGCACTGTGACGAATGATTGAAATTGCTCTGTCTAAAGCATCCTGACCTCCAATCACCTTCATGAACCCTTCAAGAATATGTGCTCTTTCTTTTGCTTTTTTAAGCTCAAACTGAGTTCTTCTTACAATTACCTCATGTCTGTGCTCTACAAAGTGATGAATGATATCTTTAAGATTCAATTGTTCTGGTCTTCCATGTACCAACGCAATGTTATTTACGCTGAAAGAAGTCTGAAGAGCTGTATATTTATATAAAAGGTTTAGAACTACGTTCGGAATTGCATCGTTTTTCAATTCATATACCACACGAAGTCCTTTTCTGTCCGATTCATCTCTGATCTCATGGATACCAGGAATTTTCTCATCTTTAACAAGTTCCGCAGTTCTGGCGATCATTTCCGCCTTATTTACCTGGTAAGGAACTTCTGTTACGATAATCGCATTTCTGTTTCCGATTTCTTCGAAATTAACTTTTGCTCTCAGAACAACTCTACCTCTACCTGTATGGAATGCATCTCTTACTCCGTCGTATCCATAAATGATACCTCCTGTTGGGAAATCCGGAGCAACAATATGCTGCATCAGCTCATCGATCGTAATTTCTTTATTATCAATATATGCACAAATGGCATCTACAGATTCAGAAAGGTTGTGTGGCGCCATATTGGTTGCCATCCCTACAGCAATACCTGAAGCTCCGTTTACCAAAAGGTTAGGAACCTTTGTAGGCATTACAGTCGGTTCCTGTAAGCTGTCATCGAAGTTATTCTGGAAATCAACAGTTTCTTTATCAAGGTCAGAAAGAACCTCATCAGAGATTTTTTTCAGCCTTGCTTCAGTATAACGCATTGCTGCTGGCGGGTCACCATCCATGGAACCGAAGTTACCTTGTCCGTCAACCTGAGGATAACGTAAGCTCCATTCCTGAGCCATTCTCACCATCGCGTCATATACAGAGGAGTCTCCGTGCGGGTGATATTTACCCAAAACATCCCCAACAATTCTCGCAGATTTTAAATATTTTCTATTCGAAAAAACCCCTAATCCATACATACCATAAAGTACTCTTCTATGAACGGGTTTTAAGCCGTCTCTTACATCCGGTAACGCTCTTGAAACGATAACGGACATCGAATAATCGATGTAAGACGACTTCATTTCATCAACAATGTTGATAGGAATCAGTCTTTCTCCTTCTTTTTGCATAAACAAATTTTATTATAATGATTGTCAGACCATTAGCTGTAAGTCTGAAAATTATTTATTTCCAATTTTTATTAACGGGCTAATTTACGAAAAAAATGCCGATTTTTGCGCTAGAATTTATCCACAAAATCTTAAAAATTCTTAAAATATGAGCGTATTAAGTATAACTTTCCACTGCACGAAAAATAATCTGGAAGAATGGGAAAATTATATTGATGAAACCCTGATTTTAATGACCGAAAATCTGATGGATGTCGACAAGTATATTCTATCTGAAGTTCATAGTGATTATATTGATGAAGGAAAAAATTACAATCTCCTTCTAGTCTTTGATAATGATGAACTGAGAAACGATTTTCTTGAAAGTGAATTGAAAAATATCGCAGAGCGAATTGAAAATAAGTTCGGACCGGAAGTAATGATTTTTGACACGCTTCTGAATCCAAAAAAATCGAGGCTGTAATGATAAAAGCAAAAGCACTGAAAATTTCAGTGCTTTTTTTATCTAATCTATTATCTATGAAATCCGTTATGATGGCCTCCGCCTCCATGGTGATAATATCCGCCATGATGGCCACCACCATAAACATATACTCTTTCTGTATATCTGGGACCGTAACCATAATATCTTGGTCCGTAATATCCATATCCATGCGTTCTGCCTCCATAATATCCATCTACTGCACAAGATGACAGCGTGAGTATTATTGCCATGACTCCAAGAGCCTTAAGCATTGTTTTCATTTTTTCAACTTTTTGTTCTGTATTAAAATAATCAATGTTGATGCCAAATCATTCAAAAAAATATCTTATTTTAAAATAAAAAACACTCCTTTTGAAGGAATGTTTTATCATAATTTTTTAATAGCCATTTCTTTTTTTCACCTGTCCAGGAGCATAATCTTTTGCACTTCCGCCATATATTTTTTTAGCTTGTCCTGGTGGAATTTTCTTGGTCTGATACCCCCCATTATCATATGCCACACAGGAAGTAAGCACCAATACAACCATTAAAATACCTGTAATCTTAAACATACTTTTCATTATTTCTACTTTTTCCAATTTAATGAATGATCTACAACAAGGTTCGAGCCAAGTTATTTAGTATTCAATCTTTGGAGTGTAGAGCTTAAAGTTGAGATATCCTGTAAGCAACTTTCCCAACCTCATTATTCATCAGATAATTTCGCTTCGTTTTTCCATCATAACAAGGTCTTTCCATTCACCGTTCAGTTTTCCTATTTTTTTACGAACACCAACCATTCTGAATCCGTTTTTCTGGTGAGATTTGATTGCCATTTCATTTTCGGAAAAGAGATTGGTCTGCAAGGTCCAGAATCCATGGTCTTCGCTATCCAGTATGATTTTTTTAAGCAATATCGAGCCCAATCCCTTTCCTTGATATTCATTATCGAAGTAAATGCTGACTTCTGCCACTCCTTTAAAAGCTTCTCTTTTGCTTACCGGTTTAAGGGCGCACCATCCTATCACCTCATTATTTTCGTTTTCCAGCACCCAACGGCAATCATTGAAATATTCCATACTCCAGGCTTCAGCAGTGGGAACTTCTGTTTCCAAAGTAGCAATACCGCCCTCTACTCCCTGTCTGAAAATTTCCAACACTCTTGCTTCGTCATTGGGAAGCATTTCTCGTAATTCGTAATTCATAGGATTAATGATATTTTCTTTTGTATTTTCTTTTGATTCGTGCATAATGGGTTTGTTTGCTTTTCTCATCCTGAGAGACCACACTTATATTCCCATCTACCTCTAATACGGATAATTTAACATTTTTGATATCTTCGATACCGTGTTCTCTAATGGCTTCTTCCAGTTCATTTTCCGTAATTTTAACCCGATTTAAGGCGGTCTGATCTGCCACTCCATCTCTTATTAAAATAACGGGTTCATCCTGCATAAAAGCTTCAAAGGAGCGATTGGAGAACATCAGTCTTTTTAAAATAAAATTGGCGACAAATAAAACTAAAGCTGCAATCAAACCTCCCTACAATGAAGTATCCGGACCAACCATTGCATTCTGTACGGCGTTAGATATTAAAAGTAACAAAACAACATCTCCCGCATTGAGCTGAGAAAGCTGATTCTTGCCAAACAAACGAATAGCGATTACCATAAAAAGGTAAACACACAGGGAACGAACTGCAACGTTGAGAATAGAATCCACAATTTTTTTATCTATTCAAATGTATTGATTTTTTGGTATTGATGAGAAAAGTATTTGTTGTATTGTAGAAGATTGTAGCACATGGCAGCAAAGGTTATATAGTATAAATACTATCCCTTATTGTTATTCCTCCTGCCAGTATTCCAGATCGGTAGGCTTTTGAATGGGAATTCTGCCTTCCCATTTGGGAACTACAAATCCTTTAGGGAGTGTGTATTTAGGTGACATTAATTTTTTATGTTCATCATTAAATCTTCCTAAACGAAAGCCCATTACCCGATCATGTTTCTGTTTATTCACAAAATAAATTTCTCCTTCAACAAAATCCCCTCCTGTATCTTTAGGAATTGTCACAATCATTCGATCATAATGGCCTTTTTCAAATGTTCCCTGTAGATTTTGAGGTAAAACTACACTTCCCTCAAACCAGCGTGATTCATTATCATACGAATGCCATATCAGATCCATCTGTACAGGAAGTTTTAACTGATGCTGTGGATTAGGGTTTTTAGGATAGCTTGCAAAACGATTGCCCCATTGTAAAAAGTAAGGATCAGAATCTAAAAAGTAAACACTGCCATCTTTTGAGTAATAAGTAATTGAATATTTATAATTGTCTTCACTACTAAAACCTAGATCATATTTGTATAATTTATCTCCTTTTTCCCAAACTGAATAAGGAATACCATGTAGATATTGATACTTACTTGCTTCAGAGTTAATATACTCATGAGAAACTCTTAATTTTGATTGGGATTCCATATAAGCTTTGTCATTTCCTCTCCAGACTCCTTTATTAGGAATTTTAAGTCTTGTAATTTCTGTATTCCCTGTCTGGCCACCCATCCATATTGTGGCATTTCCTCCAGGTGCCATTCCTGCTATGATCTGAGTATAGTTTTCTTTTTTTCCATTAACTATTTTTCCTTTTTTAAATAATTCAAGCATCTTTTCCCTGGGAAGCTTAGCTCCTCCTTCATAGTAATTCCCATCTGCTTCATCACCCCATTTCATATAGATACTGTCAGGAACAGGTTTATAAATATCACCACCCGTATACCCTCCGCTTGTTATTCCCCAGCCAGGAGCAGATCCTATTGTCGCAGAAGTACCTGCAACACTTCTTCCCTGATAAAAAAATTCAATAGGCATTGGAGCAGCTGAGTAAAATTTGGGTGCTGACCAAGCCACATTCCATTCAAATTTATCCTTAGGTTGACAACTTACTGCTAATATTAAACTTGTAAGAAATAGTATATTACTTTTTATTGTTCTTATCTTTATCATACTTTATTGATCTAAGGGTACCATTTTTCTCTTTCATAATAGATATTCCCATCTTTATCTACTTTAGGTGCTGCCGGCTGGTTGACAAAACCTACACTTTCCAGAAGGTGATGGTCTCCTGTTTTTACACCTATTGCTGCCAATCCCCCAAAGTTAGCAGAAAGATGGATATAATGATTACAGATATGCTGATATATTTCAACCGGCACACTATAAATCCCCACGCCTTCTTTTTTACTTTCTTCCAGCATCAGATCCATATACTGCTTTAAAACTTTATATTTATCCGTATCTGGAATTTCATGTTCAAATTCATGAGGAACAAAACCTTTCTTATTTATCGCTTCCTTATAATCTTTATAAAAAGGGACTTTATTATCTATTCCTTTCTGCAACATCATGTACATTGCTACCAGGCTGTATTTATTGGAAATGTACCGAGAATCTTCCAGGATATAATGGTCTGATTCTTTAGCCTGGAATATCTGATAATAAGGACTTGTAGATACTGTTTTTTCTTTATCCGGGAAATCCGGTTCTGCTTTAATTTCTCGTGTTCCTACTCCTGCACCGGTCACTGTTGTTTCCTTAACATGATCGTAGGTATTCCTAAACACAATCTCTTTTTCTGTAGAAATACGCTGGTTGATATAAAACTGTCTTATTTTTTCTTTTTCCTGAAGCGTTTTATGATCTCCTACTTTTACATCAAAATAATCCAGTACCGCGGTATATTTATCCAGATGGGCATATCCCCCGCCTATATCTGAATGCGCTCCCAGCATTGATAAAGTATAGCCTTCTTCCGTAGGGGTTAATGCAAAATTCTTCCGCCACTCATTGTGTGCTGTAATATGAAATATTTTTTTGATCCCCAGCCCTGAGACTTTGGTTTTGATCTTCTGCAGCGAGGCCTGTCCCAAAAAAGCAGCAATACTGTAAGGAACAGTTAAAGGATTCGTTATCAATGCTCCCGCTACTTTATACCCTATATTTTCTTTGACCACCATATCCGAAATCACCGTATCAAACACCCCCAGAAAACGAATTTCTATGGTAAAAGTATCTCCCACAGGCTTATACCCTGCTCTACTCAGTCTTTTCCCAAAAAGACCACCTGCATGCTCAGAAACATAAGTGACTCTTGGACGTCCCATCTTGGTATCCATCTCATCTCTCATCACCGTATCATATTTTGCAGATTTCTTTACTTCATTACAAAAATGCCTTGCTGCGGCAGCACCCCGGCTGAACCCAAAAACATCAAATACAATCTTATTGATTTTCTTATCTTTAGAAATATTGCCAAACTCATTGGCTATGACATTTTTAATTCCTTCTTCTACTCTGCCAATTACTCCCCAATCGCCCCTTCCTGCGCAGGAACCGGCAATATCATCTTCTTTATCCTGTTTTGTTCCTATTCCTTCTATATATTGTTTTAAAATAACATAGTTTCCATATTCCGGATGTGCATCTTCACTTCCTTTTGCATCTTCACTTGGATTTTTTTTCTCTTTATAAAGATCAAACAATTTTGCTACGTTCGAATAGGGATTCCAGTAACTGTCACGGTCTGAGATTTTTATTTTTTTCTGTTTTCCGGTTTTGGGATCCTTGATCGTTTCGTAATATTCCTGGGGAACGGTGTCATTTTTATAATAGGTTTCTCCGGAATTGATTTTACTGTAATAGGTTTTATCAGAATTATACCTGTTGTTGCCTGTTCCGTCAAAAAACATCCCCATAAAAACATTTACGGAATCTTTGGGTTGATAACCTGCCGCTTTTTCCACCGCTGAACCATGATGTATGTCTTTATCAGCATTCAGGTTATTTACACCTGATGCAGTAATATTGGTATTTCCTTCAGAGTACAGATTATACCCCTTTTGGGTCACCTTGGTATACTTTCCGTTTACAATTCTTGTTCTGCTCATAGGAAAAGTATTAATGATTATGGCCTTTTTCTCCACTGTTCATAAAGATCGAGCTTTTCGTATGGGTGGTAAAATTTTCTTCTGTACTGAAATTCATTTCTTTTCTTGAAATTTCATTACGTTCCTGTTTTACTTCGCTGTGTACATCTCCTTCTATAAACTCTGTAAGTTTTCCGGTTATAAAAACCTGAGAATCTCCTATTACGGAAGAGGTTTTAATCATTCCTATACTCTCACTATGGTTCATGGTAACGGTATCTGTTTTATTCATCCCAACACTGGTAGACATATTTTGTCCGACATTGATATTGAGGTTTCCGCCCGCATTGAAGTTGATATCATTGGGAGCAGATACGGTAATATTTCCTTTTCCATCCATGAAATAATTGTTTCCGCTTGGATCTACAATATTCACACTTCCTTCAGCATCGTTCATCAGAATACGAATTCCGCTTCTGGTCTGAATCGATTTAAGGTGATTATTTATCCCTCCTCCCAGAGCAACACCGCCATGAAACATTCCTCCCATTACGAAAGGACGATCGGGATGATTATGAACAAATCCCACCATTACCTGATCTCCTACTTCAGGAATGGCTACATACCCTCTGTTTTGGGTGATCTGATCTGTTCCACCCGCATCAGGACTCATTACTCTGATAAAATCTGTAGTTTCATTGAGCTGCCAAAGAAATTTTACCCTTACACGTCCTTGTCCCAAAGGATCTTCATTGGAAACGACCACTGCTGGCTGGGTTTCTGCAAAAGGAACTGTAAATTCAGGTTTGGGCATATATCCCGTATCAGAAGCAATGGCTTCAAAACTTCCTTTATAATGGCCTAGGGTATCAATCTCATGAATAACCTTGGTCATCATGAGTTTGGTGAAATACCCTATTTTGCTGGAATCAGGTTTTCTCAGATAAAGATCTGCTGTGCAACCGGGATAAAGAAAAGGCATTGTGGTATCACCGGATACTACAAATACATCAACACCTTTACTTCCCCATGCTCCGGTTTGAGAATTCACTACATCCATATCAGTAGCTGCCCGGATAGGCGCCGATTGAAGAGAAGGCGTCTTGAAAATACTTTCATTATTTATATAAGCGGTTTGAGCAAGATTTCCCATATGTTTTAACGGAGTTTCTCCCGAAGTCAACATCGTATTTTTACTGCTGTTATATCCGTAATAATTAGGTTGAGCATGAATTGCCCTAAGTTCAGTATGAATATTTGAAGTATTACTTCCGCTTATCAGCTCAAGAGGAGCAGCCGGAGCCGGCATATTTCCGAAATGCAGCACTTCTCCATCATAGAAAAACTGTTCACCATAAGCCACGGCAATTCTACACAAGTAATTGTAATGGGTTTCGTTATATTGTGTACTGTAGACAATTTGTGACGAGGCTTTGGCATTCACTCTGAAGTCATACCAAAACGGATCTATTCCCTGCTTGATTACCTCATCAGCTATAATTCCGGTATTCACAGGCTGTGCACCTCCAAAACTCTGGGTATGGGCTGCAACATCCAGAAGAATAGTAGGGCTGAAACCTTTTAAAACAATATTTCCCAAGCTGTGAGCTTCCTGACTGAAACCTACCTTGGTAATAATTCCTACAAAAACCCTCTCAGGGCTGTTTTTCGTTTCGAAATCTTTGTAAGCAATTTTTATCGTAAGGCGTTTTCCCAAAAATGTATTGGCCTGTTCCAATTGATGACCTTGTTTTTCGGATAAGGCATCATGAGCCAGTGTTAATTCAAACTCGTGATGTGTTATTGCACTTTGCTTTAATTTGAAATGTTTAAAACTTGAAATGATTTCGCCATTGATTACTGCGGAAAGTTTAACAACACGGTTAATTCCTGCTGTATTATTTTCTTTCACTGCCTGGGCATTATCAGGAGCACGGTATCCTCCAGTAAAGGATACACGTTCTGAAGTCGTGTTTTTTTTCATGCTGTGTTTTTTGTGTTAATTAGGATCTAATTATCACAAATATAGGAAATAATTTAAATTTGAATATATTGTCATGGAAATTTAAGCTTTTGATCAGAAGTTACTCAACAACTGATGCTTGGTATATCTTTTGAATGAAAAGACCAATACTCTATCATGATGCGACTCCTTTTCCTATATGCAAGTTTTCTTATATGCTTTACAGCTTGCAGCAAAACACAATCTCCATCAACTGAAAAAAAACTGATTACTGAAAAAGTAAATCAACTTTACAGCCAATATGGAAAATCTAATGATATGATTTACAATCAACCGATACCTGATGAATTATTTTCTCCGGAATTAAAAAAGGCATTAGAAAAAGCAATCAATACTTCAAAAACAGATATTGAAAAAGTGAAAAACAGTAGTCATCCGGATGAAAAACCGTTGATATTTGAAGGGGCGATCTTTTCCAGCCTGTATGAAGGATATACCCATTATACCATCAAAAATATTATTATTCATGATAAAACGGCAAAAGCACTTGTTCAGTTTGAATATGATATGACCTCTCCAAAGGTGTTATGGACTGATACATTGCAACTGATTGACACTGAAAAAGGATGGAAAATTGATAATATTGTTTTTGATTCAATAGGAAGTTCCAAGGATCTCAAAACGAGTCTGAATGATTTTATCCAATATGCTCGACAATAAAAAAGCCGCTTTAAAAAGCGGCTTGATTTTTTATGGGCACTGAACGATTGGAATTTCGCTGCAAAATACTTTATTTGCCCATTCGCAATAGGTACAATATTTTTTTGGCTCTCCTCCGTACACTGACTTCAAATCTACTTTAGTCAGCTTTTTTAAATTTTTCATATAGTTCTAATTTTATGGTTTTGTAAAATTAAAACGAATATTATTATCCATTATTACAATTTAATGCTTATATATTTCATTATTCACACTTTCTAACTAAATATAGATTCCTATACATATTATCTGTTATGGATTTCTACAGTAACAGGCATCACATAGGTATATGCCACCATATTGTCTGTCAATCTATTGCGATCTACTCTATAATCCAGTTCGCTCAAAACAGTTTCAATTTCTTTGCTTACCGTCTTACAATCACCATTAGAATGAACATTTACAATTTTTCCGTTTTTAGCAATATCAAATTTTACCACTGAATTGACCGTTCCTTGTTTATATTCAGGATTATCCAGATCAAAATTGGCGATTAGTTTATTTCTTATATCACTAAAAGTTTCACTTTTACTTAACTGAATTTCTTGGATTGTATTCTTATCTGTGGTTTGTGCTTTAGTTTGGTTCATTATAGTAGCTAATCCGATAACGAAAAGTGAAGCCATCAATATTTGAATTTTATTTTTCATAACTAACTGGTTTTAAATATTATAATAAGTTTATCCTTATCTTTTAACCAAAGTTATTAAAAATAATTCATATTAAATTCACTTTCAGTTAACATTGAATTAACATTGAGTGTTAAATTATTGATTTACAGTTAATTAAATTTGACAAATAATTTAAAAATTAATATTGGAATGTTGTTTATATCCTGAAATATGTAAAATTTGAGACTTTTAATTCCTATTTTCACTGTAAATGAATGATATTGTTAACAAAAAATCACCTACAATAAACGGGTTAAAATAAAAACTAAACTCAGGTTAATAAAGCAGTTTATTTTCCTCTGCAATCAACTTCGAAGCGTGTGTAGCCTAAGTTAAAAATAAAAAAAGAATCTGCTTGCGCAAATTCTTTTGATATTTAGGTTAATATATTCCTATTCCAATTCCCTCTTCAAAAACTTCCCGGTTAAACTCTTCTTAGACTTCACAATCTCTTCCGGAGTTCCCTGAGCTACAATCTGTCCACCGTATTTTCCACCTTCCGGTCCTACGTCAATGATATGATCTGCCAGTTTAATCACATCCATATTATGTTCAATAATGATGAATGAGTTTCCTAGTTCTACCAATTGATTGATCGCGTCCATCAGGATTTTTACATCCTCAAAATGCAATCCTGTGGTAGGTTCATCAAGGATATATAATGTATTTCCGGTTTGTCTTTTTGCTAACTCAGTAGCTAACTTGATACGCTGTGCCTCTCCTCCGGAAAGTGTTGTGGACTGTTGCCCAAGCGTAATATATCCCAATCCTACATCTTGTAAAGTTTTCACTTTAGCAAAGATTTTTGGAATCGGTTGGAAGAATTCTACTGCTTCATCAATTGTCATATCCAATACGTCGGAAATGGATTTTCCTTTGTAACGAACTTCAAGGGTTTCTCTGTTGAAACGTTTTCCGTTGCAGGTTTCACAGTGAACATATACATCCGGAAGGAAGTTCATTTCAATTACTTTTAATCCTCCCCCCTGGCAGGTTTCACATCTTCCCCCTTTTACGTTGAAAGAAAACCTTCCCGGTTTATACCCACGGATTTTACTTTCAGGCAATTCTGCAAAAAGATTTCTGATATCTGTAAACATTCCCGTATAAGTTGCCGGATTTGAACGTGGAGTTCTCCCGATCGGTGTCTGATCTACGTCTACAATTTTATCAATATTATCAAGTCCTTCGATCTTCTTGTATGGTAAAGGTTCCTGAACGGCTCTATAAAAATGCTTATTAAGGATTGGATATAACGTTCCATTAATTAAAGAAGATTTTCCACTTCCTGAAATTCCGGTGACTACAACCAGTTTTCCAAGCGGAACATCCAGCGTAACATTTTTAAGGTTATTTCCTGTTGCTCCTTTCAGAACAATATTTTTTCCGCTTCCTGCTCTTCTTTCTGCTGGAATTTCGATCTTTCTTTTTCCGTTGATATACTGAGCAGTGATAGTATCTGCTTTTAGAAGATCTTTTGGTTTTCCCTGCCAAAGTATTTCTCCACCGAACTTTCCGGCTCTTGGACCAATATCCAACACCTCATCGGCCTCCAAGATCATGTCTTTATCATGCTCTACTACTAAAACAGAATTTCCAATATCTCTAAGGTTCTTTAAAGAATGAATCAATCTTTCGTTATCTCTTTGGTGAAGGCCAATACTTGGTTCATCAAGAATATACAAAACATTCACCAGTTGAGATCCAATTTGTGTTGCCAGACGAATCCTTTGTGATTCTCCCCCCGAAAGGGTTTTTGAACTTCTGCTTAAACTTAGATAGTCCAAACCAACATCCAACAAAAACTGAAGTCTGGTTTCAATCTCTTTTAATATTTCGTGGGCGATGATTTTATTTTTCTCAGAGAATTTATCTTTAACATCGGCCAGCCATTCTTTTAAATCTGCCAAGCTTAATCCATTGACCTCAGCAATATTTTTCCCATCAATTTTGAAACTTAAGCTTGAGGGCTGAAGACGGGTTCCACCACATTCCGGACATATTTCTTCTGTAGTGAAGTGTCTTTCCAATAAAATAGCTTCGTAGGATTCTCTTTCATCAATAATTTCCTCCATAAAGGCGATCAAACCGTCAAAGCTGATCTTGATCTTCTTGGTAATTCCCGCATATTTAAGATCCTTATTGAATTCCTTATGACATCCGTTATAGATATAATCCAAAGCTTCTGCCGGAATATCTTGTAATGGAGTTGTCATTCCTAGTCCGAAGATTTCAAGAATATTCTTGATCTGTGCCAGAATCCATTTATTAGACTTAATATCTTCCAATGGCAGCAAACCTCCCTGGTTGATTGACAGTTTAGGGTTATCAATGAAATAATCTGTGTTGATCTTTTTGATTGTTCCCAGTCCTTTACAATTTGGGCAGCTACCTTTTGGAGAGTTGAATGAGAAAGTATTAGGTTCCGGTAATGCTAAGGAATGACCTGTTTCAGCATCCATCAGGTTTTTAGAGAAATACTCAATATCTGTACCTCCCAGTTTCTGAATTCCGATGATTCCTTCTCCCATTTCCATCGCAGTACGCAGGGATTTTTCCATTCTTCCTTCTGAAGCATTTTCTCCTATGATCCAACGATCGATCACAATATCAATATCGTGGGTTTTATAACGGTCCAGCTTTAAATCATATTCAATATCCTGTAGCTCACCATCAATTCTTGCCTGTCCATACCCTTTTTTGGCCATTTGAACGAAAAGTTCATGATAATGTCCTTTTCTGGAGCGTACAACAGGAGCCAACAACATGATTTTTTCTCCTTTATAGTTTTCCTTAATGGTATCAAGAATCTGATCTTCGGTATAACTTACCAGCTTCTGTCCTGTAGACAATGAATAAGCATCTGAAACTCTTGCATACAAAAGACGGAGAAAGTCATACAGTTCTGTAACAGTACCTACAGTAGAACGAGGGTTTTTATTGGTTGTTTTCTGCTCAATGGCAATAACGGGTGAAAGTCCTTCAATTTTATCTACATCCGGACGTTCCAATCCACCCAAAAACTGACGGGCATAAGCAGAGAATGTCTCTATATAACGACGCTGGCCTTCTGCAAAAATTGTATCAAAAGCCAATGAAGATTTTCCACTTCCGGAAAGCCCGGTAATCACTACCAGTTCATTGCGCGGAATTTTAACATTAATATTCTTTAGATTGTGTTCACGTGCTCCGTAAACTTCTATATATTCTGTTGATTTGCTCATAATTTGGAATGACTTTGCCTGAAAATCACAACGTGCAAAATTACGGAATTTTATGGAATTTTTTTTAATCTGAAAGGGTTAAAATTTTTATAATAAGACTTTATTTTGAACCGGATCCTGTAACAATGCTTATATAGCTTTGGGCTAAAGCCAATGGATCTGTTATGATTGAAAAAACTGGCTAAAGCCCGCTTCTATAGAATTTATTTGACACAGATTACGCTGATTTTCACAGATGATTATAAGGAAGTTTATTTTAAAAATTGCAGTTTTAAAAAAATTTGAAACGCATCCTAGTAATTATGGCTTCCTTACATAGTACTCCCAAACAGCGTTTCCTATGTCAGCAATGATCTTTTCTGTATCTTTCATTTCTTCATTGATGTTTTTTAAATAGACAGATAAAATGAAATGTTTTCCGTTGGGAAGTTTTACAATTCCTACATCGTTCATAGCGGCTCTGATATTTTCATCATTTCTTCCTGAAATCCCCGTACGATGGGCTAATTCTGTTCCAGCAGGCAAACCTGCTTTCATCCAGGTAAGTCCTCTTGAAGTTTCTACCATGATCTGATATAAATATTTTGTAGTCTCTTTTTTTAGTATTTTCTTTTTGTAGAATTTTTCTAAAAGATTGGTGGTAGCTAAAGGAGTTGATGTATTCACAAAATAGGATTCAAAGCTATTCATTTGCTGTTCATTCAATCGGATGGTGAAGTCTTTGATGCCCTGTTGGTTGACGAATTTCTGTACTATGGGAGCTCCCCCTACTATCTTCAGCAGAATATCACAACCATTATTATCACTATGGGAAACGGTGTATCTTAATAACTGATCTAATGTCAAAGGCATATTTCCTTCCGGATATTCTTCTCTTATCGGACTCCATGTTTCTGGTAGTAATTCTTCTTTTTTAATAAAAAATTTCTGATCCAATTTTAATTTTCCTTTATCTACCTGATTTAAAACAGCCAATGCAATATGGAATTTAAAAACACTTAGCATAGGCATTGTTTGATTTCCATTGATGCTAAGCGTATCTTGATCTTCAATACCTTTTACAGAAACCCCAACAGTTGCATTTTTCGTGGATATGATGGTATTGATTTTACTCCTTAGATCATTCATTGTCTGACTTTTTAACTGAAGGCTGAAAAGACAAATCGATATAAAAAGTACTGTTTTTTTCATTTAAATAACTAGTTTTTATTGTAATACATTTTGAAATTTAAATATAAAAAATGCCGCATATCCTACGGCATTTCATATTTTAAAATTGATTGTTGATTTTACAACGAATCAAAAAAGGTTATTTCACAAAGCTATTGTACGCTCCCAATACACTTTCATAGGAAGAATCGACTTGCTGGATATCATTATCCTGAATTTTCCCTTTCTCTTTAGCGTCTCTGATTAGTTTTCTGTACAAATCTAAAAAGTTAGAAGCATTTTTATTGAAGCTTTCAAACTGAGATTTTTTATAAGAATATTGCTGATCTTTCACATCAAAGTTTAGCTTAGTGTTAGCTTCTAGCGCTTTGGCATATTCATCATACTTTTTCTGAGCTTCCGCTTCATTGAATTGTCCTGAATATTGTCTCCCTAAAAGGTCAATTACGGAATCTAATGAATTCATCACATTTTTAGAAGAGATAATATACTCTTTCATTGGATGATCCTTCAAAATAATCTCTTCTGCTGCATCTGTAGCGGGTTTGATCTTCATCATAATATTCTCCCCAGCTGCATAAAAAGCATTTACATCACCCTCGATTTCTTTTCTGATGGCCTCTGCTTTTGCTCCTTTATCATCTTTATAGTCTTCAGATGTCATATAAGACTTAAGTTCCTCAATCTTTTTATCTATATTTTCTTTTTTATCCTTATAAATATTGAATTCTTTTTCAATAGCAGCCTTCTCTTTATCAAAACCTGATGGAACTTCCTTAATTTTTGAAAAAGAGTAATCCATTGAGCTCAAAACAATGGGCATAATCAAGACATTTTCTCCCTTTGATTTAGCAACTGCCTCATCTGCATATTTTAAGATCCTTTCAATATGTTTGGATGTATTTTTATAAGAATCTATAAAATTGTTATTAAAATCAATAATAGCATTTGCGTCTGCTTCCCCTCCCATATTTAAAACTGCATTACCAAGTTTTCCGGCACCTTTTTTACAGCTTACCACTGTAGCAGTTAAAGACAGGGCCATTGCAAGTACAATAATCTTCTTCATATTTTTTTGTTTTTAATATTTTAAAATTACATATCCTGAAATTCAACATCTTCATTGGTTACCTTCACCAAATATTCAATTCCATCTATTGCTTTGGCAATGATTTGGTTTCTGGTGATGTTTGCCATATTTTCCCAATATGCTCTTCCGTAGAAAGAATAGTTTTGCGGAACAATTTCAATCTCAACGGTTCTTACGAAACCTTCTTTAGGTTTGTTACTAATCATTGTTCCTCTTCTTACCCTTACTTCTCTTAATTCATCCTTCAGAATCATTCGGCAATAGTTTTTGACATCTTCAAGGGAAATAATCTTATCTCTTGTAGTCAAAGCATATTTATATGCCTGAATACTGTCAGTTCCTTTTTGCTCTTCAGCTCCACCTAAGGTTTCTGTAAGCAGTACTACAGTCTGTGATTTCAATTGATTGGAAAGTTCTGTTCCCGGACGCATGTGATTGGCTAATGTACAATGCGTGATCCAGAAAGACGCATAGGTATGATCTGTTTTTTCTACAGGTTCCATGATTACGTAGTTCAGCTCCTGTCTGATGTTTCTCTTGGCATTGTTTACTTTCTGTACCATAGATTTCATCTTGTCAGACATTTCACTGAGAACACCTTTTACATTATCTCTGTTTAAAAGGGAAAATGCTGCGATCTCATCTCTTGTCAGTTCCAGCACATTGGCAATCATATCCACTGCATTTCTGCTTGTGAAACGCTCCATTCCTCCTTTTCTCACCGTATATAATCCTTTTTTAAGATTATCAGCAGGAGTAAATGGTATTTCGGTATATTTTCTTCCATCTCCATCCTGCACCTCATCCACATACAGGAAGTGCTCTCCTTCGTCCGTTACTAAAGGAATATTGTTTCCCATAATATCAAGGCTGTATTCCGTTTTTTTCCAACCTCTGTTGTAAATTGGAAATGCATTCAGAACAAATGAGAAGTTATCCAGGATTTCTGCGGAAAACTGTGGTGGGAATTCAAAAGTAAGCCATAAATAACGCTTATTGTCCAGATATTTTACAATCTCTTCTTTTCCGGCAAGGAAGTCCAGGTTTTGTGGAAGTTGTCCCGGTTCTGAGAACAAGCTACTGGAAAGTCCTGTGATCTCTATAAATTTATGACGGTAGATACTTTTAATATCTTCAATGACTTTGCTTCGGATGGACTGCTCTTTAAACATCTGCTCATAGCCATCCGGAGTACTTTCTGTAAGATAGCTTAATCCTTCTCTTACAAACAAAGGGTTTCCATTACTTGAAACCGTAATATACGGTAATAATTTATATACAAAATCCAAATGTTCGAAAGCCGGATTAGAGCAGAATATACTCATGTATTTAGGAAAATATTCGCTCACATATTTGCTCACATCAACCCCAACTGTAACCTTTCTATAATCTTCAGGTCTTCCGTTAAATCTTGCAATAGGAATTTTATTAAATCTGTCATCAATACTATAGCAGGTATTCCCCACAAACATTATTGAAGTGTGAACTTTATTAATTCTTACGTTTCCCACCGGGGTAAAAGGAATATTCAGCTGTTTATCTGATTCCGATTTTACCGTGGAAGTCATTTGCTTTCGGAAGAAAAACTCTGTGTGTTCCAATAAAACTTCGGTAGAATCATAAGGCTGTGTGAAAGCAACCGCATGAGCCGGAATGGGATGGGTATAAATGGATGGAGTTAACAGCTTGGCCAGTTTTTCAAGAATCCGGGCATTTACTGTCTGTATTTCATTATTCGCTTTAAAAACTTCTGTACTGAATGCATCAATCAATAGTTTTACAAATGGGTCTAAAGACTGCGGACTTTTCAATCCCCATACTTTGGTTGCATTCTGCAGCATTCTTGCTTTTACAGATTCTTTGGAATAAATATTTTGATCTAGGTTCATAATTTTTTTTCGCTGTTAAAAATATTAATCAATAGACATCGGGCTCAGGAACAATTCTGTTGAAAAACTGAAACGTTCTCCTGTTTCCTCCATCTTCGCATTGATGGCAATTCTTACTTTCTTTTTAATTTCGGTGTGTTCTTTGGTATCGTAACTGTGTTCTACAAATTGGATATTAGCATCAATCTGTGGCTGTACAATTCTTGGTTCATACTCAAGAATTTGTCTTCTAAGGCTTTTGACAAAAACATTTTCCCAGATGGCACTTGTTACTCCATTATCGAATTCCAGGTTCCAAACATCGTTTCCATAGTTTTCATCGTATCTGTTCTCTCCTTTTTTGGTGGTGATCAGCAACATAATATTGTGAGCAATACTTTCTCCCATATCGCAGGTATCGATACTTCCCCCTTCTGTCATTAGAGTGGACGGTACAAAGGGCATTCTGTAATTTGGTGTATCCATAGCTTCTTGTTTTTTACTTCATGGTCGCGTTTACTTAAAAACGAAATACCAAAATACACATTTTCACTAAATAATTGTTATAATAAATTAAAATATTATTCAAAAGTGAGGGCCTTCAAACTGAATTGAAAGCCCTGAAACCATTATCTATATTATATTAATCTATTGATCTATCTTTTTACGGTTGATAAAATAGTACACCGGAAGTCCTAATAATACCAGTAAGAATCCTGGCCATGTATATTGCTGCTTATATATTAATAATAGGATGCAGAAAACAGTTCCTATAATAAGGTATACGATTGGAGTAACCGGATATAGCCATGTTTTATAAGGTCTTTCCAATGCAGGTTGCTTAACTCTTAAATAAATGACTCCGAAAACCGTAATCATATAGAACAGGACAATTACAAACGAAATCATATCCAACAGGTTTCCGTACTGTCCGCTCAGGCATAGTAAAGAAGCCCAGATTCCCTGCATCCATAATGCATTTTCAGGTACATCATTTTTATTGTTTTTTTCTGCAGATTTAAAGAACATACCGTCTTTTGCCATGGTTTGAAATACCCTTGCTCCGGCTAAGATCAGACCATTATCACATCCGAAAGTGGAAATCATCACCAATACCGCAATGATTATAGTTCCTGCACTTCCAAAAATATTCTGTGATGCTGCTACAGCCACTCTATCATTGGTTGCAAAGGCAATACTGTCTCTGTCCAAAGCATTTAAATACACAAAATTAACGGCTATATATAAAAGCATCACAGCAGAAGTTCCATAGATCATTGATTTTACAACATTTTTCTTTGGATTTTCAATTTCTCCGGAAACAAATGTTACGCTTTCCCAAGCTACAGAACTGAAAACTGAACCTACCATTGCTGCAGCAATACCCCCCATTAATGTCATTCCGCCAATAGGTTCCCAGCCTTCTTTCAAGAAATTACCGCTCAGATCTTTTTTAAGATTATTAAAAGAAT
Source organism: Chryseobacterium sp. Marseille-Q3244 (assembly GCF_940807095.1). NCBI lineage: Bacteria > Pseudomonadati > Bacteroidota > Flavobacteriia > Flavobacteriales > Weeksellaceae > Chryseobacterium > Chryseobacterium sp. Marseille-Q3244. Next base: position 2,763 of record NZ_CALNWX010000007.1, on the reverse strand, counting down.
CCATTCCCAGATTGAAGTTTTCAGATAAATGAGAAAAATCAACCAGGATAAATCCTGCAGCAATCAGTCCTAATAAAGCTAAAATTTTAGATCCTGTAAATATATTCTGCAAAAATTTTCCACTTTCAACCCCTCTTGTATTGATGTAAGTAAGCAAAAGAATAACTGCAATGGCTAAGATTTGTATCCATGTAATCTTGAATTCCCCACTTTGGAAAATAGGGGCAGCATCATTCAGTGAGGGAATCAGGTATGCTGTAAACTTCCCGAAAGCCATTGCCACGGCAGCAATTGTTCCGGTTTGTATCACAGTGAACAGCCCCCAGCCATAAAGAAATCCCATTCTTTTACCGAAGATCTCTTTCAGATAAGTATATTGTCCGCCAGCCTTTGGATACAGAGCAGAAAGTTCACCATAACTTATCGCTGCAGCTACCGTCATGATTCCTGTTATAATCCAGACAACAATTAACCAATAACCGGAGCCTAAATTACGCATCATGTCAGCGCTTACAATAAAGATCCCGCTTCCAATCATAGATCCCATTACAAGCATGATGGCATCCCATAGTTTCAGTTTTTTATGCATAGTCAAGTATAGGCGTCAAATATAAACAAATCTACCTTTCATTTTGAATTTTATTAAAAATTTACACAAGCACCTGTTTATTATTAATTTTTATGGATTTATGATTCAATATTAATTAGTATTTTTGAAAAAAATATTAAACATGAAATTTAGAGCTATTCTATTTGCAGTTGCTGTAAGCGCTTCTACCCTGGCGTTTGCACAGGAGACATCACAAAAGAAATTTTCACCACCTGCTGGGAATGCCTTGTTAGGTGACACTTACGGAGCGGGAGTTGCTGCCAATACAGAGTCTAAAGCGATTACAGTAGACAAACTGGGAAAGAAACTTAAAAAAGAAAATAAGAAGTTGGAAAATGTAGCCATCAAAGGAAAGGTTACCGATGTATGTGAGAAAAAAGGATGTTGGCTGACTATTCAAACTGATGACAACTCTCAGTTTTTTGTAAAAATGAAAGACTATGCTTTCTTTGTACCTACTGCTTTAAAAGGTAAAAATGTAGTTTTAGAAGGAAATGCTGAAAGAAAAGTAATTTCTGTAGATGAACAAAAACATTATGCTGAGGATGCTAAGAAACCTCAATCGGAAATTGATGCCATTACACAACCTAAGGAAGAAATCAGGTTCCTGGCTAGTGGCATTAAAGTGGTAAACTAGAGATTTCTATTAATTGAATAAAATATTAAAACCCCTCGCAGATTTTACAGATTATATAAATTAAAAAAATTGAGAAAAAGATAATCTATAATTTCTCATTTTTAAGGATCTGAATCATAGTTTTCCTACTACAATATGTATCTGATTTTTTATTCATAGAAAATATAAAAAGCAGTTTCGGCAACCCTTTGGGTTGCCGAAACTGTTTAATCTTCTATTGTAAAATCTACTACTGCATCCAGCTTCGGATATTTATTAGACGAAACAAATTTCTTTCCTGTGCAATCTATTTCCAGCCAGCCTTTTCTTTTTTTCACATCTCCTGCTTCCATCACAAAAGGGACAAAAGAAATCTCATCTTTCCCATCTTCTTTCATCTCTCTATACTGAACGGCAATATCTAAAATACATTCATGTTCTGTATTCAATCTTACATTTCTATAGATAATATCGTAGTGGGTTTCTTTGTTTTCCGGAATGTCCAAATAAGCTTCCCATCCGGTACTGTCTGAGTTCAGTTCACTGATTGCTTTCAGTGCATAATATAGAGCAATAGTATAATATTTTCTGGTTCCTTTTCTGGTATAGTCATCTACAAAATGTCCGCCTTCAAATAAGATGGTAGGCATTCCTGCTTTTATAAAATTATCACCGGTTGAAGTTGGATAAAATTCATCAGAATATCTTCCGATCTGATTAGGGATCATTTCCTTTAAATGGGTATAAACATTTCCGATTACAGCCATACATTTTTTTCTGTTTTCGGTAACAGTACGTTCTACATTTTCAGAAGGAGCAAGAAAAGAAAGTGTAGCCGGATGAATACCGTCTGTTGTAAAAATGGTTCTCTGCTCATGGAGGTTTAAGGCATAATCATATTTCTTTGAAGCCGCTGCTTTTTTCAGAAACTTAATCTCCTTGCTTGCTTCATTATGAAAATCACGGTTAAGATCAATATCTGCTGCATTAAGTCTTGTCCATCTTTCAGATCCATCGGGATTGAGCATAAAAATAAAATCTAGTCTGATTTTACTAAATAAGTCATCCTTCATTTTGGGAACCTTATCAAGGCTTGTTAAAAGATCAAGCATGGCATGCGTAGCATTGGATTCATTTCCGTGCATTTGTGACCAAGCCAACACCTGAATGTTTCCGGTTCCTATGCTTAATTGATAAATAGGCTTCTCTAAATAAGAAGTTCCGATCTCCTGAATATAATCGCTGAGATTTGTCTGTAGGTAAGAAAATAATTTTTCAGGGGAAATATAGCGATTTGAGAAATCAGGGCTGGGAGAATAAATAGATTCAAAGTTCATTGCTGGAAAAATAATTTACTGGAATCAAATTTAACCATTTTAAGGCATACAATAAATATTAACATTTGTAAACAGCATAAATATGACGAAAATTGTTAAAATTATTGTAAACAAAATTAAGTTTACAAAAGTTAAATTAAGGATTTCACCTGGTATTGGAGCATTAACATACGTAACATTGTTAAACAGCTTATGTTGAC